>JAIOYV010000080.1 GCA_021740905.1 Bacteroidales bacterium
TTTCAACAAGGGGAAAGTCGAATTTTTTATACTTTTATGCAGTGGAATAAAGCCCATAATTTTTTTTAAAAGTTTGCGCTTCAAAAATTGGAATTTTCGGGCTTTATTCCTATATTAATCTTTCGGACAGCTATGACTGTACTTATTCAAAATCTGGATTTTCATTAGTAAAATCCAATTGTAGGAACGGTTTGTAATTCGCACTTGTCCCCAGCAGACCTGTCATCGTCCGAAGGATATGACAGCGATATTGGAATTTGACCGGCCGGGATGTAAACGCTGACAGATCCAGTCCCGATCATTTCGGGATCCTTTGAACGCTGTCAGGTTTAGCTGCCACATATTGCCGTAGTGTAATCCATTCCCCACTCGTTGACCAATCCTTGCCTTCGGTAGATAACATCCCAGTGTTTATTGAGTAGTTTCTCATTTCGAGCTTACTTGCCTTATATTTGTTAAGTAATAATTTAAAAAGAAAATTATGAAACAGAAATTCAGAAACAACACTGCTCTCCTTTTTATCCTATTGATCACTTTTTTTCCCGGTATTGCCTGGACACAGCAGCAAAGGCCACAAGGGCCACCCCCCGTGCCAAACGAAAAGCAGATCGACAAAATCGTGAACGACCTGGCCGAAAAACTGGCCTTGACCAGCGAGCAATCCGAAACCATTTCGAAGTTGTACATTGCCCATTTCAAGGAAGTAAAGGAAAAGCAGGAAAAGGACAGAGAAGCCCGAGAGGCAAATCACCAAGCCATGGAAAAGCTTCGCAAAGATTTTGAGAAAGACGTGAAAGCAGTGCTTACCAAAGATCAGCAAAAGCAGTTCGACGATTTTGTGAAGGAACATGAAAAAAATACAAAGAACCCACGGCAGGGTAGGGGTAAAAGATAGATTGCTTAATATCTGGTTTAGAAAGGGCACGGCTTCGAGGTCGTGCCCTTTCTTTTTGCTTTTCCTTGTCTTTTCATTTTTTCAAATAGTAATCGGGATAAATGAGTTTAATGCTCCGATGCTTGCATCGAATAGAGAAGGGTTCATATATCAATACCCCTTCCGCTTGCGGCGGAGTAGTTCTTTTTATATGTCCTTTCTATGGCTTTTTACAACATTCAACTTAAAATTACGTTTTTTAACTTAAAGTTAAGTTGCATAACTAAAAAATTAGTTGCATGTTTGTCGAAAGTTTAATAATATGGAAACGCTAACAAAAGCTGAAGAAAGAATAATGCAGATTCTTTGGGATATTGAAAGGGGCTTTGTGAAAGATATTTTGGAGCAATTCCCCGACCCGAAACCTCCTTATAATTCGGTGTCGACAATAGTCCGGGTATTGGTGAAGAAAAATATTGTTGGCTATAACAGCTACGGAAACACCCATCAATATTACCCATTGATCAGCAAAGAAGAATACAGCCAGGAGTTTTTAGGCCGTTTTGTGAATAATTATTTCGAAGGCTCTTTCAAAAAATTGGTACACTTCTTTTCGCAAAGCGATAAGGTCGACACCGACGATGTAAGCGAAATAATGGATATGCTGAAAGACATACAAGATCAAAAAGAGGGACAATAGATGAATGCAATTCTTCCATATATGTTCAAAGCGGGGTTTAGTATCACAGTACTTTTCCTTATCTATTCCATCTTTTTGCGAAGGGAAACCTTTTTTCGCTTCAACCGATATTATCTGTTTGGCAGTCTCGTTTTCAGTCTTCTTATTCCCCTCATGCCCATTTCTATCGACATAAGCAGGGCTTCGAAATTTACCCTTCAAATCGAAAACATTATTGAATACCGGAAACAGTACGAGCAGCTCTGGCAGGAGTTTGAGGAAATATCGCCAGAAAGCCTGGGCATTTATATTTATTCGAGCGACCAATCGTTCGAGGATGTAAGAAATCAGCCGGGTTTTAAAACCTCTACACCTGAGCGAAGTTTAAGATATTATGTATCGCTGATTTATTTTGCGGGTGTTTGTTTTTTTCTGATCCGGTTTCTTTTGATGATGTTTTCACTCCTCCGTTTTATTTCGAAATGCAAGATTAAACGAATGGCAGATTTTAAATTGGCATTAAGCCCTGAGCCAGTTTCACCTTTTGCGTTTGGAAAGTATTTAGTCGTTCATCAGAACTTTGTGAATTCGCCGGAATTCAAGCCGGTCCTCAGTCACGAGGCAGTACATATCCGGCAGTTTCATAGCCACGAAAATATCCTCATGGAATTGGTATTGATATTCGGCTGGTTTCAACCTTTTTTCTGGCTCCACCGGAGTGCCATAAAAGAAAACCACGAATTTCTTGCCGATCAGGGTGCACTTATCCGAAAAGACAGTAATCACCAATTGTATAAAGAAGTAATTCTGAAACAACTTATTAGTACTACATTTTTCGAGTTGGCCAACTCACTTAATTTTAAACCAATTAAAAGGAGAATTAAAATGATGTCAAAATCGAAGTCCCGAAAGGGGGCCAGACTAAAGGTGCTTGCGGCAATTCCTTTAGCGGCCCTGTTGTTTTTGTTATTTGCAAACCTCACGGTAAACAAAAACGGAGTAAATTTAATGAATTCCACCGAATCTCCACCTTGTTTGGAAGGGATTTGGAAGTTACAAAACTCTGATGGCATAAGTAATTTGATAGGGTTTGATTGCAATACCCTTCACATTATTGAGCCTGATAAGCCCATTGCTTTCTACAACTATAAGCTGGAAGCAAATTACCTGGTGTTGGAAATTGAAAATGGGATCAAAGTAAGGTTCGAAGAAAAAGGAGACCTGTTAAGTATTTGGTGGGCTGAATCGAAGGCCAGCAACTATGTAAAATCGAAAAGCACCAACAGCTTTGATCTGTTCCAAAAGGAGAACAATTACAGTATCGACCCGGTAGAATTAACCCAGTACAGGATTCTTGAAAAAAGCTCGGTGATTTGGACACTGGTGTTGGATGGAAAAAAAGACCCGGCTCTTTTCCTGAACAATGAAAAAATGGATTTCCCCGAACTTCGACCGAAACTTAAAAACCTTATCAACGCTACGTCGGCGTTTGATTTGCCCTTCATCACAGTACTTATTTATGCAGATAATGACCTCCCGATGAAATACCTTCTGGAGGTACGAAAGGATTTGCGGGAGTTGGATTTGTTGAAAGTGGGTTACGGAGGTGTGCCAGCCGACAATTGTCCAAAAGTGCTATATCATGCTGTGGCCCTTGCCAGAAAACTTCCTTTCAGAGGCGATGATAATTTCATCAAATCAAAAGAGGAAATCATGGAAAGTGGCACTTATGTTTTTGAAAATGATGGGCGGGATATCTCCGAAAATGACCTCCGGGAAATTTTTGGGAAATACGACAAGGTAATCTTTGCCCTCAACTACGAGCCTGATCTCTCTTATGGTAAATACATTGCCTCCAACGAGACAATCCAGAAGGTAATATTTGATTTTAGGGAAGAATATGCCCAGGAACAATTTGGGATGAAATATGTGGAATTGCCCGATGTGAATGTAAAGATGATTAAAGTGAAATATCCGCTAATGATTTCAGAGGCAGAGTTGGATTAAGAGAAATGAACAGATTTAAATAATGACCGGGTTGTCTATTCTCCGGTCATTTTTAATTTTGAGAAGTAAAATACAAAACATTATTATTGGCTCAAACAACAAGTCAAATTGTTAAAACATTAAATCGTAATAAATCAATCTATAATGCAGTATTCTTTTGTGTAAATTTTATTGTTTGATAAAAGCTTTTCAGCAAATAAGGCAGCAATTCATTGAGCTTTATATTTTGATTCGTAATCCAGGTTCTAACCTCATTGTCAATTGGAAATTCATCAAGTTTTATCCACTGAATTTTACCAGCATCTATGTCGGCTTTTGATATTTCTGGTATGTCGCTACAATCAATATTTTCATTCCACTCAAATTCCATTTTTGAACAAATACTTTGTCAGTTTCATATAGTCAAATGTATTACAATAATTTGAATAATGCCAACAGTCGAATTTCTCTTTCGCAGCTCATATTTTATTCAAATCCATTTCATCAAAAAAAATAATAAATTTCGTCATCTAACAAATTCCTTATACTTTTGAACTAAAATATTAGTTATAGAGAAAACCAATATAATTCAAGCTAATGAGAAAGACACTAATTCTACAACTATTGCTTATCCTCACGGTATCGGGATACGCCCAGCAAATCGATTCGGTAAACTATTACATTCAACACTTTGAATACGAAAAAGCCATCCTGGAAATTGAAAAATGGGAGCATGACAGCCTTCCCTCAGACCTGCTTTTTCTGAAAGCATCGGCTTATAAAAAGGTAAACAAATACACCGAAGCCATTGCTGGTTTCGACGAACTATTAAAAATTGACTCAACAAATACGAACAACCTCGTTGAGCTGGCCGATTGTTACAAGTCGATCGGCGCGTATAAAAAATCGCAGGAATTGTATACTCTCGCACTGATTGTCAACCCCGAAAACAACTATCTGTTGCAGCAACTGGCCAACAGCTATTTTCTGGATGATTCCTTCGAAAAGGCGAAGAATCAATATTTGCAAGCCTGGCAAAACGATTCGAGCTATTACCTGGCAAAGCAAATTGCCCGGTGCTGCGAAAAGCTTGAAAAGGCTGACTCAGCCGAGACTTTTTATAAACGGGCCTTGCAGTTTATCCCATTCGACAATTATTCAACTTATCGACTTGGCACAATTTATAAAAACCAGGACAGCCTGGCCAAAGCCAGCGAAATTATTGATCCTTGGATCGAACAGGATTCTACGTCGAGTAAAATGTTCCTGCTAAGCGGGTCTGTTCATTTTCTATTAAAAGAATACCGCGAAGCTGCCGAATTGTTCGATCATTGCCTGATTTTGGGCGATAGTTCCGAGTATGTATTCAAATTCCTGGGCTACTCCCATTTCAAAAATGACAGGTACGACCTTGCAAGGATTTACCTTAAAAAGGCTTTTGCAACCGACTCGTTAAATGTTGATTTGTGCCATGCTCTGGGTGTCGCCTGCGATAAATCGTACTATCGGCCCGAAGCCATCGAATACCTGAATCATTGCATCGACCTAGTTACCCCATCACCCGACTACTTCGCAGCTATCTACCAGGATTTAGCTTCGGCGTATACAAGCAATTTCAACCATAAAGAAGCCCTTGATGCCTATTTGAAAGCCAACGAATACACTCCCGGCGACACTATGCTGGTGTTTCAAATTGCCAGCCATTACGACCACATGTTGAAAGATGAGGAACAAGCCTTACGGTATTATGAGAAGTTTTTAGCCATGCGACCTGAGAGTAAACCCGTCAGGCAAATTCAGGGGCTGGGGATTGATGTTTCTTATTTCGATTTTGTGGAAAGAAGAATAGCTGCAATAAATGAGGAAAAGTTTTGGAATGGAGAGCATCCCGACACCTTAAAAGTGGAAGAAAAAAAATAAGAGCTATGAAAAGATTGATCCCACTATTTCTTTGTATATTCTTTGTGTCTTTCCTCCTTCATTCGCAAACCGAGTGTAAAATCACCTACATCGCCAACGAAGGTTTTTTGATTGAAACAGGGAGCCAAAAGATCATCACCGATGCTTTGTTCGACAATATTGACGGCAACTGGTGCGACTCTCCATCGGACAGTATTGTGGATTTGATGAAAAAAGCGTTGCCCCCATTCAACGATATTGATTTGATCACTATCTCCCATAAGCACCAGGATCATTTCAATGAGGGGGTTGTGGTTCAGTTTCTGATAAACAATCCAGGGGCGAAAGTAATCTGCCCAAAACAAGTGGAATTTGTACTTGCCCAAAACCCCAATTATGGCAAATTTAAAAAGAATATCATTGCCATAACCCCCGATTTGTATTGCGATTCAATCACTGCCGTTTCGGGTATTTCCATCAGGATATTGCGTTTAGAGCATAGCCACTACATGGAAGAAGACACGATACATGGGGGCCAGATAAACCGGCACCGGGATATCGAAAACCTGGGCTTTGTATTCAATGTTGAAGGAATAAAATTCTTCCATTGTGGCGATACCAACCCCCTGAACGAAAAGGAATATGCAAGCTTTAAATTAAAGGATGCAGAAATCGACATTGCCTTCCTGGAACGATTGTTTTTCTCGAAAGGAGCAGAAAGCATAGCTATCCTCAACAAATACATTGACCCTAAAGAAATGATTCTTATGCACATCAACCCCGCCAACCAGGAGCTTTTTAGTAATCATTTTAAGGAAGTTGAGAATATTAAGGTGTTTGAGCGAAAGATGGATAGTATTGGATACAAGATGTAAACTGAAAATATTTATTCTCTATTCCCAATTGCATTTGTTGTATCCCCAATTGTATTTGACCACCAGGCTAGATTACTCAATTGGTTTCATCGAATAAAACAATTGCTAATTTTGGTGCAAATATTTAGGTATGTTATGGTAGAAACGGTTTTCCCTTTTTCAAAAAATGAAGGCGCAGCGAAATCTGAAAGTCATTGGAAAAACAGCCCTGCCTACAAAAGTTTTGGGAATTTGGTTTCATGGATAAAAAATAAGCAGGTTACAGTTTCGCTTTTACTCGTGCTGATAATTGTTTCGATCGCTTTTTACCCATCGCTGCAAAACAATTTTACAAACTGGGACGACGATCTCAATGTGTTGGAAAATCAGCATATCAAAGAATTATCCTGGGAGAATGTCAAAGCCTGGTTCACGCAGGATTTTGTGAACCACTATGTTCCCTTGGTAATGGTGTCGTACAGCTTGGAGTACAAATTTTTTGGCCTTGACCCGTTTGCCTATCATACCGTAAACCTATTGCTTCATTTATTGAATTGTTGCCTGGTGTTTTGGTTCATCTATTTGCTATGGCCCAAGCCTGGCGTTGCTTTTATTACGGCGTTGTTATTTGGCATCCATCCCCTTCATATTGAATCGGTGGCCTGGATATCCGAAAGGAAGGATGTGCTGTATGCCTTCTTCTTTTTATTCTCGTTGATCGCATACATGTACTACAAAAAACAGGACAGGCGGGTTTTTTACTATGGCTCTATTGGCCTTTTTTTATGTTCGCTCCTTACCAAGTCAATGGCAGTTACACTTCCATTTGTATTGCTGCTTATCGATTACCCAATAAAAGGATTTAACAAGAAGTGGGTACAGGAAAAGATTCCCTACCTGTTGCTGAGTGTTGTTTTTGCCCTGATAACCCTCAAAATCACCTATGGCAATTCATCCGGTTTGGAAAACCAATACCCCTCATTTTCGTTGTTGCGTAATTTCTTGGTTGCAAACTACGGGATCGTTTTTTATCTGCAAAAAATCTTTCTGCCCATAAATCTGTCGGCGTTTTACCCCTACCCGGCTGATCTGGGGAGTACGATTCCAAAGATATTTTTTCTGTCGCCGGTAATTGTTATTGCTCTGGTCGTGGGTCTTTATTTTGTGAAGAAACACACGACAGGAATTCTTTTTGGGGGCTTGTTTTTCGTAATCACCATTTTTCCTGTATTGCAACTTATCCCTGCCGGGAATGCCATTACAGCAGATCGATACCCGTATATTCCTTCCATCGGGATCTTTTTTATCGTAGGGGTATTCCTTTACCGTTTATGGAACATGAACTCCATTCACATAAAAGCAATACGACTTATTGCGATTGTTCCGATGCTTGCCATAACATGCCTGTTGGTTGCCCAAACCAGGCAAAGATGTTTGGTATGGAAAGATGGCATATCCTTGTGGAGCGATGTAACAAGCAAATACCCAGATGTTGATTTTGCGCATCATAACTTGGGGAATGCCTATTTAGATGCTGGATTATTCAACGAATCCATTTCATCTTTTAATGAAACCCTCAGGATCAACCCCAAATATCTCGATTCGTACATCAGCAAAGGGTTTGCCTTGCAAAAAATGGGAATGTTGGATAAGGCCATGGGCGAATTTGAAAAGGTCCTTAAAATCGACCCCGATAACTACGAAGCATACGTAAATCTAGGGATTTCATATTTTGCAAAAGGATTCTTAGATCAAGCCCTAATAGAATACAGCAAGGCCATTGAAATAAACCCCGAAAATGAAAACGCCTATTTTTTACTGGGACTTGTGTATTTGAAAATGAACGACCTGAACAGGGCCATCATCCAATGGAACAATACGCTACGGATTAATCCAAAGCATGAAAAAGCAAAGGAATATTTAGAAAAGATAACATCATTCAAGAAGAACTGAAAGAATTATCCAAGCTTAAAATTAATAGGAACATGATACCTTACTTTCACTGGTTTTTCTCGTTGCTTTCCGGGGCTGAAATCTGGCAATGCCCTGACCACTCTAAGGGCTTCGTTGTCGAGCAATGGATCGTTTTCGCGCACCAGTTTAACATTGGTGACCTTACCTTTTTCATCTACAATGAATTCTACCCAAACCTTTCCTTCAATGCCAGTTTCCCTGGCCATTTCAGGATAGATGGCTTGTTTCATCACGTACCGCCTCAAATCCATATCGCCTTCCAGTTTGTTTTTGTTGATTGCCGGGCGGAAAACAGGCATATCTTCTACCACTTCAAAAATAATTTCCTCATCGCCCACTTCCTTGTCTAATTGCACATTGATCACAATCTTTTCATCCTGATCGGTCTCTGATGAGAAATCCAATTTGTCGTCAACCAAATCATCCTTGTCATCGATGATGTCAAAAAACTGAATGGGTTTTGGTTTTGGTCTTTCCAGTACTTTTTCCGGCTCTTTCCGGAAGGTATTGATCATATCCTCTTCCATTAGAGACAGGGTCAGGCCACCAAAAGATTTTGCAGCACTTTTTTCAACAGCCCATTCAAAGGCCATCAGCACAAGGGCAAGGGTGATGACAAAACCCATCTGGATAAAAAAAGGCCGTCTTTTTTCGAGGTTTGCATGATTTGCTTTTTTAGTTTCCATAACTTTACGTTTTTAAATGAATACTGATGTTTCGGTATTGAGGGACATGCAGGAGGTGGATTCCATAAATGAGAAGAAAAGAATATTTTTGTGGAAAATTGAGATTGGAGACCCTATATTAGAAATTTGCCTAACTACGCTGAAGCTACGTAGGGTAAAAAAATAGAAATTTGGCAGGAAGGATTCAAAAATAAGATATTGCTACGATTCATCAAAAACCGGCAGAACAAGTCATCTGGGCAGGAACTTCCCTCTGAAGAACTATTGATTGCCCGTTATCGAGAAGCGGGCGATCCGGCCTTTGTAGGAGAATTGTTCGACCCTTACGTTCACCTGGTGTTTGGTTTGTGCATGAAATATCTCCACGACGAAGATGACAGCAAAGATGCCGTGATGCAGATTTTCGAGAATATTCTCCGTGATCTGAAAAGCCATGAAGTACGGAATTTCAAAAGCTGGCTGTACATGGTAAGCAAAAACCACTGCCTAAAACAGAAAAGGCGCGAGAAGCTCGATCAAAAGTATGTAGATGCAGGAAAGTCAGAAAAATCAATTCCAGATATGGAAATTGAAGAGGCCATGGCCCATACTATCGACCAGGTGGAAAAAAGGAAAAACGATGCCTTACATCTGGCAGTGGCCCAACTGAAAGGGCCGCAGCGACAATGTATCGAACTGGTTTATTTACAGGAGAAATCGTACAGAGAGGTGGTTGAAATGACCGGCTTTGAATTGGGTAAAGTAAAAAGCTATGTGCAAAATGGGAAACGGAATTTACGGATCATTCTGGCAGAAAATAGTGTGTTTAAAGAATTGTTTGAGGAGGATTAACGATGGATAAAATTGTACTTTTTAACAAACGGGGATGTCTTGCTTTGGAGGCAATGACTGCGTACTCGAAACATAAATTACGGGGCGAAGAATTCAGGCAAACTTTAAAACATCTGAAAGAATGTAGGTTTTGTTCCGAAGCTTTTGACGGTATTGTCCAGGCAATCGATGCCGAATATATGGTAAATACAATAAAGGTGGATATTGCTTCGAGATTTGATGCGCCCAGAATAATCCCACCCAAGCCAAAAAGAAGATACCTAATCATTTCCCTGGCAGCCTCCGTGGCCATTCTGTTAGGTATTTATTTCCTTCTTCCGAAAGCTGAAAATACCGGCACAAATAACTATGCCGAAATGATCAACCTAAATGAAACCCATCCCACAGCCTCTCCCCCTGCCCCCGACACCAATAAAATACAAAGCAACCCTGAACCAGGCCTTGCAAAAAACGAAGCACTGGAAAATCCAAAACGCTTGATGCCCTCCAATACAGAAAAGCAAGAGACTGAGTTTTTGAGCGAGGTGTTTACCTTCACCGACGAAATGCCAGAATTCCCTGGGGGGATAGTTGCTCTAAACAGTTACATCCAGAAGAATATCCGGGCAGCTGAAGAAACAAAAGAGGTCCGCT
The DNA here is from genome assembly GCA_021740905.1 of Bacteroidales bacterium. GTDB lineage: Bacteria > Bacteroidota > Bacteroidia > Bacteroidales > M50B96 > JAIOYV01. The sequence goes on from JAIOYV010000080.1 coordinate 10,417, forward strand.
CTTGCGGGGTTGTTTATGTGGAATTTGTGGTGAACGAAACAGGGAAGGTGGCCCAATCGAAAGTTGTAAATGGCCGCAATCCAAAACTTGACCAAATAGCCCTGGAGCTAATCGAAGCCCTGCCCGATTGGAAGCCAGGACGTCAATCGGGGCAATTGGTGAAGGTGAGTTTTACCTTGCCGATACGGTTCGATAAATGTTAACGAGCAATTTCTACCTGGGCTATTTTTCGATCAATCATGTCTAAATATCTCAGCTTCATTGCATCGGGCAAAAAACTGTGATCTATGATTTCGGTCCACCCGGGTATTGCCTTCTCAAATTTTTTAAAAACATTCGAAATTGCTTTTTCGTCTATTCCGGATGCTTTCATTGCTACCACGAAGTCTCTCCGCTTGATTTTCTTTTTTCTTCCATTCAGATTTAAAGCAAGTTCTTCATCATCCCCTTCCACAAGCAGTTCGGATGCCAACAAGTCGTAAGCGGGGCAAAGGGAGTAGTTGTGATCCTTGTCTTTCAGCAAAGAAAAGTTTTTCAAGTGCATATCGTTGTTGCCTGTTAAGAAACAAAACAAAAGCAGCTCGTAGAAATTGATAATATCGAAGCCTGGATTGGTGGTGTATTTTAATATGACCTTTCCAACTTGTTCGTACGAACCTTTGTACTTATGCTCGGATAGTCGCTCGGTAAGTTGGCACATATCTTCCATGTGGAGTTTATGTTCTTTTTTGCGGTCTATTCTTTTTGTGATATAGGCAAGTTGACCCGAAGTCAAACGGATTAGAGAATGGCTTGCCGTTTTTATTTTTGTTTGCTCTGCAAGGTGCATTGTCAAATCCTCAATCTCGGGCATGGATGGGTAAACAGGCCTGGGTGGTTTTAATATGTACTCTCCCCACAAGCCTACAATTGTGAACCGATCTGGCACTTGCGACCCTTTCTGTTTCTGAAGATTCAACGACAATTTTGCCTGGACCCCCGGCACTGTTTTTTGACTTTTGATAATTTGCAAGGCTAATTCCAACATGTCACTCTCTGTATAGTCGAGCTTTGGCGGTATTGGCTTACCAAATATTTTTCTACTACAGGCTGAATGATATTCTACCGTGTTTTCCGGATCGTTTGCTGAGGTCTCCGAAAGTTCTTTATAGCAATATAAACAACGTTTAATTTCCATCTTCGAGTGTTTCAATAGGTTCAACTGACACGGCTCCAATACAATCGCGACAGGTCACCAATAGTATTCCCATCCTGTCGCGAAAATCCACCTTCCAGTTTTTCTGAGCAATGTCCAATAGCCATCCTTCTGGGATTAGCCCATCGAAAAAGGGAAATAGAAAATTGCTCCGGTATGGATTTGCCGATAATGGAAGTGTAAGGCTTATTGGCTCAGCATCATCTCTTTTAAGATAATCTTTCTCGTATACGAAATGGAAACCTTCTGAATCCTCGGTAAGTGTTCCAGCCCAGCTATTGTGCATATAGATTTTAGCCCGCTTCATCGATTAATTTTTCTCTGTCTAATTGAACTGCACCTAATTCGTACCCAAATAACTTTAATACCTGATTCACCTTGTTCATCTGCAAAGAGGGCTTTCCTTTTTCAAGTTCTCTTATGAATCGAAGTCCTACTCCGGCTTTCAACGAAAGCTCAACCTGGGTCAATCCCAACGCCTTTCTTTTTTGTTTCACAAATTGATTTATTTCAAGTCTGTCCATTCTAATATCATACCTTTTCGGGTATAAAGATAGAGATATTATTTGATTTAGCACCCTTACGGGTATAAAAAATTAGTTTAAGCTTAAACTATACCTGTTAGGGTATAAAATAGCCATCAAGTAAAATGACACAGATTCCTCTCCGCCGGCCGGCGGAGAGGAAAGTCGTGGGAATCTGGATATGGAGGGAGTTTATTTTGAAAGATATGCAATTACCACCCAGGCTCAACCTCTCACCTTCTCACACACTCAACCATTCAACCCACTCACCCCATCAAACCCAATTTAAAAATCCCAAACCATTTTGCTTGCAGCAGACTGAAACCAATTTCCTTCCTTCCCGTACATCTGTGCAATGTTAAAATAGCAGTTCTTTGTTTGTTTATCAGAATACTTAAATATATGTTTGCGTACAAACTAACATTGATCACAATGATTGGTAATGGCTTGTCTGCAAGGAGAATAAGAAGAATATTTATGAATCGCAATAATAGAAAATAGGAAACTATGTACATACTTGGAATTTCCGCATTTTATCACGACAGCGCTGCCTGTTTGGTGAAAGATGGTGAGATAATAGCAGCAGCACAAGAGGAACGGTTTACCCGGAAAAAGCAGGACATGTCGTTTCCGGCAAAGTCGATTGAATACTGCCTGGAACATGCAGGCATAAAGGGATCAGACCTGGATTATGTGGCTTTTTACGACAAGCCGTTTATTAAATTCGAGCGCATCCTGATGACCTACATGGCTTATGCCCCGGTTGGGATCAGGTCGTTTATCAAGGCCATGCCCTTGTGGATAAAGCAGAAACTCTGGATCAAGGAAATCATCAAAAAAGAGCTTGATTTTGAAGGCAAGATAATTTTTCCGGAGCATCACGAATCCCATGCAGCATCGGCGTTTCTGGCATCCCCTTATCAGGAAGCTGCATTCCTTACCTTAGATGGGGTAGGGGAGTGGACCACCACCAGCTATGGGGTTGGAAAGGACAATAGAATCGATATCCTGAAAGAGATCCACTTCCCTCATTCGTTGGGTTTGCTTTATTCAGCCTTTACGTATTACACCGGATTTAAAGTCAATTCGGGAGAGTACAAAGTAATGGGCCTGGCACCTTATGGCGAGCCAAAATACAAAGATTTGATCATCTCCGAATTGATGGATTTGAAGGAAGATGGTTCTTTCAAAATGAACATGAAATATTTCGATTATGCTGCCGGCCTTACCATGACCAACAAGAAATTCGATAAGTTGTTTGGCGGGCCTGCCCGTGAACCGGAATCTCTGTTAACTCCCCGTGAGATGGATTTTGCCCGTTCGGTGCAGGAAGTCACCGAAGAGGTAATGTTGCGCATGACACGGCATATCCATAAAGTGACAGGACAGAAAAACCTGGTGCTTGCAGGTGGCGTGGCACTAAATTGTGTGGGCAACGGTGTTGTTTTGCGCGAAGGTCCATTCGAAAATATTTGGATCCAGCCGGCAGCTGGCGATGCCGGAGGAGCTTTGGGCGCTGCCTTGTTTGTGTGGTACCAGGTGCTTGGAAATAGCCGGGTTGCCGATGGTGAAAAGGATTTCCAGAAAGGATCTTATCTAGGCCCGATTTTCGAAAATGGTACCAACAAGAAATATTTTGAAGAAAATAATATTCCCTACACCTTTGTTAAGGATGAAGACATTCCGGAGAAAGTAGCCGATCTGATTGCCGAAGAAAATGTGGTCGGTTGGTTCCAGGGACGGATGGAATTTGGCCCACGGGCTTTGGGCAACCGCTCCATTATTGGAGATGCCCGTTCCCCCAAAATGCAGGAAACAATGAACCTGAAGATCAAGTTTCGTGAGAGTTTCCGGCCTTTTGCCCCGACTGTTATAAAGGAGAGGATTGGCGACTATTTCGAGATCGACCGTGAAAGCCCATACATGCTTTTAGTGGCCCAGGTGAAAGAGGAGTTGTGTACCCGGATGAGCGATGAACAGGAAAAACTGTTTGGACTTGACAAATTGAACATTGTCCGGTCAACCATACCCGCTGTTACCCATGTGGATTACTCCGCCAGGTTGCAAACCGTGAACAAAGAAGACAATCCGTTGTATCATCAGATGATCAGTAAGTTTGACGAAAAATATGGCTGTCCTGTTATTATCAATACATCCTTTAATGTTCGTGGAGAACCTATTGTTTGCACCCCACAGGATGCCTATCTGTGCTTTATGCGTACCGACATGGATTATCTGATTGTGGGCAACTACCTGATCAAAAAGACAGATCAGAAACCCCTGGAAAAAGATACAAACTGGAAAGAAGAATTTGAATTAGATTAGGAGATTAAGATCATGATACTGGAAGAAATAAAAAATATCAAAAGCGAAAAAAAGGATTTACGGAATTTTGGCCTTGTCATGGCCGTCTTTTTCGGCTTGCTTGGCGCATGGATGCTTTGGCGTGAACGTGACAGTTTTGTTTACATGTTCATCATTGCAGGGTTTTTCCTGATTGGGGGATTGGCATTGCCCATCATCCTAAAACCCTTGCAGAAAGCGTGGATGACCTTTGCCGTGTTGATGGGTTGGTTGATGACCCGTGTGATCCTGGGCATCCTGTTCTACCTTGTGTTTACCCCAATGGGGCTTATCGCCAGGTTGTTTGGGAAGGATTTCCTGGACATGAAACTGGACAAAAACGCAAGCAGCTATTGGATCGAGAAGAAAGTTGAACAAGGAGAAAGAAATTATGAGCACCAATTCTAAGAAAAAATGGCGAAAGCTATTGGCCAACCTTGCTTTATTGGTTTTTTCAATTGTTTTCGCTGTTTTACTTATGGAAATTGTGGTACGGGCATTCTATCCCCAAAAGTTGAGCTTTAACGTAAGCCAGTGGGACGAATATGTGGGCTTTTCAAACATCCCCAATATCGAGGGCTATTCGCAGCACCCCGATTACGAAATGTTTGTGAAGATCAATTCCCATGGTTTGCGGGACAGGGAGTTCGACTACAAGAAGCCGGCAAACACCATCAGGATAGGTATGTTCGGCGATTCGTTTACCTTTGGTGAAGGGGTCCAAAACGATGAAACGTATTCGAAAGTATTGGAACGTTTGTTTCAGGAAAACCCCGATATAAAACAATCTGGCATAAATGTAGAAGTATTGAATTTTGGCGTTGGGAAGTCAGGCACATCGCATCAATTGGCCCTTTACGAAAAGGAAGGGAAGCAATACGATTTGGATATGGTGATGGTAGGATTCCTATCAGTAAACGATTTCAGCGATAATTGGAACGGGGTATATTATCTCGAGAACGACTCATTGATCCACAATGCCACAGCCTATTCCAACATCCGAAAAATTCAGGGCGTACTCAATCACGTTCCATTTTATAAGTGGGCATCGACCCATTCTCATCTGGTGAATATTATTAAAAAATCGGCCACCATTTACGATGACCGAATGCGAGGGCAAAAAACAATCGATTTAAGTGTTGAAAATAAAGAATTGGACATTCAGGTCATCGAGCATAAACAAATAGAGCTTACCCTAAGGCTGTTTGAACAATTCAAAAAAGAGGCGACAGCCAATGGCAGTTCGTTTTTTGTGGTAAATTTCCCATTCAAATTCCATAAGTCGATTTTAGATCCGGAAGAGGAAGACCCATCGCACCTGGCCATGTGCGATACTCTGAAGGAAAATCTCAGGGCGGAGGGATTTGAATTATTGGACCTGTTGCCGGTATTGATAAAATTACCCACAGCACCTTACTATTTCGAGCACGACGGTCACATGACTGTCAAAGGCCATCAGCTTTTGGCAAGGAATATATATGAATTCAAATTACCCGATATTATGTTGTTGATATCAGAATTAAAAACGAATAATCAATAGGAGGAAAATAATATGTCAAAGTTAGCGATAATGTCCGAATTTTGGAGCTTCTTAAAAGTCCGTAAAAAGTGGTGGTTGGCACCCATCATCTTCTTTTTGCTGATTTTGGGCGCATTGGTTATCCTTACCGAAGGATCGGCCATAGCTCCGTTTATTTATACTTTGTTTTAGGCAAGATGTAAAAATAGGATTAGATTCTCATGCAGATCTTTTTATTCCTGCCCAATGCTCCTTTGGTATTGGGCAGGGAAACAACACCGAGATCAATTCCATTTTTCGGTATTTTGCCTTTTAATTGAGAACACATATATACAGAATAATATATTGGCAATTTTGTATATTCAACCATTGGCCAGCCTATTATAATGTCCGGGATTAGAAATCTTATCTACTTGGACTACTTCCTTAGCATCTCCTAGAGGCTTAGGAAGTGAGAGGGGTAATCTCAGGATATTTTTAGAGCTTCACTATTTTTCCTGTGAAAGGAATTTGGATGTGTTCGCCAGTAATCCTTATGAAATACAAACCTGCTGGTAAATCCCGGGATTTTGTATTCCGGCCATTCCAGGCGAAACTCGTTTCGGAAAAAGATGTTTGAAGTACGAGCTTCCCATCCAATGAATAAATTTCAAGGATTTTTGCTGAATTCAAGTTGCCTGGTATTTCAATCCGACATTCATCCGAAAAAGGATTTGGGTAAACCGTAATTTCTGATCCGGCCAGTACCGGTGCAATTCCAACCAGTGCATTTGAATAGCCGGGTGTGGGCAGGCCAAGATGCTGAACCGGGCCTGTCCCGTTAGGGTAGCGTCCCTCGCTGAAGTTTTCGTTTTGCCAATAATATTTTACGTGGTCGATTAGGGTGGATCCATCCGAATCGACCAACACGATTTCTTCCCCTTCGGCAGAAAGTTTAAAATTGCTGTGGTTTTCGCCTTCCGCTTCTTCGTTGTCGGCCCATATCAGGTAATATTCTCCTGCTCCGAGGGTGATGTTTGGCAGCTGCCATTTGGTAGGTTGATTGGGGTTGTCGCTTAAGAATTTATCGCCAAGCGAAACAGGGTTGCTCCCTGTGTTGAACAGTTCGATCCAATCGTCGAAATTGCCATTTTGATCACTGATGACATTTGTGTTTTTCGCCATATACTCGTTGATAACCAAAGTTGTTGGCGACATCCCTTCGATAAGGATAGTTTTTGATCCTGTACGTGGATAGCGCGACAGATGGGTGATGTTGTCTTCGGCTTCGATATAAAATTCGATTTCCGCCCCGGCTCCATAAGGTCCTATATTGACCCCATACGTTTCATCATTGACCAGTCCATCGTTTCCTTGCCCGTTGTCCATCATTATTATTGAGACCCAACTAGTTTGATCAACATTATAAAAAAGCTTGACTGTCGAAACCTGTTCGTCTTCCACTTTTGCCACAATGTTAACCAGATGCTGAGGCCCTGGGCGGTTATGTCTTACATTCGAAATAATGGGGTTGATGTCGTTCAAATCAAGTTGCTGCAAGGCTGTTGTGACCCGTTGGGTCAGATAGGGTTTAATGCCATAATCCACATGTCCGCCCTGTTCAAAATCGAAGGAGTTGATGAAATCGGCATAGCTGTAGCCGTAATCTTGCGAGTGATAGTTGTCGAATATCACATAGCTTTTCACCATGTCGCGATAGGCTTCTATCTTTGGAAAAATAGTGGATGCGTTGCCTATCTCAGCGATTAGCTTGTTCATCAAAAAATTGTACCAGTCTTTGTACTCCTGAACCTCCATGAGTTTTTCCACCAAGGGCCTGGATTCGCCGTGGTTGGGCCAGTCATTAATATTGCGGTTGCTCCAGTCGCGCCCCATCCAGTCGATGCCCAGGGTGTTGTCAGGATCGTAAGGGATAAAATGGAACATCTCCGTTTCGGGGTCATTGTAGAGGTAATAATTGTTTTTGTTGTAGGCATAGCCGTCCCAGTGTCCGACAAAAACCTCAATGGCATAATAGTGAAGAAAGCCGGGCACATTAAACACTTCCTCCAATTCGTCGGGCAGGTTGCCGACCGAAGTATTGTTCAGGATGTCGATAAAGTTGGCCAGGTCGCTGTAATCGTCAGTAGCGGTATTGGTTTTAAGATCGTAGGCCCGGATGCCATAATATATTTCTTTATATAGGTTTGGATTAGTGCCTTTGTACTTTAGGTCTGCAGGCCAAAGGCATTTATACAAGTTCCCGTTTTTGTTGCCAAAGCGAAGCTCGATAAACTCTTCGTCAACGTGCTCCACGTTCACATATAAACCCTTGTACTCCGAATTGATGAAAAGTTCAACCGGGTTACATCGTGATCCAGGCACTTCAAAATCCCGAAAAATATCCCAGCAAATCTTGGAGCGGGAAATCGATGGGTCATTGTGTTCGCCATTGAAATTCATTTTGTCAAGCCCATAAAAACTTTTGTTTTCAAAAGTATTGAAAGAAATTTTGAAGGATTTTTTAGCTGATACCCTTGAAGTATTGCCACGCAAGCGCAAGCCCACATTCGAAACCGTATCTACATCGCTACTATAGGTATATATAAAAGTGGCAGGATATTCATGGTTGTTGTATTCATTGCCCGCTTCCAGAAGGGCATCCAGCGAGTCAACATCCAGTTGGATATCGATTCGGTACACTGCTTCATCAGCAAAAACAATCCCGTTGGGGGGTATCAACATTTGACTGTAAGCTGTTGCAATAGTCAACAACCAGATGAAAAAAAAGGTGCATGTAAACTTTGTCGTCATAATCCTTCAAAAATAGACAAAATAGGAACAAATTATTTGCTAAGGATGCTTTAAAATCTTGTACTCAAAAAGGAAGGTTTTTTTGAAAATTACTCCAGCTGCTGTACATTTTATCCAGGTTTTTGGCTAATGAGACGCAAGCCTTGCGTCTCTACGAATGGTGTGGGGATAAATGGTGAAAGCTTCTCCCTATCAGGCTATACTATTGGGGCTGCCTACTCATTGTGTGCTTTCGTACTTTTTTACTTAGCTGTCAACTGAATTGATAAATCTAACGCGTTTGCAACTAGCAAAAGATTTGAAATCCTTATGTCTTCACCATTTTCAATTCGTGAAATGTATGGACGTCTCTTTCCAACAGCTTCTGCTAATTTTTCCTGACTCATATTCAACTCTTTCCGTCTATTTTTAATAATCTCTCCGAAATAATAGGAATATGCTTCTTCGCGGAACTTTTCCCTGCTTTCCGAACCTTCCTTTCCATAGCGTTCAGTTAATAAGTCATTTGCTTTCAGTATTTTCATAATTTCTTGTTTTTTAAATATTCTTCTAAAATCTTCTCTGCTTCCTTGATAGCTTTAATATAGTCCTTGTTCGACTTTTTAATAAACCCATTTAAGCAAACAGCTTTTGAACATTCAGAAAAATTCAAATGGTCGATTGCAAAAATCAATACACGGTATTCATTTCCTGCTTTTATCCTTAGCTCATAGAATCTTGAATTTTTCAGCTTTTTCACGAAATTCGTGTGGACAATTTTTACTTCGCCAATAATCTCAATTAATTGAAAGAACTTGTCAGAAACCCGTTGACCTTGAGCATCTATGAACTCTACGCATTTTTCTGTAATGTCAATTTCTCTCACGACACAAAAGTAACGAATTAGTTACATAAATCAAAGTCTCTGAATTGCGCTATTTTTTTGAAAATTACTCCTTTTACCGCAAGGCTTGTCCAGGTTTTATTATCTAATGAGACGCGAGCCAGCCCGCCATTCAACGATAGTAATATCCTATTTTCTGTTTTTTAGAGAACTGCCGTATACGAGACCCGCACTATGGTGGTGTGAGAGGCGCATCCCGGCTATTTTAGTCGAGGTCATCTACTCTACTGGCAGTAGTTAACTATTCTATCTTAAATGTGGTTGCACTCCAAGCATTGATGATAGATTATAATTCTTTAAGAACAAATCAATACTATCGTTATACCTAAAATCATGTTTTTCAATGAATTTGTAATAATTATCAATTATTTCTGTTGATTTTCTGTTTGGGTTTTTCTCAATATATTGTTTATACAATTCTCGAATATCTGGACGTACATATACATCTTCCAAATCAAATACACGTGTATTATCCATTCCAGTCAATAAAGTCTCCAAGTATGTTTGATAATAATATTCTGCTTCTCCTTTGTTAAAGGCAGTTGGATATTTGTTTATATAATTCTCCCAAGTAACTACTCTATCAGCAAGCTGGTCAAATGAAATCAACATTCCAGCATCTTATTAAAATCCTTCTTTTAATTCCTTTCTCCTAATCGTCAAGTATTCAGTCAAAGATGGTGAAAGTCTTGAATTAAAAAGATTGTAAAAATAATCTGGTTTTGAATCTATATAGAAATATCCCTCGCTCATTAAAAGAATCATACCACTATTATCTATCATTTTATTAAAATCCTTCGTTTCATCATTATCCATATTTTGCTCAAGCTCAGGAATCAGGTAAGCATATTGTTCATATAAGGTATCATTAAAGGTATTGACAATTGAGTAGAAAAATTTCAGGTAAGAGTAATAGAGTGAATCAGAAATTTTCACTGAATCAGGTAGTCTTGTTTTAATGAAATCTTTTGAAATTGATATTGAATTTAATGATTTTCTATCCAAACTATTAATCAATTTTTGAAATCCAATTAAATCTGGAGAATAATTTAATATCTCATTGGAAATACTTGATTTTTCAATCTTTCTATTCTGAATCCCCTCAATAACGGAAAGTGAATGATCCTTTTTTATCGTCTCAGACTTGTTGTCCTCTTTAGTCGAGCATGAGATAAAAAGAATAATTGCCAAAATGCTTAATAGTTTGTTCATATGCTGTTTTTAATTTCTACCAGCAAGTGTGCATAAAGAATTCAGTATATTTCTTCTCTATCCTGTCTAAAAGTTCTTGTCACAAGCGCAAATCCAGATTGTAACAAGAACTCTTTCAGTTCCACTTTTTTCAATTCCTTGTGAAAGATTTCAGGCCTATGCACTTTCAATTGTTTTTTCTCTCCAAAAGTAAGAATTTAATTGATGTGGCGATTGCTGGATTGCGAAACTCCAAAGAAATTCAATCCGCTATTTTTATACTTTTGCGATTGAATAACAAGATAAAGGCTCTGTTCGAAAAGATGTCGCTTTGAAAGATTATTAGTATGAGAAAAACACCATTTACTTTTTTTACGATTTCAACATTATTGCTTGCAATTATTCTGCTTTCTTCTTGCCAGGATAAAAAGATAAATCTCTTTGTAGCACCAAATGGCAGCGATATGGAAGGCAAGGGAACAATCGAGCAACCCTTTGCCACGCTGGAGCGGGCCAGGGATGAAATCAGAGAACTTAAAACTGAGGGAAGCGCTGACAAAAGATTTCAGGTTAACTTACGCGAAGGGACTTACTTTCGAAACGATGCCTTTGAGTTAATAGAAGAAGACTCCGGCACCGATGGCTGCCCTGTTGTTTATTCTTCTTATCAGGATGAAAAAGTAATTATTCACGGTGGAATAAATATTCCGGTAGAAACTGCTCAAAATGTAACCGATCAAAATATCCTTTCGAGATTCAATTCCACTGTCCGAAATGAAATTTTAGAGATTGATCTAAAAGCCTTGGGGATAACTGATTTTGGAAACTTGCATCCGGTGGGTTTTGCCCGGCCTTATGGCCCAGCCTGGGCCGAGTTGTTTATCAATGGCGAACCTTGTACTCTGGCGCGCTGGCCTAACGATTCGACCGTTACCATGGGTAAAATAATCGATAGCGGTTCGATCCCCCGCGATGGCGACTTTACGAAGCGGGGCGGGGTGTTTACCTTCGATTCGGACCGCCCACTTACCTGGAAATCGCACCATGACATCTGGATTTCGGGCTATTTCCAACATGGATGGGCCGAAGACGCGGTAGAGCTGGCACAGATCGACACCATCAACAAAACACTTACAACCAAACAGCCTACACTATACGGATTTGGTACAGGTCAGAATTTTAATCGCTGGTTTGCCTACAATATCCTGGAGGAGGTCGACCGGCCTGGCGAATATTATATCGATAGAGAAGATGGCAAACTTTATTTTTTCTCTTCCGATGCTTTACTGACCTTGGAAATCTCCATGCAGGAAAGACCACTGGTGAGTATTAAAGGGGCTTCGAATATTCATTTCAATGGGCTTTCGTTTGATTGTTCGAGGGGCATGGGCGTTTATATGGAACGTGGCAACAACAACCTTGTGAGCAACTGCACTTTTCAAAACCTGGGGATTGTGGCCGTTTGCATGGGCAAAGGAATCGCCCCTTTTGCCGATTTGATGCACGAAGGACCTGGAGAACCTGCCTCAGAAATTATTGGGAGTTACGCACAGCACCAATATAGCAACACGGTTTTTAACCGAGAAGCCGGCCACAATAACGGGGTCTTAAATTGTACCATTTTCAACACCGGGGCCGGCGGCATTCATCTTAGCGGTGGCGACCGATTGACATTGGAACCCGGAAATAACTATGTGGAGAATTGCAGGATTCACGATTTCAATCGGATTGAAAAATCGTACCGGGCAGCCATCGATATAAGTGGGGTTGGCAACAGGATTTCGCACTGCGAACTGTACAACGCACCAAGCATGGCCATCCTTTTGCACGGAAACAACCACCTGATAGAATTCAACAACATTCACCATGTGTGCCAGGTAGTGCACGATCAGGGGGCACTTTATTATGGTCGCGATCCTTCCGAACGAGGGCACAAGGTATCTTACAACTTTTTCCATCATCTTGACAGCAAGCATTTAACTGCCGCAGTATATCACGATGATGGGGCCTGCGGGATGGAGGTGTTTGGCAATGTGTTTTACAAAGCGGGAAGCAAACCTGTGCTGATCGGTGGCGGGATGGACAACTCCTACACCAACAACATTTTCATCGACTCTGAACTGGCAATCCATGTGGATAACCGGAATCAGAACTGGGCATCATCCACCCTTGATTCGGGTGGAATATACGACCAACGATTGAAGATGGTCAATTATAACCAGCCCCCTTATAGTGAAAAATACCCCAATCTTGCAAAATATTGGGACGATAATTCTTCCTTGCCTAAGCGCAACCCAGTATCCAAAAATATATTTTACAAAGTGAAACAGCCTTATGAGGGCAACAAAGATTGGATGCCTTTTTTGGATGATAACTGGATTACCGACGAAAACCCAGGTTTTGTCGATGAGAAAAACATGAACTTCAAGTTGACAAAAACGGCCAAAGCATTTTCTGAAATCCCGGGGTTTGAGGATATTCCGTTTGAAAAGATGGGTATAGTGAATCAATAACATTGTAACTCAATCAAGAAATTTTTGGATGAGTCATTTGATCCAAAATCCTAAATTCACTATTTCCCCTTTGCAATTTTCACATCCAACCTATTCAACCCTGCAATACTCAACTCGTAGTTTGGCAGGATATCCAATGCTTTTTGATAATCCTGTCTTGCCAGTGCATATTCCCCTTTTTGCTCGTAGGCAAAGCCCCGATTGTGATAGGCCTGGAAATAATTGCTTTTTAGCTCAATGCTTTTGGTGAAATATTCGATGGCCTTGTCGTAGTCTTTCTTCTGTTGCATGTAAATGTAGCCCATGTTATAAAAGGCAAAAAGATATTTAGGGTCGGCTTTTTCGAGCAAATCATTATAGGTTTTAAGGGCTTTGTCGGGCTGGTTGTTGTTTTGATAAAACATGGCCATGTTGTAATAGGCATCCACGTTGTTAGGCTTTAGGTTCAGGGCATTCCTGAAAAATGGCAAGGCCAGGCTGTCCTTTTTTGCGGCGTGAAGCGATCCCAGCAACATATATCCCTCATACGATTCAGGGTCTTTTTCAATTACTGTGAATAAATTGTCAATAGCCCGCATCGTATCGCCGGTTTCTTTATAGATGAGCGATTTCACAAAATACACATGGGCGTTGTTCGCATTTAGCTTTTGGGCTTTCAGCACCCATTCCATCGACTCTTTGTATTGCTGAACATAAAGATATATCTCGGCCAGTTTGATGGTTGCATCCTGGTTCTCAGGATCGATTTCGACACATTTTTCCAGGTTTCCCTTTGCCTTCCCTGACCTCCCCACCCTCATCTGATATTCGGCCAAAGTAAGATAATAGGCGGTGTTAAGTGAATCTATGGCTAGCGCAATTTCCATGTCCTTTATGGCCATTTCGGGCATGTTTTGCAGGATATACATTTCGGCCCGTTTGGCAAAAAGTTCCGGGCTTTTGTCGCCTTCGTTTATTTGCCGGCTGATAAATTCGATGGATGTAGAATCGCTAACAGTATCCTGATTGCCATTTTCTGATTTCCCACCAGAGCCTGGGTTGCATCCAAAAACAGCAAAGGATACTATCAATATTAAAAAAAAGCTTCGGTACATATTTTTCTTTTCAGTTTCAAGTGTGTCACCCCTCATTGCAATTTGCTTAGCATCTCAAAGATGCATAGCAAGTGATCGCAAAGGAAATTTTATCAAAAATAGTTGGCGCGAAAATGTTTGCTATTTAAGTTTTCTTGCAAAAACTATTTATTAGCAACCAATGCTGCCCGTACCTTGACCTCCAGTTCGTCCATCAATTCGGGGTTGTCGAGGAGAAGTGCTTTTACGGCATCGCGCCCCTGTCCGAGTTTAGTCTCTCCATAACTGAACCAGGAGCCGCTTTTCTTGATTATGTTGAAATCGACACCCAGGTCGATGATCTCGCCAATTTTGGAGATTCCTTCGCCATAAATAATATCAAACTCGGCCTTGCGGAAGGGTGGAGCCAGCTTATTCTTCACAACTTTCACTTTCGTGCGGTTCCCTTTGATTTCTTCTGTATCTTTTATCTGGGCCATTTTCCGGATATCAACCCGCACCGAAGCATAGAATTTAAGGGCATTGCCCCCTGTGGTCGTTTCGGGGTTGCCAAACATGACCCCAATTTTTTCGCGCAACTGGTTGATGAAAATACAAGTAGTGCCAGTTTTGTTTATGTTGGCCGTGAGCTTGCGCAAAGCCTGAGACATCAACCTGGCCTGCAAGCCCATTTTCGAATCGCCCATTTCGCCTTCAATCTCAGCCCTGGGAGTGAGAGCTGCCACGGAGTCGATAACCACAATGTCGATAGCCCCGGAACGGATCAGATGGTCGGCAATTTCCAAAGCTTGCTCGCCATTATCGGGCTGCGAGATAAACAGGTTTTCGGTATCGACGCCCAGGTTTTCGGCATAAAACCTATCGAAAGCATGTTCGGCATCGATGAAGGCCGCAACACCTCCTGCCTTTTGAGCTTCGGCAATGGCATGGATGGCCAGGGTTGTTTTACCGCTCGATTCGGGCCCGTATATTTCGACTATCCTTCCGCGTGGGTAGCCGCCAATCCCCAGGGCAAAGTCCAAACCAACCGAACCTGATGAAATAACCGGCACATCAACAACCGCCCTGTCGCCCATTTTCATGATGGTGCCTTTGCCATAATTCTTTTCTATCTTATCGAGAGTAAGCTCAAGGGCTTTCATCTTTTCTGCCCGGATATCGACGTCTTTTGTTTCTTTAGCCATGGAGATATAGTTTTAAATGTTAAGTTTTAAATGTTGAATAAATCTGTGTTCAAAGTTCGGAGTACCTGATTTTAGGCTTGCCAAATTTCTAATTTCCAATTTCAATTATTCGTATTCTGCCAAAATCTGTTCGACATGGGCTTTTGTATTTACCTTCTTGAAAACCTTTTCGATTTTTCCTTTTTCATCAATAATAAAAGTAGTGCGGTTTACACCCATAAACGATTTTCCATACATTTTCTTTTCGCCCCACACCCCATAGTCTTCCATAATTTTTTTGTCTTCATCCATGATGAGTGAAAAAGGTAAATCATGTCTTTCGATAAACCGGTGGTGCGATTTTTCGGTGTCGGGACTTATGCCAAAAACCTCGAAGCCTTTTTCTTTTAGGAGTTCGTAATTGTCGCGCAGGTTACAGGCCTGGGCAGTGCAGCCGGGGGTGTTGTCTTTGGGGTAAAAATAGAGGATCACCTTCTTGCCTTTGTAATCGGAAAGCGAAAATTCGTTACCATTTTGATCTACTGACTTAATATCCGGGGCTTTATCTTTTTCTTTTATATGTGTCATATTGTATTTGTTTTGAATTCACAAATATACCAAAATAAGGATAAAGCAGAAAGGGATTATTGTCTTAAACTATCATTTAAAAAGCAGTCTGGATCAGGACCATTTATGTATGCTAAAACATATGAGATAGAATTGAGAAAAGGATGGCGCGTTATTTAGAACGATTATGAATGGGGGGGGGGGGGAGCTTGTATATTGAAATATTATGTACACCTTTGTTTCTTAGTGGGGGGTGTCGAAAGACATCACCCGGAGCAATCCGGGAAAACATACATAGTAGTGCCGCATACAAATAGTTTTGCTGCATGATGGAACTGGAAAATGTTTTCGTGGTTTGCTTATAAAGCAAAATCCAAACTAATAACTTCCACTTCTAAAAGCAAGGACAACTTGCGTGTTATGTTTACGATGTTCACTGGCATCCCCGGAGTATTAACTTTTTTTATTGAAAAGGAGGCCATCGATGTAAAGTAGAAATTTATTACCCAGGAGCAGAGAATCGGTAAAAAGCCAGGAGCAGGCAGCCATGTAAAGTGTAACGAGCATTTACAACTGCCCGCCCCGGCCAGTAAAAAACCACGTAAAATTACGAATTATGAAACGAAAGACCTAATGTAGAAATTGGGAGTTTAAAGACCCCAGAAAGAAAAAATATTAATACTAAAAAAACATTGATTATGAAAGTAAAAGCGAAATTTACAATTGTATTGGGGCTGTTTTTTGTATCGGCAATACTGCATGCACAAGTAAGCAAAACGGTTGATAAACATAATGAGTTTAAGAATACTAAGGAAGGTATTCAATTAATTGAGTATGTGGAGAATTTCGATGGCGATAGCCTGGTTTACAATCCCTACTGTATTTTAACAATCGACAGTACGTTGCCAAGCAATATCTGGCAAATTGGGCAACCACAAAAAGCATTGTTCGATTCTGCTTACACACCACCCAATGCGCTTGTTACCGATACAATAAATCCTTATCCAATAAACAACTACTCCTCATTTGAAATTGCCTTGAAGAAACCAGAATGGGCAGAGGAATTTTGCTGGAGCTACCTATCCTTATCGTTTACATATCGAATGGAAACAGACACATTACAAGATGGGTGGTACGTCGAGATCTCTTACGATGGAGGTGCTAATTGGAACAATATCCTATTTGACACGGTTCCAGATAATATCATTGCTGGAAATTTGTATTCTTTAAATAGCATTTTATACAATGGCATGGCTGGATTTTCAGGCAGTTCTCATTTGTGGTCAAATGATATGATACCTTGGACAAGTGCTTCAGTTAATTACAGTTGGAATGATTCCAATGCTTATACTATTGATTCCTGTCGTTTCCGAATTGTATTTATAAGCGACAGTATTGATTCCCAAAAAGATGGTTTGTTAATTGATCATATTAGTATTTCCGTTTGGCATCTTTGTGGAATAGGGGTTAATGAATTTAGTCGGGTTGGTAATGGTATCAATATTTATCCCGTACCGGTCAATAAACAATCGGTACTTGATATTCCAGATTATTCAGGACAAGATATTATTAAACTTGAAATCTATGACATAACAGGCAAGATTGTTTACTGCAATACTTTTAAACAAAACCCTGTTCCACTGGAAAACATACAGTTAGACAACGGTATGTATATACTCAAGATTTTTGTTGGAGAAAAATCGTATTCTTTAAAAACATTATTTCAAAATGAATAAAATTAAAAATTATGAAAAAGATACTGTTTACTTTATATTTACTGTTTTGTGCGGCAGGTTTATTAACAGCACAAAGGGCAACTATATTAGATGTACTTACAAATGATACATTAAGCTATTTTGAGAAGATTGGACTAATTGAGGCCGACAGCATGGAAATCTATAATAACTCCGATTCATCCCAACAAAAAAGATATATGCGGATGTGTGCCTTTTATAACTACCGGATTGAAACCAATGGGAATATCCCTGATTATTTCGATAGCATTAATAGCTATTTGGATAACAGGAATTTGGAAAGTATTGGAAACAATCCTTTGGATTTGGTATGGGAACATTTAGGGCCTTTTGAAAGTGCCAATTTAGTCAGAAATATTGGACAAGCCAGGAGCATAGCTGTTGACCCATACGACCCCAATATTGTATATGTAGGATCTGCCACAGGAGGTGTATTTAAAACCATAAACGCAGATGCAAATCCGATTGATGTTAAGTGGACCTGTGTAAGCGATGGATATTTCTGTTTTGGTGTGCAAAGAATAGTAGTTCATCCTGGAAACCCGGATATTGTTTTTGCCTTAACGGGGGTTGATATGAGTGGTATTATCGAAGATGTGGATGGCTATAGTATTGGAATCTATAAGAGTACAGATGCAGGTGCAAGTTGGGTAGAGGTACTTGGGTTCGAACCAGAGGATGTAAAGTATATAACAGATATGGCAATTAACACGATTAACAATAATATGTTTGTGGTAGGCAAAAAATTTCTTTACAAATCAACCGATGGTGGTAATAACTGGACTATTGTTTCCGACCTTACCAATCACTTACAAACAAACCCGGGTCAGGATTTGTTCTATATAGAAATAAATAAAAACAATCAGAATCTAATGTATGCCTCAGGTAGAAATGCTTTTTATTTCTCCACAAATGGGGGTGTTGATTGGGATCTGGATAATAGCCTGTACGACAGCAATAATAATAATGCCCTTATTAAAATCGATTGCTATTCAAATACAGTTTATGCACTTATACATGAATACAATCAAAATGGAAATACAATTTCAAATAAATTAAAGCATTTTGATTATTCAATTCCGGCTTGGGCCACCGATCATTCTAATGTGCCAGATGTCGCAGGTCATATCATGCAAATGAAAATATCACCAAATGGCGTTGTTTATGCTGGAGGGTTATGGTTAAATAGATTTATTGGATCAGGTTGGGAAAGTCAGGTCCATACCTATCACATGGATTGTCGTGATGTGGCTTTTTCAAATACCACGAACGGATTTCCTGCATTTATTGCAACCGATGGAGGTGTAGTTAAAAATACAAGTACAGCAGATAATGGATGGGGTTCAATAAATGGAGACTTGTCAATAAATCAATATTACTCATTTTCGGAGGCGGAAACAAACCCGGAAATTATGATAGGTGGCGGTCCCGATTGTGGAACTCAATTAAGGAAAGCCGATGGAAGCTGGAAATCCCTTCCAGTTGGAGGTGATGGAGGTGCTACGGTTATTGATTACAGTGCTGAAGATTTTATGATAGGGGTAGAGGGATATGATATTAGAACCGTTAAAAAATCAAATAACGGAGGAATCTCATTTACTCCAGCCGGATTGACTGTTCCAAAATATGATTCCCCAATTATGCAACACCCAACTGAACCTACCAAATTTTTTGCTGGAGCATGGCATGACGAATTATCTAACAATAATTGTAGTACATGGAATCATTATAGTTCAGATTGGCAATCAGCACCTGGAGGTTTAGTAATTGCAATGGCAATGAGCCCTGTTTCCTCAAATCCGCCTTCAACGGATAAATTTTACTTTTCAAGATATAATTTAACATTAGGGCAAACAACTATGAGTGGTTTCTACAAATTAACAAATAATGGTGGTTCTGCAAATGACTTATGGCCTGCATTGAATTCAGCATTAGAACCACCTAATACGTATAATTTACATGATTATCCTATTGTAGACATAGAATGCCATCCAACCGATGAAAATAAATTGTGGGTTGTACTGTCCAGATTTTGTCCTGGAAATAAAGTTTTTTACTCAATCAATAGTGGAAGTACATGGACAAACATATCCTACAACCTTCCCAATATTCCAATTAATTGTATAGTATATGATCCAAAGTTAAATGGATGCTTCCTTGGATCAGATTTCGGATTATGGTATAAAGAGGAACAATCCAATCAATGGCAAAAATTCTATTACAATGGAACAAGCGATTTACCTGAAGTTCTTATCAACGATATCGACATTGTTAAATCAACCGGAGATTTAGTAATAGGAACTTTTGGTAGGGGAGCCTGGCGCACACCTATCCATTGTGGGATAACAGAAGCTGACATCATAATAGATTCGAACACAACATGGGGTTTTCCGCAAGGTATAAATTCAAATGTTATTGTAGAAAGTGGTTTTACCCTTACCATC
>JAIOYV010000081.1 GCA_021740905.1 Bacteroidales bacterium
AAATCGGGTTGCGTTATTGTGAAACTGGCATCGGTTGAACATCCATTGGCATCTTCAACTGTAACCGAATACGTACCCGCTGCTAGGTTGTCGATGTCTTCGGTAATTTCATTGTTCGACCATGCAATGTCGAAAGGCAATGTTCCACCTGAAATACTCAGGTCAACAGCACCATTTGCCAGGCCATTGCAACTTACATTCAATTCAACTCCTGCAAGAGCTAACAAATCGGGTTGCGTTATTGTGAAACTGGCATCGGTTGAACATCCATTGGCATCTATAACTGTAACCGAATACGTACCCGCTGCTAGGTTGTCTATGTCTTCGGTAATTTCATTGTTCGACCATGCTATGTCGAAGGGCAATGTGCCACCGGAAATACTTAGGTCTACCGCACCATTTGCAAGGCCATTGCAACTTACATTCAATTCAACGCCAGCAAGAGACAAAACATCGGGCTGTGTTATGGTAAAGGAATACACTACTGAATCGCCATATCCTATAGTAGATGATGTACCAATAAGGCTTTCAATTCCGCTCATTCCATTGTTCACATAGTTGCCTTGCTGTGGCAACATGATTGAATATGCAGCGGTCAAATCGACTATACTGCTGTCGGCTATACGCCAGACTTTCCAAATAAATGTCTCTCCAAGTTCAAAGCCATCATCCTGTCCGCTTTGTGCACCCCAGGCTGTCAACCCTGTAGTTGCCCCGGTATAAACCTGATACCCGCCACAGGCAAGTTCGGTTCCCTGATGGTAGAAAACACCTAAAATATCGCCGTTTGAAAGTGGCTGACCGTCTACCACAACTGCTCCATAGGGAATCGCAATGGCATGGTTCGTTCCGGTATTGGTGAAAGTCCAATCGAAAGCTTCCGGGTTGGCCACATTCGAATCGTAAATCGTTAGCTCGTAAGTTCCCGCACACAACCCGCTTAAAGATTCTGTGCTGGCTCCATTGTCCCAGCTATAGAAATAGGGTGAAATACCTCCACCGCTTATTAGGTTTATTTCTGCATTACAATTGCCAAAGCAGTTTAACTCAACCAGGCTAATGCTAGCACCAAGTGGCTGGCTTATTTCTATGGTTTCGATTATTTCACATCCGTTGGCATCGCTGATGCTCACAGTATAAATCCCTGCTGCCAGGCTTGTTTGGTCTTCGCCCGATCCATTGTTCGACCAGGAAAAAGCATAAGGAGAAACCCCTCCTGAAACCGTCAGGTCGATTGCCCCATCATTCAAGCCATAAGCACTTACATTATTTTGGTTGAAAAAAACTGAAAGTGCATCGGGTTCGGTAACTTCTATACTATCAATGAACATACAATCTTGTGGATCGTAAGCAGTCAGAAAATATACACCTACCGATAGATTGGAAAGATTTGCAGTTTCTGCTCCGTTCGACCAACTATAGATATAAACCGAACCACTGGTTACAGTCGTTGTAATAGTACCATCGGCAGCTCCATTGCAACTAGCGTTTGTTGCTGAAAGATTAACAACTGTTTGTACTGGATCAACGATTTCGACACAATCATCTATCTGACAACCATTCAAATCGGTTAGAGTAACGCAATAGGTGCCTGAAGGTAATACAGAGTTTTCCAATCCTGTTTCACCATTGTCCCATTGAATAGAAATAGGTTCTATTCCTCCCATCGGGCTTACCTCAACAGAGCCATTACTCTCGCCATAACAATATGGCATATAGGAATTAAAACCAATTTGAAGTGCAGTCGGTTCGGTAATCTCTATTTGAATTGAAGCTGTGCAATTATTTTGATCAGTTACTGTTAGGGTGTACGAACCAGCTTGCAGGTTATCAATATCTTCACCTGTTTCGCCATTCGACCATGCGAAAGTATAGGTTGTTGTGCCACCTGTTGTGGCAACATCGATCCAGCCGTTGTTGCCTCCATTGCACAGAACATTTCCTGTTTGTGATGTTAGTACGATTTCATCAGGCTGAGTAAGGCTGAATGAGGTGGAAGCCTGGCAACCATCCTGGTCGGTAAGCGTAAGGTTGTAGGTACCTGCCGCTAATCCCGATAGTAGATTTGAGCTTGCTCCGTTATCCCAATTATACAAGTATGGAGAGTTGCCGTTTGAAACAAGAGCTTCTATTTGTCCATTCGGTGCCCCATAGCAGCTTGGCGCCGCCAAATTTCCACTCAATAATATTTCAGCTGGTTCTGTAAGTTCGAAGGCAAATACGATGGAATCGCTTTGATTTCCCACGGGCATTGTCCCGGTCAAACTGGATATCCCACTCATGCCATTGCTCACAAAAAGCCCGAGGTTGGCAAAGGGAACATTGGGATCATAAATGGCTGTCATATCAACAACAATACTATCAGAAGCTCGCCATACCTTCCAAGTGAAAGGTTCATCCGCAGCAAAACCATCTTCGAATCCTTGTTGTGAACCCCAGGCAGTAAGGGCAGTCATCTGTCCGGGCCAGACTACATATCCACCACATGACAATGAATTGTTATCCGTATAAAACACTCCGACTACATCGCCCGTTTGTATGGCCTGTCCATCAATCGTAATAGAATTATTAGGAATTAAAATACTATGGTTTACCCCAGTATTGCTGAAACTCCAACTAAATACTTCGGGTTCGGGGGCTGTTACATTTGAATCAAATATGGTAACCGCATAATTGCCTCCACAAAGCTGATCGAGCATTGATTCGCTTGCTCCGTTAGACCATTGATAGGTATAGGGTGAAAGTCCTCCCGATACAGAAAGTTCGATACTTCCATCGCAAATCCCAAAGCAGGATATAGCACCCGTGGTGTAGCTTGCTGTCAATGGGTTCGATGGGTCTGGTTCGTCTAGGGTGAAGGAAGCAATCACAAAGCAGGCGTTATTATCGGTAAGGGTAAGCTGATAAGTTCCTGCGCTTAGGTTGCTTAAATCTTCCAGGGTACTTCCATTGCTCCAAAGGAAGGTGTAAGGCTGAACCCCACCGGCAACAGATAGGTCGATACTCCCATCCGATGCACCATAAACACTTAAAGAATAGCCACCAAAGTTGGATACAACAGCACTATAGTCCAGTAGAGCAGGATCAGTAATAATTTCAGTGCCTGTTTGCAAACAAGAATTGGCATCAGTTAGGCTTAGATCGTAAGTGCCTGCCGATAGATTATTTAGATTTTCTACAGATGCCCCATTCGACCAGGCATAGCTAAGGGGGGCAATAGCACCGTTGACAGAAGATAGGATCGATCCATTTTCATCGCCATAACAAAGCGGGTCCGTGGTTGTCAAATTCAAGATGATTTCATTAGGTTGAATAACCGTTGAACAAGCCGATGCTTCACATGAATTAGAATCGGAAACCGTGACACAATACAAGCCTGCAATGAGGTTGGTGTTGGTCGAAGTAGTTGAGCCATTCGACCAAATAAAAGTGAGAGGATGTGTCCCTCCTGAAATGTATGTTGAAAGGGATCCGTCGTTTCCACCGAAACAAGTAACATCAGCCCCCGAAAGATTTACTGATATGGGGCTGGTTTGACTGAGAATAAAACCGGCTGATGCCGAACATCCATTTGCATCGGTTACAGTAACTGCATAAGGCCCTGCTGCTAGCGATGTTAAATCTTCGGTAGTAGCCGAATTCGTCCAGTTGTATGTATATGGGCTTGATCCCCCAATTACGGTAATATCAATCGCCCCGTTCGACAATCCTGAGCAGCTTATGTTGCTTGCTGTCCCATTCACGACGAGGCTGTCAGGTCCATTGACGGTTAAGCTATCGAATAAGATTTCTCCGCCCAGGCTCGATAATGCCGAACCCGATAGGTTCAGGATGCCGCTCATGCCATTGGGTGTATAGTATTCTTCATTGGCAAATGTTGTATTATAAATTGGGGTCATGGCTATTTCAATACTATCCGATTGCCGCCAAACTCTCCATTGAAATTCTTCTCCCAAGGCAAAACCATCGTTGCTGCCCGATTGTGCGCCCCAGGCTGTAAGGGCTGTTGTATTTCCGTCCCATTGTTTATACCCGCCACACATCAAGCCTCCTCCACTATTGTAAAATACCCCCACATAATCGCCACTGGCAATGGCTACACCATCAACAAAAACGGATCCTGCCGGGATTAAAATACTATGGTTTACTCCTGTGTTATAATAACTCCAGGTAAAACCAGTGAAATTCTTATAGGTGTTGCCCGAATCGGTAATCGTAACAGCGTAAGTACCTGCACATAGGTTCGATAAGAGAGCACCTGTGCTACCATTCGACCAAAAATATTCATAAGGAGAAGTACCACCGCTAACCGACAAAGAAATACTTCCACCACATAAAGAAAGGCAAGAGGCATCTATAATATTGCTTGTTAAGGTCAAAGGATTGCTTTGGATAGCAGGTTGTGTCAAAATAAAAGAAGCCAAAGCAGAGCAACCTGCATTATCCACTACGGTTAATTGATAAGTTCCTGCCGTTAAATTGGATAAATCCTGGCTGCTTTCGCCCGAACTCCAGCTATAGGAATAAGGGGTTGAACCACCGCTCACGCTTATGTCGATTGATCCATCAGCTGCGCCCCAGGTACTTATCTGATAACCGTTATTGCTGGGAAGAACTGAAGTGATTTCGAGCATTGTATTTTCCGTGACTTCATATTGGCCACTTGCTGAACATCCGTTAGCATCGCTAACGAAAACGGAATAAGACCCTGCATTGAGATTTGAAAGATCCTGGAAATAAGTATTGTTGGACCATGCGTAGTAAAATGGTTGAACCCCATTGCTAATACTAATGTCGATGCTTCCTGTCGATGCCCCATTGCACAATACATTGGCAACAGAAGCCTGGACTAGCATTTCGGCTGGTTGGGTAATTATGGTGGATAATATTATTTGCTGATTTTGTTGATTTCCCAAGGTCATATATCCGTTCAACGAGGCCAACCCACTCAATCCATTATTGGAATAAGTACCTGCATTGGCAAAACCAGATTGATAGGTGGGCATCATATCAACCGTCAACTGATCGCTGTTGCGCCATACTTTCCATTGAAAACCTTCACCTATATCAAAACCGTTTTTCAAGCCTCCCGATTGGGTCCCCCAGGCAGTAATTACCGTTGTCGCACCAGTCCATTGCTGATACCCCGCACAGGTTTGAGTACTGCCATTGGTAAAGAATACCCCGATATAATCGCCCGATTGCAGAGTGCTTCCATTGATCAAGGGTGCGGTTTGTGGGATCAATATCGAATGGTTTATCCCTGTGTTGTTGTAGTTCCAGTTGAACGCAGCCGGTACATTGCCACTGGTACCTGAATCGCTGATGGTAACCGAGTATGTTCCGGCACACAATCCATTGCGGTCTTCCAGGGTCGAGTTATCCGACCAAAGGAAGGAATAAGGTGGCGTTCCATTCGTAACAGTAATATCGATTTGTCCATCGCAAACGCCATAACATGAAATATCTGACTGGGTTTGGATTGCCGATAAAGAGGATGGTGGTGATGGTGGTTCTATTAATGTGATTGTTGCTGTGGCCGGGCAATTGTTGGTGTCGTTTATGGTAAGTAGATAAAGCCCAGCCGCAAGGTTCGATAAGTCCTCAGTGGATTCGCCGCCTCCCCAGGAGTACGTATAGCTTCCCGATCCGCCCGATGCACTTACATCAATCCAACCATCTGATGCGCCATTGGCACTCACTTGATAACCCGAATAATCCGACAATAGATAACTTATCAGGATTGGGGAAGTTTGTTCTACAACAACGCTACCGGTAGTTATACAACTATTAATATCGGTGACTGTGACTGAATAATTTCCTGCCATAAGGCTGTCTATATCCTCCGTAGTAGCACCATTCGACCATAAATAGCTATAGGTTGGCGTTCCGCCTGATACTTCCAGATTGACAGATCCCAGTATCCCGCTCAAAGCGCAGGAATTTAATCCGGTCAAGGTGAGTTGCATTGGGTTGGGCTCTGTAAGTGTGAAGCTTTCCATCAAAATAGTGGTTTGGGAAAGGGTTACATAACTGCCTGTAAGGGTTTCGATCCCCGATAAGCCATTGGTTGCATAATTTCCTGTCTGGGCAAAGCCACCTAAAAAAACAGGCACCATATCAACAACAATTTGCTCGCTTGATTTGTACACTTTCCAGGTGAACGTTTCGCCAATCGCAAAACCATCATTTTGTCCCGGTTGTTTTCCCCAAGCAGTAATGGCCGTGGTATTACCTGTCCATAGTTTATATCCTCCACAAGCCAACGTACCCAGCGAATCATAGAAAACCCCTACATAATCACCTGGCTGGATCGACATGCTATTAATACTGATACTTCCGGCCTGGAGCAAAATGATGTGATTGCTCCCTGTATTGGTATAAGACCAACTAAACGGGTTTAATCCTGCCGGTCCTGTATTAAATGACACAGTAACTTGATAGGTTCCGGCACATAAACCGGAAATATCTTCCGAATTCGAGCCATTCGACCAATCAAAAGAAAAGGGAGGTGATCCACCAGTTAGTGACAGGTCGATGCTTCCATCGCAAGTACCATTACAACTTATGTTTGATAATACCGAGCTTAATAAAGCGGGAGGAACAATTATTCCCGGTTCGTCTAACACATAACCTGAATTTGCAGAACATGAATTTGCATCGGTCACCGATACATTATAAGATCCAGCACTTAAACCGCTAAGGTCCTCGGTGCTTTCCCCTCCCGACCAATTGAATGTATAAGGGCTGTCGCCCCCCGAAATACTCAGGTCGATACTTCCATCGCTTGCGCCATTTGCCGATATGGAATATCCGTTATAATCCGACAATGTAGCTGAAATATTAATTTGTGAAGGTGAACTTAAAATCACTTCTAAAACCGAGCTAAGTAATCCGTTTCCCGTCGGGCTGGTACCACTTAGCGTATTCATTATGCACATACCGTTGGGTGTAAAAACCGTATCAGTGAAGGTACTTTGCTGATATGATGCGCTCATGTTAATGGCAATTCCTTCGGTCAACCTCCACACCTTCCAGGTGAAAGCTTCGCCATTGGCAAATCCATTGTTGTTGCCCGATTCAGTCCCCCAGGCAGGAATGGCTGTTGCTGCACCGGTCCACTGTTTATAGCCACCACAATGTAAACCATTGGGTGTATTATAAAATACACCTACATAGTCTCCTACCGAGATGGGTAGCCCATCAACTGTAACCGTTCCTGCAGGGACCATAATTGTGTGGTTGGTACCTGTATTGATGTACGACCAATCGAAACTCCCGGCATTTCCGCCGCCACTGTCCATCACTGTAACTGTGTACTGTCCGGCTGGAAGATTGGATAAATCTTCACTGGTATCACCTGTCGACCATAAATAGCTGTATGGTGAAGTCCCGCCAGAAATGGAAATATCGATGCTACCGTTTGAAGTTCCATAGCATGATGGTTGGATAGTTGCTGCCGTAATGACAATTGAATCTGCGACAAGCAGTCCGTTTGCTGTGCCCGCCAAGGCATACAGCGTCATTAAAAGAATGATTCCCATTCTTTTTTCGTTGAAGTACGAAGTTCCCATAATAAAAGCAATCTAAGTTGGCTTTTTGATACGGTGAAACGCGCTGGAAGGTTTTGTTTAACAGGAATTTTTTTATAAACAACCTATTCTCAGATTGATAAGGGGCGGTTTTGCGAAACTTATTTCGTATATTTACATTTTGGTAGTGTGCCAAGTCAAGATAAAGATGTTGTTCATCCTATTCAAAATTTAATATTCAGCATTTCTCTCCAGTAGTACCACATTCTCTACATGATGGGTGTGTGGAAACATATCGACCGGTTGAATCTTCGTAATCGAATACAGTTCCTTCATCAACGACAAGTCGCGGGCCTGGGTGGCCGGGTTGCAGCTAACGTACACTATTCTGTCAGGCTTGGCAGCAAGCATAGCATCGATTACATTAGTATGTATCCCTGCCCGCGGCGGGTCAAGGATAATCACTTCGGGTCGGCCATTTTCTTCGATAAACCCAGCCGTCAAAATATCTTTCATGTCGCCTGCAAAAAAACTGGTATTTTCAATTCTATTAAGTGCTGAGTTCACTTTGGCATCCTCGATGGCTTCGGGCACATATTCAATGCCCACTACCTTCTTGGCCTTTGAGGCAATGAAATTGGCAATGGTGCCTGTGCCTGTGTATAGATCGTACACCGTTTCCTTTCCGGTAAGTTGGGCAAATTCACGAGCTACTTTATACAATTCGTAAGCTTGTTCAGAATTGGTTTGATAAAACGATTTCGCCCCAATCTTAAACCGAAGCCCTTCCATTTCCTCAAAAATATGGTCACGGCCTGCATAAAAATGTACCTCCTGGTCGGCCAGCGAATCGTTTACTTTCCCATTGATGATGTACATCAGCGAGGTGATTTCGGGAAACTCATTTTTCAGGTACGAAAGCAAAGCCTCTTGTTTGTCTTCGTCAGATTTTTGAAAGGCCACAATTACCATTACCTCACTAAGCGATGTGGTCCGGATAATCAAATTTCGCAGGTAGCCCTTTTTCTCTTTCTGATCGTAGAAGCCATAGTCATTTTCGCGGGCAAATTTAGCTACAGCCAGCCGTATTTTATTGGAAGGTTCGGGCTGTAGGTAGCAATTGTCGATATTCAGGATGCGATCGTACATGCCTGGAATGTGAAATCCCAAAGCCCTGTTGTCCCTCAACTCAGGGCCAGGGTCATTGACTAATTCCTGTTCGCTAAACCAACGTTTTTTCGAAAAAGTGTACTCCAATTTGTTGCGATAAAAGATCGTTTTTTGCGATCGGAGGATGGGACTGATTTCCGGGATCGTTAAATGACCAATCCGCGATAATTGGTCGGATACCTGTTTTTGCTTATAGTGAAGTTGTTCTTCGTAAGGGAGCATCTGCCATTTACAACCACCACATAATCCAAAGTGCGAACAGAAAGCATCCACTCTCTTTTCAGAATAATGATGGAATTTTACAGGATAGCCTTCCTTGAAATTCCGCTTTCGTTTGTTGATTTGCACATCCACCACATCGCCCGGAATGGCATTGGTGACAAACACCACCATCTCGTCCTTTTTAGCAATGGCTTTACCTTCGGCAGCAATATCGATGATTTCTAAGTTCTCGTATCTTGGATATTTGTCTCGTCGTTGTCCCACGTTTTTCGATTTTCATTAAAGGCCGCAAAGGTAATATGTTTGTGGGCTTTTTGTTCGTGCTGATCCACTTGCTTGAAAAAATGACAGAACACAGATTACAGGGATTACGCAGATTGACACGGATTTTTTTTCATTTTTTTTCGTGTTAATCTGTGTGATCCCTCGCCAAATCGGGGCAGGCTGTGTTATATGAAAAAATGCCGGCATTACCCTATAGCCTTAATTCACTAAAAATATAAATCCCTTTCGCCTTGCCTTATTCGCTCAATCCTGTTGCGGACTTCATCGATCCGTTTGAATTCTTTCAAATCCTGAATATTTTTCTCTATTACTTCCCAGCCTTTTTTAGCAGTTTCGGGGGTGGCGTAATCCATAATATATTCGGCCAGGGTAAGCATGGCATTGGGCGAACAGTATCGCTTGATAAATCCGGGTACTGAGAATTCCATGAAATGTTCACCAGTACGTCCCAGGCGGTAACAAGCTGTGCAGAACGAAGGCATGTAGCCATCTTCCAACAACTCGTCAATAATTTCGGCCAGCGAGCGGTTATCGTTGATCATAAACTGTTCGCGGTTGAGGTTTTGCTGTTCGTTCTGCGATTCGTGATAGCTGCCAAGTTCGAGTTTGGTGCCACCATCAATTTGCGACACTCCAAACTTCATTACCTCACGGCGCACATATTGATTTTCCCTTGCTGTCAGGATCATCCCGGTGTAAGGGACAGCAAGTCGAAGAATGGCTACCAACCTAACAAAGTCCTTATCAGAAACAATGTACTTATCGCCAAAGCTGAGCATGGAGGCATCCTGGATACGGGGAAAAGAAATGGTGTGCGGGCCTACATTGTAGCAAGCCTCGAAATGGTTGGTGTGGCGAACCAGGCCCATCACCTCGAAACGCCAGTCGTAAAGGCCGAACAGTGCGCCAATGCCCACATCGTCGATGCCGGCTTCCTGGGCACGGTCGAGGGAAGTGAGGCGGTATTCATAATCGGCTTTTTTCCCGCCGAGATGGTAGTCTTTGTAGACCTCGGGGTGATAGGTTTCCTGGAAAACCTGATAGGTGCCAATGCCCGAATCTTTCACTATCCGAAAATCTTCAATTTCGAGGGGAGCTGCATTAATATTTACCCTGCGGATTTCGCCATTTCCTTTTTTTACAGAATAAACTGTTCTTACTGTGTCGGCAATATATTGTGCATCATACTCGCGGTGTTCGCCATATACCAGGATTAGACGCTTTTGACCATTATCTTCGAGTGCTTCAACTTCAGCAATTAGCTCCTGCTTGTCGAGGGTTTTTCTCACAGCATCTTTATTCGACGAACGGAACCCGCAATATTTGCAATTGTTCGAGCACTTGTTTCCTACATACAATGGTGCAAATAGCACGATCCGGTTGCCATACACTTTGTCTTTTAGCATGCGTGCCCCTTGCAAAATTTCTTCGATCAGTTCGGGATCGTCGGCATTTATAAGGACTGCCGTTTCTGCCAGTGTCAACCGTTCCTTGCTCAACGATTTGGCAATTACTTCACGCACCCTTTCTTTGCTTGGTTTTTCTTCATTAAGATGTCCCCAAATTTCATCGGGATCAATGAAGGGCTTCATTCTTTGATCTTTAATGGAGCACTTTTCAGGATAGAATTTCATATTATATAGTTTAAAAGTTCTGAGTTAAAAAAGTTCTGAGTTGGTATAATTTCCATACTCATTATTCATTCATCATTATTCATTCATCAATATTCATTAATCAATTATAAAGTTTCCTTTCAGCAATACCGATTTTACCTGCACTCCCGGTAGCTTGCCCAGCTTTCCGGTCAACGAACCGATTTCATCGGTAGTGCCTTGCAATACAAGGGAAATAATATTGATGCCTTGATCGCGCATGGGAATACCCTGGCGACCAATCACAATATTGGAATGTTGAAAAATTGCCTGGTTTAGGCTATTTACCGAATCGGTATTTTCCAGCAAAATGATTGCTGATCCTATTCTCTTTTCCATTAGTCATTACCTCCGGATTAGATGTTATATTTTTTAATGTCCTTGGAAGAACAATAGTCATTCCTCAGATAATATCAATACAAAAATAAGGCTTCCTGAAAAAGGAAATGTTGATTATAATCATGGAAAGATGCGATTTTACTCATGTGCCGAGTTTAATTATAATCCAGTGCCCAAATTATTCATTAAGGCCTTTGGGCAATATTCATAATACTACTTACATTTGCCCCCTTCAAATTTTAAAGATGCAAATATGACATTGATCAAATCGATTTCAGGAATACGAGGTACCATTGGAGGTACAGCCGGGGATGGACTAAGCCCTGTTGATATATTGAAATTTACGGCAGGTTATGCCCAGTGGGTAAAATCGAAAAATAATGGCAAAGATACCCTTACGGTTGTAGTAGGCCGGGATGCCCGTATTTCTGGCGAAATGGTGCAGCAATTAGTCACCGGAACGCTAATGGGAATGGGGATCAATGTGGTTGATATTGGCCTGGCCACAACTCCTACCACAGAAATGGCAGTAACCGACCTTAGTTCTGATGGGGGGATAATTATTACAGCAAGCCACAATCCGAGGCAATGGAATGCCCTGAAGTTATTGAATGGAAGAGGTGAATTTTTGTCGGATGAAGACGGCAAAAGAATACTCGAGTATGCAGAGCAAGCAGATCTTTTTTCACAGATTGAATATGCCAAAGTCGATCAACTTGGCAAAATAAAGAAAGATTATAACCAGCTAAAAAAACACATCCAACGCATTGTTGAAATCCCTTATGTGGATGTTGATGCCATCGATAATGCCAATTTCCGTGTAGCTATCGACTGTGTAAATTCGGTGGGGGGGATTGCCTTGCCCGAATTGCTCCGTGCTTTGGGTGTCGAGCTTGTGTTCCCCTTATATGTTGAACCCAACGGAGAGTTTCCACACAATCCGGAACCTTTACCTGAAAATCTTACTGAGATTTCTAAATTGGTTGTCAAGCAGAAAGCCGATGTGGGTTTTGTGGTCGATCCTGATGTTGATCGACTGGCCATTGTGAACGAAGATGGAAGCATGTTTGGCGAAGAATATACCCTTGTGGCTGTGGCCGATTATGTTTTGGGCCTAAGAAAGGGGAATTCTGCCTCGAACCTTTCGTCGACCCGTGCCCTGCGCGATGTGACTGAAAAATACGGTGGCACTCACGTGGCTTCGGCAGTAGGTGAAGTCAACGTGGTCACCGCCATGAAGGAGAACAATGCCATTATTGGTGGTGAAGGAAATGGTGGGGTTATTTTGCCCGAACTGCACTATGGCCGGGATGCCCTGGTCGGAATTGCCATTTTCCTGACCCATTTGGCCAAGAGTGGAAAGAAATGTTCGGAACTCAGAAAATCGTACCCCGAATATTTTATCTCGAAAAATAAGATTGAACTTACCCCTGAGGTGGATGTCGATGCGATTTTATTGGGGATGAAGAAAAAATATTCAACAGAAAATATAAATGATGTGGACGGGGTAAAGATCGATTTTGCAGATAGCTGGGTCCATTTAAGAAAATCGAACACCGAAGCTATTATCCGTATTTATGCCGAGGCGAAATCGGAAGAAGAAGCGGATAGTCTGGCCAAAAAAATCATTGCAGATATTAAAGGGATGATTTAGCTCTATGTTTTTAATAGATTAGGTTCTTTTAATTTTCTTCGGTCTTTCTAAATGATTTTCGTGAACCCTCCGAATTACGCCTTTACCTGCCCCGACAAAGTCGTGGGTTGGGGCTGTAATTCAAATGTTTGGTATACCCCAGGGCTTCACCCTTTTCAGGTGTAATTGAAATATTTTAGGAAATTAAGAAATCCGAGAATAGAGTATTGGCTTTAATTTGAATGTTTGCCAGGAAAAAAATGCCTCAACTCTATGATCAATCCGGAAAATGTAGAAGGTTTAGGTTTAAGTTGATGAATAGTACGATTTGAGGCGTAAGGATAATTCCTATTTCCAATAATATCGTAAGGAAAAAATATTGGAATAATCGGCAATCGACTGGTCACCAACATCGGTTAAGGCATAGTCTAGTACAAAATTCCTGAACTTCAACCCAAGCCCGATGTTTGGTTGCATCGACCAACTTTCACCATCGAATTCACGCACATCCTGTACATTTCCTATCCCCCCCCTGAAAAACATGAAATTTCTATAGTTGAGTTCAATTCCAATGTGGGGATCGATGCTGATAAAATCGTTGCTGATGATTTGATGTTTTTGTCCATCAAACGTAAAATCAGCATTAAATTCAGCCAGTAAGCTGAATTCGGGGTTCAGGGTAAATACCCTCGCCACGCCAAGCAAGGCTTTTGGTAAGGTGAGTTCCAAATCGTTGGAGGATATGGTATTGAAAGTCGAATCTGAAACGGTAATTTCAAGTTTGTCAGAGTTGAAGCTCCAGGCATTGAAGGTGTTGGTGGCATCGCGCAAAACAGCGCCAAATCGCCAATTATTTTTATGGTATTGAATACCCACATCGAAGCCAAAACCCCATGCAGAGGCAAATTTGCCAACAATGCGGTGGATGATTTTCACGTTGGCACCGTATGTAAGGTTTGGGTTTTTAGCAACTTGTGCATACGAAAACAGAAAGCCATAATCGGCAACCGAAAATTTCTTGATCCTGTCCCAGTTGAAGTTCCCTTCGGTGTCAAAAAGATCGTTGGTGTTTAGGATATCGTCCACACCAAAGCGCAGAAGTGTGACCCCTAAGGTTTTTTTCGGGTCGAACTTATAGCTTGCCCCAACATAATCGAATTTGGCAATGCCTGCAAAATATTCCGAGTGCATTAGGCTTAGGCCATATTTGTTTTCGATCCGGGCCAAACCGGCAGGGTTCCAATATCCGGCCGATACATCGCTAATGCTTGCCACAGTCGAATTGGCCATACTAAGAGCAGGTGCGCCTACGCCAATCGACATAAATTCGTTGCTGTAAGGCCGTTGCGAAAAAACATGCAGGCCTGGCCAGGCAAGTAAAGCTATAAATAATAGTTGTTTGTACATTGTATCTTATTCAGAAAAACTAAAGTGTATAACTGATGAATACTGCATTTATTGCCAAACAGCACAAGGCTACCTTTGTTCGGTGAGTATTGATATTATGCATTGATACAAAGAATCTCTTTCAATCTTTTTCACCAAATCTATTTCTTCAATCTCATTCAATCTCAACCAAAAGCATCAAGGCACTCTTCCAGCAAAAGTTCTCTTTCGATGGGAACAACCCCCACTTTTTCGCATACCAGGCCTCCGGCAATATTCGAGATGGCTGCAATATCGACCGGTTCGATGCCAGCTGAAAGACAAAGACAAGCTACCGCAATAACTGTGTCGCCAGCACCCGACACATCTGAGATATCACGAATTTCGGCAGGTAGGGAATAGTATTTCTTCCCGTCGCTGATAAGCACCCCGCCCTCCGACAGCGTGACCATCACATATTTGGCGTTCATGTGCTTATGCAAAGTCATGGCTGCCAGGTGAATCCCATGCAGGTCTTGCTTTTTTAATTCTAGTTTCAATCCCTCGCTTAATTCCTTGAAATTGGGTTTAAATAGGGTGGCATTTTTATAGTGGTGGAAATTCCTCTTTTTCGGATCAACAAGGACGGGAATGTCTGCTGCATTTGCCTTTTCAGTGACCTCTTCGATTATGACAGGGGTAATATTACCCTTGTCGTAATCCTGGAAAATGATGGCATTAACTTTTCCCTGGTCAAGGATTTCATTGATCCGGGTAATCAGTTCCTGTTCGGCTTCTTCGGGCAATCGTCCGGTCATCTCTTCATCTACCCGCAGTAAATGTTGGTTGTCGCTGATAATACGGGTTTTGACCGTTGTAATGCGCTGACCCGATTGGATAATGCCCTCCAGGCTCATTTTCCGTTTTTTCAGAAGCCCCATA
Organism: Bacteroidales bacterium; assembly: GCA_021740905.1. Classification (GTDB taxonomy): domain Bacteria; phylum Bacteroidota; class Bacteroidia; order Bacteroidales; family M50B96; genus JAIOYV01. Next base: position 15,141 of record JAIOYV010000081.1, read on the forward strand.
AACTCTTTGCCCATGTTGTCGTTGCCGATAACTGAACACAAAATGGGTTGTGCCCCCAACGACAGCAAGTTAAGCCCAACGTTTGCAGCCCCGCCCAGTCGGTTTTCCTTTTTCGTTACAGCTACCACAGGAATGGGTGCTTCGGGCGAAATGCGGTCTACACTTCCCCACATGTACGAGTCGACCATGACATCGCCAATAACAAGTATAGTCTTCTCTTTGAAAGATTTAAACAGTTTTTTTATTCCGTTTTTGTCCACAATTTCCGGTTTAGGTTGAAATCTGCCGCAAAGATATGTACTCTGAATTGATTATCCTACAAGGGAGAAGCTGGAAATAGGTTGGTGGAAGATTGAGACAGAACAGGGATGAATGAAAAATAGAGCACGGATGACACGGATAACACAGATAAAAGCGGATTTGAATCTGTGAAAATCCGTGTCATCCGTGTAATCCGTGTTCTATTGTTATTTGGCGTTTAGGTAGAATTTATTTTTCAACCTAACTAAGGCCAACATTCAACAACCTGATGTGGTAAATTATCCAGTTCAATTTGATGCCTGTTTACTGCAAATACTGTTTCCTTGTTGAATCCAATTTCAGGAAAACAAATAGCAGGAACGTAAAGCCCCACAACGATGATCCTCCATAACTGAAAAAGGGTAGGGGGATTCCAATAACAGGGGCAAGGCCAATGGTCATGGCAATGTTTACGGCAAAGTGAAAAAAGATCACCGACACCACGCCCCAGCCAAATATCCGATTAAAATGCGAGCGTTGCCGTTCGGCCAAAAAGATCAAGCGAAGCAATAGCAAAACAAACAAGATAATGACCGTAGATGTTCCAAGATAGCCCCACTCTTCGCCTACTGTGCAAAAAATAAAATCGGTGCTTTGCTCGGGCACAAAATCAAATTTGGTCTGTGTTCCCTGCAAAAAACCTTTTCCTGTAAGTCCGCCGGAACCAATTGCAATCTTCGATTGGGTAACATTGTAGCCAGCTCCATGGGGATCGTCCACCATGCCCAACAATACTTTTATCCTGTCCTGTTGGTGTGCTTCGAGCAGGTTATTGAAAACATAATCGACTGTTGTCGTGTACGAAATACCTGCAATTAAGGCAAAGGTCAAGACAAAGCCAATCTGTAATTTTTTAAAATAGGAGAAGTACAAATAAATAAGCCCGGAGAGCAATACTGCCAGCAACACAATTTGGTATCCTGGTCTGTTCAGCTTAAAGAAATAATCTATTGCATAAAGGATGGCCCCAAAAGCTAAAAATACACCCGCCACAAACCCTATCTCTTTCCAGTTGCGTTGATAGAGTGCATAAACCAACACTGCCGATGAGGTAAGTAGTATAGATATTGTGGTAAGATCCAACATCATCGACATAATAAACAGGACTACTGAAAGGACTCCGATAAGCAAAAAGCTGCCCGATAAACCCTCGCGGTAAAGCACAAAGAAAAAGGCAATGTAGACCATGGCAGAACCTGTGTCGTTTTGAAGCAGAATAAGCCCGGCAGGTAAGAAAATGATCAACCCAAGATAAAAAAGAGACTTTAAATTATGAATCTTAAAATTAGCAGAGTTAAGGTATTTTGCAAGTGCCAGTGTGGTGGCAAATTTGGCAAACTCGGCTGGCTGCATCCTGAAACTGCCAATCTCGAACCAGGATCGGGCACCATTTACCTCGACCCCAAACAATAAAACAATGATAAGAATGCTAATTAAAAGCCCGTAGATGACGTAGGCAAAAAAATCGTAAAACTTCACATCAATAATAAAAATGGCAATGATGACCAGCACCGAGAAACCTATCCAAAGGAGTTGCTTGCCATACCGTTGGGTCGTGTCGAAAATGCTATGGTGATCCTGGTCGTAAACGGCAGCATAGATATTTATCCAACCCAATAAAACAAGGAGAAAGTAAACAGCAATGCTTATCCAGTCAACATCTCCTGTCCTGTTTAGCCTTCTTGTCATTTTTTCGATATTAAGTTACCACTTGTCATCCGGTCTTCGATCCCTTTTCGTTCAACGGTTCTATTGATATATTTTTCAATCATTAAAGAAGCTATTGGAACAGCCCATGTGGAACCAAAACCTGCATTTTCGACCACCACAGAAACGGCTATCTGTGGATTCTCGCGCGGGGCAAATGCGATGAAAATGGAATGGTCGTCGCCGTGAGGGTTTTCTGCCGTGCCGGTTTTGCCGCACATCGGGATTTCAGGCAAACGGTACCAGCGTGCGGTGCCATGGTCGCCGTCGAAAACCCGGCCCATCCCTTCAACAACCAGCTCAAAAGCCGAGCTGTCGATATGGCTTTCTTTTCGTTCGAACTGGCTGTCAAGCGCCAGGTTGTCTACCTGCTTAACAATATGGGGTTTGATATAAAACCCTCGATTGGCAATGGTTGCGGTAAAGTTGGCCAACTGGATCGGGGTGACCAAAATCTCCCCCTGCCCAATGGAGAGCGATCGGATGGTCATAGGCCGCCAGCCCCCTTTCTTGTAGTATTTATCGTAAAACTGAACGGTTGGTATATTGCCGCCCAATTCGTTGAAAAGATCGGCCCCGACTGGTGAACCAAAACCTAGATTCAGGAAATAACTTCGCCATGCCTGAAAACCTTCTTCTGTATTTTGATATTTTGGATTTGAAATTATAGAATTGAAAACCTTCCAATAATACGAGTTACAGGATTGCTCGATGGAACCAATCAGTGCGATGGGCGAAATGTGATTATGGCTGCAACGGATGGGGCGGGATTCTGGCCCAGAACAGGAATAGCTTGTATTCCGATGTACCACGCCTTCCTGCATTCCAATAAGGGCATTGGCTAATTTGAATGTTGATCCGGGAGGATATTGCGCCATCAAAGCCCGGTTGAAAAGAGGGTTAAGTGTATCCTGGCTAAGTATTCGATAGTTTTGGCCCCGCACTCTTCCTACTAATAAATTAGGGTCGTACGATGGGCTGCTAACCATACACAAAATTTCTCCTGTTGAAGGTTCGATCGCGGTGATGCTCCCAATTTTGTTCCGCATCAGCAATTCGCCGTATGCCTGCAATTCGGCATCGATGGTGGTCATAATATCCTTCCCCGATACGGCCACCGTGTCGTATTTCCCTTCCTGAAAACTGCCCTGTTTCCGGTTGTGCACATCAACCAGATAGATGGTGACCCCTTTTCGGCCCCGCAGGTCATTCTCATACGTTTTTTCAATTCCACTGATCCCTGTGTAGTCGCCCGATTTGTAATAGTTGTCGCGCTGGGTGATTCGTTCGTCTACTTCGCCCACATAGCCAAGCACATTGGCAGCAGTGCTTTGTGGATATTTCCGCAGTGTACGGGTCTGCACAAAGAACCCGGGAAACTTGAACAGCTTCTCCTGCAACTTAGCATACGTGATGGCCGATATCTGTTTTAGAAAAATGGATGGCTTGTACCATGAATGTTTCTTAGCCGCATTAATATTATCCCTGACTTGTTGAAGGGAGATTTCGAGCATATTACAAAAATCGAGGGTGTCGAATGTCCTTACCTCACGGGGTACAATCATTAAATCATAAGCTGCTTGGTTGTACACGAGCAAGTTATTGTACCGATCGTAAATCAAACCACGGGCAGGATATTCAATTTGGTGCCTCTGCGAATTATGTTCGGCTGAAACTTTATAGCGGGTATTTACAACCTGGATAAAAAACAGCTTGACCAGAAAAATCAGGGTAAGGACCACAATTATGGCCCCTATCACGTATTTCCTTCTGTCTAAAAGTGTATTCATATTTGCATCGCGTCATTTGCACTATGTGCTTCATTCTTTGTCATTTGCTTCGCCGCCATTCAATTGTCATTTGCTTTGCTGTCATTCAATTGTCATTTGCTTCGCTGTCATTGATTGTAATCTACAAAATTATGACAACCTAATGACCATTGAATGACCATCGAATGACTATTGAATGACAATCGAATGACCACCGAATGAGCATTGAACGACCATCGAGTGATTAAATTTTTCATTTCCGGTACATGATAAATTGACTAATCAATATTAATAGTGTCGAAAACAATGCGCTTATAATTGCCCTTGCAAGGGTGAAATGAAAATCGACCCAGGTAAAAGCTTCCACCGAAAACAACACAATATGATGGACAAAGATCAGGATTACCGAATATTTTAGAAACCAGGCAAAACCAAAATAGTGCATGCGCGGGAAAGTGCCAGCTTCATACCCTTCGCGGGGTGCAATCAGTTTTAATACAAAGGGGCGCGAATAGGCCATAACAAGTGTTGCTGAGGTGTGGAGACCGGGGGTATTGGAAAAGGAATCGATGGTCATGCCCAGTGCAAAAGCAATAAGCAGCAACAACCAGTTTGGGGTTTCAAAAGGCATTAGCAGGATAAAAAGGACATACACAAAGGGATTGATCCAACCAAGGAAATGAATGTTGTTCAAAACAAGCACTTGTAGCAGCACCAGAAAGGCAAAGCGGATAATATTTCGGGGCAATATCCTAATCATTGGCAGTTGCTTCTTCTAAATTCAATTGTTCATTTCTTAGCTTATTGTCGATCACATAAACATGGCCCAAACGGCCATAGTCGACCGACAGCCGTACTTTTATCTCATAGAAATTGTCGCCTGGCTTTTTCTTGTATTCTTTAATGGTGCCAACTAAAATACCTTCGGGAAAAATAGCGGAATAGCCACTTGAGATCAAGGTATCACCCACCGAAATATTCACATGTACTGGGATTTCCATCAAGTATGCTTCGGTTGGATCGGCACCTGTCCAGGCAAGGGGGCCAAAATATCCGGTCTTTTTTATTTTTGTGCTGATGCGGATTTCTTCATTGAGCAGCGACACCACACTGGTAAAATTCGATGAGGTAAAGCGGGTTATCCCCACAAGCCCTGTTGGCGATACAACACCCATTTCAGGCTCGACCCCCGAATTGCTGCCTTTGTCGATGGTGAGATAATTTTTGCGCCGATACAAGGAATTGTTAATCACCTTTGCCGACAAATAAGAAAAACGTTTGGCTGCCAGGCTGTCGCCATCAAACACAGACGGGGAGTTTTCAAGGGAAGGGATGTGGTTGTGCAACTTGACATTCTCTAATACAAGCTCTTCATTTTTTTGTTTCAAGGATACGTATTGGGCGACTTTATCGTAAGCATGATAAACCTGCCCAAAAACCTTCCGCGATGAATTAAAGAATTTTGCCCTTTGATAACTATTTTCAGATACCAGAAAAGAAAAGGCAATTATTTCAAGGATCAGAAACAACAGTAAAAAATGAATGCGTTGTATGAATCGTAATAATTCCCTCAATTCTTTTTAATGATTTTTTATTATTGATTATTGATAAATAGTAAATGGATATTCGTGGACCTTTTTATTTTTCGAGACGCAAGCCTTGCATCTCTACCCGGTGTGAAAATCTTCAATTCCCCAATACACCAACACCCCAATTCCTCAATTACTTAATTCCCCAATTTTCTAAATTACCTATGTATTTTATCCTTAATAAGAAAACTAAACTTATCGGCGTTCTTAAGCGCAATGCCAGTTCCCCGTGCAACGGCGCGCAACGGGTCTTCAGCTACATGGAAAGGGATATTGGTTTTGTCGGTCAACCGTTTGTCAAGTCCGCGCAGCAAGGCCCCGCCGCCAGCAATATAAACTCCTTTGCGATAAATATCGGCGTATAACTCGGGTGGGGTTTCTTCTAAAACATTTAAAATGGCAGTTTCGACTTTTGTCAATGATTTGTCCAGGCAATGTGCGATTTCCTGATAAGAAACAGGGATTTCCACCGGTAATGCTGTCATCTGATGTGGGCCTCGTACAATGTAATCGTCAGGTGGGTCTTCCAGGTCGGGCAGGGCAGCCCCTACATTTATTTTAATGTCCTCGGCGGTGCGTTCGCCAATTTTTATGTTATGCTGATGCCTCATGTATTCCTGAATATCGGAGGTGAAATCGTCGCCCGCAATCCGGATCGATTTATTGCATACAATACCCCCCAAACAAATTACTGCTATCTCAGTAGTACCACCACCTATATCCACAATCATATTGCCCTCGGGAGCTTCAACATCAACCCCAATACCCAGGCACGCGGCCATAGGTTCGTAAATCATAAATACTTCGCGTCCACCTGCATGTTCTGCCGAGTCAAAAACAGCCCGGCGTTCTACTTCGGTACTTCCCGATGGGATACAAATAACCATGCGCAAGGCCGGGGTAAACATCCTTTTGCGATGGGTGATCATTTTAATCATCCCCCTGATCATCAATTCTGCAGCCTGGAAATCGGCAATTACCCCATCGCGGAGAGGCCTTATCGTACGGATGTTGTCGTGTGTTTTTCCGTGCATCTGCCGTGCCTTTTCGCCAATGGCTATCAATTTACCGGTATTCCGGTCAACCGCCACGATGGAAGGTTCGTCGACTACAATTTTATCATTGTAAATAATCAGGGTGTTTGCCGTACCCAAATCCATGGCAATTTCCTGATTTAAAAAACTAAATAATCCCATTTATTTTGATCTATTTCTTATGTTTTATGATGAATGAAAATTGAACCTAAATTCAAATCATTTATTATTAATGTCTAAAATGACGGGTCCCGGTAAAGACCATCGACATGTTGTTCTTATTGCAATAGTCGATCGATTCCTGATCGCGGACCGAACCTCCAGGTTGGATCACAGATGTTATTCCTGCATTGTCGGCTATTTCAACACAGTCGGGGAAAGGGAAAAAAGCATCCGAAGCCATAACAGCCCCCTGAAGATCGAACTCGAAGTTGTGCGCTTTTTCGATGGCTTGCTTTAACGCATCGACCCGCGAGGTTTGCCCCGTGCCACTGGCAATAAGTTGCTTCCCTTTGGCCAACACAATGCAATTGCTCTTGGTATGTTTCACCAGGATGTTGGCAAAAAGTAAATCTTCTTTTTGTTGATCGCTGGGCGAAATTTCTGTTGCAGTCTTTAAATCGTCAAGTTTTTCTGTTTTGTTGTCCCTGTCCTGTACCACTGCACCATTGAGCAACGACCTGAAAAATCTGCCTGTGCCAGGGCCTTTCTTTTGAACAAGGATGATCCGGTTTTTCTTTTGTTTTAGGATTTCCAAAGCACTGGGGCTATATGACGGAGCTATGACTACTTCGCAGAACAATTTGTTTACTTCGCCGGCAGTTTCCTCGTCGATTGGCCGGTTGCAAATCAATATCCCGCCAAAAGCCGAAATAGGGTCGCCGGCCAACGCATCGCGGTAGGCATCGACCAACTTGCTGCGTGAGGCAAGCCCACAGGCATTGTTATGTTTTAGAATGGCAAAAGTAGTTTCGTCGAATTCGGCAATCAGGTTTACGGCTGCATCAATGTCGAGCAGGTTGTTGTACGATATTTCCTTGCCATGCAATTGGTCGAACATCTCGTCGAAATTTCCGAAGAAAAAACCCTTTTGGTGTGGGTTTTCGCCATAGCGTAAAGTCCTGCCTTCAGCAATACTTGCTTTGAAGGAAGTCATTTCCTCCCCTGCAAAATAATTGAAAATGGCTGTATCGTAATGCGATGAATTATGAAAAGCATGAGAGGCAAACTTTCGTCTGTCATCAACATTGGTTTTTCCTTCTTTTTTGTTCAGTAAGTCTAATAAATCACTATACTGGTTGCGGGATGAAACTATCAGTACATCCTTGAAATTTTTCGCGGCAGCACGTATCAGAGAAATCCCACCAATGTCAATTTTTTCGATTATCTCCTGTTCTCCGGCACCCGATTTAACGGTTTCCTCGAAAGGGTACAAATCCACAATCACCAAATCGATGCCCGGGATTTCATACTCCTTCATTTGCTGAATATCAGATTCATTATCGCGCCTGGCCAGTATGCCACCAAATACTTTTGGGTGCAGGGTTTTTACCCTTCCACCAAGTATGGATGGATAAGAAGTAAGCTCTTCCACATCCTTAACTGCCACACCAAGTTCATGGATAAACTTTTTTGTTCCCCCTGTTGAATAGATTTCAATACCCAATCCTGAGAGTTTCTGTACAATGCCATCCAACCCATCTTTGTGATAAACAGAGATAAGAGCGGTTTTAATCTTTTTTAAACTATTCATTTACAGACTTTTATTAATTCCGTGCAAAATTAGACATTTTCCTCTCATTTTCAATTAGAAAAGAGGAATAAATTAGAAGATATTCGGGTAAGTAGTCAGAGAGGAAACATAAACCCTATCGCAAGACTTTACGAACCAATTTGTCTTTTTATCTTCTATTACTTTGTATTCTCAACAAGGTTTATCACAGAAGAATATAATCCTTGTTTCAGAAATAAGGATTTTTCAAGCTACCTACAATTTTACCCTCACGCTTTCCATAAAATCCTCTAGTGAATCGGGCAGCATGACCTTTGGCGTAAAATGTTTGTATTTTTCGGTTTCATCATACCCTTTTTCATTTTGATCATTTTGGTAAAACGATTTGGAAATTCTGGATTCCTTTCCCTCATTTGGCAATTGGGATTCGCCGGGTCTTATTTTAGTTATTGTCATTTTATATACATAATGGTTTGCACTTACAAGAGTGTCGTTTCTTGTATCGCGAAACATTCCGTACATTGAATTACGAATGTCTTTCAAATAAACCTCATTGTCGATTTCCTGAAAATTGATGATGGTTGTATCGTAAGCCAACAAATAACTGTGCCTGTTGAACAAACTCATGGTATCGTTGCATTTCGATGTGGTTTCGGGTGTCCGGTACTCTTCGATCCGCATTATTTTATAATCCTCCTTTTTTATGAAATAGCGCGAAACAGGCTTTCCGGTGGTCACAAAATCGAGCACATAAAAACTGTCTGACGGGCAGATTGAATCGTTGTAAATCAAGTGAAGTTTTTTGAGTTCGCTGTACGGGAGGCAATAATTCTGATCATGTTTGTACACATTGTAGCCCATAAGTTTTTGTAAATAATTTGTTTTCCACCATTTCTTTACCGGTTTATCAGGGCTTGTTCTAAAGGTATTTTCAACCAGCCTGACTTTCTCATTGTCGCTCGGCATAAAATTTTCCTGTTTTGCCCAGGCTTCATCCAACACCAACACTGTTGCTTCCCCATTCCTCCATTCTGTTTTGGCGGTTTCGGCCCAGAAACGCATCTCCGAATTGAAATAATAGACCTCCAAAACTGCTGCTTGTTGGTGATAATTTTCGGTAAGTTGCTCCATTGCTTTGCCATAGATTGCGACAGGCTTTAAATGCTTAATGCTAACCTCATCGAGCAAATGGTTTTTCCTTTTCATTATAAAGACATGGCCGTCTGCCTCGATTAGAATATCTGATATTGGTATGGATAATTCGGTGAATGTGATATGGCTAATAACCAAAGTGTCATTCATTTGGGTTTTCAATAAATGGAGATCGAAAATACCAGCCTTATCGGATATAGTGCCAACCATGTGATTTTTAAGCACAATATGCGCATTAGCCACAGGTTGCTGGTTTTCATCAATGATTTTAGCATTTAATAAGATGGATTCCTGCGAAAGTCCTATCAAGCAAATCAGGATTAGCAAAGACAAGAGAATAGCTGTTTTAGGTTTCATAAAACTGTAAATAGTGTCCATTATGCTTTATTGCCATAGCAAGTTCATAAATAAACCTTTTTATCTCCCATGTTGAATAAATCACAATGTTCAATTCAGAGAGCTTCTGTAAAATGGGATCCAAGGTCTTTTTATGTTAAACAGATAAAAGAGCCGTTTTTGTCTTTTTCAAAAATGTTCATTTACAGCCTTTTATTAGTTTCATGCAAAATTAGGGATTTCCTTTTCTTTTTCAATTAGAAAAGATGAATGAATGAGATGAAAAAAAAATGGTCGGACTCAATTGTCCAACCATATTAATATATTCTGTTGAAATGTAAAAATTTCTTCTCAGCTTATAAGCCAGTCGGCAGTTGGCAATTGTCAACGATCAATGTACTGCCCTCCAAACACAGATCACAACTCTGAACTTAGAACTCTGAACTTTTTCAACTTTTAAAACAATTTCATCCCGTCAAGGAGTTTCATTACACCTTGTACCGATTCGGATGAATCGTGCAATAGTTTACTTTCGGCTTTATCGAGTTTTATGTCGATGATCTCCTCAATTCCATTGCGGCCAAGTTTCACTGGCACACCCAGGAAAACGTCTTTAAGGCCATATTCTCCTTCTAATTTTGTACATACAGCAAATATCCTTTGTTGATCGTCCACAATCGCTTCAACCATTTGGGCTGCTGCTGCACCTGGTGCATACCATGCCGAAGTCCCCATCAGATTAACCAGCTCGCCACCGCCTTTTTTGGTCCTTTCAACTATTTTGTCGATGGTGGCATTATCCAACATAGCTGTTACAGGAATACCTGATATTGAGGTGTAACGGGGCAGGGGCACCATGGTGTCACCATGTCCACCGAGTAGAAGGGCATGAATGTCTTTAGGGGAAACATTTAAAGCATCGGCGAGGAAAGCTTTGTATCTTCCAGCATCGAGGATGCCAGCCATTCCAAAAATTTTGTTCCTCGACTTGTTGGAGGCAATATATGCGGCATAAGTCATCACATCGAGGGGGTTTGAAACAACAATGATAATGGCTTCGGGCGAATATTTGATTATATTTTCGGTTACCTCTTTTACTATAACCGCATTGGTTTTGATCAAATCGTCACGCGACATGCCCGGTTTACGGGGAAGGCCTGAGGTTATCACAACCACACCTGAGCCTTTTGTTTTCAAGTAGTCGTTGGTATATCCAACCACACGGGTATTAAAATTATTGATCGACGAAGTTTGCCAGATGTCAAGAGCTTTCCCTTCTGCCACGCCTTCTTTAATATCGATAAGGACAACTTCTTTTGCCAATTCTTTATGGGCAATCACATTGGCACATGTAGCTCCTACATTTCCTGCGCCTACAACAGTAATTCTTTGCATATTCGGTAATCTTTAAATTTTAGTTAAAATTTCATACAAATCTATTAAATAATCAAACTATATACAAACTTAAATAAGTAAATATTTTATGATTGCATTTTAGATCAATAATTCAATGAATTCAGCAAAACCCACTTGCTCTTCAGGATTTGAATTTTATCCAGATGATGAAAATCTTTGTCGGTAGTAATAAGTGATGCATTCAAAACAGAAGCCGTCGCGCCCATCCATAAGTCATTTTTTCCCATATTTCTTGAGCTAATTGTAATTAGCCTATCCTGTAATTTACCCTGACTGAAGGCATCAATTTCTGCATATCTTTGAATTATCGTTTCAACATTTATGTCCGCAACTAAAAACTGTTTTACAAATTCATTCAGCTTGGATTTTTGTTTTGGGCTCCAGCCATTTCATAAAGCAATGGATTTCAATTCGCCAATAGAAACAACATAAATTATTGAATTATTGGGAAAAGAAATAGGGTTGTATTTTTTGTCAAGATATTCAACAAATTGTTAATCTCTCAAATAGATGAGTAAAATATTTGTATCCAGCACATAGTCCATATCAGTCCATTGCTAATAATTGTTCGATGGGTTCGTGCAAGTCTATTTCCTGAATTAAACTATCAATGAATGTTCGATCGATACCGGAATAGTTTTGCTGAATTTTCATGTCCTCTATACAAATGGATTTTTGCATGGGCTTAAAAATTTCGTTTTGGGAATCTGAATTCGGGGCTAAGGTATTTATGAAATTCTCAATCCTGAGAATTGAATTTTCGTCATCTAATCTCTTTAGCTTTTTGATTATTTTATGTTTCCGAACCTCGATATCCAGCATATCCTAACCTCCTTTAGTTCCATCAATTTATTATTTGTAAAATTAGTATAGTTTAGAATAATTGCAACAGCCAAAATGTTTGCATGAAACGATTGTCTTTTGAGTTTCCATTCATACCATTACAGGTATTGTTTATAGCCGTACAGATAGGATTAAGCTTTTACTTTTGTGTATGGTTTTCGGAATTTACTAGGAACGGTAAAACAGGAAGGAGGCATGAATTGCAGAATCGTGCCAGCGAGGGGGAAAGGTAAAATTAAACAGACAAGAAAAGACGTTGGAATTTGCCATTTTGCCATTTTTAGATGAAATTTGCAGTGGATTTAATAAATGCTACAAAAAATGAATTTAACAGAAATCAAAAATATGAGTCCCGAAGAAAGGCTTCGGACAATGGAGAGTCTGTGGGATGTTATGCTTCAGGATGAAACCGGAATTGAACCCCCTGACTGGCACGAAGAAATCCTTTCAGAAAGAAAAAGAAAGATTGAAAACGGCACAGCTAAATTCATTTCTATCGATACATTGAAAAAGCGGCAAAGACTATGAAAGTCAGAGATGTTCTGATTCTTGAAGATGCGGCTAACGACCTTGAAGATGGTCGTTTTTTTTACTCTCAGGCAGAAATAAGAGTTGGAGAATATTTTTGGGATAGCCTAATTTCAGACATAGAATCACTTGTAATTTATGCGGGCTTGCATAATAAGCGATATGGTTTTCACCTGATGTTTGCAAGGCGATTTCCGTATGCGATTTTCTATTATGTGAAAAATCAAGTTGCTTATGTCGTAGCTGTTTTACCTATGCGAAGAGACCCTTCCTGGATTCGCAAAAGATTAAAAGAGAGAAATTAATCTTTCCTCTACCGGATTTTATTAGTATCCGTTTTAACAGATAAGATAGGATAAAGTTTTGACTTTTGGGGTATGGTTTTCGAATTTATCAGGAGTGGGAAAACGGGAAGGAAGCACGAATTGCAAATCCTATCTAACTGAACCCAGTTAGCTCTTGAATTATTTCATTTGAAAGAGCTTGGAATTTGCGCCAGCACAGGGGCAGATTTTTAAATAGTAAAAACCCCGGCACATAACTCTATGCGACCGGGGTTTACGTTAAAAGTATAATGATGTTATCTTTTGTCGGTTAGTTTCCGCCGTTGCCTCCACCATTACCTCCGCCATTTCCGTTTCCACCTGAGTTTCCACTACCACCAGAGTTACCGTTGTTACCACCTGTATTACCGGTATTTCCTGTGCCATTGTTTCCATTTGCTGATGAGCTTCCGGTTCCTGTGCAGGTCCCTGTTGAATTTCCAGTACCAGTTCCAGTACACGTGCCTGTTCCGGTACCTGTCCCGTTTGTATTTCCTGTGCCCGTTCCAGTGCAAGTGCCTGTTCCCGTTCCAACAGGAATTCCTGTTCCAGTACATGTGCCGGTACCATTACCATTTGGGTTGCCTGTGCCGTTATTTCCCGAACCGCTGTTTCCATTTCCGCCCATTGTTGTATTCGCAAGGATATCAGCATAAACCAATGGATCGAGTTCCTGGGGCACATACACTACTCCATTTTGTTCGAGGGTAGTTACAAAAGCGACCAAATGCCTTTTCGACCCTTTCAACAAATTATTGTAAACCAATAAAAGATTCACGTTGGTTGTGAGCGACATTTGCTCCTCAAGATCAAGAATATCAACTTCTTCGATTAGCGCACCGGTTAAAAGGGCATCAATTTCCGAAACCGACCCTTGTAAAATAAGGGCATCGTTTAAGGCCTGCAGATCGAGATTGGAAAACGCACCCGGAGTGCTTATTGCAGGATCGGGAAGTTGATAAAAATCGATTAAGCTTAGCACGGCCAGCGTGTGTTTCGACTCACTACTTGCGATTTTGTCAAAGATGCTCAGACTATATGTTCCATAAAAGGAATTGTACACATCCATAGCCACTTTTTCCTCTTCGCGCATCCACATCAGGCCATCAATTTCATCCTGGGTTAAACTTGCCGTTGGGACAAAACTTGCCGAAGTACTTTTTAAATTAAGGGCATCGGGCATTGTCACATCTTCAACAATAACCGAATTGTCACCTACCGGAAGCGTGGCCACTTCGTCTTTCTCACAACTTACTACAACCAATGCCAAGCTGATTACAGCAAGAGCGTTCATAAATAAATTTCGTGTTTTCATTTTCTTACCTTTTTAATTTAACTGAATATTATGTTATCTGATTTTTTGCATAGCTCAGTTTCCGTTGCTATACAGTTTTTTGTTTTGCTACTTTTTTATTTAAGATATATCTTTCAAATTCAAACACAGCTTTTCAAGACCAATGCCAAAGGCGGTAACTTATAACATAACTGCACATTACGTTTTTTCAACCTCAAAAAGAGGCATTTAATTACGACCGGTTGGTCGAGGAAAAGAACCTAATGGTCGAATCCTTTTTCATGAGTCCGGCTAAAGAAGTCATCGGGTGAATCTATTTGAAAGTCATTGCGGAATTGAAAGGTTGTGAAATCTTCTTGATAGAAATCATCCGATGACTATCCTGAGTTAATTAGGCAGGAAAAAAGTCCAAACCCTTTTTTTCCTTAAAAAGATCAATCTTATTATTGAAGAAACAATATAGGGTTCATTAGTCATTTCGAGCTACAAGACAAAAATTTTGGGCACAAAGGGAGATGACAGAGGTTCCTCACTACGTTCGGAAAGACAAATCCTGGCTGGACAGGGGGCGGTAAAGAGAAGGCTTCGCCGTCTCTTTACCGCCCTATCCCCCCACAGATGCCCTGTCTTTCCGAGCGATAAGACAAAAATTTTGTCCACAAAGAGAGATGACAGAAAAGAGATTCCTCGAATCAGCCAAAGAATTTACCTGAGTGCAGTTAAACCCCTTCAGGGTTTGTGCATAATACTACTTCGGGTCCATAGGTTTCGCCTATGGCTATTCACGTTTAACCACTTCGTGGTTATTTGCTCCGACCAATCCCGAAGGGATTAAACATGAATAGCCATGTACGCAGTGCATGGTTACTGGACAATACGATGATAGAACCCG
>JAIOYV010000082.1 GCA_021740905.1 Bacteroidales bacterium
CTGGTACAACAGGGCCACGGTGCTCGGTGGCCTATGCGTGATGACCAGTGCGTGGCATGGCAAACTGATTTGTATTTTAGCAGGCAGCCGAGCCCAACTGCGCTCAACTTTGCGGTATGTAGTACGCCGAATGCTTACAATAGGGCAAGCCATCTTTTTCTCTTTTTTGTTTTTCCTGTAACATGAAATCGCGAATATCAATCGCTGCTTTCACGGTGTCAAAAGCATTCGTTTTATTGGCAACCGGCAAACCTCCTGCACACATATAGGAATCACCGATTGTCTTTATTTTTTCGATGTTGTGTTTGGTTATAATCGTATCAAATGCACTGTAACAATAATTGATTTCGTTTACCAGTTCCTGTGCACTTAGCCTCTCACTCATCAACGTGAAGTTTTTAAAGTCGGTGAAGAGAACGGTTACTTCCGTGAAATCTTTTGCCTTTGTCGATCCGGTGTTTTTTAATTCTTCGGCTGTTTCGGCAGGAAGGATATTTAACAACAATTCATCGGACCGATCTTTCTCTATCTGGAGTATTTTTTTCGATCTCCTGACATACCTTAACCTACTGTACAATCCAATTGATAATAGGATTATCCCTATGGTAATTAAGATGAAAATAATCCGGATATTTCGTTGTTGTATATCTTTCTTTTCCTGCTCGGCCTTCTGGGCTGCTTCTTTTTTATCGAACTCATATTGCATGGTGGTTTGTGTTATTTTTTTATCCTTCTCTATGTTGAAAATAGAATCCTTGAGTGTAGAATAGTTCTTGTAATTGTCCAAAGCGTTGGTATCATCGCCCAGCAACGACTGTATGTCACTTAATTGTTTATAGTTATTAGATATGGACAGCAGTGACCCGGTTGATTTATTAATTGCAAGGGCACTTTCTGTAAATGTTTTCGCCTTCTTAAGTGCGACGGTTTTATTGCCTGCGCAAAGCTGATTTAGGGATGCACGGGCCGAATCGTTTTCCTCCTGGACAATCATTAAATAAATCTTACCGATGTTAGTAAGATTTACTGCCGTCCAGTTTTTATTTCCGACCGCCTCATTTTCTTTCAGCGCCTTTGAATAATATTCAAGTGCTTGAGAATAATTTTGTGTTTCA
Source organism: Bacteroidales bacterium (assembly GCA_021740905.1). GTDB lineage: Bacteria > Bacteroidota > Bacteroidia > Bacteroidales > M50B96 > JAIOYV01. The sequence goes on from JAIOYV010000082.1 coordinate 1,116, forward strand.
TCATAAATGAGACCTATATTATTGAGATCGCCTATTGCACCTGTTTTATCTCCTAATCGTTCGTGTAACACCAATGCTTTGAGATTGTATTCTAATGCTTTGTCATAATTCTCTTGTCTTCTATAAATTAATCCGAACTGGTTGAAGTCGTTTGCCATTTGGGAACTATCCCCCATTTCCTCATTCAATTGCAAGGCTTTTTGCTGATACTCCAATGCTTTAGAATAATCTTCACTTAAAATATAAACAATAACAATATTGGAACACGTCCATGCTTGTGCCCCCTTTTCTCCCAATTCTTCAAACCCTTTTAATGAATGAAAAAAGTTCTCAATGGCCATGGGATAATTAGATAAACGTCTATAATCATCTCCTACAGCATTGTAAGAAATTGCTGCCCCTCTTTTGTTGCCAATTGCAATGGCTGCATGCAACGATTTCAAGTCGTAATCCAGAGCATTATGATAATCGTCTTTTACCCTGTAATTATTTGCAACGGTACGGCCGGAAACTGATATTCCTTCCATCCAATTCATTTTTTGAGCCAGTTCAAATTCCTGAACTCCATATTCTATTCCTTTCTCAGGATCAATATATTGATATTCCCATGAAATGTCATCCAGCATTTTAGCTTTTGCTGTATCATCCTTCGCATTAGGTAATTCAACAAGCAGTGAATCGATCAGCTCCTGACCTTTCTTTTGGGCTGTAGCATACATGGTTATCCCGGCAGTCAGGACAATGAAAAAAATAAGTGACTTCTTCATATACTTTAGGATTTATAGCTATAAAACAGATGACAATAGGTTAAGTTTAAAGGTGTTTGCTAATACCTGATTGAATCGTGCATCTTTGGAATTAAAATAGATCCAAAATAATTTAGCAGGCATCGTAATTGCTAGGCTAATTAATTGAATGAATGTATGTAATATGGGAAGCGGTTCATTATTGACCGTCGAATATCATCTTCAACAATCATCCATCGAGTAGGCATGGGTGCAATTAGTAAAACGTGTCTCTCAAATTCATCAAGAAATTCCGTTCCTAATGCCATTGATGATTTATCATAATAGTCAATTATTTCCTGCAGTTCATTTTCTAATAATGGATGATATTCAATTTTTATTTTCGCAAGCGGTTCATCAATTCATTATGAGTTAGGCTATCAACCTCGCCTTTTTCAATTTCACGGTCACGCTGCCGTGCAAGGGATATCGCTTCCTCATCTGAAATATCGGATGAAAGTGTATTGGGGGAATCCAGGCTTTCCCAGATTGTTTCGGCCAACAGTGCCCTTTCTCTTACATTTAGCCGTAAAGTTTCAAGAGTAATCTGATCAATATTCATCTTTATGTAATTTTTAATTCTGAAACTAATGACATCAAAATAATTATCAGCTAATATCCGGAAAAACTGGATGAAAAACAACTTGAAAAAATTTATCAAACAATAATGCTATCGTATTGCAGCTACCCGAAGGGCGGGACTTTTACCACAAAACTTGATTTGAAAATCGAAAGTTTGATTAACCACAAAACTGTCTTTAAAACACGAAACCCCGCCTTTTGGGTAGGTGCTGTGTGTGCAGCCTTTCTTGTCATTTAGCTATAATTTTAAATGTCCCACCGAGTAAAAGTTCGTAGCTGTTTTCTGTTTTACACAATGCTTTCCATTCTGTCGTTGAGCTGTCGTCAAGAAAAATAGATATTACGTTGTCGGTTTCTGTCAATGGTACTATTTCAAACTCAGCCGAGGTTTCAAGCTCTTTTAATTTACTGTCCATAATTCCAAATGCTGTTTCATTGTCAAGTTCAGAAACTGCTAAAACATGATTTTTTCTTAATGGTTTAAAGTCAGGAAAGTCACCAAACATTTTATGCGGTGTCTCTGACTTATAAAGAGCCAATAATTCAGATTTGGTAATTCTGTTTATTGATTTTAGTTTGTCTAATTCAGGAATTAATTTTTTGAATTTTTCAAAGTCCGTCTTTGTCAACCAGAATGAGCCTTTTTGTTTTAGCCAATATGGTGGAGCATATTCTGTTTGGTTTTGTTCTCCGTGAAGCTCTTCAAATGCTGGAATAAAAAAAACAAAGTCGTCTGATTGTCTTAATGCAACCCAGTTTCCAGGCTCACAATGATAAATGCCACAAGAACTACATAAAATTGTCTGAAAAATTTGGTCTTCTTCAATTTCTCCGTCAAGTCCTTCAATTATATTTATAAAGTCCGTGTCGTTAATTTTCAATGCAGTGTAAGTCGGTTTACCTTGTTCTGAAGAGGTAAAGTCAAACTGCTTTTCATACGTCTTGAAATTTGTCGATGTCCACATTCTAATTTCTCGGTTGTCGGTCTTTAAGGTTACACATAACTTATAAGTCTCCCAAACCCTACGGCACAATCATGCGTTTGAAAAAAGGTATTGATTTATTGTTTCAATTAAAAACCCCATCAATCAGCTCGTCACTGGCGATATTTGGAACAGTGATTTTCAGATTGGGAGTCCGTTCCATTTCGCGTTTTATGGCAAACATAGCTCCATCGTTGCGAGCCCAGCTGCGACGGGCTATGCCATTGTTTACATCCCAGTGCAGCATCATCTGTATGTGGCGGTCGGCATCGGCTGACCCATCGAGGGTCATGCCAAATCCACCGTTTATAGCTTCGCCCCAGCCTACGCCGCCCCCATTGTGGATGGAAACCCAGGTGGCTCCCCTGAAACTGTCGCCTATCACATTTTGAATGGCCATGTCGGCGGTGAAGCTGGAGCCATCGTATATGTTGGCTGTTTCGCGGAAAGGCGAATCGGTGCCCGACACATCGTGGTGGTCGCGGCCCAGGACTATTGGCTCTGAGAGTTTTCCATCGCGGATGGCTTTGTTGAAAGCCAGGGCTATTTTGGTGCGGCCCTCGCAATCGGCATAGAGGATGCGGGCTTGCGAACCCACCACTAGTTTATTTTCTTTTGCTTCGCGGATCCAACGGATATTGTCTTTCATCTGCTGGCTGATTTCAATAGGGGCTGTCTTGGCAATCTCTTCCAGCACTTCCATGGCAATGCGGTCGGTCAGGTCGAGGTCTTCGGGTTTCGAAGATGTGCAGACCCAACGGAAGGGGCCAAAGCCATAGTCGAAACACATGGGCCCCATGATGTCTTGCACATAAGAGGCGTATTTGAATTTACCATCTTCTTTCATAATGTCGGCACCGGCACGGCTCGACTCCAACAAAAAGGCATTCCCGTAATCGAAGAAATACATGCCTTTCGCTGTAAGCTTATTAATGGCTGCAACTTGTCGGCGGAGGCTTTCCTTTACTTTTTCGCGGAAGAGGTCGGGTTGTTCTGCCATCATTTGGTTGGCTTCTTTAAAACCGATCCCGGCAGGATAATACCCTCCGGCCCAGGGATTGTGCAACGAGGTCTGGTCGGAGCCAAGCTCTACGTGCATATCAACCTCCACAAACTTTTCCCACAAATCGACAATATTTCCCTGATAAGCCAGCGAAACCGCTTCTTTGCCAGCTTTGGCTTTGTTGATTCGAGCCATCAATTCATCCAAGTCCTCATATATTTCATCGACCCAGCCCTGCGAGTGGCGGGTATGGGCTGCTTTTGGATTGACTTCTGCAATCACACCAATGGCCCCTGAAATAACCGCCGCTTTGGGTTGAGCACCCGACATTCCGCCCAAACCAGAGGATACAAATAATTTCCCGGCCATGCTTTCGGCACCAATCTTACGCCCGGCATTCAAAACAGTAATGGTTGTTCCGTGCACAATTCCCTGTGGGCCAATATACATGAACGATCCGGCAGTCATTTGACCATATTGAGATACTCCGAGGGCATTGAACTTTTCCCAGTGGTCTGGCGAAGAATAATTTGGGATCACCATTCCATTGGTTACCACTACTCGGGGTGCATCTTTGTGCGAAGGAAATACGCCCATGGGGTGCCCTGAATATAAAGCAAGCGTTTGCTCGTCGGTCATGGTGGCAAGGTATTGCATGGTGAGGAGGTATTGCGCCCAGTTTTGGAAAACGGCACCGTTGCCGCCGTACGTGATCAACTCATGTGGATGCTGTGCTATTGCATAGTCGAGGTTGTTGCTCAACATCAACATTATAGAACCGGCTTGCACCGATTTATAAGGAAAGTCATTGATGCTCCGTGCCGTAATCTCATAATCGGGCCGGAAACGAAACATATAAATCCGGCCATAGTCTTCCAGTTCTTTGGCAAATTCGGGAGCCAATACTTGATGGTGTTTTGCATCGAAATATCGTAGGGCATTTCTAAGGGCCAATTTCTTTTCCTCTTTCGTAAGAATTGCCTTTCGTTTGGGAGCATGGTTGATGTTTGGGTCGTAGGCTTTTGGTTCCGGTAAAACCTCTGGTATTCCTTGTAGGATAAGTGATTGAAATTCTTTATTAGTCATATTAGTTCGTTTTTTTATCAAGTTGCAAAGGTAAGGAATTGAAATGAGTTGGGGGAATTAGCATCCTCCTAAAATTCAAATATTGAAAAAGTAAGGCCAGAAAAAAAACAACTCGAAAGATTTTGCACATAAACAATTCCACCATAAATTATTACATTTGGTTGTTTTTAAAATGTTAGTGTTGGCTTTGCCACAAGCGGCACCAATCGTAATATCCTAATATAATAAGCATGAAAAAGGCATTTGTATTAATAATTTTCTGGCTGGCATTTATGTTTCTGCCAACCCTTTTATCAGCCAAAAGCGACACTTTGTTTTACGATTCGGGAGCCATCAAATTGGTGAAGGACTATTTAGATGACACCCACGCCAAAATATCGACATGGTACGAGGATGGCAAACCGGTGTGCCAGGTAAACGTCTATATGAACAAGGATTGGTATGTGGATGGACCGACCACCATTTTCAACAACGATGGCACCATTTATCAGACTTATGATCATATACTGGGTGAGCTTTGTACTTATGAGAACAGTTACTTAGTATCGAAAACAACAGTACCCCTGCACGATACCATTTGCACCGTGGAAGAATATTTTTATTCAGGTCAGATGAAATCGTATGAATTGTCGCGGCACGATACAGGGAGGTACTGCCTGGCCTTGATCTCCAGCTATAATACAGAGAGGAGCTACATTTATCAGCAAAATAAATTTCAAAATATTTTACGAAAGAAATATCATCCCAACGGACAATTGTGGGTGCAGGAGGATTTTACCGGGATACCACCTTATATGTACGAAAAGAAGTACTATTTTCCGTCGGGCGAATTGGATACCCTCACTTCAAAATGCCATATTAGAAAGTGCGGGATTCAATACGCCTATTACAATAATGGAGTAGCACAGTCGATAACAAACTATTACGATGGGACATCGGATAGATGGTACGAGAATGGAGTACATGAATGTAGCATTTCAATAAAAGTAGATCAGGATAAAGAAGTTTTTTTGTGGTACGACAGTGGACAAATAAAAGAGCATGCTTTTAATAGGAACGATAAGCTACTAGGCCCTTACCTGTCGTTTCACCCCAATGGTACAATCGAAAAAATCGGGACAAAGTACTCCATTTATGGTGCTGAGATGATGAGTTGCTACAACGAATCGGGAGTGCTGGAATGGGAAAACATTGGCCTGCCCGACTATTCTGTGGGCAATCAGGATTTCCGAAACGAAGCCAAAGAAAAATCAGGGTTTACCTACACCGGAGATTTTGCCAATGGGGTAAGGGATGGAAAATGGGTTTCGCGCTATGCAAACGGGAATATTTGCTACGAAGCCACTTATGCCGATAGTGTATTGCACGGGCCATTCAAATTGTATTATGAAGATGGGCAGATAATGGGGACCGTAAATTACGATAAAGGTTGGATGGAAGGCCCATACGCAGCCTGGGGCAAAGACGGGAAACCACTGACCACCGGCGATTATCGCAAAATGAAAAAACAGGGTGCGTGGACAACGTATTTTCCAAATGGAAACCTTGAAAGGATTGCGGAATTCGACAACGACAAACGCACAATTGTATGGGAAGAACATTACGAAAATGGCACGCTCAGTTTTATTAACGAAAAGCCCAAAGATGGCAAACAACTCTCGAAAAATTTTTATGATGATGGTAGCCTGAGCTGTATTATCATTCACGACCTGAATGGGGGAGTCGACGACAAAACCTTTTGCCGAAGGGATGGCAGCCTCGATCGTACCCAAAAACCGAAGAAAGGGATGCCCGGCGTAGAAGTCCATACTTCTTATTTCCCTAACGGGAAAAAGTGGGCAGAGGTGGAACGTATTGGCCGGAAACGCCAGGGGTATTGCGCAATCTGGAACGAACAGGGAATAGTACTGGAAGAAGGATATTATGTTGATGACCTGAAAGACGGGGAATGGAAAAGCTACGATGAAAATGGAAAGCTATTGGTCGTCCAGCATTTCTCGAAAGGCACAGAACAATTTCAGGAAAAGCAAGAGGCTGAAACGGATTGTAGTTGCTATGAGATTGAGCCAGTGATAAATTCAAAATCCAATATGCAATCGCTCGAATTGTGGGTAGAAAGGGACAGTATGCAGTATGGCGACAACCGTTTTCCTATTTCCAGGGTAGTGAAAAATCTATTTTTTGAGGAATATCACAGGCATAGCATGGTGGTGTATACCAGCAACGACATCGAGGTCCCAATTCAACAAACCGGAGGATTGGTACTGGACCTGACCCCCTGCCGAAAGTACAACAACCTAATGAAAGCCGATGTTGGATATCATAGCCGCGAATACCTTGAGCAGGAATACGATTTTAATTTCGATTTGCGAGGTTCTGTTACCCCCCAATGGTTGTTCGACATTATGCAGCAAGTGTACGGTTGCGACTACAATTATGCCCGTTTATTTAAAGGTGTGAACAGCTACTTTGAAAGCCCTCTGCCATTGATAAAATTCCTGACCGATTCGGGTTATAAGAGCAATCTCGATTCGTTGGAAAACGAAGAAATATTTAACAAGTTATTCAGGTCGCAGCCCAAAAACCTTCTCTACGACAGTTGGTCGATCCACCAGGATTTGTTCAAAGTAGTGCTGGAACCAGAGCTAGAAAAAAAGTCTCTGGACGTTTTTATGAATGATTTTTTCACCCCCATGGCTGCCATTCCTCACGAGCGGGAAGTTGAGTACGACTACGATTCGACCTACTTTGAGACCTATTACGAGTACCTGCCCACCTTCGACGAGGTTGTTTCAAATATCCTCCCCGAGCACCGATTCGATATTGGCATCCGGTATTTTGGCCTAAAGTTTCCTGAAACTTTAATTATCCCGGCAGGAGAAAAAGTTGAACAAACCAATCAAGTCGAAGCGTTGTTCCCTGTAAGCGAATTTACTTACAGCACCAAAAATTTCGGAAACATTGCCTATAGGGGCAAAGCCACTTCCTGTATGCCCGGTTTTAGTATCGCCCAAACAGGTCTGACCTTTACTGCCAGCCAACCTGTCGCCATTTTAATGATGACCCAGTTGGCCCGTTATACGGACTTACGCTTTTATCCAGGCCTAAAAAATGAATTACAAACATTCACCGATTTTGTGGGACGGAAACATGAGATCCCCTATCTCGAAGCGTTTGCCGGCATTTATGTCGACTCAGTTAATATTACTCTTCAAAATAAAAGAAAACAAGTTTTATTAAAAGGGATGGATGTAATCATGGATGGTCATATCATTAGCGGTCGTTTTAAGTTGATCTCAAAGGAATTCGTGCTAGAAGAAATCGAAGAGATATTGATTGAACAAGGGTTTGATATTTTTCATCCGAAAGATATCAAATCAATAGTAAAAGAACCCAGTAGGGAAATTTTATTTCTGTACAAGGTGGAAGAGAAATAGTTAAAATCAAAGTTTGGGAGGAAGTGAAAATCTCTCATTTAGAACTTCAATACATTCGATGAATATAAAACAGAAAGGAGCATGATTTCAAATGATTCATAAAATGTTCACGTCCGGCTATTACCGTCGGCGTCGCTCCGAGCGACACCGACGGTAGTAACCCTGAGCAAATTTCCGAGAATCCGTCCAATTAAGTCAACATCTTCAACATGTCCAAGGGAAATTAATGCACCTGTATCGGCAAGTACGATTTTCATCTTCTAAATATCCATTAACTTATCTGCATCACTCATAATTTGGTCAAAGCTTAAATCGGAAACGGGTATTTTATTTTTCACAAGTGATTTTTCAAATTCATGCCGGGACAGACCAGATAATTGAATTGCTTTCCCAAGTGTTAATTTCCCATCTTGAAACAACATCAAGGCAATCGAAAGCTGAAAGTATGATTTCAACTCTTTTTCCGATTCGTTTAGAGCAATCAAAATGTCGGATGGAATATCTACAGATATTGTTACTGTTTGCATAGTTTTAATTTTTATCAAAGGTACATGGTTTTCCTCAAATCTAAATATTTGAAAAAAGACTCATCACAAGAATTATTTAATTGCTATAATACAATGGAAGATCAGGACTTGCAAACCATCGCATTTATGTACCATTAATATATAGCGAGAGAAGTTAATAAACCGATGCGTCAATTTTACTAATCAATTTAGTGCTATTATTCAACCTGATGATATACAGGCCATCTATATATTCATACATATCAATCTCAGTGCGATAGTTAAAATTTTTCGATAAGACATGTTTGCCGGAGATGTCAAAAATTTCAACTAAAGAACCCCGATCACCTGAGGTAACATTCAGTTGCTTGCTACATGGATTAGGGAAACAATTAAACTCTGAAACAGTAATTTCGTCAATGCCAATGATAGCCGTTGCCGGATAATCACTCTTCCAAAGGCCTTTGTACCTGTCGGCATACCAACAATATCCCTCCAGATCAAAAAATATTGAAGATCCAATTCCATCATCAGGAACTCCGGTGACTTTTGTGTCAACGCCATTGTGCAGGTAATGCAAGCCATCTAAAGACAATGCGAACCAGATATTGTTATTGCTATCTATGTTAAACGCTCCCATCCAGCTTCCGCTATACGAATACACCAAATCGAAACCCCACTTAGTATATTTATAGATATCGCAATTATGCCCATAGCTAATCCCATAATACAAACTTCGGTAGCTGTCCAGCACAAAGCCGTCGATATAATTCGCTGGAAACGATAATGGAAAGGTATCTACTTGCATGTTATAAGGATTAAGCCTTGCTATGTTATAACTGTAATTAAACCAAATACTGGCTGAGTCCTGAACCTTTAACCAAGTAGCATATAAGGGGCTGTATCCTTCTATTTTAAAAAGAGTGAAATTACCATTATGGTATTTAATTATCCCGGAATCTGAAAGTGCCCATATCTCATTCTTTGGCTCATATAAATCAATATGCCATACTCTGTTTGAGGGAATATTTGAATTAGAGGTATTGAACACGGTCCAGTTTGTGCCATCGAATTTGGTTAAGTTTATCACAGAGTTTACAAATCCACCGAAAAATGTAACCCAAAGATTACCATTGGTATCGCATACCATTTTCCGAATAGCATTACTGGGCAAATTTGAGTTTGTTGAATCGTACCAAGTAGTATTTAAACCATCGTATACATTAATACCCTTACCTACACTGCCACTTCCATAGCCAACATAAACAAGTCCATTTTTATCGCCACATATTTCGCGCGATTGTGGCTCAGGGTCTAAATGTTGCCATTGTGAAAATAGTGTTGTCGAAGAAGTCAACAAAAGTAAAATTATAGCTAATTGTTTCATAATATAATAGATATGGTTTAATTGAAATGGAACTTTTACAAATTTACATAAAATCCTCCACTATTCCTTCACCAAACATTCACACAGCCCTAATCCGTCACTATTGATCAACATATTTAAGTCAACTATTTCATCTTTTAGGGTCAGGCGGTTGCCACAAAAGTAATATTCGGTCAGGGGGTTTTTATCGATGATGAGATTGTAGAGTGCCTCCAACGAAGGGATTTCTTTGTACTTGCTGTATTGTTCTAATGTTAAACTCAGGTAGGCAACATTTACGTTTATCCCCAAATTGTCGAGAAGATAGCCCTTGACGAGGTTTGTTGGGTAGGCCAATTTCCCCTTGTAAAACACATCGGCGGGGTGGGGGTACGAAACAATTTTTCTCTTATCATCCGAAAGGCTTACAGCCACAAATTGGCTATAATCCTTTTTTGTTTTGTAGATAGTAATAGGCGGCCCTGCGGTGTAATCCAACGTAATATTATTTTTTGCATCGATAGTTTTTTTGTCGTTATTAGTTTCTGATGAACAGCTCTGCACAAGCAAAACGATCAATATATAGATTGATATTTTCATCCTTTTACTCCGATTTAATAAACATCCAGGTCAAAGTAGAATCTTCCGTTTTTATTAACATGAAATAGCTGCCCTGTGCCAACTCCAGGACAGGGATCACTATATTGTTTTGATTTTCAAAAGAACTAACACGTTTGATGGTCTTTCCACTAATGTCGACAATCGAAATACTTTCGATCCCAGCTTTACGTCCATTTTCAATAAAGATATGGTCTGATGTTGGGTTCGGGAAAATCGCAAAATTATCGGTGTTTGGTTCCTCGCTAATCCCGATGGTGGGTGATCTTGTAACCTGGAGGTCTAATAAATAAGTTCCTGTCTCCCCCTGGAAATAGGGCGCCACATGAAACTTGACAGTTCCCCCATTCTGAACATCGATGTTGGATGCCATAATATCGTCGATGGCATTCGACCAGGATACCCCCGATGAAAACGACCACAATACATCGTTCGTATACGTTTGCCCGTTGCCGCTATTGTACGCATCGTGCACCCGTGCTTCAATCGAATAGTCGTAGCCCGATGGCAGCACAATCTTATAATAATCGTAATCGGATACTGTGTGGATGTTCGATCCTGTGGTCAATATGGAAGCGTTGTTCCCGGCGAAATTGACGGGTAAGTTGTAAGCCGCGGTTTCCGTATTGTTCGATTCATATATATCGGCTTGTATCTGTGCTTCCTGTACGATCACGGAGATAGGGTTTTGGTAATAGGAAGAACCACTGAGCACCCAACTACCGCCGCTTGGCAAATGGGTAACAGCCATCAAATAGGTTCCCGGACCGGCAGTAATGGAAGTGGTACTAAGGGTTATGTAGGGTGCCGTATAGGTATATCCGGGAGGCAAACCATTAGACTCGGTTACAACCCCTATTTCCTCGACCCACGACCCGTCCAGATCATATAAGTCGATAGCATAATCGCCATAAAATGTAGTAGTGCCATCGTTAAGAATATTGAAATTGACCGAAGCAGACTGGCCTTGAGTAAGGGTTGTGCCAGGTGTTACGCTGATTGCCGAGTTCAATTCAATGTTGCTTGCATAGGACACCGATATTGGGATCATATTGGTGTAGCTCCCATTGTCGCTCACCTGTATCCAGTTACCTCCCGTTGGCCGGTAAAAAATACCGATGTAGTAATCACCTGGCAACATGCTCAACATGCCGGCAGTCGAAAAGGTAATGTTATTGGTATAAACATAGCCGGCTTGCAAGCTCATTCCAGTCATTACCTCCACATTGTCGATAAAATTGAAACTGTTGTCGAATACAGCCGCACAGTAATCGCCGCTAAAATTGCCCGTTCCATCATTCCAGATATTTGTATTTACATCAAAGGCATCACCGTACCATATACTGCTTACCGACAGGCTCACATAATCGTAAAGTTTCATGTCGGCGTTTTGGCTGCTTGTAGGGGGCTTTATGCCAATCACAACCTGTTGCCCGCTATTGTAACTGCCGGTACCACCGCCTGTACCTGTCCCCGATGGGTTTAAGGCATCGACCAAAAAGTAGCCATCGTAAGCTCCACCCCATCCCCAATTGAAATGGAAATAGTCGTTGTTGTCATAGCCATCGCAAACAAAAGCGTGTCCGCCGCCTGTGCCAAAACCGGCATATTCGATGGGCCTTCCGGCGTTCAATTCGGTTTTTAGTAGCTGGATCCAGGAACTTGATGAATAGTTTGCCCGCTCTTTGCCTTCGACAGAAGTATCATATCCAAAATAAGTTGTAAAAGCATATTCCGAACAATGGGTCACCGGGCTTTGCGATGAAATCACATACGCGCCACTGCTCTGGGGGCTATAGTTCATGTCCACACTTACGCCACAATGGTACATCAGCGTTGCCACAGCACTGTTCGGGCCCGACACATTGTTGGGCATCGACGACCATTGGTAGGTTGTGCTCCCAAAATTTGCCGACAAAGTGCCGTAATCATCTTCGTTGTAAGAATGGAATCCAGAACCCTGGACAGGATGTTCCCAAAAATTCATTATCTGTGCCATGGCAGTAGCCACACAACCGGTCACCGAACCGCCGGGGCAAAGTGCATTGTAATAAGGACTTTGGCTCCAGGTTGTCGACAAGAGTGGGTTCACCGCATCGGTGCCCTTGTTTTCTGTTGATGTACCACGGATCAATTTCGCCCAATGGTCTTTTGTCTCAGATGGGGCTTCTGTGTTGTTTGCAATGATGTACTCCAATTCCTTCTTGTAGCCTTCAATCCATTTCCTGAAGTTTATGGGGATGTTATCCTTATCGAAACTTCCAGTGGTCGAATATCCCAAAACAGGGACAGAATTATCGTCACCTGCAATCAGCACAAAACCATTATTGGTTCCGGTATTGAAAACATAGATCAATGGATGTTCGTCATTGCCTGAACTTGTATATCCCAAAATATCGTTTGTTGTGAATCGGTACACAAGGGTCAGTCCGGTATTCGAGTGCTTTAAGCATCCATTTAAATAGTTATCAGCAACTTTCTTTGCTGTCTCGGGATCCACTTTTTTGGCAATCGACAAATTGATCAAACCAAAAACAATTGCAATTAAAAATAGAATTCTTTTCATAGTCGTAATATTTTAATGGTGATACCTTGATTAAAAAAAACCAATTTAGTTGCTATTTCCTTGTAGGGTAATAGTATTCCTACCTGGCGTTGTTTTCCTATTTCATTTTATATGCAAACCAAAAGTAAGGATTTTTTCTAACAAGCAAAAATTGTTTGGGGTGATTTTTTTGAGCTATACCGATTACTATTTGAAATGCGCCTTTAGTTCGTTTCTCTCCTAAAGCCACTTCATACCTGAAAATAAGGACAGGTTATTGTAAATATAAAATGGCTTTCAGAGCGCATATTAATATGCAATTGGTATAACAGGAAAGCCCCCGCAACAGCCATGCTTAGATATATCTTAAAAAATATATAATTTTTTTGGAGATATTACAGAGAAAGTATATCTTGCAATATTAATTTAATCTAAATAAATATAATTATGAAAAAGATTTTTACATTTTGCATGGTATTGATTGCTACGGTAAGTGTGGCACAAGTTACAATTGATGAAAGCAGTTTTCTTCGTCCGGCCAGTTTTACTGATATTGTCCTGAAAGGGGATATAACGGGTGTTACGTTTCCTTCTGAAGGCCCCGGGCAGATATGGGATTATTCTATGTTGGCACGAATAGATAGCATAGTTAGCGAATATTATGATGCAACACTTGACCCAAATATCCAAAATGCTTTAAATTATCATGAAAGAAACCTTTCATTCCAGGGATTCCCGATTCCAAGCAATTCGTATGAAGGTATCGATTCTCTTGGCTGGTACGAATTAGGCAGGACCACAGTTGGTGTAAAGTATTCAGTTTCATCGATTACAGGAATGGCGAATGATAGTTTGGGGTTTCCCGCCGAAAATCAAGTTTTTGAAGGTCGGAACGATCAATTGATATTTCCTGTATCCTATCAAAGTAGTTGGCAGCCTCAATACAATGAATATACTGAATTTGAACTTACGGTAACAAATTTTGGTCTAAACAATGCCCCAGGTTATTTAAAACGAATCAACAACGACAGCCGGGAAGTGGTTGGCTATGGAAAATTGATTATTCCAAAATATGATGGTAGCCCTTCCGACAGCCTTGATGTACTGCAAATTAAAGTTGTGAGGACGGCAGTAGATAGTTTCTATTTGAATGGAGCTGAAGCCCCGGCTATGTTGCTAACTGCTTTTGGTCTTAGCCAGGGAACTTCCTTTTCCGACAGTTTTTATGTTTTTTATAAACCCAATTTTGTAGCACCCGTATTAAATATCAATTTAAGTTCTTCAGGTCAGGTTAGTACAGTATTTTACAGACCCGATGGCGCTGAATCAACTATTTCTGTTCCTGAAATTAGGTCTACTGCCTCAAAATGTTTTCCAAATCCTGCTGCTGCAGGCCAGACTGTTCAAATACAAAGTACCGAGGAATTAAGCAAGGCAAGCAGGATTAGCATCTATGATATGCAGGGCCGCATAATATTCAACTTACCAGTTGAAAATATTTCAGACAACAATTATCAAATTAAAATACCTGAAAACATTGCCCCTGGTTTGTATATGTTGAACCTCGAAACCCCAAAAGGCAATAAAATTAGCTCAAGCAAGATAAATATACAGTAGCAATCAAATGGTTTATTAAATAAACAGAGTCTTTTATTACCGTCGATGTCGCTCCAAGCGACACCGACGGTAGTAGCTCGAAAAGGTAGTCCAAATGAATTTCTACTACTCAAATTCACAGCCTCATCTTAAAAAGCTTCTTATATTCATCAAAGTTTTTCTCCTTATAGATAAAATAGAGGAAGCCGTCGTACACCTGCATTTTTTGGATAAAGGGATATTTGGGAACGGTGATGGGGTCTTCCAAAGTGCCGGTTTCGAGGTCGATTTCGTTTAGTGTGAACAGGCCGTTTTTCAGAAATACAGTGTAGGCTTTTCCAAGCGCATCATCTACCAATAATTCTTCGCGCCAGTTTTCTTTTAAGTGGTAATTAATAACAGTCCTACTCTTTAAACTACCGTCCTCGTTTAGATGTTCGAGGTGGCCCGTCGTATAATCGAACACATAAATATTGCCTTTTATAATTGCGAGGGGTGCAAAAACCGGTGCAAACACCACCATATCCTGGAATCGTTGGTCGGCCTCGCTCCAAGTCCCCATTTGCATGAAGCGCAGGGTGTCCAACTGCAAAACCAGGCCAAGGCTATCCCAATAAGTGGCAAATTCGCGGGGCTTGGGATTGTCGGCTTCGATGGTGAAATATTGGAGGATTTGCTTCTTCTGGAAAAAGCGATACACATAATATCGCCCATTGAAAAATTCGTGGCAGGGATCAAGCACTTCCTGGATTTTGTAAACGGGGTAGGGGTAGAGCAGTTGTAGCTTTTTCCCATCGTAATAAACCTGGTAACATTCCGATTTGCCGATCAGGTGTACATTATCGAGGCAATCTTTGTACAGTTCGCGGGCGCCTTTCACGCGAATCGCGCACAAAGTATCACCAAAAAAATCCATCAGGATAAGCCGGGGCCTGAACATGCTGTTTTCTTCGTAAGCCAGAACCAGCAGCTTGTCTTCAAAAATTTCGTAGTCCCAAATATACAGTGGTTTGTCCTTTACGATATTGATTACTCTTTCGGCGGACACATCAATGGAATCGAGTAAATAGCTCTTGGGGCTTAATATAATAGTCAGGTCCTTTTCCTTTTTGCTGATCTTCACATATCGAATCTCATAGCCAATATGTGAAATCACAAGTGTGGCGGGCAGTTGCTCTACTTTTATATTGAACTTTCCCTTGCTGTTGCTGATGGTTCCTTGAGGTGTCCCTTGTACCCGGATATTTACATTGCTTATGTTTTCGCCTGTTTGGGAATCGCTAATGATGCCACTCTGATAGAAGCCTTGCGAATAAAGCTGTCCCGCTATCAGGAGGGATAAGATCAGGGTTAGGTGTTTTTTAGAGGTCATATTGTTGCTTGTTTTTGATTTCAGGATTAAAATTTTACAAGTGTGCTTCTTCCTAAAAATCGTAAATCAAAAATCGTTGATCTTAAATCAAAAATCATTTTATTTTTTTTTCACTACCTGATTTCTTCCAACAACTCTTTCGCCTTCTCTGCATAGAACCCCTTTTCAGTATAAATTTTTTCAAGAAGGTTTTCGGCTAATTTCAATTTCCCCAGACGAACCAGGCTTTGTGCTTTGTACCATTCGCTCTCGGGGTTAAAAACATTGATAGGGTGCTCGATCACGTAATCAAAATTTTTCAAGGCTGCCACATAATCGCCCACTTCGAAATAGGCCAAGCCTCCATAAAATTTAGCGTTCAGTTCTTCGGGGTGTTTTTTCAGGATGATCGCAAAATCGTTGAGCGATTTCTCGTAGGCCCCCACTTTAAACTTGGCAAGGCTTTCCTGCAAAATATCAATGTACATGACCGAATCAATTACCTGTTCTTCGTAGCTGGCACGTTCCATTTTTTCTCGTTTGTTGGCATATCGCGCATCTACACCAGTATTATGTAAGATTTTGGTGCGTTCAATCTGGTTTTCGTATATCTGGGTATAGTCAATCACCTTTAAATCGAGAAGGTAGGTCACTTTCGTTTCGTTCCTGTTAATCTCTACTAAATCGGATGCGGGATCATTAAAAGAAGTTTGACTTTCAACGCTCGTTGGCGCCCTTTTACTTGCCTCGTGCATATTTGATTTCTTGTAAACGAGTCCTTTGTCCACGTTTGTAATTCCTTCCGATTCTTTTAAATTGTTTTCAATTTGGTACGAATGTTCTGTAGAAACCAGGGTGCTCGCATATTGCAATTCATCTTCCACAATAGCATCCTCATTTGCCGCTGGTGCAATTTTCTCCGCATCTTTTTCAGCAATAGGGAGAGCCTTCTTTTCTGTTGATTTCTGTGGAACAGTCTTTTTTCGGGTTTCCTGGTTTTTTTCTTCAACAATAATTTTCTTTTTTTCTTTAGATATGGTTGGAGCTATATTTTCTTCCTTTTCGTCGATAGGAGAGGGGAGAGGCTTTGTTTTTTCTATGGCTGGGGGATTTTCTTTTTCAACCTTCCTATTTTGACTTATTTGTCCTGATTCAGGTTGGAAATAATAGAACAGTGCAATACTGGTAAAAAGTGCGATCACAACAGCGGCAGCACTCAGATACACTCCATACCGCTGCCAAAAGCCCGATTTTCCGTCAGGTAATTTATTGTAGAACCCAGCTTTCAGGGCATCCAAATCGTTTATGGCACCGGGGTTGTTTTCGTAGCCTTCCATAGCAGCAGCCTGAAATCCATCCTCCTCCAATCTGGACTCCAACTCGTACATCCCGGCTGCATCCATTTGGCCTTCGAGGTACGATTTCATGTCGGCCACCGAAAGCTTGCCCCCCTTCCTATTTTCATCAAACTGCGAGTTCATTGCGTTGAATTATTGTAAGCTTTAAATTTCGTTTCCCATTTTGGATATAGCTCTTTACCTGTTTGTTGGTATACCCTGTGATGTCTTCAATCTCTTTGTAACACTTCTCATTCAGGAAAAAAAGCTCGATACATTGTCGTTGTTCTTCGTTCAGGTTTTGAATGGCCTCCTCAAGCAGGTTTAGTTGTACCTCTTTGATTTTGATTGCCTCCAGGTCATCGTCTTTTGGTACAATGTGCATTTCGGTATTGTATCCCAATTCGTGCTGATAATGGCGGCTTTTCTTGCGCAAAATCATGAGGCAGTGGTTGCGGGTGACCGAATGGAGCCAGGACGAAAAATTATGGACTTCGTGTTTATGCAAGTCCGACATCAGTTTTTCGAACACCTGCAAGGCCGCATCTTTCGCCTCTTCCCTGTTGTTCAGGTATTTTAAACAGACCCCGAACACCAGGTGGTGGTACCGCTCGAAAAGCTCGCCCACATAGTCGCTGTCGCCCGAATCCCGGTAGCATTGCACCAGGACCAGGTCGTCCATTTTCATTTTGTTCTTCTTTTTAAAGATCAACATTCAGGGTATAAAGTATTATTTATTATTGATAATTGATGAATGATTAATTGTTCAACTACCAATATCCTACGTCCCTCGTCCAATATCCAATATCCAATATCCAATATCCAACATTCAACATTCAAAATTAATCATTAATCAATAATAAATAATCATTTCCGACTTTCTCTTGCCTTATACTCGTTTAGATAATCAAAATAGCTTTTACTTTCGATCACCACCACTCCCCCGGTAAGGTCACCATACTTGGCAGGGATCCCGCCTGCATACACCGTGACACTTCCGATGGCTCTCGATGGCATGGTATTGTCCATGTTCGATTGCTTTACCCCATCGATAAAAAAGGCTGATGTATTTGCCCGCGCTCCCCTGAAATGGATTTCCTTGCCGTCGTCGCTCACTTGCACTTCCGATGACAAACTACGCAAGACCATTGGCATATTCGTTTTGTTAGGCATCTTTTCGATCTGGGCTGATAGTACCGACATTTTGGATGGCTCTTCCGCATCCATTAAATCAGGTACATACCGAATTACTATATCGATCATCTCAATGCCTTCCTTTAAATAAATATCTTTCATCGAGGTAATTTTGTCGGGTTTTACAACAACTTCAGTAATGAGGGCCGTTTGAAAACCCAGGAAAGTAGCATACACATTATATGTCCCGGGATTCAGGGGTTTGATTGTAAACCGCCCGTCGGTGCTGGTCACATTGCCTTGTTTTTCACCAGCAATTTCAACATATACGTGGGCCCCTGGGATTGGCAGCTTCTCCATTTCATCGAATACCCTCCCTTTTATTTCGCCACTTTGCGCTTGGGAATAGAATGTCACGAAGCAAAGGAAAAGGAATGTTACACTTATTTTTCTCATAGCTGTAAAGTTTTTGATGAATACTGATGCTTTGATGCCGGAGTGGGATGGATTCCATAAGTCAGCTAAAGCTTTAAACAATAATATGAACACGGATGACACGGATGACACGGATACCACTGATATGCACTGATTTTTCTGCGATTAGAAATGTGCTGATTTGAATCTTTGGAGGTTAAAAGCGTATTATTTTCACGGGATTTGTGCCGCCACCTACGGGGCTTTGACTTGGGTTTTGTTCTATTTTATACCATACTTTCGCTCCTGACGGAGCTTTTGTAATCCCGTCGGGATGACAGTATGGTAGAAATTGGATTTTGTTAATGGGTAAAGTGCCGTAGGTACGACAGTTTAGGGATACAAAAAATGAGCTGGATATTTATGATATTTTGTTTTCAATGGCAAAAGCAACTTGTTTACCATAGCGATAATATTAATAATTGAGGATTTTGTCTCTCTCCCTATTCGATAAATCCAAATACCCGGCTTTGCAAATTCGCTTATATTTGCTGAGATTTAGAATGCAATTTTGATGGGTTCATTTTAAAATAGTGTACAAATGGCGAAAATGGAAGACAAACAAAACTTACTTATTCTGGGGGCAATCCTGATTGTTGGTGCTGTTTTGCGTTTTGTTTTTCCTTTTGAGATCCCTTTTACCTACGATGAATTCAGTGCCCTGTTCCGTACCCATTTTTCTTCTTTTTCAGAATTGATCGAAAAAGGGGTAAAGATTGACGGCCACCCGGCAGGCATCCAGGTTTTTCTATATTACTGGACAATGCTGTTTGGCTATTCCGAACTGGTGGTGAAACTTCCTTTTATTGCTGCCGGGCTTGCTTCAATTTGGTTGGTTTATCAAATTGGCAGGCAATGGTTCAACCCTACCACCGGGCTTGTTTCTGCAGCCTTCGTGGCAACACTTCAATATACAGTGATGTATA
This sequence comes from Bacteroidales bacterium, assembly GCA_021740905.1. Taxonomy (GTDB): domain Bacteria; phylum Bacteroidota; class Bacteroidia; order Bacteroidales; family M50B96; genus JAIOYV01. Next base: position 20,845 of record JAIOYV010000082.1, read on the forward strand.
GCCAGATTGCCAGGCCCTACATCAGTGGCATGTTCTTTTCATTGTTGATGGCTTTTTACTGGTACAAGGTGATTTTCGAACCCGGCAGGAAAAAAATATTTAACCTTGTGATGTTTGTATTTTCTGGAGCTTTGTGTGTTTACAACCATCATTTTAGTTTGCTCATGGCGGCTATAATCGGACTTGCAGGTTTGTTATTCATCAAAAGAGAAAACCTGTTGCAATACATTGTTGCCGGGCTTGCCATACTTGTATTGTACCTGCCTCATCTGCCTATATTACTTTATCAGCTTAACCAGGGTGGTGTTGAAGGGTGGTTGGGAAAGCCTCAAAACAATTTTATCCTAAAGTACCTGGACTATTGTTTTCATTTCTCCTGGTATGTATTTGCTATGCTTATCCTGATTGTGGGGCTTGGTGTTTTCACTTTCAAAAAAGAAAGTTTTAGGTTGAAGTTTTTGCTGATTAGCCTTTGCTGGTTAGCACTCCCTTTTCTCATCGGGTTTTTCTACTCGAAGTATGTCAACGCCGTACTTCAATATTCGGTGTTGATTTTTAGTTTTCCCTTTTTTCTTTTTCTGATTTTCGGGCATCTCCCCGATCTGAAGTTCAAACCAAAGTTGATCCTGGTATCGGGAATCCTTATCGTTACTACCCTGTCCTTGATTTTTGAACGGCAACATTACCGGTTTTTTTATGACTCGCCTTTCGAGCAAATCCTGGTGGAGCAGGACAAGGCAAAAGAAAAGTATGGCGATCGGCTTGTCTCTGTGATCGATTCGCACAAAAAGATTACAGATTATTATCTCAATAAATCCAATCTTGATTCCAGCTTTGTTTCGTACGAGAACTTCGATTCGATCTATGCTTTCGTTCAATTTCTAAAAAAACAAAAAACTCCTTATTTATACTTTGGTAGCCATTCGGGCAGTCATCCTTTGCTGGTTTCGGTCGTTTTGGACTATTACCCAAACCTGAAATGGCAGAAAAATTACTACGGTGGTTTTGCCTACCTGTTTTCAAAATCGGAGGCTGATAGCCCACAAGCCCCAGTGTTTTCGAGTGAGATGGGTTACGAATCGCAGATCGAACATTGGAGTCAGGGAAAGCCCGGGAATTATTGCGATACCTTTTCGTTCGAGGGCAATTTCTCCTACTACGTTGATTCTTTGCATCAATGGAGCAATACCTTTGAAATTCCTCTGGCTGAAATAATCAGCCATACCAACAATTTTATCGATGCCTCGGTATGGGTTTATTTTCCCGAAAAGGTGGAAGGATTTATACTGGCCAGTGAAATCCGTACAGCCGAAAAATCCATCGACTGGCGGGGGACTTCATCGAAAAAATTTACCTGCCCCGATGATACTTGCCGGTGGGTAAAAATCCACCACTGCATAAAACTTTCCGATATTGATTTGAATTACCCCGGTTTGATCCTCAAAGTGTATGTTGCCAACATGCGCCATAAGAGCTATTTCCTCGACAATTTTGAAATCAGGGTGCGGGAAGGTAACCCAAATATTTATGCGCTGAATCAAAAAATACGCAAAACAGAATAAACGAAACCTACATAATTATGAAAAACGTCATTTCGCTTTTGTCTGCAAGTTTAACCCTGATCCTTTTTTTTGGTGCCTGTTCGGGAGATAATGGGACCAAGAAAAAAGCTGCAAACACACCGGAAACAAACATTGTGACAGGGATACTCGCCACAAGCAGCATAAGCCCCAATCAAGATGCCCTCATAATTGAACTCGCACTGTCCGAGAATCATAAGGGGGCCGAGATAATGTATTTCCTGAATGGTGAAAAGGAAAATGCCTTTGAATATGAAAATCCATTATATCTAAAAGAAGGCATCCCCGGAATGGCCATGGTATATTTTGAAGGAAATCCCGTGCCGGGTTCCGAAGTTTATTTCTATAATAACAGAGCAACCGGAAAACAGGTGGAAATCCTCACCCAGATTTGGCCTCGCAAGAAAGGGCAACTGAACAAGGAAAATTTAACCGATGGCCTGTTTGCCTCCCCTGAAATGGAAGATGAAAACTGGGTGGTTTTTTACGGTGTCCCGGCAGGAATAAAAATTGATCTGGGTGAAATTATCCCCATCGAAGAAATTTGTATCCGCTTTTTGCAGGACATCAACAACAGGATTTTTCTACCCATCGAAATCCATTATTCCATTTCATCGGATGATGAAGAATGGATTGCCCACAAAAGCTACCTGAACAGGGAATCGCAGGAAGGAAGCCCTGTTGGGATAAAAGATTTTAGCGTGCCGGGTCACCAACAAAAGGCGCGATACATAAAAATTGAAGCTAAACAGCCTGGCCCATGCCCCGATTGGCATCCAGAAAAAGATCAAGCTACTATTATGTATTGTGATGAGGTGGTGGTGGAGTAATTTGTAATTGATTTTTGTCCAACTACGCTAAAGCTTCGTTGGATGAAATTATTGATCAATGATGGAGTGGTGTAGCTTGCTCGGTTGATGGTGCGGGTATGGAAAGCTAAGACATAAATATTTCAACATGTATTTGAAGATATATTTTTTATCACTACTTTTACCTCAATCAATTAAACTATATGAGCCATGAACCATTACAAAAAAAAATCTTTACTGGTCGTTTTTTTTTTGATGACAATTTTAGGGTATTCCCAAAACACAGTAATCCTGCATGTGCCGAAAGCCCTGGAAGCAAATACGGGGGATGATGTGACTGTCGCCCAAAACACGGCTGTGACACTCGGTGCAAATCCATCCGCCCAATTTGGTTTACCACCCTATCAATATCTGTGGACACCTGGCGGTTTTACAAGTCCAAATCCGGTAGTAACACCCGGAGTTACCACCGAATACCTCCTTAATGTTACTGATGACAATGGATGCCAAGTGCAGGATGTGGTCACAATTTATATCGATCCAATTGGAGTGGATAAAGTTTCCACGGAAGATGGAATCAGCATCTTCCCCAACCCAAACACTGGCAAACTCACCATCGACTTTCAGGAATTAAAAGGCAAAGTGCAGCTTTCCTTTTTTGACATGAACGGAAAACAAATTATTGAAAAAGTGATCGACTTGGACAAAAGCAACCTTCATTCTTATGATCTAAGCGATTATCCCGCCGGGCAATATTTGCTCACCATCACAGGAGATGATATTCCGATTACTCGTTCAATCATTAAAGAATAGAAAGCCATGAAAGCAAAATATTCTTTTCTTCTCGTTGTGATGATATTCACTTGTTCCTCTTTAACAGGGCAGAAGAATCTAAGCAGTAATCCTTACATGGTTGGAGATACAGTCACTATCAAACTCGATAATTTGGGAGATAGCATCCAATGGCAGGAATCGTTGGATTTATTGAACTGGACAGATATTCCCGGGCAAAATTTAGACAGTCTTGTTCATGTTGTTGATACCTCAAAATATGTTCGGGCTAGGGTAGTGCACGGAAATTGTGCACCATATTTTTCTGATACTTTACAGATTACGGCTAATCTGATGAATTGCCCCCCCACTGTTACTGATTACGATGGGAATGTGTATAACACTGTTTCCATTGGCGATCAGTGTTGGATGAAGGAGAATTTAAAGGCAACTCATTATTCTGATGGAACGGCTATTCCAAATATCTCAGACCCAATTGCCTGGCGAGTTCTGGGTGATAATACTTTTGAAAAGGCATATTGTTTTTATAATAATGATACAAGCAGTGAATATGGAGCACTTTATTCCTGGGCTGCAGCTATGAATGGTGCATATTCCAGCAATACGAATCCAAGCGGTGTGCAAGGAGTATGTCCAAATGGCTGGCATTTGCCCAGTGATTTGGAGTGGACAGAATTGACCGATTCTCTTGGTGGCGTAGCTGTTGCTGGAGGTAAATTAAAAGAGTTTGGAGCAATACATTGGAATAGTCCAAATGTTGATGCTACCAATAGTAGTGGTTTTACAGGTTTACCTGGAGGTGGCAGAACCAGCGATTATGGCACTTTCGTAGCTTTGGGAGCATCTGGTTATTGGTGGTCAACTGCAGTTACCAACTATGTAGGAGTTTGGTGTAGGCGTCTTGATAACACCATTGCTCAAGTGGCAAGGGTTAGCTATTATATGTCAAGTGGTTTTAGTGTTCGTTGTATATATGGCTCAAATCTGGTGCAACCCAATTTCCCTATTGTTCTCACTGATTCTATTGGCAATATTACTCAATCAACGGCTTCATGCGTAGGGGAAGTAGTCAACAGTGGGGGGGATTCGGTTATAACCAGAGGTATTTGCTGGAACACAACAGGAATGCCCACTGTTTCTAATTCTTTTCTTTTGGCTGGTTCTGGAATTGGAAGTTTTACTTGCAGTATGGCGAACCTTTCAACTAGCACTACTTACTTTGTTCGAGCCTTTGCAAATAATAGTGTGGGCACTTCCTATGGGAATGAAATATCCTTTACTACTCTCAATGATACAACATTATTGTGTGGCGATTCAATAGCTGATATTGATGGGAATATATATATTGTGGTACATATAGGCAACCAATGCTGGATGGCCGAAAACTTAAGGGTAACTCATTATCCGAATGGAGATATTATCCCTTATATTACAAATGCTGCCGATTGGTTAGGTTTGGGCTATTGGGATCCAGGATATTGCTATTATAATCATGATACATCATACGCCACTACTTATGGGGCTTTATATACATGGATGGCAATGGCGGATAGTTCGCCAAGCAGTAATTCTATACCAAGTAATATGCAAGGTATTTGCCCTTCAGCCTGGCATATTCCGAGCGATGAAGAATGGAAAATACTTCAGGGATTTGCTGATAGTCAGTATATATACCCATCATACGAATGGAATAATTGGGCGTGGCAAGGAACTGATGTTGGTACAAAACTTAGAACAAAGTATGGATGGTACAATAATGGAGATGGTATAGACTCCCATGGATTTGCAGCTTACCCAACTGGGGAGGCTAATTGGACAAGCTTTTCAAATTTAGGATATTATGCAAGTTTCTGGACTTCTACCAAATATGGAACTGGGAATACATATCATGCTATTTATCGAAAATTGGTTTACTCAGGAAGTACTATTTATAGAGGTACTAGCTATATGGATATTGGGAGATCAATTAGATGCGTAAAGGACTAACGTTGCCAAGAAACACCGAACATGTTTCGACACTTGAAGTGTATGTTGTTTTCAATAGTTCGGATAGAACCCAGTCGAACTCTGGTGACCTTTTGGAATCAGTACCATCGTCGGGGTCGCTTTGAGCGACACCGACGGTAATCCTCCGATTATCTCATTGTCCTTCGTTTCATCGCCAACATAGTATTCTTCATCAGCGAAACAATGGTCATGGGCCCAACGCCGCCGGGAACGGGGGTGATGTGGGAACATTTTTGGGCAAGTAATTTATGTTAATCCATCCAACCCATCCTTAAAATAAGGAAGGGCTTTCCCCTGTTGCATACCAATTGGTAAATTCACCATGTCCTTGCCATGAAACACGGATTGTCCCCCCTTTTTTTCTCCTGCCCCGCTTTTTCGGCGGGGAAAGGTGGAGACTGAATTGAGCTATGAAAAACCGAAGGTAGATGGGGATTAACCAAAACCACAAACTACCCCTTTTCTAAAACCCAAACAGCTCAATAAACTTATCGAAGAAATCAGTATTTTTAATGATCCCCGAAAAGTTTTCTGCACCGGGCCCAAAGGCAAAAATGGGGACCATCACAGCCGTGTGGTCGCCGGAAGTAAAGGCACCGGACACTTCACCGGTTTCCATGTTGCCCCCCATCAGTGCATAGCCCCCACATTCGTGATCGGCAGTGATTACTACCAGGGTTTCGCCATCCTTTTCGGCAAAGTCCAATACCTTTCCAATTACATTGTCGAAATCGACTGCCTCGCTCACAAGATATTCAGAATCTTTGTCGTGGCCACCCCAGTCGATTTGTGAACCTTCAATCATCAGGAAAAAACCCTTTTCATTTTTGTCGAGCAATTCGATGGCTTTCAGGGATGAAACCTCCAGCATATCCCCCCTGCCTTCGCTCATTTTAATTGGATGGTCGGGATACAGCAATCCTGCAATTTTTTGTGCCTTCGAAGTTTTCAATTCATCCAAAGAATAAAGCACATCGTAGCCATTTTTGCGCAATCGCTCACTCAAATCCAGGCTGTCTCCGCGTTTCTCAAAATTATCGCGTCCCCCGCCAATAAAGACATCCACGTCGGTTTTTAGGAAGTCGAGGGCAAGTTCTTCGTAATTGTCGCGGCTTTGGTTGTGGCAAATAAAAGCCGCAGGGGTAGCATGGGTAATCTTGCATGTGGCCACCAGGCCGGTGCTTAACCCTTTGTCTTCGGCCATTTCGAGGATAGTTTTTAGGGTATCGCCTGTGGGGCTTATGCTGAGGCAGCCATTATTGTTGCGTTTTCCGGTTGCAAAGGCAGTGGCCCCGGCGGCGGAATCGGTAATGTAATTATCTGCCGACTGGGTAAGGTTGAAACCTGTGGATTTGCACCGTGCCATTTCGAGCTTTCCTTTCTTGGCGGTCAGGGCTGCAAAAACCTGGCTGGTGCCCATGCCGTCGCCAACCATAAAAATAATGTTTTTGGGACTTTTGACCGGCAGTTTTTGACCGGCATTGTTTTTTTCACTTGTATCATTTCCCCTAAACCCGCATCCCCATTGAGTTGCGACAGTAAGGATAAAAACCAGTGCGATTGCTTTATTTCTCATAAGGACAGCGATTTACATTATTCACAAAAATAAAAGTTTAACAACCTTGCAAAAGTATGGTTTATTGGTTGATTTTTGATCCTGAAGGGTTGCTGAAACCTTGATCTTAATGATTTCATAATACAGCCTGGAGACTATCATCCTATCGAATTGTTAGTATTCTGGTAATTTTGCCTTTATGCAATCAAGTCAGGTTTTCTGCCAAGTTTCTAATTTCCAAATTTCAGGTTCAATCTCATCAATAGTAGGCAAATAATAAACTGAAATATGCTTCATTCTATCGAAATCCATTTCTTCAAATCAACTTAAATGTCCTAAAAAACTGGCATCCATAATCAAATACTTCCATACACTAAAATCAAATGCGCTTCGTTTCGTAATCTAAACTAAAGGGTTGCCCTTTTGGATTATCTGATATTCGAAATTTGAAAATGATTTATTTTATCGTCATTGGATTTTTGTGTGTTTGGCCCTATGGCAACTTTAGTCTCGGCTTTTTGTTTTAATATTGCAACAAAGAAAATAGATCAATGAGAAAATACGGAATCCTATTTATACTCTTAACTCATAGTGCACTTGCTACTTTGGGCCAGGTGGGCGGACAGAACACATTTGAGTTTTTAAACCTTCCGGTAAGTGCACGGATAGCTGCAATGGGAGGTAATTTGGTTTCTATTTGGGACGACGACCTGAACCTGACCTCTCAGAACCCCGCTTTGCTTAATTCCTCGATGAGCGACCATTTCAACCTGAACTATGTGAATTATTTTGCCGGGATAAATTTTGGTTCGGCCAATATTGCACGCACTGTGCCTAAGTTTGGGAATTTCTCAGCCGGATGTATGTATGTCAACTATGGCGATTTTGATGGTTATGATGAGCTGGGGGTGTCGACAGGTACATTTACAGGCAGTGAAGTGGCCATAAATCTGATGTGGTCGATGCCTATTGACTCGGTGTTTCAGTTTGGAGCCAATATGAAAATCATCAATTCAACCCTCGAAACTTATTTTGGCAATGGTGCAGCCCTCGATCTGGGATTGAGCTATCACAATCCCTCTGGTTTGTTTGCAGCATCGGTAGTGTTGAAGAATATGGGTTATCAGTTCCATACTTATTATGCAGAAGGGAACCATGAATCGCTGCCTTTCGAGATTGAAGCCGGATTCTCAAAAAAGCTACGCCATGCCCCTTTTCGCTTTACGGTCACATTGCAGCATCTCGAACAATTTGACTTGAGCTATGAGTCGAATACCCAAAGTACAACTACCATTGATCCTTTAACAGGTGATAATCAGAAAAAAAATAAGTTTGAAGATTTTGGTAAGAAAGCATTCAACCATTTAGTCCTGGCCACCGAGTTTGTGCCTTCCAATAACTTTTATGTAATGATAGCCTATAATGCCCAGCGCAGAAGCGAGATGAAAATTGAAAACACAGGCGGAGCGGTTGGGTTTTCGTGGGGGCTTGGGATGAAGGTCTCGAAATTCCGCTTTTCATTTGGAAGGGCAAGATATCATATTGCCGGTGGATCCAATCATTTCTCGATCAGCACTAACCTGGCCGATTTTTATACCCGGGGATGATAAGATTTTTTAATTGAATTCAAGATCCCATTTATATAGTCAATAGCAAGCTCCTGGTTTTGATCAACAAACCTCATATACTCCTGATAGGCGGAACAGGCCGCAATGTGGGAAAAACCACACTGGTTTGCGACATCATCAATCACTTTAGCAGGGAACATAAGATAGTCGGATTGAAGATTACCAATCATTTTCATTCTGACCAATCCAATTCGTTTAATCTTTTTGAAGAAATAAATCCTGAAGGAACAAAGGACTCATCGCGAATGTTGAAGGCCGGGGCCTCAAAGGTTTTTTATATTGAATCGGAGGCTGAAAATCTGGCAAGTGTTTTCGATGATTTTTCTGAGGAAATTGAGCCAGGGCAAATTATAGTTTGCGAATCGAACGGGCTTTCAGAACTTGTTAAGCCCGGAGTTTATTTGCTGGTCGACAGGGATGAAAACATTGAGAAAAAGCCATCGGTGCAAAAAGCTTTGCAAAAAGTCGACGCAGTGGTCGAAATGAAAAATGGGGGTTTTTTACATGTTCTCAGTCGCCTGACTTTAGAAAGTAATGTCTGGCAATGGAGAGAGCAAGTTGGTAAATAACAGTTCGGGGCTCCGCTAAAACGGAGCAGGCAGCGACTTTAAGTCGTACTCAGACTCTCTTCCAAATGGAGAAGAGTTATCAATATCCCGATACGCTTCGCTAAGTTAATTCGACTAGATGGTTTCAGTTCGCTTCGCTCCTGAAACCATAGTCTTATTAAATTCGACTAGATGGTTTCAGTTCGCTTCGCTCCTGAAACCATAGTCTTATTAAATTCGACTAGATGGTTTCAGTTCG
>JAIOYV010000004.1 GCA_021740905.1 Bacteroidales bacterium
TGTTTCAACAAGGGGAAAGTCGAATTTTTTATACTTTTATGCAGTGGAATAAAGCCCATAATTTTTTTTAAAAGTTTGCGCTTCAAAAATTGGAATTTTCGGGCTTTATTCCTATATTAATCTTTCGGACAGCTATGCATATTTGGGAAATAAAAGTCAACTGACAAGGTTGACAAAGAAGAAATAGAGTTAACATATGATTATATTAACAAGTTACCGCCAAGTGTAGGAAAACAGAAACGACAGACAGAAAATTGAAAAGTAAACCATTGTGAAAGGACAGAAAAACGAAATATTGATAAGACCAGAAAGCCGATCCGATATTTTTTATTTTTTGCCCACCACACATTTTTAAAAACAATTGCCTACTCACATTGCACACATTGCCAAAGCCCCACTAGCCAACTCTGAAACCAACGCTTTGTCAAAGAGTGCAATTTTTGCCTATCCAATTAAATAAATGTAAAAAGAATATTTTTTTATTATTAGAAAAAAAATCTTTTCTATCTTTGCGAAGTAACTATCATAATCTGATACTTGTTTCATTATGGCAAAACAATTTTATAAAGCTGTATATTTCAGCGACTACCCTTCGGAAGACTCAAAAGATAAATCTGTAACACTTGCATTCAGTGAGCCTGAAGAACCTTATTTTTCTAAGGTAAAAGACTTGACAACTCAAGAAATAAAAGAACTTATTGGAATCGAAACATACAAACAACTTGCTCTTTTTGCCGAGAAACAAGAACGTTCAATTAACCAAGTTGTTAAACGACTTATCAAGCAAAAACTTCCTGAGATAGACAAAGTTGATGGAGTTACAGAAAAAGATGTAACATTTGTAAAAAGCAAAGACATACCTTTTCAAAGATGGTATCCTTATATTGAAGGTTATTCTCCTGACTTTGTAAAATCGTTAATTAAAAACTACGGAATAACAGATGCTCTTATTTACGAGCCTTTTGCAGGAACAGGAACAACACTTCTGGCGGCTGATGATTTGGGATTGTCAACAGTATATTCAGAAGTAAATCCATTATTACAATTTCTCATTCAGACGAAACTTAATGTTTTAAAAGCAAAAGAATCTCAAAGGAAAAAGCTATCCAAAGACCTCAAGGATATTCAAAAATCTATTTTGAAAAATCTCAATAAATTTGAAGAAGATAAATCGCTAAGAGAATCCTATAAGTCCTTATTTTCTGATAAAAAATATTTTCCTGATGAAACTCTTGAGCAAGTATTAAGACTAAGGTCATATATTGATATAGTCAAATTAGAAGATGAACTACTAGCAGATACTTTAGCCGTAGCTTTTATTTCTTGTTTACTTCCAGTATCATATCTTAAGAAAGTTGGGGATGTCAGATTTAAAACAGCGAAAGAAATTGAAAAAGACCTTAAAACTTTAAATGAAATTTTGCCAGACAAAATAGGAAACATCGCAGAAGATGTGTTGAATTTTGACTATAAGCTAAAAGGAAAGCCCGAATTCATTCTTTCAAATGCAAAAAATATCGGTCGGGTAAATGATTTAAAAATTGGAGCAATTATTACTAGTCCACCTTATTTAAATGGAACAAACTATTTTAGAAATACCAAAATAGAACTTTGGTTTCTAAGGTATTTACAATTTGAAAATGATTTGCGTTTTTTTAGAGACCAAGCGCTAACTAGTGGAATTAATGATGTTAAAAAGGAATATGCCTATGTTAATGGGTTTGACATTGCATCAAAAAGTAGCTTACTGAAAGCAACACTTATTGAATTAAATAAAAATGCTTATGATTCTAGAATACCAATAATGGCACAAAGTTATTTTAAAGAGATGTATACAATCTTTAATGATGCAAAACCATTATTAGAACAAAATGCTAAAGTATTTATTGATATTGGAGATTCTATTTTTAGCGGTGTTCACATTAATACAGATGACATATTAATTGAGTTAATGCAGGAATTGGGGTATGAATTTATTGAAAACAAGATTTTAAGAAAAAGACGCTCTCGAAATCAAGAAATACTTACCCAATCTTTATTGGTTTTTGAATATAAGGAAAAGCAACAAAATCCTAAAAATGGAAAATCAAAATTCCATTGGAAAAAAAATTGGGATAATTTCAGAAACGAAATCCCACATCAACAAGAACCATATTCTAGTAGAAATTGGGGGCATAATAATCATTCTCTTTGCTCTTATCAAGGAAAGTTAAAGCCAGCAATCGCTCATCATCTTGTAAATACCTTTGTACCTGAAAACGGATCTGTTCTTGATCCCTTCTCAGGTGTGGGAACCATTCCTTTTGAAGCAGCATTAGCAGGAAAATTATCTTACGGCATTGATATTAGCTTGCCCGCTTACTATATCTCTTATGCTAAAGTGAATGCTCCAATATCTTCTGAATCTTTTTCTTATATTGAAGCATTAGATAATTTTATTAAAACCAATGAGTGTACTAAAAAGGAAATTGATGAAGTGAAAAATTTCGGATTCAACAAAAAGTTATCTGAATACTATGAAGAAAACACATTAAAAGAAATATTGCTTGCCCGTAGATTTGTAAAGGAAAACTATCCGTCAACGCCAAGCGAAATGTTAGTCGTTGGTTCATTACTTCATATTCTTCACGGAAATAGACCTTACGCATTAAGCAGACGCTCACATCCTATTGTTCCATATGCACCTACTGGCGAATTCATTTACAAAAGTTTAATTGAAAAGCTTTATGAAAAAGTAAATAGAGTTATCAACGAAGATTTACCACTTAATTTTAAAAATGGTAAAATATTTAATCAAGACACAACGATAGTTTGGCCACAAGAAATTAATGATCTTGATGCTATAATTACCTCGCCACCATTTTTTGACAGCACTAGATTTTACTTGGCTAATTGGATTAGGATCTGGTTTACTGGGTGGTCAGAAATTGATTTTAAACATCAGCCAAAATCATTTGTAGATGAACGACAAAAAGTTGATTTTGCCATTTACGAATCCATATTTCGACAAGCAAAGGAACGAATGAAAAAGGATGGGGCTTTTGTCCTACATCTCGGAAAGAGCAATAAATGTGATATGGCGTTAGAACTTCAAAAAATCAGTAAACGATGGTTTAAAACAGCTGACTTATTTGATGAAAGTGTTGAACATTGCGAATCACACGGAATTAGAGACAAAGGAACGGTGACTTCGCATCAATATCTTGTACTAGTCTAATCTATTCAAAGCCCAGCAACTTTTTATTTTCGGGAGAAAGATTATCAACCAATTCATAAACAAGTAAAATCTTTTTGATTTCCTTAATACGTTTTGGTAGGTCTGATTTCTCTCTGACTTGCAAATAACGTTCAACCCCTTTATTGACATCAATATTATGATTCATAATTGGGAGCTTATTTGAAATCAAGTCAATATTTGCCCCGGTAATTCTCGCAAGATCAATTAACTCATTATTTGTATAGAACTTACTTGGCCATTTATCTCTTTTATTTTCATTGGCATTTTTTGAAAGTAATGCTGCATTCTCCTTTTTAAGTGGATAGAGATACTTTGATGGTAAAATGTGGTCAATTGACCATGTGTCGCGTTGATTAATATCCAATGGTTCTTTTGTCTTGAAACATCGGCTTTCAAATCTTTCAAATAAATCCTTAAAGTCAATTGATTCGTTTTCTTCTTCTATAAATAAATCAGCGATCCTTCTTCTAACGGCAGATTCGTGCAACTGCTCTTTTGTTCTTTTGGGATTTAAAACTGCATTAATGGCTCCTTTACAACTTCTACATTCCATTTGTTTCTCTAAAGGCCCCCAGCCAGAATGTTTGCTAAAAGCATTGAAAGGCAAAATTCGAGTACAAACATTACATTGCTTCCAGTATGATTCAGGGTGTTCTGTCGCAATCCGAAAAAAACCTTCCCAAAACCTTAAGGCAGTCGTAGCATCAGCACTATTGTATTCTTCTTCCCAGTTGTCAAAGGGTAGGTCTGTTTCCTTAGAATGGACAAAGCCACAATGTTGGCACTTCCAAACGGCTGTTTCAATGGCTTCTTGGGGTGTTAACAGTTTTTGTCCTACTTGAACATAGTTCATTTCTTGACAACTTACACATTTATAAGCTACCCAAGCATCGTGATAAGGAACGCCAGCAACTCTTAAAATTCCAGTTTCATTAATTGTTCTTCTTCGTGCCATAGAAAAATAAATTACTATTTTTGCAAAAGTAACAAATACTTTGATTATTAATTGGTTTATGCCATAGAGATTTCAAGCACATTGCCAAAGCCACACGAGCCAACGCGATAACCAAAACTTTGTCAAAGAGCTTGCAAAGCCAACACAACGAGAAATATTGTTTTAAAAAATTTGCCAACACTTAAAAAAATAAAAAACGCTGACACACGAGCCGACAGAAAAGACAAAAAGTAAAATGACAATGACACGGAAACTGAATAATGACAATGGTTTACAAGACTGGAAGACAGAACACAAGGCGGTAACAGGCGGTATATTTTATTGCCGGGTTAGTGCAGGTTTCAGCGTTTCTGCATCTAATAAACTTTCGTGTAACTTGACAGGACAGTGCTTCGAAATCGGCAACAAAAACATACCGCCAATCCGTTGTATGCAAGCAATGAAAAAACGAAAATCTACAAATGAATCTAACCATAAAAGAAAGCTATAACCGACCATTTGAATTTATTCCTCAAACTGTTTTATGGACTATCAAGCATCGAGATTCAGAGACGAAAAATGATAATCTAGTTGGAATAAATGCTTCGATTATTCTCAATTTGACTTCATTAATTGAGTCGTTTAACAAAGAGCTTATGATTAGTTGGATTAAAATCATCTGTCAGAATCAAAAGCAGAACCTGAAATTGAAAATGATGATTTGCCAAATTGGGATATTTCAATGGGTGAATTCTTACTAGAAAGATTGACAGATGAATTAGTTCTCGAAATAGAATCTTCCGAATGGAACAAACAACTCAAGTTATTTACTAAAATCACAAACAACGAAGTAAAAAACATAGTTGAACTAGAGACCCTTAATGGAATGAATCAACTATTTAAATATAGGAATATCATAACGCACGGGAACAAATTAAGCATGGTTGAATGGAATTATGATAATAAAACATCAGAAAGATTAGAACCAAATAAGTTTGAAGCAATATTTACTTTCTTAAAACAACAAAACCTTGTTACCGAAAAATTAAAAGATGTAAAATCAAACATTTTTGAATTAACTTTTTCCAATGACGTGGTTGACTATTTCATTGTTACCATAAATAAATATCTTGACCAAGTAAGAGAATCATTCGGAATATCTGCCGAAATGAATAAACCATTATTTGAATTAAAAATATAAGCCAGCATACAACAAGTAAGCATCGTTTTTAGCCAAAGCCAAATATCCCGACAAAAAATCGAGACAGGGGGTGCTTAGTGTTGAACTAAAGCCCACCATCACCGAACGCCATTATTCAATCTTATTTTATTACCTCCGTCCCATCTGGCTGCAAAGAAAACCTTCCCTTCGATTTGTCGTGAACGGGGTCGGATGTAGCCCAGGGCCATCCACCAAATTGGGTTCGTTGATAGGTCTGTATAGTTTCTTGCAAATCGGCTTTTGTGTTGGCCACAAAAGGACCATATTGAATTATGGGTTCATCTATGGGGCGACCTTGCAGGAATAATAAAGAGCCTTCTTTGGAACCGTTTATTATTTTGACTTCCTTTTCAGAATCAAGTTCAATGTGATGTTTTTGTGTGATGTTTTTTTCTCCGATGGTAATTGCATCACCCTGATAAAAATACAACGAACGGGTTACCTCCTCCTTAATCGCAGGGATAATAAATTCTACATTCCCATCCATTTTAATAGTCCATATCTGAACATGGTTTTGGGGATCGGCAGCCCAGGAATCGGGCGTTGGTGGAAGTGATACCTGATTGCCGTAATAGCCGGCTACCAGCTTAATATGGGTTTCATTGCCTTTTGTGTCTTTTACCTTGATCACAGGAATATCCTCACTCCATAGCATTTTATAATGAGGCTCTACTTTTTTGCTTTTCACGGGTAAATTCAACCAAATTTGGAAAAGCTCAAAGGGATTGGAATCCTTATTTAAAAGGGGAAACATCTCGGCATGTTGAACGCCTTTTCCGGCTGTAAGCCATTGCACGTCGCCCTTTCCAAATCGCCCGGCTGCACCCAGCGAATCGGAATGATCGACCAGGCCTTTTGTAACCACAGTCACTGTCTCGAAACCACTATGTGGATGGGCAGGAAAGCCCGGAACTTTTGATCCATGATACATGTTCCATCCATCCTTTCCGGCAAAATCCTGTCCGATATTTCGCCCTTTCAGGCTACGGTTTGGGCCCAGTTCATCATTACCTCCGGGATATTCATCGTAATGGTAAGCACAAAAAATAAAGGGATACTGAGTTTCCCATGGTGAACTTAATGGTTTGATACGTAGAATGGGTGAATTATTTGTCATCTCTAATAGTTTTTTTGCAATTCCTGTTTGTGACATGATAACAGATCCTGCAGTAACCAATCCGGTCTTATTGATAAACTTCCTACGGCTAAGTTTGCTGGTCATATAGGTTAATCTTTTAATAGGTTCTTTCATTGTCCACATTATTTTACAAATTACTTATTCATTGTGTAGGACAAGGCACCTGATGGACATGTTTTTATTTGAGCCATCAGCTCTTCACTTGTTGCGTTTTCTATTTTGATCCAGGGTTTTTCGCCCGGTTTATAAACTTGTGGCAAGGCACCCACACACTTTGCTGCATGTATGCATAGACCGGGTTTCCATGCTATTGTAATTTCTCCGTTGTTATATTCATGTACTTTTTCAGGATTCATCGTTTCGTTTTTAATGAACTAATCACTTTTCTGTCTTTAACAACATTTGTTTGGAACAAATGTTTACTTGTATTTGGTCTCCCAATAGAGGGAAGACACAATTCTTCTTTCGGTATATACCTACCCTATGGTCTGCTCCGAAATGTTGGCCGCTTCCACAATGCTTGTTCCGTATATCTGGAATTCCTCTTGTCTGGTTTAGGATATAGAAAAGCTAGGCGAAAGGATTTGTGCGGCAGCAAAGTTGGTACTTGGCAAATAAGTGAGGCAAATCCAAAATCAACCCTATTTAGCCCCAGGCCCTCAGAAATAAGATTTCACTCCTTTTCCATTGAAAAGCACCAACTTAAGAAATAAAGCGTACTTTTGCAGCGCTTTTTCGATGGAAGAGGCAGTGCAAAAGGATTCTTATGTGATGGGCTATTTAATTTGACCAATTCAATCTTGTCCTTTTTCACATACGAATTTTAACAACCGGGACGCAAAAAGTAAGCCCGGGCATTTTATTTTTTTGAATGAAGACATTTAATGATCAGGGCCTTGACGCAAACATTCTCAAGGCCATTGACGAACTGGGATTCGTAAATCCCACACCAATCCAAGAGTTGACCATCCCCGCCATCCTAAATTCTGAGGAAGATATTATTGGGCTGGCACAAACAGGTACCGGAAAAACAGCCGGATTTGGTTTGCCTATTCTTCAGAAGTTATCATCTGACAAGAAAGTAGTACAGGCTATAATCCTTAGCCCAACACGGGAATTGTGCTTGCAAATCACCAAAGACTTAGATGCTTACTCGAAATATCTGAGCAAAGTTTCCATTTTATCGGTATATGGTGGAGCAAGGATCGATACCCAAATCACAGCTCTGAAAAAAGGGGTTCAGATTGTGGTTGGCACACCCGGCCGTACTTTGGATTTGATAAAAAGGGGTGCGCTTAAAATCGATCACATCCAATGGCTCGTTTTGGACGAGGCCGACGAAATGCTGAACATGGGTTTCCGCGACGAGCTGGATGGTATTTTAGAAACCACCCCAAGCGAAAAACAAACCCTCCTGTTTTCGGCCACCATGCCAAACGATGTGAGGCGCATAGCCCAAAACTATATGAACAACCCTACCGAAATTTCGGCAGGGAAGAAAAACACAGGCGCCGATAATGTAGTCCATCATTATTATGTTTTAAGGGCTACCGATCGCTACCTTGCACTGAAACGACTGGCCGACATCAACCCCAATATTTATGGCATTGTTTTTTGCCGTACCCGCCACGAGACCAAAGAAGTGGCCAACAAACTGATCCACGATGGCTACAATGCCGATGCCCTGCATGGCGATTTGTCGCAAGCCCAGCGCGAGCAAGTGATGGGGCGTTTCAGGGAAAAGCAATTGCAACTTTTGGTTGCTACCGATGTGGCAGCCCGAGGCATCGATATCACCGACCTTACCCACGTGTTGAATTACAATCTCCCCGACGACCCGGAGGTGTATCTCCACCGTAGCGGACGAACCGGACGGGCCGGCAAATCCGGTGTCTCGATTTCGCTTACACACACCCGCGAAGGAAGAAGAATACGGGATATCGAAAAAATGGTAGGCAAGAAATTTGAACAAAAATTAATTCCTACCGGGAAGGAAATTTGCGAGAAGAACCTATATAACCTCATGGATAAGGTGGAGCATATCGAAGTAGACGAAAAGCAAATTGCCCCCTTTGTTGATGCAATACTCCAAAAACTGGAGTGGCTCGAACGGGATGAGTTGATCAAGCGCTTTATATCAGTCGAATTCAACCACTTTCTTGAATACTACAAAGATGCAAAGGATATTAACCTGAACAGTGATCCTTCAAGAGATAGGGACAGGAGAGATTCAAGAGATAGAAAAGAGCCGAGAGAATGGGATAGGGACCGAAAGGATTCAAGGGAAAGAAAAGAACCCCGGGAATGGGACAAGGAAAGAAACGAGCCCAGAGAAAAGAAGGAACAGAAAGAGTGGAAAAAAGGCCCGTCGGGTAGTAAGTTTTCACGCTTTTACATTAACATCGGTGAGAAGCAAAACATCAAAGCCCAAAACCTGATTGGCCTGGTAAACGAGAACACAAGGGTGCGCGATATTGAAATTGGAAAGATTGAGATACTCCGTAATTTTTCGTTCTTCGAAGTAGACAAAAGCTATGAGAAATTGGTACTTGATTCCTTTAAGGATGCACAGTTTGGCAATACAGAACTGGTAGTCGAGATTTCGAAACCCATGGAAAGTGTCCAAAATAATAAAGATCTACGCGACAATCCCTGGAAAAAAGAAAGAAGCAAAAAAAGCGCACCCAGTAAAAGGGGCGAACGCAGCAGCAGTAGCAGAAAACCCACCTGGTCGAAAAATAAGGGGAAACCCTCGGGCCGGAAATCACGGGGATAGAAAAAATGGAGTATTGGAGTGTTGGAGTAATAGATGGATATTTATAAATCTCTTCCCAATACTCCAACATTCCATTATTTATCCTCCGAAGCCTAAGCTTATGAGGACTCCATCACTCCATCACTCCAGTGTTTTCTTACTCCTTTATGCCATAAGCCAGATCGCCGGCATCGCCCAGTCCGGGTACAATGTACGATTTCACGGTGAGTTCGTCGTCGACAGCGGCAGTCCAAATAGTAACATCACCCATGGGCAGCTTTGCCTGGGTGTAAGCCAGACCTTCGCGACTGGCTATCAAAGTAACTATGTGAGTATGCACAGGCTTGCCCATTTTTATGAGGGCATTGTAGGCCAGCACCATCGACAAACCGGTAGCAAGCATAGGATCAGTCAGCACCAACACCTTCCCGGAAGGCGATGGGCTTGAGGTGTATTCAACTTTTATGTCGAAAGCACCGTCTTTATGGTATTTCCGATAGGCCGAAATAAAAGCATTCTCCGCTTGGTCGAAATAATTGAGAAGCCCTTGGTGCATGGGCAAACCGGCACGTAGAATTGTGCCAAGTACGAGCCTATCGCTAATTTTATTCACCTTAGCAATTCCGAGGGGGGTTTGCACCTCCTCATCAATGTAATGTAGTTCTTTGCTTATTTCGTAGGCAAAAATCTCACCGGCCCTCTCGAGGTTCCTGCGAAAACGCATCCTGTCTTTTTGGATATTCTCATCGCGGATTTCAGCAAGAAATTGACTTAATAGCGAAGGCGTAGAATCAAGAACTCGTAACATGCCAATTGTTTTTAGGTTTCAACAAAAATAGAAAAAAATATTTGCTTACCGGTTGATGAGCGGAACACTGTCTCAACACTAAATGCTGAAAAGGATAGTTTTTTGGGACTTGATAAAAACGTATAGTAGCGAGTCTCTACTGCTGTCGGTTGCAACGGGTTATTTCGGGCAGCCGACTCATCGTATTTCTGAACCTAAATATAAAATTCGCGTCCCTCAGCATGTCATTCATGGGAAAAAATGCGGCGTTCGTCAATCAACGCAAACAAAAACGATCGGGGTGCGTATGCCTGAAAGTTTTAAAATTAAAAAAGATAAATCAGGAATAATAACTAAAAAAACAGAATGGAAATTATGAGAATTATGAAACTACCCTTTCTATTGATCTTTGCTGCAATACTGATCAATTTATCTTCATGTAAAAAGGAAGATACCAGCTTTCTTACTAATAATAATGCAATCACCCCTCTTGAAGATTTGGTAATAGCCCCCAGTTTTGAATTCAAAACCACACAGGATATATCCATCAATATTAGTGTACTGAACAACCAGGGTTTCCCGTTGCCTTTTACGCCAATAAAAATTTACCAGTCGAATATTGGCGAATACAATGATGTTTTAACGGAGGAAGAAATTGGAGCTGTCCTTTTTTCAGGTGCGAGTAATTCGCTGGGTGTATTACAAGTTACCATCTCTGTACCTTCGGCTCTAACCGAAATTGTTGTAGGTACCGAATATGTGGGCCTTATCGACCGTACTCTTGTACCAATAATTGGTGGGCAAGTTGACCAAATTATTGGGGGTAAAAGAACCTCTCAATTGAAATCATCAACAAATATAGAAGAATACACTACCACCAATTACAATTCACTGGGTACATGGAACAGCCTAGGGGTCCCAAATTATTTGATGTCCGTTGGCGATGTTGTCGATCAAGATTTAATGAACGACGTAAATGCCTCGTTGCCTGAAGGAATAGCACTTCCAATTTCACACCCTGATTACTTTACCGGGACCAACGATTTTGCCCTGCACCTTACCGATTCGTGCGATGTATGGATCACCTTTGTACACGAAGGAGCCGGATGGAAAAATTCGCTGGGCTTTTATACATACCCCGAAGGCAGTGCACCTACTTCGGCAAGCCAAATTACCAATCTAACCATAATCTTCCCTAATACTTCCTTCAACGGTAGTGGTGGAGGACTTTACACCGGCGATAAAGTGCACCTCGGAGTATTTGGACCAGGCACCGTCGTAGAATGGTTCATGGTTGCACAGGGATGGAATTCGAGTACTGCAACCGTTGGCACCGGCGCCTATACCCATTATTCGCAAACAGGTTTTAACGTGGAAGCCAATCCTACATTAAAACAACACAACGTTTTGCTATACGATGAAACCCGCGAATTGATCTTATTGGCTTTTGAAGATATACGAAGGGATATTACGAGTTGCGACCAGGATTTCAACGATGCTGTTTACTATGCCACGGCCAATCCCATTACAGCAGTTTCAACTACAAACCTGAAGACGATGGACACCTCGGAAGATACCGACGAGGACGGGGTCTCCGATTTATTCGATGATTATCCAAACGATCCAAACAAAGCTTTCGACAATTTTTTCCCTGCCGAAGGTCAATTTGGGACACTCGCTTTTGAAGATTTGTGGCCAACCAAAGGCGATTACGATTTCAACGATATTGTGATCGACTATCAGTTCAACCTCATCACAAACATAAACAACCAGGTAGTAGAAATGAAGAATGCTTATGTGCTTCGCGCAATGGGGGCGGGTTTTCATAATTCGTTTGGGATTGAGTTGCCTATTTCGCCCACTGAAGTGGTAAGTGTTACGGGTGGCAATTTTTCATCAAATTTTATTACACGCTCAACCAATGGCACCGAATCAGGACAAACCAAAGCTGTTATTATAGCGTTCGAAGATGGATACGATGTATTGGCTTATCCCGGAACTGGGATTGGTGTCAATACCACATCGAATGCCCCTTATGTAACACCTGATACACTAAGGCAGACTATTGAGTTTACCAGCTCGGTATTGTTGAGCGATTTGGGCACAGCCCCCTTTAATCCCTTCATTATTATCAACCAAAACAGGGGTTACGAAGTCCATTTGGCGGGAAATCCACCTACCAGTTTAGCTAATCAGAATTTATTTGGCCAATACCAGGACGATTCCAACCCATCCATTGGCAGGTACTACAAAACTGTAAACGAACTGCCGTTTGCCATCAATATCCCGGAATCGTTGGATTATCCTTCCGAAAAAAATGCCGTAAACACAGCGCATGTCAAGTTTAACAATTGGGCCGAAAGCTCAGGTAGCCTTTTCCCCGATTGGTATTTACCAAGCCCTGGATATAGGGATGCGTTGAAAATATACAATAATTAACAGGCTAACATACAGATTAACATGAAAGGCCCTCCGAATAGGAGGGCCTTTTTTGTTTAAAGTGTCAGCGTGTCTTCAAGTCACAACGACACTTGCACCATTGAAATAAGCCCAAAGTATAATAACCAACAAGCAACTTTAATTCGGACAACTTATAATTTCCTCCTTCAATATTGGAGATTGATTGTAGGATAAGGGATATTTTTCACTTGTTTCAGGATGTTGGGCCGATATAAACTCCGCAGCACATCTTTAAACTTGCCTGCTGAACTGCCTACTGTTGACTGTTGATTGCTGACTGAGAACCGCTGACTGCCGACTATTGCCATCGGCCTAATATTTGTTACTTTTGCTTCCATTGATAAAAGAAAGAAAATGCTGAAAAAAATCCTATTGTCCCTCTTTGTTGGCCTGATTTTGTTTGCACAAGCCGATGCCCAAATGAAATTGTCGACCAAATCGAAAAAAGCCACTAAAAAGTTTGAATCGGCACTCAACTATTTCGATGCCCATAATGACATGGCTGCTATTGAAGAATTGAAAGATGCGCTTAAAGCAGATGAAGGATTTATCGAAGCCTACCTGCTGCTGGCCGATATTTACTTTGCCCACGATGACTATGAAAATGAAATCATCCAGCTCGAAAAAGTAATTTCACTAAGCCCCGAAAAGGCTAAGAAAAGCTATCTCAACCTGGGGCTTGCTTATTTCCTGACAGGGAATTATCAAAATGCCCTTCCGAATTTATCTAAATTTCTAGCAACAGGGCCAAAGGAAAAGTTTATTTCTGAAACCGAATTTTATATTGAATGTTGCGAGTTTGCCATTGAGGCAATGGAAAACCCGGTCGATTTCGATCCATTAAACATGGGCGAATCGGTAAATACAGAGTTCAACGATTACATGCCCTCCATCACAGCCGACGAAGAAGTGCTGGTTACCACCGTGGCTTTGCCAATAGACAAAAGTATGCCCTTTACTTCCAGCCAAAATATACAGGAAGATTTCTTCATCTCCATAAAAAAAGACGGCAAGTGGACGGAGGCCATGAACATGGGACCACCAGTCAATACCCCCGGTAACGAAGGGGCACAAACAATTTCGAGCGATGGCCGCATCATGCTTTTTACGGCATGTCACCGACCCGATAGGATTGGGCAAAGCTGCGACATCTACTTTTCAAAACGGAACAATCAAGGTTGGGATCCACCGCAAAACATAGGAAAACCAATTAACAGCCCGGCCTGGGAGTCGCAGCCTAGCATTTCGAGCGATGGCAAGTGTATTTATTTTACCAGTGGAAGACCGGGGGGATATGGTGGAAAAGACCTCTGGAAAAGTGAACTGGGAAAGGACGGTTACTGGCAGGAGCCTGTTAACCTGGGATCGAACATCAATACCGAAAACGATGAGGTAAGCCCTTTCATCCATCCCGACAGCCACACCCTTTATTTTTCATCGAACGGTCATGTAGGGATGGGAGGATATGATATTTTTATGTCGAAAAAGAATGAACAAGGGGAATTTTCTGAGCCTCAAAATTTAGGCTACCCCATCAATACATATAAAAACGAAGAATACCTGATTGTGAACGCAAAGGGTAATCTTGCCTATTTCTCGTCCGACAGGCCAGGAAGCCGGATGAAGGATATTTACCATTTTGAGCTTTACCCCGAAGCCCGGCCTGTTCCTGTGGCTTATGTAAAAGGAAGCATTTACGATGCGGCAAGTATGGAGCTATTGTCGGCCAATATCGAGCTGATCGACCTGGATGGCTCGAAGCCTGTGGCAGAAACCACCTCGGGAAGGCAGGATGGAAAATATTTGCTTTGCCTTCCGACGGGCCGTAACTATGCCTTCAATGTGTCGAAAGATGGCTACTTGTTCCACTCCGAAAATTTCAGCCTAAAAGACCTGGAAGACCCCAGTAAACCCTATTTACTGGATATTGGACTGAATAAAATCCAAGCAGGAAAATCAGTTGTCTTACGAAATATCTTCTTCGAAACCGACAGCTATGCCTTGAAACCTGAATCGAAAACCGAATTGGAAGAACTGGTCAGCTATCTCAATCAAAATACCGGGATGAAAATCGAAATTGGCGGGCACACCGACAATGTGGGTTCAGTAGAACATAATCAGGAACTTTCTGAAAACCGGGCTAAATCAGTATATGAATACCTGATTGGGCATGGCATTGAAAAAACCAGGCTAAGGTACAAAGGCTATGGATTGAGCAAACCCATTGATACGAACGAAACCGATGAAGGAAGAGCCATAAACCGCCGTACCGAATTTATGATTGTTGAATGATGAAGCAAACACTGTTTTTTCTTTTTATTATCCTGCTGTCGCAAACTGCCTTGTTTGGTCAATGGACCAACTCGAATTATGAGTTGAACCTGGCTGCATACGAGGGAGACACTGCGAAAGTAGATAGCCTCATCGAAGCTGGGGTGAATGTCGATTTGCCCGATTTTGATGGTGTAACTGCGCTGGTTTATGCAGCCCAAAACGGTCACATCGCGGTAGCCAAACGATTATTGGACAAGGAAGCTCAAATCGATCACCTCACCTGGGATTTTCGCACACCCTTATTAGCGGCAGTTATGGAGAACCAGTTCGAGATGGCAGAATTTCTCATTCGGTCGGGGGCAAAGATAAATGCCAAAGATAACTTGGGTGCATCTTCGTTGCATTATGCAGTGGCGTACGGAAACTTCTACATGGCCGACATGCTGGTATATTATGAAATTGACCTGGAAGCAAAAGATGAAGATGGACACACCCCTCTATCCATTGCTGCCACTTTAGATTACGACACCATTGCCTGGATGCTCCTCGAAAACAACTGTCAGGTCGATCCTATCGATACTTTTGGCAATACACCTATGTTAAGTGCTTGTGAAAACGGTCACTTCAATGTAGTGAAATTGCTTGTTGAAAACGGTGCCGATATTCACCATATCAATAACAATGGTTTTAATGCCCTGCAAATAGCTGTTTATTATGGCTACAACGACATTGTTTCCTTTTTGATAAGCCAGGGTCTCGACCCCCAAAGGCCCGACGCAAAATCAATTGCCCCTATAATTACGGCGAAGTCGCGCGGTCTCTATTCTACTGTGCAATTGCTGAAGGAGGCGGGTGCCAAGCCTATCAGAAAGCCTTTGATAGATGCGTATTCAATCAAAATTGAAAACAGTTTCAGTACCAAAGATTATTTTCTGGGGGGAAGTTTGGGGACCCACGATCTATTTACAGGTTGCTACCTGAACCTGGGATACCAGGGAAGGATAGGCCAAACTCCCATCTTGTTTCGTGAGCAAGAGAATTTATTTTATCAATACTACGAGAAGAGACATCAAATTTATTTGGGCTTAGAGCGAAAAATTGTTTTCAACCCCAGAGGGAATAATCCAAAAGGATTGCTGCTTGGCTTAAGGGAGGTATTTACTTTTGGCAAATACCGGGGCACAGTGCTTAAGCTAGACCGAAAAGTAGTGACAAGCCCAACTGCGTCACTTTTCATTCAAAAGAGATTCTTTACTTTTTCGATTGAATACCAATACCTCGATTTTAAGGTGGAAGGGCTATCGCCGCACAGGATCAATTTGAATATGGCTTTCGATATCAATATTCTTCAACCTAAATATAGGGCTGGAACGATTGAGTGGCTTTAACCCCATAAGTCAATTTTGAAGAATGGCTGCAATCACTCTTTTCTGCTGTCGCTTTTTTTCTATTTTTGGGCAATCATTTTTATAATGGTCATAGCACAGCAAAAAATATAAACGACAAGAATGAAACAATCGCTTAAGAATGTATTACAAACATTTTCGGGAGTTATTCTCGGTGCTGTGTTTTTATATTTCACTTTAAGGGGGAAACCTTTGGATGAAATTGTTGAAAGCCTTCGTCATGCCGATTTGTTTTGGATGCTGATGAGCGGGGCTATGCTATTTGTCGTATTCGTTTTACGTGCGCTTCGTTGGGAAGTCATATTGCATAGTTCGGATGCCAAGGCCAATATAATTGATGTAAATATAGCCCTTTTTATTGGTTATTTTGTGAACAGTTTTACGCCCAAACTGGGTGAACTGATCCGGTGCACCAATCTAAAACGAAACCACGATATTAAACTTTCGACTCTTTTAGGCACGGTTGTATCAGAACGGATTTACGATGTGTTGGTCCTTGCTTTAGGCCTGGTGTTTTTTGCCTTGTACGAATTAGACCGACTTGGTGGTTTTTTCGAGCAGGCAGGACAAAATGTTGGGGCAAGCTTTCTGGGGAAAGATTTTCTAATCTACCTTTTTCTCGGATTTCTGGCAGTCATGGTTATGGTTTATGTGTTCAGGAAAAAATTGGCCAATTACCGTTTGTTTGGTCTGTTCTATCATTTTGTGTCCGACATGTACCTAACCGTGGTGAAGACTTTTCGATTGAAACGGTTTAATTTGTTTTTTTTGTACACCATCCTGATCTGGATTACCTTGATTGCTTTGAATTATTGCTACCTGAAAGCATTGCCCGAAACCGATTCGTATAGTGTTTATTTTGCCACAGTAGTCCTGTTTGTGGGGGGCATTGGCTGGGCATTGCCTGCACCGGGAGGGATTGGTACCACACACTTTTTCATCCTTCAACTATTTATTGCTTTTAGTTTGTCGGAAAGTGCCGGTGTGAGTTTTGGCATTTTATCCAATGGTCTCAATTTTATCTACACCATTGTATTCGGATTATTGGCATTGGGTGTCAGCTTTTTCCGAAACCGCAAGAGAGCCACAGCAGCAATTGCCTAATTTCAAGTTGAAACGAGAATTATTACTTGCCAAAAAATTGCCATAAAATGGAAAAAGCTTTGCAGGAATTAATACCTGTTTTTCAGAATATAAATAAGCAGGAAATTTTCTGCCGGCAAAAGTACAATGCATTGTTTTCTTCTATTTCTAAAGATAAAAAGGACTCGATTGAAAATTTCATTAGCTATCTTTCTTACCGTGATTTTCAATTGGAGATCGACTCCATTTTTGCAAAGAACAGCTTGCCAATTGTTTTTTCGGATACTGGGGATTTTAAGAATTCGGTCGAATCGTTAAAAAGATTGCTTGGATATTCATCCTATCAAAACCAATTAGCGAATTTTCAGTTAAAAAATGCGAGCGATTTTTTTGGATCAGACCATGATGATGGTGTGCCTTCATTGATGGTCAATCTTCAGCAGGAAGCAGAACATGATGTAGGATATCTAAAAAATCTAATTGCTTGCGGTGTCAGGCATTTTCGCGTCAATTGTGCTTTTGGGAGTGAGATGGGGTGGGAGAGGACTCATCGAAATTTACAAAAGGCTGCTGGTGCAAATAATGAAGAAGCAAACCTTTTGTTTGATTTGGCAGGGCCGAAAATCAGGATAGAAAAATTATTTGAGAATCATACAGAGGTAAATTCCATTGACATTGAAAAAACTGAAAATCTTATAATATTCTCCAAATCGGCGAGTGCATTAAAGTTGCCGGGATCTCCCGATTTCATTAAAGGAGTTGTCAGTAGTATTGATTGCGATTTTTCAGTTTGCCATCCAAATGAAATTATCCGTTTCGACGATAGCTGTGTCGAAGCCCGGATTATTGAAACAGGAAATGATTTTCTTCGCGTTTCGGTTGAAAAAGTAAGCCAGGTTCCCTATTCTTTGCTCCCTGGAAAAGGGATTAACTTCCCTGAAAGTGATCTTGGCATTTCAGGACTAACCAAAAAAGACCAGAACGATTTGGCCTCAGTTGTCCATTTGGATGGCACCCTTTGCTTTTCATTTGTGCAATCAGCTGCCGATATTATCGACATCGAAAAAGAAATCAGCAAATACAGGAAACCAGACATGCCGGTGGTCATCAAAATAGAAACTTTCAAGGCTGTCCGGAATCTCGAAGAAATAATCCTGGCAGCCATGCGCTTCCCCAAAGTGGCTTTGCTGATTGCCCGTGGCGATTTGGTGTCGGAATGTGGTTGGGCTGCCTTGCCAGAAATCCAGGAGAAAATCAGCAAACTTGGACGAGCCGCTCATTTGCCCATTATCCTGGCCACTGAAATCCTCGAAAGCTACAACCAAAATGGCCTCCATACGCGCCCCGAAATGATAGACCTCCACCATGCCCGGAAATTCGATTGCCTCCTATTGAACAAAGGGCCAAATATTTTTGATACTATGGATTATGTGAGGGGTTTAATTTAAGAATTAGACTTTTGACTTATGTGTTTTTTGACTTTGAAAAATATTTAAATGATATTGGCATGGTGTAATTTAACACTAAATTGTTTTAAACTGATCTAATCAGATAACTTTCAGGATTTTGTGAAGAGTGAATAACACCAATTATTCTGATAGTTCTATTCTGATTATTCAAATCATAAAGAATTAAATAAGGAAACTTATCGGGAATAGCAAACCGGATTTTTTTGTATCTGACCTGATATGTACGTGGTTGGCTTTGAAGAATCCTAATACATTCCTTTATACTCCAAGTAAACTCTTTACCAAGTCCTCTTTTTTGGGTGTTATACCATCTTGCATTTGTGCGGATATCCACCTTGGCTGATTCAGAAACAATTACTTCATAATTCATCTTCAATCTCTTTTATTGTCTCCTCGAAGTCATGGAATATTTCATTTCCACTTTCAATAAGATATAAGCGCTGGTCAATTAGGTCTTTTTGCCATTGGGGGATGACATCACTTTCTTCTTGGAAAGATTTAAGTTTCGAAATTGTAGAAACATCCTGTAGCTTGGATATCCATCTTATCAAACTTAGCTTATCGGCTTGCAGTTCTTGTAAGTTCATAAAATCATTGTTTTTGATTATCAATCTACTGATTGCAAATTACGGAAATAAGCATCAGAATAAAAAAATATAATTCCTTTCATTTCATGCAATCTACTCCATCCCCTCCCTTTCTATCCTGATCCTGGCATCCACAGCAATCACCCGGTCTCCTTTTCCGAGGATAGGATTTAAGTCCATTTCAAATATTTCGGGTGCCGCTTCAACAAGGGCTGAAATGCGGGTAAGGATTTCGGCAAATTTGTATTCGTTGATGCGTTCCTGGCCTCGCGCTCCGGCCAAAATCCCATAGCCCCGCAAGTTGCGGATCATCGACAGGGATTCTTCTTTAGTCAAAGGGGCAAGCCCGACTTTTATATCGCGCATTATTTCGATAAAAATTCCGCCCAATCCGCAAAGAATCGAATGCCCAAATTTGTCTTCTCGTTTGGCCCCGGCAAATAGTTCGGCACCCGACAGCATAGGCTGGATCAAGATAGAAGTAGTCTCAGGGATTTTGATCATCCTATCGAACTCACGACCTACAGTTTCATCATCCTCTATATTCAGCACAACACCGCCCACATCCGATTTGTGCACCGGACCAATTACTTTCATTACCACAGGATATTCCAGTTTCCGGGCTTCCTCAATGGCTTCTTCCCGGGTTGTGGCAATGGCTTCGCCTGCACGTGGAATGCCTGCTGCATCCAACAATTGTTGCACCTTATCGGGCTTTAAGTAGCCATCTTCTGCCATGTCGATAATTTTGCGTATTTTTTCTACATCAATTTCAGGCCTGACAATTTCCATTGGTGCCGGGCGGGGTGTGTTCTGTATCCGCACCAGGGCTTTCCCCAGATTCACTTCATCGGAAAAGAAAATCCGTCCTTTGGCCATGAAATCCTTGATTTCTTCTTTTGCTGTTTCAATCGAAGGCAGGATTGGATAAATTGGCTTTTGGGCTGTCTTCATCTTTTCATGGATCATGTAGTAGGCATCGAATACTTTGGCCAAACCAGCAGTACCAAAAATTACGGCCATCGCGTCAATTTCATCCAATTCCTGATCGACAAAATCGATAATCTTGCCCAATTGTTCGGCCGTTCCTGTTGCCAGGAAGTCGATGGGGTTTGAGATTGACGAGCCAGGATACAATTCGGACAGCAATGCTTTTCCCCGCTCATCATCGATGTGGGGGATTTTAAGGCCACCATCCGACAACACATCGGTTAGCATTACTGCCGGGCCGCCAGCATGGGTAATAATGGCCACGTTTTTTCCTTTCAGGTCTTTGTGCATAAACACAGAAGCCACACTGGCCAATTCGTCGCGACCATAGCAACGAACAATGCCTGCCTTCCTGAAAAGGGCATCCACGGCCACATCGGGGCTGGCCAAAGCCCCTGTATGCGACGAAGCTGCACGGCTTCCTGCCTCAGAACTTCCTGCTTTGATAGCAGCAATTTTACAACCCTTGGCAATAAGCGACTGGGCACTTTTGAGCAACAGCTTTGGTTTGTCGATATTTTCGATGTAAAGCAATTTTACCCGGGGGCTTTTACCGGGGTCGAAAGAATGGTCCATGTATTCAAGGATTTCTTCCACTCCCAATTGGGCCGAATTACCTACCGAGAAAACACGCGCAAAAGGCAAACCTTTTGGGATGCCAGCTTCCATGATAAAACAGGCTGTGGCTCCCGACCCGGAAATAAAATCGCAACCGCCCAAATCCAATTTCGGGATAGGGCTGGTAAACACACCATGATATTCGGGCGATAAAGCACCAATGCAATTTGGTCCAATCAACGACCCATTCACACTGTTTATCACATCTACAATTTTTTGCTCCAGCTCCCTGCCTTCTTCACTTTCTTCACCAAAACCAGCCGATAGGATGATATATCCCTTGGTGTTTTTTTTATGGGCCAGCAATTCGACCGTTTCAAGTATATATTTTGAGGCGATAGCGATTATGGCCAAATCCACAAAAGGCAGGTCGATTGGAGATGTATATGATTTTACTCCCTGTACTTCAACTTCTTTCGGGTTGGTGACATACAAATCGCCCTTGAATTTTCCATCCAACAGGTTTTTCAAAACTTTACCACCAGGCTTTTTCAGATCATTCGAGCCACCCACTACGACAATACTATCGGGGAATAATAATTTTTTATTTATCATTTTAGTCTGCTTTTATTTTTGTTCGATGCTGCAAAATTAATACTCTGTGAGAACTATTGCATGTTTTAAAACATAGTTTGTGGGTTGTGTGTCCCGATTAGTTTCTTTCGGGATCTCCGCTTCGATACGACTGGGTGCTGGCTACTGGGCTTAGTACTTGATGATGAATTACTATCATTTGGGATGAAGAAAATAATGAACATGGAACATTCAATATTGAACATCGAATGAAAAATGTTAAAGAATGTTCAACCAATATTTCCTCATTTAATATTTGATATTGAATGTTGAATATTGGATATTTTTTACCAGGAAATAGGTACAGATTTGGGATGTTTGAGACGCGATTGATCGCGTCTCAACTGCTAACTGAAGACTGCCAACTGAGGGCTGAGGATTGAGAATTACACAGTTATCACTCACATTCATGGTTGTACCGCGTAATCTGCGCCCCCAATGCGTTTAGGCGGCTGTCGATATTCTGGTAACCCCGGTCTATTTGTTCAATATTATGGATAATGCTGGTCCCTTCGGCCGACATGGCCGCGATCAACAAGGCAACCCCGGCACGGATGTCGGGTGATACCATTACGGTGCCCCTTAGCCTTTGTTGGAGGTTGAGACCAATTACCGTG
This sequence comes from Bacteroidales bacterium, assembly GCA_021740905.1. Taxonomy (GTDB): domain Bacteria; phylum Bacteroidota; class Bacteroidia; order Bacteroidales; family M50B96; genus JAIOYV01. Next base: position 22,152 of record JAIOYV010000004.1, read on the forward strand.
GCCCGGTGAGGGTCGCAAAGAATAATCTGAGCACCCATGTCGATCAATTTATCGACAAAGAACAAGCGGCTCTCAAACATCTTTTGGTGTATCAGCACACTTCCTTTTGCCTGGGTCGATACGACCAGGAAAACGCTTAACAGGTCGGGGGTCAAGCCCGGCCATATAGCATCGGCAATGGTCATGATGGAACCATCAATGAATGTCTCGATTTCGTAGTTGTCTTGCGATGGAATATAAATATCGTCGCCCCTTCGTTCAAGCTGGATGCCTAATCGCTGGAATGCCGATGGGATCAATCCCAGGTTTTCGTACGATACGTTTTTTATGGTGATTTCTGAATGGGTCATGGCTGCCATCCCGATAAAACTGCCAATTTCGATCATATCGGGCAGTACAGTATGTTCGCAACCACCGAGATAATCCACCCCTTCGATGTGAAGGAGGTTGGAGCCAACACCAGTTATTTTCGCCCCCATGCTGTTGAGCATCTTGCAGAGTTGCTGGATATAGGGCTCGCAAGCGGCATTGTATATACTTGTTTTTCCATCGGCCAATACAGCGGCCATGATAATGTTAGCCGTTCCTGTAACCGAAGCCTCGTCGAGGTGCATGTAGGTGCCTTTCAGTTTGTCGGCTTCGATGCGATAAAAATGTTCGTTGGGGTCGTAATCGAATTTTGCGCCCAGGCTTTGCAATCCGATTATGTGCGTATCGAGCCGACGTCGCCCAATCTTGTCACCTCCGGGCTTGGGCATATACCCTTTCCCAAAGCGGGCCACCAGGGGACCTAAAAGCATCACAGATCCACGCAACCCGGCGCCTTTTATCCGGTAATCGTTGCTGCTCAGGTAGCCAATATCGATTTTGGAAGCCTGAAAACTATAGGTCGAATCGTCCAGTTTAGTTACCTCAACCCCCAGGCTTTTCAACAATTCGATGAGCTTAATTACATCGCGGATGTTGGGGATATTCTTAATGGTTACTTTTTCAGGGGTCAATAAAACAGCACATAATATTTGAAGTGCCTCGTTTTTTGCGCCCTGGGGAACAATATCGCCTTTCAGCTGCCTTCCCCCGGTAATCTCGAATGAAGCCATTGGTTTATTTTTTTGTGGGTGTTAAAATTCCATCGATCTAAATAGTATAGCCCATAAATTTACCGGACTACGAACGGCTGCGATAGTCGCTTTTATGATTCTTCGGTGCTTTCTTTTTCTTGATTTTAGGGCCTAATACGTCTTTTGTCTCCACCAATTTTAAATCTTCACGGGGTACCAATTTACCTCCAGATAATACTTTTAGGTTTTTGAAAATCGTTTCGTCGCTTACGCTGTCGCGGTTCCATGTCAAATACGATTTCTTCATGTGGTTGGCAAGTATTTCAATCAAATGCTCTTTTTCAGGGCCTTCTTCAAACTCAATAGCCTTTTTTACCATGTCCTCCAGCGTTTTGCCGTAGTGCATAAATTTAATTTGCTGGGCAGGATAAGGAAGTTTTCGTGGTTTTTCCTGAAAGGTTTCGCGGACCGGTATTGGGTATGGCGAATCGATATCCAAATCGAAATCGGACATAATGAAAATATGATCCCATAATTTGTGTTTGAAATCGGGGATGTCGCGCAAATGAGGGTTCATGTTCCCCATAATGGTAATTATTGTTCCTGCGGCATGGTTTCTTTCATCACGGTCTTCGATGGCCCGCATGTGATCGACCATTTTATGTATACTCCGGCCATATTCAGGCAATACCATTTTAACTCTTTTTGTATTATAATCCGCTTGTAAGCTCATATCCGATTGTTAAATAAAGAGGTTTATCTACTATTAAAGATTTCATTAGGCAACAAAAGTAAGCTTTTCGACGCTGATTTACAAACGTGACGCCTAGATACCTTATTTGATTTTGATGGGGGCCTCTTTCTAGTCAGAGTACATTGCAATTGCTTGTTTTGCGTTGGTATGGATTTAAGGTAAAGATTCAAAAAAGCTTACGCCTAACAACATAATCAAATTCAGCCTCAGATGCTCCGTTTTGAGAAATCAAGATACCCAGATTTAGTGGTTTAAATTCTGTTAACCAGTAATTTGAATTTTCGATCAAATATTCTTAATCTATAATAATTTTAATAATCTACGAATCTATGGCTACATTATGCTTGTTTATTTCTGGGTAAGTTATTTTGAAAGTTTTACTAAGGCGAAACGCTGAAAGTTCTATCAACAAATTGACTATCCAGAATACCTTACATCCAAGTTTACCTCAAATTGCCGGAATAATTTCCAGTCACATCGGCACGCCTCGGCTTTTTGCAACCTGCCCCCAGTGTGAAGAATTAGCTTTTAATTTCCCATTGCCGAAGTCGTAATGCGACTTAAAGTTGCACTCCGATCCGGTATTTGCAAACAATGATCACGAGGAAGGCGAATAGGATCGAAGGCTTTAAAATTTCATAGAACTTAGAGCTCATCAATCAACATCGAACCTTTGTCAAATCTACTGTTAGGTTCGTATCTCTTTCCTGTATTTTGGTGGTCGAAATAATGCCGTTCATCAACAGAAAGAGGATATTCGGAATAAATCCGATGAAAAACAAAACCTAATCGCTGGGCAAGCGTAACATCGAGCGAAATTGAAGTTTTCAAGAAGATTTAAAATGCGGTAATTATGCAAACAATAGCAGAAAAAAAACAGAGAGTCCTGCTGGTTGAGGACAACCCGATAAACCAGAAAGTAGCAGGCATTTACCTGCAGCGCTTGGGTTTCGACATGGAAATAGCCGAGAATGGCAAGATTGGTGTTGAAAAGTTTAGTCACAACGACTACGATATTATACTCATGGACATCAACATGCCCGTGATGGATGGCTTCCAGGCCACCTTCCTGATAAGAGAAATTGAAAAGAACAAAAAAATGGGTACCCGCACAAGCATTGTGGCAGTTACGGCCAATGCCATGAAGGGCGACCGGGAACGCTGCCTCCAGGTTGGGATGGACCACTACATTAGCAAGCCCTACCTTCCTTCCGATCTCGAAAGGGCTTTCCAAGCGTTGAAAACGAGTTAAATAAAATGTTTGTCAATTGGAAATATTGAGGTTTATTAACAATATGCTGAATTGGAGTAATGGCGTGCTGGAGTAATGAATGTTTAGACACTTCTGTCAACCCAATAATTTACACCTCGAAGATAGCATAGGTTGGCTCTAATCCTTCAAGGTATGTATAAGGGTCGGAAAAAGAGTAGGTTGCAAATAATTTGGATCTTATATAGAACCCTCCCCAAAAATGCTTGTTGTTTTTTACTTTTAAATTAGGATATTTGATGGGCTAAATAAATAGCGCAGCTATTGGATAATTAATCCGGGCCTTTGTCGAATTTTGATATGAACAAGATTATTCAAATAGTAGTAAGCCTCTTTTTATTGGTTTGTGTGTCCCTCTCGGGGATTGCCCAAAACGAAATTGAGAGCCTCGAAAAATCGCTGGACAACTTAGACCAGAAATCCAAGTTAATTGCATTGAACCGCCTGGCAGGGCTATATTTAGATATATCTTATTCCAAGTCGTTCGATTATGCCAGCCAGGCACACACACTGGCAACCACCTTAAAAGATTTACAACAGGAGGCCGAGGCTCACAATAATCTGGGTTTGGTATATCATCGGAAAAAAGAACACAACAAAGCCAATTTTGAATTCGACCAGGCCATAAAGATTTCCAAAAAAAACAATTTCCTGAAAACCGAAGCCATCTCGTGGCACAACCTTGGCAAGGTCTATATGGACCGTAAATGGATTACCGAAGCTACCGCCTGTTTTGCTGAAGCCGAAAGCCTTATGGAGAGGCTAAAATACGAAGACTCTGAAATATTGAACAGTTATGGGGAGGTTCTTTTGCTTTCGAGAAACTTTAACGAAGCCCTAAAGTATTTTGTTCGTGCCAACATAGCCGGTAAAGATGAGAAGGATCCCAAAACCCAAATGTCTATTGCAAAAAATCTGTCGGACACATACAAAGCTTTGGGCTTAACCGAAAAAGCCACCGAATTTTTAGACCTATATAATCTGCTCAAGGAAGAAACAATTTTAAATCAAACTCCTGGTGATACAAGGCTTGCGCAAGCTGCTCCAGCACAGGAAATAGCAACGCAGAAAGGGGATACCCCTACCGCAAATAATCTGCAAATCGAGCCACAACAAACAGAAAAAGCGGCTGAACCTAAAGTGCAGGGAAACCCATCAAAGGAATCCCTGTACTTTAAAATTATTATTGGCCTGGGCATCCTGTCGGTCATATTGCTTTACTTGTTGTATTGGGTGAAAGATCGCTACCATAAATTCCTTGACATTCAGTCGCAAAAAAACAATGAGGACACACAAAAATTGCGCGATTCGAATTTCCTGCTTAAAGATGAAATCAAAAAGAGATATCAGATAGAAAAAACAATAATGCAGGAAAAAGCCTTCCTGAACAGCCTGCTCGATTCGATCCCCGATTTAATCTACTACAAAGATGACCAGGGGAAGTTTTTGGGGTGCAACAAAGCCTATTCCTTGTTTATGGGCAAATCATCGGACGATTTGCGAGGATTGACCGACTTGGATTTGTTCGAACCCGATCGGGCCAAATTGAACATTCAAATTGAACAAAAGGTACTGTTGAGTGGAGTTTCCTGGCGGCAAAAAGACTGGGAAACCAATTCCTTTGGTCAAAAAGTGTTACTTGATACACTTAAAACCCCTTTCTCATCGACCGATGAAGAAAACCTGGGCATTATTTCGATTAGCCGCGACATGACTGCCATAAAACAAGCCGAAGATCAAATCATAAAATTGTCGCACGCCGTGGAACAAAGCCCGGTTTCCATAGCTATTACTGATGTCCTGGGCAATGTTGAATATATCAACCCTATGTTTTCGGAGGTGACCGGATATTCGCGCGAGGAAATACTAGGAAAAAACATGCGGATATTAAAATCGGGAAAAGTTGATGACGAAACCTACCGCACGATGTGGGAGACCATAAGTGCTGGTCGGAATTGGAACGGTGTTTTTTACAACCGCAAGCGCAATGGTGACCTGTACTGGGATTACAGCAACATAAGCCCGATTTTCGACAAGGACGGAAAAATAATCCATTTCCTGGCCACCAAAGAAGACATTACACTACGCAAACAGCAAGAACAGGAACTACTGAGGGCTAAAATTACAGCAGAAAATGCCAATCGGACCAAAAGCGATTTCCTGGCAAAAATGTCGCACGAAATAAGAACCCCCATGCACGGGATTATTGGCTTCACCGATATTTTGTTAGGGGCAAAAGTAGGGGCACAAGAATCTGATTATTTAAAGGTGATAAAGTCGTCGGCAAATAACTTGATGTCGCTTATCAACGATATTTTCGATTTTTCAAGAATGGAATCGGAGGAGATCGAATTGGAAATTATCCCATTCAAATTAGCTGAGACAATTGATGAAGTTGCCGGGTTTATGACCGAAAAACTCGAAGCCAAGAACCTTACATTGCATACCCACATCGATTCGGCATTGCCGGCCATAATAAATGGTGATCAGGTGAGGTTACGCCAAATTATCTTAAACCTGACCAACAATGCCATAAAATTTACCAACCAGGGCGAAATAAACGTTTCGGCCAAATTGCTCCAAAAGACAGGCAGGAAGATAAAATTACAAGTCGCCGTGAGCGATACTGGGATTGGGATTTCAAAAGTAGGCAAGCAAAAACTCTTCCAATCGTTCATACAGGTCGACGATTCCCAATCGCGCGAGCATGGTGGAACAGGGTTGGGTCTGGTAATATCCAAAAAACTGATTGAATTGATGGGAGGGGAGATTTATGTGGATAGCGAAGTTGGGAAAGGATCGACCTTTACCTTTACGGTTTGGCTCGAAGAGTCGCAGAACGAAATGCCTTCGAAATTGGACGAGAACCTAAAAATGACCAACCTGCATATTCTCCATGTCGATAACAACAAAAGCACACAGGATACCTTCAAACAATATTTCAACAAGTGGAAATGCAGTTACGATTTTGCCACTACCGCCCAGGACGCATTCAGCAAGATGCTTGAACTTGTGGGTACCAACAGGATGTTCAATGTGGTGATTAACAGTAGCAGGCTCAACGATTCGGACGCTGTTATTTTTGCCAACATGCTTACCAGCGACAAATTTTTGCAGGACACAAAAATGATTCTTTTGGCAGAAGATAATTTCACTTTAAATAAAGAGGAAATAATGGAACTTGGCTATTTTGGCCTTGTCAGAAGCCCATTTAAAATTACCGAGTTGCAGGAGTCCTTGATAAAGGTATCCACCCTATTCAGGCATCGGGATGGTAGATTTCACGGTGAAGAAAGCGACGAAGACCTGATGCGGATGAAGAGCATATTGTTGGTGGAAGATAATATTGTAAACCAGAAAGTGGCAAGTGTGAACCTTCAAAAGCTAAATCTGGATTTCGATGTTGCCGACAACGGGAAAATAGCCGTCGAAAAATTTAGCCGTCGAAAATTTGATATTATCTTAATGGATATTCAAATGCCCATTATGGATGGCTTTGAGGCCACCAATAGCATCCGCCAAATTGAACGGGACAAGGGCCTGAAACCTGCCATCATAATTGCACTAACCGCAAATGCCCTGCGGGGCGACCGCGAAAAATACCTGCGCGCCGGAATGGACGAGTACCTGAGCAAACCCTTTAGCCCGGAAGATCTGGTTGATGTGTTGAAGAAATTCAATTGATCGGTTTCGGTCATTCGCTTCGCTGTCATTCGCTTCGCTGTCATTCGCTTCGCTGTCATTCGCTTTGCTGTCATTCGCTTTGCGTCATAAATTGTCATTTGTGCTACGCACGTCATTTGTTGTTTCACCATTTTTAATACCTATAGACTATAAATGACTATAAATGACTATAAATGACTATAAATGACAACTTAATGACAACTTAATGACCACCTAATGACAACTTAATGACCACCTAATGACAATTCATTGACTGAAGGCTATTATGTTCTAAAACTATTCAAAACCTTTTTAACTGTATTCTGTTGTTACCTCACAATGAAACCTGAAGGACAAACATACCATTTGTTGTACGATGCGCAGTGTGGTTTTTGCTCGGGGATTGTACGTTGGATTAGCCCATCACTCTCCACAAACAATGTAAAACTGATCGATCAACATAGTAGTGATGGAAACCAGTTAATCCAAAAGCACTTTACACAGTTCGACAACAATACTGTTGTGCTGATTTCTCAAACTAAAATATTCCTGAAAAGCGATGCGATCATCGAACTATGCCGGTTGACGGAAAATGCCTGGCGGATTTTAGTGCCGTTCAGGTTCGTTCCAGCAGGTATCCGAAATTGGATTTACGACCGTATTGCACGAAATCGTCATTGGTTGTTTCCGAAGAGTAGTTGTGATTTTGAAAGTTGAAATTGGAAATTTGGCAAATGATATTTTCATGCAACTTTGAACTCTTCAACTTTGAACTCAGAACTTGCGAACTCAGAACTTAAACGTCAAATCCTTCGCCCCATTTTGGTTTGTGATAAAATACCGTATCCCCAGGGTGTCACATTCTTGCTGCCATTTTTCGATCTTCCACATAGGGTTACTGCCATCGATAATCAGTTCGTCAAAATCGAAAATGTCCCTTAGTTTCTGAATCCCGATGGATGGATTGTTCCGCAACAGGACATAATCCACATCAAGCTTATCAGGGCTTCTTTTGTTTTTGTAGAAATTATCGGATACAATGGCCATTTTCAAAGAATCGAATGCAAGAAAACCTGGTCGGTAGTACAATTCGGTTGAACCAATATTATCTTCTGAAAGACTGTCAAGGTTTATAAAGCTTGTCTTTCTCGCTCCTTCCGAATTCACGAAACGGTCTACATAAAACGACCTCGATTCTTCGGAATGAGATAGTGCCGAGTCGCAAAGCATAATTGACCTGTCACCCGACCGGGCATAAATAGCTGTCGATTTCGATAGGTTGAAAACAGTGAACCGGGCCGATTTGTTACTTTTATATTGATCTGTCAAGCCCAACGATAGGATAATGGCCACCAGGCCAAGGGCAGCAATCAAGGCTTTTTTGTTTATTCTGATTAAATAAATACTGATAGCTCCAATTACTAAGTACCATAAAATCAAGCTTGCCTGATTGAGGTGAACCCCGGTACTTACCGAACCTGGTAAGTCCTGTATAAATACCAGTCCTTTTATTAAAAACCCAACCCCTTTCTGCAAAATAAATCCAAAAGCCGAAGCCAGAAAATCGACAAAAGAAAAAGCAAACAAGGCCACTGCCACCACAATAATAAAAAAGGCCGAGGGAATTGCCACCAAATTGGTTAGCAGGAAATAGTTGGGAAATTGCCCGAAATAGAAAATGCTGAGAGGGGCAAGCGATAATTGGGCGGAAAATGAAGCCACCATCAAGGCCCAGGTCTTATCGATAATCCAAACTTTCGATCTGACTAAGGGATATATTTTTGGATAGAAAAAAAGTATGCCCGACAGTGCAAGGTAGGAAAACTGAAAGCCAATATCGAAAAGCAGCAAGGGATAAAAAAGCAAAACTACCAGGGCTGTGGCTGCCACAATATTAAAGATGATGATATCTTTCTGGAACGAAATACCTATCTGGATAAGAGAAAACATCATGGCAGCACGGGTCACGGAAGGCGACAAACCTGTGATGAGGGCGTAAAACCACAATGCCAGAATGATAATAAATGCCTTGGCAATTTTGGCCTTTTTGTTCCTGTCGAGAAACACCAAAAGGAGATTTAGTATCAACTGGATAATCCCCACATGCAAACCCGAAACAGCCAGTATGTGCATGGCCCCACTATCGGAAAATGCCTTACGGGTCGGTTCGCTCAAATCCTCTTTGTAGCCTATGGTAAGGGCCGAAACAATGGCTAGTTCCTGCCCGCTAAGGCCATATTCGCGGTAGCTGTACAAAAGTTTCCGACGACACTGCAAGGCAAAACGGATCAGGCGATTGCCCCCAAAACCTCCTTCTTGAAGAAACTTGCCATTTCCTACAAAGGCTGTACGGTATATACCCTCCCGTTTCAGGAATGTGGCGTAATCAAACTCGCCTGGATTTCCCCTTGACTTCACAGCTTGCAACGAGGCATTGAAAAAAAGTTTATCGCCATATTTCATAGCATCGGCAGCGGGGCCAGGAGGAAGGTAAAGCATCACCTTCTCAACAACCGGATTTAACTTGCCAGCCTCAAGAACAGCTTGCAAATCCACAATTACTTTCAGGCTGTTTTTACCACTGGTCGGTTCCTCCGAAATGGTGCCGGTATAGGTAAGGCATTCTTCGGATATTTTATCGGGAAACGAATAATTCGCTTGCATGGCAGTAAGCACAAAGCCAATCGCCAACCAACAGGCAAATATCAGCATCCCAGATACCCAATGATATTGAAACGACCCAAAAAACTTCCCAATAAAAATCAACAAGGTTATGGAAAATAGGATGAAAACCAGGGTTGGAAATATGGCTTGTGAAGTAACATGGCAATGATAAGCGAATACTATCCCGGACATAAACGGGAATAATATCCGAAGCAAAGGGTTTTGCCTGATGTTCAGGTTTGATGCCATGCGGTGAAAAGAAAGTTATTGTTCAGTTGTTAGTTACTCTCTCAGCGACTCGGTATTGTCTGCTGATTTGAATATCTTATATTCTATTTAATTTCAAAGATAATGATTTTTTAAATAATGCTTGAAGACAAGCACAAATTTTTGAAGTGAGAAACATCAGTCCATCACTCCAATACTCCATTTCCGCACTTGCTCAAAAAATCACAAAGCTATTATTTTTCAAGAAATAGGACTTAGGCTCACCTACCTGTTAATATCCCTGTTGATAAACTAATCCCTTATTCCTTGGTCTTTTCAGTATCTTTGCACAAATACGCGTAAACATGGTTGCAAATTATACAGACGATAGCATACGGACATTAGATTGGAAAGAACACATCCGCAAACGGCCGGGGATGTACATCGGTAAATTAGGCGATGGAAGCTCCCAGGACGATGGTATTTACATCCTCATCAAAGAAGTTATTGACAATTCGATCGATGAATTTGCCATGGGTTTTGGTAAAAATATCGACCTTAGCATCACCGACCATGAGGTAAAAGTACGCGATTATGGTCGGGGCATCCCCTTGGGCAAAGTGGTGGATGTGGCTTCGAAAATGAACACCGGTGCCAAGTATGACTCGAAGGTTTTTAAGAAATCGGTGGGTCTGAATGGTGTTGGTATCAAGGCGGTGAACGCCCTTTCCGAAAAATTCAACATAAAGGCATTTCGCGATGGACAGATGAAACTGGTTGAATTTGCAGCCGGTGAGGTAATCAAGGAGCACAAGCTGGAACCGACCACCGAAGCCAATGGCACCCTCATCGAATTTTCGCCCGATGGTAGCTTGTTTGGCAACTACGATTATATTTCGGAGTACATCGAGAGCATGTTGAAAAACTATGCTTTCCTGAATACAGGCCTAAGCCTGAATTACAACGGCACCAAAATATTTTCGCGCAATGGCCTCCTCGATTTGCTCAATGTAACCATGGGAAGCTCTGAAAGTGTATATCCAATTGTGCACCTGAAAGGCGAGGACATTGAACTTGCATTTACTCACGGCAACCAATATGGCGAAGATTATTATAGTTTCGTGAACGGCCAAAACACTACGCAGGGCGGTACTCACCTTATCGCTTTCAAGGAGGTGATCGTGAAGACCATCCGCGATTTCTATAAAAAGGATTTTGACGCTTCGGATATCCGCACCGGCATTACGGCGGCCATTAGCATTAAGGTGGAAGAGCCGGTGTTCGAATCGCAGACCAAAACCAAACTGGGGTCGAAGGACATTGGTCCGGAAGGCCCGTCGGTGCGTAATTTTATCAACGATTTTATCCGCACCAGCCTCGACAACTACCTACACAAAAACCCGGAAACTGCCGAAGCCCTGTTGACAAAAATACAAGACTCGGAAAAGGAACGAAAGGCCATGTCGAGCATCAAAAAGATTGCCCGCGAGCGTGCCAAAAAGTCGAACCTCCACAATAAAAAATTACGCGATTGCCGTACTCATTTTAACTCAAACAAAGAAGACAAGGAAAAATCGACCATCTTCATTACCGAAGGGGATTCGGCCAGTGGCTCGATCACCAAATCGCGCGATGTGAACTACCAGGCCGTGTTCAGCCTGAAAGGAAAGCCATTGAATACCTACGGCCTGACCAAAAAAATTGTGTACGAGAACGAAGAGTTCAACCTTCTGCAAGCCGCTTTAAATATTGAGGATGGCATTGAAAACCTGCGCTACAACCAGGTAATTATTGCCACCGATGCCGATGTGGACGGGATGCACATCCGTTTGTTGTTGATCACTTTCTTCCTACAGTTTTTCCCGGAGCTTATCCGCTCGGGCCATTTGTATATTTTGCAAACCCCCTTATTCAGGGTGCGCAACAAACAGAAAACAAACTATTGTTATTCGGAAGCCGAAAGGCAAGCTGCCCTTGCCGAGCTTGGCAAGAATGCCGAGATTACCCGCTTTAAGGGGCTGGGTGAAATATCACCGGGCGAGTTCAAGCACTTCATAAATGAAACCATGCAACTGGAGCCTGTGATCCACAAACGCGAAGAATCGGTATCGAAGCTACTCGAATTTTACATGGGCAAAAATACACCTGAACGCCAGAATTTTATCATTGACAATTTGCGGGTTGAATTGGATGAAGTGGGGGTGTGATTTTTTCTATGGTACGGTTTCCAACAAGGCACAGATTGCAAATCAGCGCCAGCGCAGGGGTCAGCGTGGGGGCTTTTTAATGTAATTCATAATCATAGGTTTCAATGTTGGCTAATAGGATATTTAGAGTCGCTAATACAAAAGAGCATCCCACTTTTTAATATCAATCATGGTGGTCCTCAAATTTTAGTAACTGGAATTTACCATCCTTTAATTGATATGTTCCCATCTTCTTATCTGGTGATTGCATGCATTCTCCCTCATAGGTTTCTACCAGATTTTCTAACACTAATCTTTTGGAAATGGAATCAATAGTTATATCATAATTCCAGGTACAGTTAGATATTCTTTCATATTCCATTTCCATTTCTTCATACTCATCTTCAGGGCTGACTTCTTCGTTTTCATCTTTAAGTTTGATTTCCTTACTTTCGTATTCATATTGTTTTATTGCATAAAACAATTCAGTTCCATTATTCAAATCCCATATGGAATAAATTAAAACTGATCTTCCCCAACCTGCCATAGCCCACATGCCAAGTCTATCTAAAATAATTAGTCCAGGTAGTTTACCATTTCCAAATCTAAAGGTATCTACTTCAAATTCACGAGCCTTAAATAGTCCAAAATCAGGATAATATTGTTCGATAAGCGTATCTTCAAAATGAAATTGTATCACATCATTGTGTTCATGATTATTTTCAGAGTGCTTGGTTGCAAAAGCCACTGGCGGATTTTTCCAAATAAGTCCGGGAATATCTTCAGTTACCCTTGGTTTGACATCTACGATGGAGTCTGCTGTTGTTTTTACTTCTTGGTGGGCTTCAACAGTAGGGAGTGTATCAATATTGGTATTTTTTCTATTTTCAATACCACATGATTGAAATATTGAAAACAAAACAGCGATCAGAATATATTTTTTATATGTAGTCAGTTTCATCGGGTGTTTAAATCTTTATTAAAAATGTCAAATTCCCCTGCGCTGGCACGGATTTGCAATCCATGCCTTTCTATATTATTTCAACCCCATCTTCCCGGCAATCTCTTTCGGCACTGCCCCGGCGCTGGCGCGGATTTGCAATCCGTGCCTTTCCTGCAATCCGTGCCATTCCAGCAATTCATTCTTTGCTATGTTAATAAAGTTATTTCCAACATGCCTTTTCGTCCGGCATAATCCGTAGCACTGCTGTACACATAATCCTCAGCCCTGTAAACCAATCCTTCCTCCACTGGGTTTTGATGGATATAGTTTAGCTTTTGGTTGATAACAGCATTACTCCAAAGCTCAATTGGTTTGTTATCGGCTCTCCAAAAACGGAATCCATCCGGTGTTTCGAATTGTTTCATGAGCCATTCTTTGCGACTTTCCCTATCGTTTTCTTCAATAGCTTTTTTGAGTGCCTTACTTGTGAATTTCTTATAATCACGCAGTATGTCTTGCAACAAATTACCTATTTCTGCCTGGATGATCAAATGCAAATGATTGGTCATAATGCACCAGGCAAATATCTCAAGGCCCTTGTGTTGTTGACAATAGGCAAGGTTGTCAACAAGAATATCTTTGTATTCATTTCTGGTAAAAACATCAACCCATCCCTGTACAGCAAAAGAAACGAAATAAGCACCTTCCGGATTATGAAATTTATACTTCCTGCTCATAAGTCGATTTTTACATCAAACAAATGTAAGATTTAAACTTAAAAGTAATGAGTATTTATATCTTAAAAAACAAGTATCGGGTTCTTTTGTTGGCCTCTGGAGGCACGGATTGCAAATCCGCGCCAGCGCGGGGGGGCAAAAAATTAATCTGTTAAAGATTTGCATTTATAGCTTCTTCTGTTTCAATAATTCTAATCATAAAATCATCATGCACGTCTGACATGAATACGGCCTCTATGAAATAGCCCGTTCCACTAATGTATTTTCGGTTTCCATTTTCAGGTATATAAAAATCGGCATCGTATTTTTTTATGATTTTTAAGAAATCATCTTTTGAATAAACAACATTTACAGGAGGTGATTCGGTTAAATATGTTTTTAACATCAACTTCCATATTGTTTCATTTGTTGCTTTAACATATAAGTCGCTTTTCCCAAATTCAGACCGAAAAAACGACCTAATTGGCTCACCAGTTTTTAATGCCAAGATTTCAACTCCCTTTTGGGTAAAAGTACTATCATCCTTTATGTATAAATACTCCCATTCCAAATTAAAAGGCACAGCAATTTTAAGATGCTTACCTTCAAAAAAAACAATGTGATAGTCCCAGGCTCCACCATATCCACTATAGTAGTTGTATAGTTCAATATTTACATTCTCAAATGACCATTTTTCTATCTCTCTAATATCAGAGGAAAAAACTGTTAACGGCATGCCTTGATATTTTTCAAACTTATACACATCATTAGTAAATGCTTGAAACAAAGAGTTGTTTTTCTCTTTATCCCTTAATGAAGAATCATTACAGGAATACAATATTAAGGCGATGAAAAATAATTTCCGTATCATCTTTTTAAGTTATCATTTGCTGGATTTTGAGTATACTTCCCTGCATTGGTGCGGATTTGCAATCCATGCCTTTCTATATTATTTCAACCCCATCTTCCCGGCAATCTCTTTCGGAATAGCCTTTTTATGGACCATTATGGCCACCGTGTGGAGGCGGCAATAGGATTCCGACATATTTAGTTTGCCGCCAAAGTCGTTGCTGTCGGCGGCCCACGAGTTTTTGGTAAGGTAGTATTTGTTCTTGTTCTTGTCCATCGAAATGCCCACGATGTGCATCAGGTGGTCGTCGGTTGAAACTAAGTTGTCGAATTTTTCCTGGCGGTATTCCTGGCTGATTGTCCTTTCCGGCTCATATTTGTCAAACAGGGCTTCCTTTTCATCATCGTCCTTATCGGCCCATTCTTTTTCGGGAACTATGGCGAGTCCTTTTTTATGGTTGAATTCGCGCTCGCTCACATCGCCGTCCCAGCAAACCGTAAAGCCTTGCTTAATGGCATAATCCATAATGTCAATCAACTCGTCGAGCGGAATGTTGTAGTATAAATCGCTTGACCAGTTATCGGGTACTTCCAGATTAAATTTTGTGTAAAAGGGATGATGCGAATAGGAAGTGATTTCGATGTAATCATCAGGATTAAAGTTTAAATGCCGGTCGGTAAAACTTTTTGGAGACATGCTTTTTCCATCCATTTCGAATTGTTCGGGTGCCGGGCCAAAATAAATGGAAAGCACGGCATCGATTGAAGGCAACCATTTTGAGGTGAGACCACTTCGCTTGCTTTTCAAAACACCATCCAACATGCCCTGCATTATGTTTTCGATTTCGGTATGGTTGTGTTCTTTGCCGTAGGTATTTCCCGGGTAAACCGACTCTGGCACAAATCCGTGCTGCCGGATTACATTCATCACATCGTGTGCCTGGCCTCCCTGAGAAAAATTGCCTTTACCCTGTTTCCTTACATATAATTCGGCTTTGGTAAGATAGGCATATCGGGCAAAGTATATTTCGCTTAAATCGTACTCGCCTTTATCCATGCGCATCAATTCCGATTCGATAAAGGATGTGGTGGCATAGCTCCAGCACGTACCCGCCCGCTGCTGATTTTTCACTGAAGTGGCAGGCAATTCAATCTGATTTTCGATTTGGTAAGCTTTGTTTTTTTCTTTGTCTTCCTTTTTCTTATCCTTCTGTCCCCAGCCGGGAAGAACCATGCCCACAAGCAAAATTGTGGCAATTATGCTTTTTAACTGAAATGCTTTCATTGTATTTTATTTTAATCTATCCTTTTAAAATGAAACCCAAAATGATTGGATCATCTATCATTAATCGCTAATCACTATTCATTAATCATTAATCACTAATAAATAATCATTTGAATTAGCTGCTGTATTTAATCCACTTCCAGATTTCCTTATAGCTAACTTTTTGCCCATACATAAGAATGCCTGTCTTGTAAATTTTCGAGGCTACCCATGTAGTAAAAATAAAGGTAGCAATCAGCAAGCCCATAGACAGGCCTATTTCCCAATAAGGCACGCCAAAGGGTATTCGGGCCATCATCACAATGGGCGAGGTAAGGGGGATTATGGAAAACCAAAAGGCCAATTGCCCGTCGGGATTTTGAATGGCATTTATCATTACCAGAAGGGCTATTATTAGTGGTATGGTAATGGGCATCATAAATTGCTGGGTGTCGGTTTCGCTGTCGACAGCCGAACCAATGGCTGCAAACAAGGCGGCGTAAATCAAATATCCACCCAGAAAATAAAAAAGGAAGGATAAAATCACAGCTACAAAGTTGATGGAATTGAGGGTCGAATCGATCAGTTTTTGAATCTTGTCACCCTCCATCGAAATGTCGGTCACATTCATTCCCTGTGGAACCCCTTGCGTGGCCATCACACTAGAGGCGGGGTTTTGTTGCATAACTTGCTCGGGGCTATAATCGGGGGCAAGGAGCGCGAGGCCAATCCACGAAAACAAGGTAATCAGGATAATCCACGCCAAAAATTGGGTAAGGCCAACCAAGGCGATCCCCACAATTTTTCCCATCATAAGCTGGAAAGGTTTCACCGATGAAATGATAACTTCTACAATGCGGCTGGTTTTTTCTTCGATTACACCTCGCATAACCTGCGCCCCATAAATAAAAATAAACATATAGATAAGAAACCCGGCTCCATAACCAAGCCCCATAGTGATTCCCGTGTTACTTTTCACCTCTTCGCCATCTTCTTTCCACTTGATGGTATCGACGGCCATTTTTACCTTCAGGCTTTGCAGCATTTCGCGACTGATACCTGCATCCACAATATTCTTGTCTTCGAGATAAGTTTCGATTGCATTTTCGATGTACATTACGACAGCCTGACTGGGCTGTTTCTCAGAAAACAGCTGAATCCTTTTTGATTGGACCACATTGGCCGGAATGTACAAAATGGAATATAGCTCATCCTTAGTATAAAGCTCACGGGCATCGTCAATGCTCTTGCCTGCCAAAAGTTCGAATTTGATAATGTCGCTATTGTGTAGCGATTCAAACAGTACCATCGACTCATCGATTATGCCTATGTTTTTGATTTCGGTGTCTTCGGCAAAAATCAAGTAGGCATAGCCCACAATAAATGCGGCCATAATCAATGGCGAAAGCAGGGTCATAACGATGAAACTACGTTTGCGTACCCGGCTTAAATATTCTCTTTTTAAGACAATTGAGGTCTTCATGCTGTTTTTCTTTTCTACAATAAATCGTTCCCTTTGTTTGATCCTTCCACTACTTTGATGAAGATATCGTTCATGGTGGGGATTACTTCGTTGAACCCAACTATAGTTCCTTTTTTCATGAGGATGGTCAATAATTCGTTGGTGGTCATTTGTTTGATCAACCTAAACCGGACCGAGTGAATATCATCCTGGTGAGTAGCTTCCACAATCTCGTATTCCGACGATAAAGTTGCTTCGAGTTTGTTGAATAGCCCTAAGAATTTTACCTCAAAAGTATTCGACTTGTGCTGTTCGCGGATGGTGTCGATATGCCCTTCGAGGATCACTTCGGCTTTGTTGATCAAGCTGATATTGTCGCACAATTCCTCCACGGATCCCATGTTGTGGGTAGAGAAAATGATGGTGGCTCCTTCTTTTTTAAGCTGAAGGATTTCATTTTTGAGAAGGTTGGCATTGATGGGGTCGAAACCACTAAAAGGTTCATCGAAAATAAGCAAGGGAGGCTTGTGCAAAACGGTAACAATAAATTGCACCTTTTGCTGCATCCCTTTTGATAGTTCTTCTACCTTTTTGTCCCACCAGGCTTGAATCTCGAATTTCTCGAACCAGTATTTTAACCGTTTCAGGGCATCTTGTTTCGATAATCCTTTCAGCCTTGCGAGATAGAGCGCTTGTTCGCCCACTTTCATCTTTTTGTACAAGCCCCGTTCTTCGGGCAGGTAACCGATTTGCGCCACATGTTCCGGCCTAAGCAAACCATTTTTGAAAAACAACTCGCCACTGTCGGGTGCAAAGATCTGGTTGATTATCCTAATTAGTGTGGTTTTGCCTGCCCCGTTTGGGCCAAGCAATCCAAAAATGCTTCCTTCCGGGACATGGATACTGACATTATTTAGAGCGACGTGGTCGACGAAATTCTTATGTATATTTTCTGCTTTAAATAATTCCATCTATTGAAAAATTAAGGCGTGAAGATAGATAAATTCTATGGATGGGGAAAGAGGATTTTTGGTGTTGAGTTGGGGAAGTTCTGAGTTGAAGGGTTCTGAGTTGTAATTTTAATATCAAATAAGGAACGTTGAATGATGGTGGGTTTTGGCTTTCTCATTCATTATTGAATGTTGATTATTAGATATTGGATATTTCTTTCTTTATAGATTTATACGGATGGGTGTAGGATATTGGCTGGGTGGCTTTGCAGAGACGCGATTTATCGCGACTAATATTTATCGAGCCTGGGGCTTTCAGCAATAGACGCGACAAATCGCGTCTAATAAAAGCGTGCCTGGTTTCATCAACAAAAAACACGACTTATCGTGCATTCGGATGATCTGGGTCTTTCAAAACTAGACGCGATAAATCGCGTCTCTACAATTACAATGTGTATGCTCTGTCAGGGACTTTAACACCCCAGAACTTCTCCAACTCAGAACTTTTTATCTCCGGACTCCCCAACTCCGAACTTCCCAACTCCGAACTCTTTCAACTCAGAACTCTTTCAACTCCTTAAAACAAATCCTTAACTTTATTAAAAAATCCCTTCTCACTATGAGTAGGCTCGGGTTTGAAATTTTCCGATTCCTGTAATTTTTCAAGCGATTTCTTCTCCTCTTTTGAAAGGTTCTTAGGTACCCAAACATTGATGTTTACGAGCAAATCGCCCCGGCCATAACCATTCACATCAGGGATTCCTTTCCCTCTCAACCGAAGTACTTTTCCGGGTTGGGTGCCGGGTTCAATTTTGACTTTTACTTTTCCATCCACAGTAGGGATTTCGACCGGGGTGCCCAGGGCTGCCTCGGGGAAACTGACAAAAAGATTATAGTGCAGGTCGTTTTCGTCGCGCACCAAATCAGGGTGTGGTTCCTCGGTAATATAAACCAATAAATCGCCATTGATCCCACCGCGCCGTGGCGCATTGCCTTTGCCGCTAACCGACAGCTGCATGCCTTCTGCCACACCTGCGGGTATGTTTATGCTGATAACTTCGTTATCTTCGACAATGCCTTCGCCGTAACATTTTGTACACTTGTTGGTGATGGTTTTCCCATCACCGTTGCAAGTGGGGCATGTCGAAGAGGATTGCATTTGCCCCAGGATTGTGTTTGTGACCCGTGTAACTTGTCCTGCTCCACGACAGGTCGAACAGGTTGTATGACTCGATCCTTGTGCGGCACCATTGCCACCACAAGCCGAGCAGCTCACATATTTTTTTACTTTGATTTTCTTTTCAACCCCTTCGGCCACTTCCTGTAAGGTAAGTTTTACTTTTACCCTCAGGTTCGACCCTTTGTTCACCCTTTGCTGACGACGGCCGCCGCCACCAAATCCACTGAAACCGCCGCCAAAGTGTCCGCCAAATACATCGCCAAAATGCGAGAAAATATCGTCCATGCTCATGCCACCACCGCTAAAACCACCGCCACCGGCAGCACCGCTAACCCCGGCGTGTCCAAACTGGTCGTAACGTGCACGTTTGTTGTCATCGCTCAAAACTTCATACGCTTCGGCAGCTTCTTTGAATCTATTTTCAGCCTCTTTGTCCCCAGGGTTTTTGTCGGGATGGTGTTTGATGGCCTGCTGCCGGTAAGCTTTTTTTATTTCTTCCTTCGATGCGCCTTTTGCAACTCCAAGTATCTCGTAAAAATCTCTTTTTGTCATAGTTCTGGTTTCGTGTTTCGCCTACACTCGTATCATTAGCGTAGGATGGTGTTTCGCCCTACTGCGCTAAAGCTTCGTAGGGTAAATGTTTCAGGTTTTAGGTTTCGTATTTCGGGCCTGCCCTCCGAAGCTTCAGCGTAGGAGGGTTTCGGGTTATTCTCCAATCACTACTTTCGAAAACCGGATTACTTTATCATTCAAACGATAGCCCTTTTCGACTACATCAACTACTTTGCCTTTTAGTTTCTTCTTTGGGGCAGGTATTTTGGTCAGGGCTTCGTGTAAATCAGTATCAAATTCTTGATGAAGAGCCTCTATTTCTTTTACTCCATGCTGAGATAAGAACTCTTTGAATTTATTATATATCAAGGTTATCCCATCGAATATGGCACCACAATCTTTGGCCTCTTTCATCGAACCCATTGCCCTTTCAAAATCGTCGACCACTGGAAGGATCCTAAGCATAAGGTCTTCGCCGGCAGTTTTTGTCAAGTCCATTTTTTCTTTGAGGGTCCGGCGGCGATAGTTATCAAATTCAGCCGATAGCCTGATGTATTTGTCCTTCGACTCGGCAAGCTCGCGAAGAAGCCTGTTCAGCTCATCCTCGCGGGTTACTTCTTCTTCCTGTTGATCGACATCTGTTTCACTCGGAGCATCCCCTCCTTCGGGGCTTGCATCTTCCTCTTTTTCAGCAGTATCATTCATTTCAACAGTTTCTTCTGTACCTTTTTCAGTTTCGCTCGATTCCTGATTTGTCATATTTTCGTTTTCTTCCAGATTCTCCTTATCCGAAATATTAGTGTCTGATTTATCGTTGCCCATCTTTATTCAATTTTCGATTAAACAATTTCGCACGCCCCATACCAAATTTTTTGCCATCAGTGGTTTTCCGACAATATGGCACATAAATAATGAATGTCAAAGTTTATAATGACACAGAGGGTGTTCAACCCTGACGTGTTGAACACCCTCTGACAATTTCCTTATTCGAATCCTATATTTAGAAAACTTGAAATTCTTAATCAGTCAATCGACATTAATCAATTTCTTACCTTCTTTTTTCAAGCAAACTTTCAAGGGTTATGTGTAATTCCTGACCACGCAAATTTTTCCCAATAATAATCCCGTTGCCATCAATCAGCACACTCGATGGGATACTATTGACTTTATATTTGGCAGCAGCCTCCGATTTCCATTGTTTCAAATCGCTCACATGGGTATCCCACACCAGATTGTCTTTTTCAATGGCATCGACCCATCTAGCCTTATCCCGGTCCAACGAAACACCATAAACAGTAAATCCGTCGCCGTTTTTAAATTTCATTTTTTTATACTCATTATAAGCAGCCACTACATTGGGGTTTTCCCTGCGACATGGGGCACACCAGGATGCCCAAAAATCGATCAAAACCATTTTTCCGCGAAGGTCGGAAAGCTTTATAATTTTTCCTTCGGGGGACTCGTAAGCCAATTCGGGTGCCTCATCACCTACGTTGAGGCCAACGGTGGCTGTTCCCTGTGTCTCTGTGTTTGAGTTGTTTGTAACAACAAATCCGGATATTACGATGGCCACTAAAGCCAACAAAGCGATTAATTTTATTTTGCTCATTTTTACTTTATTTTTTGATTTTCAAAAATATTAAAACTTTAGAGTAAATAACAACTGTTTAAATAAATTGTTTGTGACTACCTGCAAACACAATTAAGAATTTGAAATTTTTAGTGCTTTTGCATCGAAACACACTGCCGAATTGGAGGATTAAAAAAATCAATCGTCAATATTCATTTATTACTACCTTCGCCCCACAAATAAAAAAGGATGCAAAAGTTTCAACCATTACATTTAGCGTTTAGCCTATTGGGGGGACTTGTCCTATTATTTATTATAGCCCCGCTTTTGGGCCTGGTACTGGCCACTCCTCTTGCCGATTTATTGGAAACGACCGCCGACAAGGAGGTCCAGGATAGTATCGTGCTTACATTGAGCGTTTCTTTTTTTGCCACCTTGTTTTTTGCGGTGGCTGCAATTCCATTTTCCTATATGCTTGCCCGTAATTCATTCCCATTTAAAAAGCTGGTTTCCGGTATTATCGACATCCCTATTGTGATACCCCATTCGGCAGCGGGGATTGCCATATTGGGCTTTGTAGCACGCGATTCGGCCCTAGGGAATTTAGCTTCAAAAATCGGGTTGAGTTTTGTGGGACACCCTCTGGGAATTGGACTGGCAATGGCTTTTGTGAGCATCCCGTTTTTAATAAATGCCGCCCGCGATGGGTTCGAGCAGGTACCTGTGCGTTTGGAAAAAGCGGCCATGAATTTGGGAGCTTCTCCTTTACGAGTATTTTTTACCATATCGCTGCCCCTCGCCTGGCGGTCAGTTATTACAGGTTTGATTATGATGTTTGCACGGGGCATGAGTGAATTCGGTGCAGTAATAATAGTAGCCTATCACCCAATTATCACACCGGTGCTTATCTACGAAAGGTTTGGTGCATTTGGGTTAAAATATGCCCGACCCGTGGCCGTGGTCTTTATCTTGGTGTGCTTGCTTTTTTTTGTGTTGTTGAGGTGGCTGGCCGATTCATCAAAAAAGGAATGACGAGAGATATTTTTTCGGTACGGGGCTATTGATGGAAATTTTACATTTTTCGGTCTATTTTGGGTAGCCTAACTTCCAGACAATCCATTGTTCTCTTTCTTCTTAAAAAGCTTCTTGATTGCCTGCAGTTGAGTATCTATTGATAGGATCACTGAATCGTTGGCAGCTTTGTAGGTCAGATAAATTCCCAGGGGCAATAGAATGGCCGATGAAAGCCACATGCCCTGATAGGCCGGCCATATATCTTCGCGAACGAATTTTTCGCCGGTAATGGAAATCAGGTAATAGAGAATGAAAAAGAATACAGAAACCACCACAGGCATCCCGAGCCCACCTTTTCGGATTATCGCCCCCAAGGGTGCACCAATAAAGAAAAGCACAATGCAGGCAAAAGAAAGGGTGAATTTGCGGTGCCATTCTATTTCATGTTTTCGAATCCATTTTCGCTGACCATTAAGATCCTTTTCAGTGGATTCGATATACCCTTTGGCCGATCGGGCAAAGTTCTGGGCAAGGGTCACCAATTGCTCCTTCTTTTTAATGTCGATGCTGTGCATTAAACTATCGAACAATGTGGCATCGGCAACTTTAACATAACTGAAAGCTATGCTGTCGGCCACTTCGTTCTTGCTCTCTTTTTTAAAATAATTGGTCCGCAAAAGGTTGTTGCTGAACATGGTTTGCCTGCTGGAATATTTCTCGTTCAGTGAATCGACACTGTAATTCAATTGCTCTAAATTAAGTACCTGGTAATGCTTTTTGAACAAACCCTCATCAGTTCTATCCAAATTGTTTGCATCCATTTGGAACATGAGGTTTTGTTCCTCAAATGCATCCCTACGAAAGGGATATGTTCTTATAGATCGTCGTTTTTTTTCTTCGTCTGCCTCCAGGTAGGTGTAGCCATTGTACAAATCGAGGATGAGAAACCTTTCGTCAGCCGACATGTTCATATATCCCGAGTCGGCAATGGTAACCTGGGTATTGCCTTTGCGTGAGGTATGGTCGTACACCATGATTTCGCGCAGCAAGCCGGTTTTGTAATCTTTTTTGGCTACCTTGATGCTGTAGCCATCTATATCGTTGAAAAAAGCCCCTTCCTTTATGCTAAGTTCCGGCGACTGTTGTCGGATATCGAACAACAGGGCACTCATTTTTAAATACGTGAAGGGCATTACATAATTCGAAAAGTAAAACGCACCAATGCTGATCGCCCCTATGAAAAAGATCAGGGGGGCCATTATCCTGAACAAGGAAATGCCTGCCGATTTTAGGGCCACCAGTTCGTAGTTCTCGCCCAGGTTCCCAAAGGTCATGATTGATGACAACAGAATAGCCAAGGGCAATGCCATTGGGATCAAGGTAATGGAAGCATGCGTCATCAACTCCCCTATAATATACCACTCAAGACCTTTGCCCACCAGCTCGTCGATCCATTTCCAAAGAAACTGCATAAGCAAGATAAACAGCGCAATGAAAAAGGTCATGACCAATGGGCCTATGTATGATTTCAGGATAAAATAATGTAGCTTTTTCACCTATTAATGCTCAAATTTACAATCTGCAAAACGATTGGGCCGCGAATATATTTTCTTTTTCTGAAAAGAACATTACGAATTGATTGTAGATGAATGATTATTGATGAATTAAAACATTTTTGCTTAAGCTCTTTTATATTCAGCAATACCACTTTTATATCAATTTAGAAAATTGGGACTATCTAATCGAATGTCACATAGCAATGGAATCTAACTCATTATGGAAAGAGCCGGCCAATCAGCATTGTTGACAAATAGATTTTACAGTCCCAGCGAATGTTTCAATCCGTCAACCTGAGAAGTCCAAAGTTCAATGCCTTCTTCTACTTCATCCTTTTCGACAAAATCGGTTACCATGAGGGCCACATCGCCGGTCAACTCATGCACCGAAATCCTGAATTCGAGGAAAGTGTCTTCTTTGTCCTCATCGAGCCATTTATACTTTATAAACACATTCTCTTTTTTGGCCACCAATTCGGCCTGTTCTTCCGAACCGTCCCAGATAAAAGTGTAAGTGTCTCCCTTAATATTGACATCATCGGCAAACCATTCCGACAAACCCGAGGGCGTACTTAGGCGATAGTATAATACTTTCGGGGATGTATTTATCGTAAATTCTAATTGTACTTGTTGATAATCAGACATATTTGTAATTGTATTTATTCAATTAATACGTACCCGGCAATTTAGATATTTTTTTTCAATAATAAAATAGTTCTTTTCATCTCAAAAGTAAAATCCAACCATCCTTTGCTTTCTCCCGTCAGAACAATCGGCTTCACTTTGTGTTATTTATATTACTCAAAGACGAGATCGAAACTATTCATCCTAATTGAAATTTGAGAAAAAATAAACACAATTACGAAAACAATGAGAAAATTAATACTCCTTATCACAGTGCTAATACCAATAGTAGCCTCGGCACAATGGAACATTATCTATACCCCCAGCGACCAGCTTA
The DNA here is from genome assembly GCA_021740905.1 of Bacteroidales bacterium. Taxonomy (GTDB): domain Bacteria; phylum Bacteroidota; class Bacteroidia; order Bacteroidales; family M50B96; genus JAIOYV01. The sequence goes on from JAIOYV010000004.1 coordinate 46,974, forward strand.
ATGCTCTGGCAGTAATCGACAAAGACACGATTATGGTCGCCACTTACAATGGAGGGCGCATCCATCGCACAACCGATGGGGGACAAACTTGGTGGCCTTACCAGACCATTTTTTCGAGTTCCTGGTTTCTGGATATCGATTTCCCCACAAAAATGGTTGGCTATGCTTGCGGAGGAACCGCCTTTGGAATGCACACTAATGTAATAGCCAAAACCACTGACGGGGGCCAAACATGGGATTCACTCACTTCCAACGATTATATCGGTTATAGTTTTTCGAAAATTCATTTTCTAAATGCCGACACAGGATTTGTTAGAGGTGAGTTTAGCGGCTTGTTAAAAACCACCGATGGGGGGATTTCATTTATCCAAATATCCCTTCCTAATTCGGTTTTCGCATCAGAAATTTATTTCCAGTCCTCATCGAATGGCTTTGTCGGTACCTATCATGCCCCTTCAACCAACACCATGGTATATACTATTATCAGGACCGACGACCTGGGTGATTCGTGGACAGAAGTGTACACCGATACCATGAACGGGACAAATGGGATAAATAACCGGGCAATTAGCGAATTGTTTTTTGCTGACAGCCTTACGGGTTTTGCTGTTGGGGGCAATGGACTATTTTTAAGAACCACCGATGGGGGGCTTACCTGGGCAAAATCTGCAATCTCCCCTTACACAGGTCTTTCTGGATTATATTTTACTTCGCCCGATGTTGGCTATATAAACAACGCCGGGGGCATAAGCCAAAGTGCCGATGGTGGTAACACGTGGCAGGCACAAAATATTTCTCCCCCTTCAATAATTTGGCAGATTGGTTTTGCTACGGATAGTATTGCTTACGCTGTTGGCGATTACGGGATATACAAAACCACCAACGCCGGGCAAACCTTGGGGCTTGCTGATATAGATGGTACTTCCAATATTTTCATTTTCCCGAACCCCGCGACAGAAATGCTTTCAGTAAATGGCAATACCAGTGCAATAGATAAAGTTTCGATTTTTAATCTCACGGGGAAGTTGATGAAGGAAGTTCATTCTCAATTTCAGGATATTAAAGTTTCTGATCTCGCGAATGGGATTTACCTGGTTTCGGTGTTAACCGGAAAGGAGACTAAGGTGCGAAAGTTTGTGAAGGAATAATTTGAATTTTTCTTATCTTTACAAAAAGAAAAGGAATACATTTTTAAAGCCAAAGGATGAGGATAACTATTACTCTATTGATAGGTTTTCTAATCGCAAATATCCCATTAATTGGACAAATAATTGACAGTGACATAAATCATTGCATTCCTGAAACAGATACACCTCAGGGAAAGCAAGTTTATAGGATAACTGAAAATATGCCAGAGTACCCCGGGGGTGAAATAGAATTAAGGAAATTTATTACCAAAAACATTGTTTATTCTAAGAATGATTCGTACATCCAAAGCAAAGCATTTTTTACTTTCGTAATAGATACCACAGGGAAAGTAGTTAACGGATGTATACTTAGACCATTATTTAAAGACAAGCTAACTTCTGTTGAACAAAGTGTTTTAAGTGTAATCGAATCCCTGCCAGATTGGAAACCAGGTGAGCAGAGCGGTGAAAAAGTTCCCGTAAGATTTATTGCACCTATTAACATCCAATGGGGGGATTAGATTAAAATGAAAGTGATGTATTATTCAATGTAGGAATTATTCTTGGCAGTCGAAAACATAATTGCATAAGTCGATATAGGTACATAAAGGATTAGAACAAAACTTTACAACTGACCAAAATGCTCCAAAAGGGATTTTTAAAACCAGAACTTTCAATTGAAATACTTGGCCGAAAGCAATTCTGGACAGGCGTTTTCATAAGTATTGGATGCTCTTTTGTATTGAGCTATCTTATTAATTACACGAGGGAAACCTATCGCTTTATTACTTTTTTTTATGATCCAATCATTTTATCATACAAAGAATTCCGGCTTTATGACTTGTTTTTTGCATCCCTTGCAACGAGCCTTGGATTTGGGTTCACCATAATTTATTGGCTAATTGGCCCAAATCGCAAAATCAAAAAAAGGTATTTTAAACGGTTTACCGTGTCCACCTCATGGATGATAATATTTGTTGTTTTGATGATTACTAATCGCTTTAGTTCTGTATTATACATCATTCTTTTTGGTCTTCCCGGATTCGACAACCATCTGGATTTTTTACAAGATTTTAGCTTGCTTTTTATACTGATTCCGATTTATGTATTTTTCAGCCACTGGAATTCCATAAGGCTTTTGTTTCGGACAGGGAACTGGATGCTTATCTCGATAGCTTTGTATTGCCTGACAACTTTTTATTTGTTCCAAACCACAAGTGTTGATAAAGAAAAACTCAATAAGGTATACTATGCGCAGCAAAAAGAACGCTATGATTTTATCGACAAGGAATTTGAAAATGCCAGGAAATCTGGAATATTCTTTTCCGATTCTCTAAAACAAATCTTACAAAAACAGTATGCTGAAAGAACAACAAATTTTGTGTATAAATTAAGGTCGGCGTTTAAATAGGACAAAATTGTAACTCTTGACACACTTATCCTCGAAAAAATTGTGGTTCATAATATGAATCACCATGGATCAATTTGGTATGGAAGGAGGGGAGACTTGGATAGAAATTGGTCTTACGCCCTGCCAGAAGAAATATATCAGCAAATTCTACAACATGATACTCAAAGTAATGAAACAAGAGCTTTATTTGAAATTCTTCATCACCAAATTTCCTTGTTTACTGCTGAAAAAATTCCTTGGGATCACTATGAGGATTTTACAAACAACGAGAGAATAAAATGGAATTATAGAAGAACATTAATGTATTGTACCGAAACAATTCAGAGCCGTTTAATCCAAGTTGTCGAAAAACTTAAATCCGACCAGAACTATAAGCAATACCATGACTTGCTTCCCAATATTGAATTCGATGATTCAAGGAGACAGATGTGGTATGAATTGGAATTATAGTTTGGTAGTGTAAGTGCAGCTCAAAGTCACCCCATAAGCAAGTCCTAAGAAAGCACACTCCCACCCCCTTTGTTTTTTGCATGGTTGCCGTGGTGTCTTGTTGTTTATCTCTTAATATTGACTCAAGTTTCGCAGTTGCTATTGGAATTGGGGTTGTCTGCTTAAGAGTAAGATTCAAGCCTAATTATTCTCTCTGTGTAACTTTGTGTTTTCTCTGCGAAACTCCGTGATACAACTAAACAATTATTTCACAGAGCTTCACAAAGGTGTCACAGAGTTTCACAGAGAATTTCATATTGAGAAAATGGATTATTGAATCAATCAGTTCTCCTGCATATATGAGTCCCGTCCGAAAATGTTCCTGATGGTTTGGAATGTCAATTTTGATTTATAAATCTACCGAAAAAGTATATTCCTCGTTTGAATGGTAAGATACCCTTAGATTGTTTGAGCTTGGATAATCATAGCTGTTTTCATCGAAATATACCATAATGCTGTATGATCGATACGAAAAACCTGTACCTGCCGGGACATCGTTAAAAAACACCGTGCCATCGGAATTGGTACTTCTGATAAAATATGCCTTATCCAACGAACTTTGAAAAGGATCATTATAGCTATAGTATTCAGGGATCAAGGCTACATTGATATTTTCTATGGGTAAGTAATAGTGATCCACAATCGTAACAGTTAGGTCACCTACATTCAAGAAAGGTTCGTCGGTAAATGATTTAGTATCGCCTGCAATAATTTGGAAAGGTCTGCCAAAATAATAGTCCATCCCGTTTTTTTCAACCATTCCAGCATATTGATAATACCCTTGCAGGAGTTTCCCAAAATCATATTCTCCTGATGCATTGGTCTCCCCTATTGCTAAAACACCCGAGGTCCCACTAGGATAGAGGCTTACCTTGATACCTTCGATCCCTTTTTGGTCGAGGCCGACTATTTTTACATTAAAATAGCCACTTTGATCGATTAAAACGGTCATGTTTTCACTGTCTTTGTCACATGACACTAGCAGGATTGATGCTACCATAAAAAGATAGATTGACTTTCTCATTGTCTTTTTGGTTTAGATTAATTGCTAATTTTTGTACTCTGCAAAGTTACTTCAAACTTGGTTGTTTTTTTTTATAAGCCAAAGATACAATTTTTACCCGGAAGTTATAGTAGTATTTAATAAGTTGGGCAAGCCTGAAAACATAGCTAAAAAGCCAATAGAAACTGCTATTGGAAAACTCACCGGATGACTTTAAATCACCCGGTGAGTAAATTTCTTATCATTTTTTATCGGAAACGCGAAACCCTCCAACGCTGAAGCTTCGGCGGGCAGGCCCGCAACTATTTCGTATCCAACAACAAACTCAACCTTCTGTCCACATTTTTCCAGTTGATTATACTGAAGAAATTCTGAATGTATTCGGCACGTTTATTTTGGTACTTTAGGTAATAGGCATGTTCCCATACATCACAAACTAGCAATGGCACCGAAATCCACTGCGATTGGTCGGAGTGCTTTTCGGCCTGAAGGATGACCAGTTTGTCAGCCACTGGTTGGTAAGCCAAAATGCCCCAGCCCGATCCTTCTACGCTTGAAGTGGCCGCGCTGAAATAGGCCTGAAACGATTCGAAACTTCCAAATGATTTCTCGATGTATTTGGTCAATCTTTGCGAAGGGCCGGTTTTGTCGGGACCCATATTGTTCCAGTACATAGTATGTAGAAAATGCCCGGCCCCATGAAATGCCAGCTCGCGTTCCCAGTTCTTTATCAAGCTAAAGTTGGAGCGTTGAATGGCTTCGGCTACCATATCGGTGGCGTTATTTATGCCCTTCACATAGCCGGCATGGTGTTTTGTGTAATGAATCTCAACAGTCTGTTTGTCGATCACCGGTTCCAAGGCATCCAAACCATAAGGTAATTTAGGGAGCTCATATTTTCCCTCGCTGTCGGTGAATTTGTCAATCTCGTTTAGTATCATCACCGGGGTCTCTGATGCACTTAGTTTTCCGGCTCCGGCTACTGCGCCCACACCTAGTAATGCTCCTGTTTTTAAAAAAGTTCTTTTATCCATAATAAATTCTTTTGGGTGAAACAATTCTTTTCTTTTGATACCTAACAAATAAGATAGGGAGGGGTTCATTTTTTTATTTTTATCTGGAGAAATGGAGTGTTGGAGTGATGGAGGGCAAATAGCGAATCAATGCTCCATCGCTCCAACATCATGGTTTGTCCAAAAGACCACAGATTTATCATTCCCGTGGGATTTGTCGTAAACACGACACAATTGTCAAGAAACTATATCTTTGCTGCAAAAATAGAAACAGAAATAATGTTCAAAAATTTATCCCCGTTTTCCCAGTTGGTTATTGCTGGCTTAGTTGTGGTGGCCACTGCCCTTGTTGTAATGATTGTCGGAGCTGTTATTGCAATCCCTGTTTTTGGTTTTAACTATTTTGCCAACCCTGCACAGCTTGCCCTTGCTGTTTCTGAAAACGTTGCGGTGGCCAAATACTTCCAGATACTTAATTCTTTGGGCATGTTTGTGATCCCTCCTTTTATTATAGCAAAAATGTTTGATGGAAACGCCGGTAATTATTTAGCAATAAACAAAACACCCCGATTGACAACGGTAATCCTTACTGGGCTTGCCATGGTAGCAGCGCTTCCGATTATTGGCTATACAGCCGAGATAAATGCAAAAATTTCGTTGCCGGGCGGCCTTCATGCAATCGAGGAATGGATGCGAAATATGGAGGAAGCGGCATTAGACATGACCGTGAAGCTTTTACGTATGGATACTTTTTCTGATTTTCTGATCAATATGCTGATGATTGCCTTAATTCCAGCTTTAGGAGAAGAATTGCTGTTCAGGGGAGTGATTCAACGGATTCTTGGCGAATGGGCCCGGAACCATTTGATCGCAATTCTTATTACTGCATTTTTGTTTAGTGCCTTTCACATGCAATTTATGAGTTTCCTGCCCCGCTTTTTGCTTGGCATCTATCTTGGCTATTTACTCGTTTGGACAAAAAATATATGGTTGCCTATCATTGCACATTTTGTAAACAATGCCGGGGCTGTGATCTATTATTATGTGTCGGATGTTGATATTTCTGAAGATATGGCAAATCCTGCTTCCGATGATTTTCCGTTTTATGTGGTACTGATATCGGTAGTGGTATTTTTTGTTATTGCCCGATTAATTGCTCGAAAAGAGCGAGAGTTGGTTTGATTCTTTTTGAGCTATTTCTGCCTCTTCCATTTCTTTTTCCGGAGCCTTGCTTTTCCCGGCATTTGCAAACCGGTAGGCTCTTTCGTCGGCCACCGATAGTTTAGTTGCCCTTTCTTTTTCGTGGGGCCGGTATACATATTTTAAACCATATTCGATCGCCTGGATTCGTTTTTCATCATCAGACAATTCACCATAGCGGGCTTCAACCTCGTTCCAAACCAGTAGTATGATTTCATCGGCCTGGTCGCGCATGGAGGCAAGTTTCGACAGGGTTTGATTGGTGATCTTTTGCAAATCTTTCTGCAGGTGAAAGGCATCTGCAAATTTCTCGAAGTGGACCCGGACAACAGCACCTGTGGGATTGGTTATCATTTTGCCACCCGATTTTTGCCGTTCCATATCGCCATCGATCACCCGTTGCCCCCATTCCAATAATTCATTGTCGGTAGTTAGGTTTGGAAGCCCCCTCGATTCTGTCGATAAACCATAATACTTTCTGGTATTTTCTGGTAATTCGCCCCGTTGGATCATGAAACTCATTACCTGCAAAAAGTGGCTGATATATAGACGTGCTTTTCGGCTCAGTTCGTTGAACGTTTTGCTGCGTTCAGTTTGGTTTTTAAAGGCCTGTTTGTGCCTTTGCATGGCTTGCTCGAATAGGGGGTGAAAAGACTTTAGCCGTTGTAATGCCTGATGCGAGAAAGCCAATTGAAAAGGAGGGGTCTTCATACTTTTATGAATTGCATCCTTCATGGCCTTGATACGCGCTGCATCGGTATTTGGCAATCGTCTGTACGGCATTCTATATCCTTTCTTTTAATATCGTGTTAGTATGCTGTTAACTAAAACACAAAATTACTGCGAATTATTCTGGAAAGCCCTGTTTTTACTGGGCTTTTTATCCACAGGTAGCTGTTAATAACTTTTACCAACGAAGGTTGAAAAAAAATCATGGTTTGACGCCAAATGAAGTAGGCATAGGCATTCCAGGAAATAGGACCGCCCTTTTTTATACTTTATCAGAAAATGTGAGATTAAAAAAAAAAAATTAGAGTTCAAAAAATGAGATTATAAAGGTTAAACTTTTACAAATCTCATACACTTGGCTCAAATTCTAAAACTTATACGAAACACCCACACTCAGCATCTCTTTAAACTGGATTTTCTTCGTTTTTCCCATATAGGTTTCAGGCGCTCCTCCTGCTTCCGAAATTCTTGTGCGTTCGATGGGCAATTGGATATTGTCGTCGTAAACAAGGTGGGTATTGATGGTGGTTTTGATGTGGTCGTTCACTTTCATGCTGATTTTCACTTCCCAGTTTACATCAATATTTTCGGGCCGATCGTGATAGTTGGTGAAAAAGTCAAGCTCGTTCTCAATAGTGATATCTTCGGTCACATCCACTTGATAGATTGTCTTTATAAAGGCACCCATTTCCTTTTTCAAAGTTTCCCCTTCTTCTAGGCCATACTTCAATTCATTGATCGAAGTATCCCGCATGATGGTAATCTTAGACGTTAAGGGCGACATCAATACCGACCAATTATCGGTTGGTTTATAATCCATCCCAATGGAGGAGAGGATGTAACCAGGCGACATAAAGTCGGAGACAATCACCGAATCGTTTGGGAATTCATACCCCTTGTCCATCTGCGATTTTAGGCTTGCCCCGATGCTATAATAGAAATTATGGTAGGCTTTTCGCCCATATTTGGTGCTGATCTCAAATTTATCTTCATTCTTGCGCAATTTATTTTCGCCCGATTTTAGAAGGCCATATTTCGCAACCAGGGTATTCTCCCACTTCCACTTTTCCGTTTTGTAATTCGCGAACATGCCAAAAATAGTTATCCCCGAAATGGAACTTTCCCCTCCCTCGGCCCAATAGGACAAATAACCTTGCGAGAAATTCAAAGCCCCATTGCCTCCGATCTTCCAAGGTTTTACATCAAGCCTCATGGTGGTATCGGCAAGCAAAATAGGATGGCATTCATTTTTAAAGATAATAGCTTGAGTCATATTACCCACACTATCTCCACTCAGATTCTGGTTGTGATTTTCAAAGTTTCTGTTCGAGCCTTGCAGGTGGATTGAGAGCAAAAATCCGATAATAATAGTAAAGTACCCTGCTATTGTCCTATTCATAAATTATGTATTTTCAAGATCGTAAAAGCTGGCAAAAATAGGAAACGAAGTGATTTGTGAAAAGGATTTTTATCACAAACAGGGGGCAGTTTTCAGTCCTCATTCGCCATTCGCCAGTCACAACGAAGTTTTGGCGCAGTTGAGCGGTATTTAGTCATCAGTTATCAGTATCAAGAACCCGGTATCAAGTATCAAGTTCAACTTTACTCCTTAAACTCAGAACTCCTCAACTCAGAACTTTCAAAAAAAAAGACTGCCCAATTGGTGCATTGGGCAGTCTTTGACTAAATAAATGAGAATTATTCACTTAATAAATAAGTGCAGCGTTTCGGTATCCCGAATTATCCATGTACCAATCGGGGTATAAAAATCCTGAGCTTTCGGCCCACTGTGAAAACTTAAGATGCGCCTGGTTTATTTCCGATTTTTCTTTGGGATAATCAAAACTTTCGGGAATGTGGATAGCCCACGGCAATTGATCCTGAGTTTTGTAATAATGATTGTTCGCCAGATCGCTATCATCGTCACCTGTACCAAATAAAAGGACATTGGCAAGACTTGTAGGTGGGTTATCAATTAGGTGAACTTCTTTTTCACGGTTTTGATCAATAATGATAAAGGGGTTGAAAGGTGAGGTGCCAATGTCGGCCAATGTAAGTCCCGAAACAAAACTGATCAACTGGGTAAGGGTATCGGGTTCGACCCAAGGAGCGGCCGGGCTTGTGTTGATGCCGATGCCACTTCCGGGATAAGCCAATAGATCGAAGCCATCTTCAAAAGCAATAATTACGGCTTTGGCCTGATTCAATTCGGTGCCGTTCGTGGCCCGGTTTATCAATCCATTGGAGAAATCGCCCCCGTTTACTGAAGAAATCTGTGAAGGCAGCAAAGGCAATTCAATCCCAAAGGAATTGTGAAAAGTAGCCCCACTGGCGCGCAAAACATACCTGGCGAACATTTCCACCAAATTGTTGCTGGCATTCAACACCATCTGAAATTGGTAGTCGATCACAATATCGTTGAAATCGTAGTCGCCTTGGGCAGGCCATAAATCTTCGAAAGCAAGGCTTCCAAATACCCCTTCGCCGGGTGCCCAAAAATTATAGGCCCTGTCGGGATCGGTTGGGTATTCGTCGAAGCTGTCGGTTACGCCATCGTTGTCGGTGTCGGTGGGTGTATCTAAAGGGGGGAGATTATTCGGGTCGATTGCTGTAAACGGGTTTACGGTGGCATAAAATACAGCATCGTTAAAATCCTGGTCGCAATCGGATGCTTCCCTTTGAACATCTTCGAAAGCCAACAAAACAAGCTCGCGGGTTTCATCGACCAACAACACATTATGTTGACGTAAGGCAGGTGTGCTTTCGATGTTGAACTGAGACTGCGAGTAGTGTGTATATGCTCCGAGACCTACAGTGTCGGCATAGTTGTTCCATCCCTGTGCAACCAGGAACCACTCTATTACAGTCCCGCCGGGGAAGGTGCCCAGGTACACTTTATTGCCCGATTGCAAACCGCCCCCACTTCCGGCAAACGAAGTGTTTGGAAATAGGATGGTCATGTTGCTTATCGCACTTGCAGAGCTTGGAGGATTTCCTTCGGTATACGAATAGTAGCCCAGGGCATTGGTCCAGCCAGCCCCTTCCGAAACAAAGGTCACCCACACCTGGGCCAATTCGGTTAGGTGGATGGCATATTCGACACTGTTTTGAAAATACATAGGGTGCGAAACCGGCAAAGCAACCCCTTCGGGCAGCGAGGCATTTACATCGTTGAGAAACGATTGGGTAATTGGGTCGTTGGGCGAAACCAGGTAGTTCGGTACTCCTTGTCCGTTCCAGGTACCAAGGGTGTTGTAATAGCCCTGGTTCACACTTTTTATTCCGTTTGTGCTTTTATTGTTTTGCAGGCCGCCCATGGTATAACTTAACTGATTGCCGCTTATAGACAAAACCTGCTCGTTGATTAGGCCAAGATAATTGGTTGTTACCATCAATTCTTTAATAGAACTTGCCACTGATATTTTCGACCGCACATAACCGTCAAGGCCGGTCATTGCTTTAAACAGTAGCTTATTATTTCCGGGTTGGGTGGGTGTGTCCACATTGCCGGGCTTGTACACTTCGATGGGGATGAAAACCATAGGTGCACCATAATTATCAAGTACCTGGATGAAAATATCAACATCTTTGGTTGTATTGAAATCAAAATTATACGGTACAGCTATTTCTTCCATCGAAGTCAGGGGATCGTTTTCGTAGGGATCGTTCACCAGTTTTTCGCAGGCAGAAAATCCGATTAAGATAAAGAAAAGGAAGAAGTAAGGAAGTTTGTTGAAATTCATGTTTTGAGTTTTCATATCATTGTTTTTAAGTTGATTTTATTCACAATATTGCATAAAAGTAATAATAGCCAGAATACCTGAACTTTATTTATGATGAACTATCCCAATTCATTGATTAAAGGAGATTATTGTATGATTTGGCTCTTGCTGAAATGCCAGGGAAACAAAAATTACATGGTTCTGGAGTGATAGAGTACAATAGATAATCCCAAAGCGGTTATGATTCAATTACCCTTATTTGCTTAGATTGATTTTGTCCTACACCCTATTCGATTGTGCAGCGCTCCTTTTTCAATCTCCTTCAATCTTTTCCAATCTCCATCAATCTCCTACAATCACTCATCCCGGAATACCTCTCTCAGCACTTCTATCGATTTGATTTCACCAATATGTTCGAGGTGAAAATGGTAGAATTCAAGGATTTTATCAAGCAGGAATTGGCGCATTTCAGAAGCAGAAAACTTTAGTTCATCGCTAAAGCCAGTTTCCATTAAAGCATGAAATTCGAAGCTGGCCTGTTTGGGGAGGAAATATTTATGAGCTGGTTTAAATCCTATAAAATGTCCCTCTTTTAAATCGAATAGGCAATTGGTTTCCGTATAATCGTTGTGGGGATAGAAACCCAGGAAGCGGCTTAGATGCAGCAAAAACGTAAGGTGGAAATTGGGGAGAAACTTCTCCGCCTTATCAAAAAACAGGATGTTTTCGCTGATGAATTCAAATAATTTAGGGCTTTGTTCTTCCTCTCGCAAAGTGCGGTACAACACCTCGGCCAGGAAAAGGCAAACCGAGCTTTTCTTTAGGTTGAAGGGGATGTCGACAAAAGGGGTGGTGTTTTTTACTTCCTTGATCATCTGCAACTCGCGCCCCGGCTTGTGGTACACTTCCATATCGATGAGAAAAAGGGGCTGGAATAAATTGGCCTTCAACCTCGATTTTGGGCTTCGGGCACCTTTTATGATGTATGCCTGCCTGCCGAACTTTTGGGTGTAAATGGTTGCAATTATGCTGGTCTCACCATATTTAATATAGTGCAGGACAATCCCTTTTGTTTTGTGGAGTGACATAGGTTTGTGCAGATATGTAAGTTTTCCAATGAAAAATACTATACACTTACAATCTTTAGATTTTCGATTCTATTGAAATGCTTAATATTCAAAGTTGCTACTTGTAAATTGTTGGCTATTGCAGTGGATGCAATAAGAACATCTGAGATTTCAATCATTTTATTATCTCTGCGTAATTGCTTAACAATTTCACCTGCCTTCAACGCACAATTATCATCAAAGTCTAAAATCTCAATCCTTTTATAAAAGTCAATCCAAAAAATATCCTGACTATCGGTTTGACCAGCATAAATTTCAAAACGAGTGATGGTGGAAACGGCAAACTTTGAATACTTCGTCGAAAGAGAATAAAAAGTAGAATTACGCTTGTTTTTCTTTCTGAAGAAATCAATCAATATGCTAGTATCTAGTAGAATTACCTGATCTGCCATTGGTTAAGAAGTTTATGGTTTTCCATGATGTTTTCATATTCTTTATCAGACCAGGTTGGAGCTGTTAATAAAAATCTCTGAAACTCATTCGGTTCTTCTAGTGATTCGCTGGATTTTACATTTTCTACGTTCTCCATTACTGTGATTTTTGGTTCATCTGAAACAGAAAAGTCATCCACTTCTAATATTATCACCTCTACCTGTTTACCTTTAAAACCAACAGGAAGTTGTAAATGTAAATGTCCGGTATCAATATTAAGTTTTGTTTTATAAGCTAGCATATCAAATCATTTCATTTATTATTGAAACAGAAAATAAATTTAGTTAAAAAATATTCAACCTGCAAATCTTTACACAATTCTAAGGGATTTTTCATTTTACTACTTCCAACTCAAAATCATCCATCACAAAATTAGTTTTTCCCCGGTTCCAGAACGAGGCAACAACCTCATCGCCCTTTTTAAGATTACTCTTTGGCTGGTAGGCCAATACAACTTTTTGCCAATGGTTTTGTTGAAGGATAAAATCCTGTAATTCGATCCCCTCCCAAACCAATTGTTTTTTGCCCCTGTACACGTGAATCGAGAAAACAACATCACAATCTTCGAGCAAGGCAATATCGCAGGAAGCAACGAATTTTACATCATTCCAGGTAGTATCTTTTTCTATCTTATACCGAAGGGAAGGACCCCAAACTAAATTAGAGCTAAAAACATAAGCCTGATTTGATGCCAATGACAAGCTTGACTTTGTAAAAGCCGTGTCAGATATTTTAATGCCTTTGTCGTCTTCATAATTTTCCAATTGTTGGCTTAGGGTTGCACGTTCGTCATGCCCTTTTCTGTTGAACATCAACAATTGCCCATTGCCCCGGCTTTTCAGGATTTGTGCGCCCGGGTATTTCAACCTGATCAGTTCTTCGGTTTCGGGAAGTTGCTTATGCCCGTGCCACAGATACATTATGCTTTCAGCACGACAAGTATCAATCATGTTGTAGATCGCAACCAGATCCGGCTTGTCGAGCAAATTTACGCTTACCATACGTGGATTGTCGATCGACCACTTTTCAGGATTTGGTATATCGAAGATTCCGAATACATCATCTTCTTTCGACAATATTTGTTGTGCTTGTTCCATAAGTAAGGCTTCTGCTTTTTGATCTGAGTTTATGTCCATTTGATTTTTGATGACCAGGACAACCCATATCCCCAAGGCGAGTTTTACGAAAGCAAGAAAAAAGATTGCTTTTGCCCGGTCCTGTTTTCTCAGTTTTTTGTAATGAAGGATTACCACAGCAATCAGCAGCAAGAAAATGATCCCGTACGAAATATAAAAAGCCTTCCTCAAAATATTGTTTTCGTACTTGTAAATTACCTGGTGTTTTCCGGCAGGCACAATCAACGAGCGAAATAAAATATTGGATGTGAAATGAGCGATTTTTTCACCATCCAAATAAGCTTGCCAGCCTATATAATCCGATTGCATCAGGGTGAGCAGCTGGGGATGCTGACTCGAATAATTGAGGGTTACGCGGTTGGGAAAAAATGATCGAACCCAGGCTGTATCGCCTTTCGAGCTTTGAAGTTGAGACAGGTCTATATGTTGAAGCAAGCTATCTTCAATAAAAATTTCCCGACCGGTCAACATTTCGCTTTCTGCTTGTTTAAGCATTGAACCAGGAAAAACCTGATCGCTTAAGAATACGAGGGGGTTATTTAATTGGGCATTTGCAAGTTTTGGGTGCTTGTCAAACAAGCTGTCGTATTTGTTTAGTTTGAACGAGTTGAAGCCTTCGTAGCAAGGCCTTTTTGTGTAGATGCTGACGTTTTGCCACAGGGGCATCATCTTCGAGGCGTGTTCGTTGTGGCAACGCATCGGCCGGTTGTCGGGAGTGGGGAACCCTGCGGGCAAAGTGCTCATTTCTTCGCGTAACTTCAGGGGACTGAATTGATTTACCCCTGTGTAGTTTATGTTTAACTGAATAGCAAGCGCCATTTCAATAAAAACCATAAGGCCAACTTTAAAGAGGAACTTTTCCTTTCCTCCTTTCTTCAACCAAAAATAAAATACCGACAGAAAAACCAGTTGTAGCGAACCATGAAAAGCCAACTGCTCGAAAAAAGTGATCTTCTCGAAGAAGCCACGGATAGTGCCAGTGCCTTTGAAGAAAACTGTTTCCTGGTAAGGGAGATAGATCAATCCAACAATCAGCACGGCAAGCATAACAGCCATGATAACCAGCAAAGCTTTTCGCAGTTTGTTGATTTCCTTATCGAAATTTACAAGCAGATATTTCATGCCCAAACTGGCAACAACCAGCAATCCTATAATGGTGAATAGGATAAAAATGGCAGGCATCCTAAACAAGCTTATCCCAGGAACAAAACGGTAAAAAAATGGATGAACCGGTGTGTAAGGGCCAAGCGACAGGAAAAGTGAAAGTATGGCAACAATCAGGAAAACATAGCCAATACGATTTTTCATCTTGAACGCAAATACTAAAAAGGCCATCATCAACACTCCCCAGTAGCCATTTAGCATGGTAAGGTCCGATTTGAAAATGGCCGGGTTGCTGCCCATCACAAAAGGGGTGAGCCACGAAATAAAGCTTTGCGGTGTATATGGGTTGATGATAAAATCTTCGTAGGCAATGCCCGCGAAACGTCCCGAATAAGGGGCAATTTGTGGAAAGGTGAGGATTAAAACCAGGCTGCCACCACCTACCAAAAAGGCTAGGAGTATATTTAACCAGAGAAATTTCCAGGCCGCTCCCTTTTGTTTATCCTTGAAAAGAAGGATTATCCGGTAGCCGAAAAACATCAGGAGTGTGTAAATCAGGAAAATGGTAAATGCCGGATAAGCCGCCAATACCATGATCAATAAAAACAGAGCCGTTTTAAGGCTATCCAGCAAACCTCCACCGGAACTAAATTTCAGATAATAATACAGAACACAGGGCACAAAGGCACCACTGATAAAAAAGCTTATATCCTGGCCATGCCCGATAAAAAAGCCAGATAGAATATAGGCTATTCCTACAACCAGGCCAATCTGCCGTTGCTTTGTGAGAAAGCCTGTGAGCTTATACATCCCCATGCCAGCCATTGTGAGATAAATAATGGTGAGAAAGTGCATCGTGATGTTTGAATAACCACCAGCCAACCCGACAAGAAAACTCTCAGGGTTCCAGGCCGAGCGCATGTCGGCGTGGATGGGATAGCCAAAATGTTGGTAGGGGTTCCAGAAGGGGATCTCTCCATTTTGCCAGCACTCGCCCACAAAATAGCGCCAGGGAAGGTAACAGTCGAGCATGTCCCATTTAAGGCTGTATTGGAGAAACGAAACCTGCCAATAGGCAAGAACAGCTACCAATGCAAACAGCAGGAATGCAGTCGTATCAGGCCATTTCGTATATATGCCGACAAATTTTTTTTTCATTTTTAACAGCTGGTAAATATATTTATTTTCCCGCGCTGATAAATATTCTTGATAAGTTTTAAAAAGACATTAACTTTGAACTCAATGGGTGTACGAAAATCGATTTTATGAACGAAACAAAACCTAAGACCATTATATCTTTGTCGGTGGTAGTGCCACTTTACAACGAAGAAGAAAATGTATCGGCCTTAACTGGCAAACTGATACTTGTTTTAGATAGCCTGGGCGAAGAGTACGAAATTATTCTTGTGAATGATGGGAGCAGCGACCAAACCTGGAAACAAATTGAGCATGTATCGAAAAGCAACAAGCGGATAAAGGCGTGTTCCTTCTCGCGCAATTTTGGTCACCAACATGCCATTTATGCCGGATTGGTCCATTCCAAAGGCAACGCAATTGTCAGCATGGATGGCGACCTTCAACATCCCCCCGAAGTTATCCCCCAACTGGTGGCAGCGTGGAAAGAAGGCTTCAAAGTGGTTGTTACACATCGTGAAGATGCTGAAGAAACAGGGCTTTTCAAGCGGCTGACATCGAAATATTTTTATGGGATTTTCTCTTCCATGACAGGTGTGAGGATGTCTGCCCAATCGTCCGATTTTCGGTTGCTGGACAGGGCTGTTGTGGATAGCTTGTTACAGTTCAACGATGTTGATTTGTTTTTGAGGGGTGCTGTAAGTTGGCTTGGCTTCCCTTCAAAGACAATCCGTTTTAAGGCCGTAAAACGATTCAAAGGCGAGACGAAATACAATCTGCAGAGGATGCTCAAATTTGCCAATGGGGCAATCGTGTCGTTTTCGGTGAAGCCCCTTATTTATGCAGTTTGGATAGGTGTGGCAACTAGTACTTTGGCTTTTCTTGAGATTCTGTTTATCGTCATTCAATACATCAGGGGTGAAACAGTGCCAGGCTGGGCTTCTACGGTAGGGATAATCTCGCTGCTTTTCGGGATACTATTTATTATCCTGGGCATTATAGGCATCTACCTTGCCCGTATCCATCAATCTTTACAAAACCGCCCACGGTTTGTTGTCAGCGACTCGATTAATTTGGAAGATTGAGTATGTCTGGTGGAGACTGTCAAAATAAATCAATCTATAGATTGATTTCTGAGAAATTGCCAAATTTGAAATTGTGCAAGTTATTTCGAGGGCTTCTCACGGTGAGAAATAGAAAAACACAATTTTGATGATTCTTTTAATGTCTCGCATTTACCCCTCCAGCAACCAGTGCCAAACCGGGATCACTTCGATTGTTTTGCCCTCAAATTCGATTTGCTCTTTTTGGTCCATGGTAATGATCTTGGCATGATGGATGTCGGATTTCACCATCGCTTTTTTTATCGAATTAAGTTCGCGTTCACGTGTGGCAGTATCGTCAAGCGAGTAACAAACCTGGATGATCTCATCCTTTTCCTGTAAGTAAAAATCAATCTCGAACGAATTGCGCAGATAGAAAATTTCTCCATCGTAATTCCTGTACAGATGGTTGAACACCAAATTTTCGAGCAAGGCCGTCTCGGGCGAAATCAAAAATAAATTGAGTATGCCATTATCTACAAAATAGTATTTCTTCTTGCTTTCGCGACCAGAAATGTTCGCATAGAAATTAGTTGCCGTTGAAATAAGGAAGGCATCTTTCAAGTAGCCAATATATTCGATGACCGTGGTTGTCCCCATTTTTATACCAGTGGCAGTAATCAGGTTTTTTATCCGGGTAAACGAGCTTTCGTCGTGGATGCTTTCGCTTAGTTTTTTGATCAGGAATTTCAGAGCAAAATCGTTTTTGATTTTATTTCGGGTGATAATATCGCCGTACAAGACTTTCTGGTACAGGTTGCTCAGATATTCGCGCCTGTTTTTGAATTTTAGTGTTTCGGGAAATCCGCCATAGTAAAAATAGGTGTCGAATTGTTTTTTTATGGCAAACCTCTCTTCGGTGTACAAAACGTTCTTGCCGGGGGCAATTTCGTTAAACCATAAATATTCGATGAACGAAAGGGGCGTAATTTCCTTCACCATAAACCTGCCGCCGAGTGTGCTTTGTATTTCGCGGCTCAACATTTTCGCATTGCTACCTGTAATGTACACACGATATTCACTATCGGCCAACCGGCGGGCAAATTTTTCCCAACCCTCAATGTTGTGGATTTCGTCGAGGTACAGCACAGGCTTGTGCTCAAACAGATCTTTGTATGATTCTATCAGAAGGTTGAAATCGTCGGAAGTAAAGCCAAGAAACCGTTCGTCCTCGAAATTGATATATAATATTTCCTGAAAGTTAAGCTCTGCACCAGTTTTTCGATGGATCAAATCGTACATGAACCAGGTTTTGCCGGTGCGCCTCGATCCGGTAAACACATAGTTGGCATTTTCTTCAATCTCGTAATCCCTGCGGATTGGTTTTACAGTAGCTATAAACTCCTGCCTTTCAATTATTATACTTTTTATTATCTCTTTATTGGCCATCGTTTTGCTGTTTAACTTCACACAAAGATACGGCTTTTGTCCTGTACGCAAAATAAAATAGCGTTATTATGTCTTGTGTACAGGACATAATAATCAAATATTGTCTTGTTTGTAGAATGAAATGGCAAAAAAACAGAACTGATACAATATTCTATGGGTGCGTGACAAAATCCACCCCCTCTTAGAGTTGATTTCCATTTTATTAATTTTTTCTGGAGTATTGGAGTAATGGAGTAATGGAGCGCAATTGACAAACCACTCCCCAGTACTCCAATACTCCATCACTCCGATATCAAACTTTGTTCAAAAAAATCACAGAACTATCCTCCTTGGAATTTGTCGCACACCCAATACCGCTTTGTGATTTAAAATTTATTATCTTCACTCCAAATTCTAATACCTCAAACATGAAAAAAAGAAACTTGATTTATTCATTTACATTGATCGTGTCCCTTTTGCTTTCTTCCTGCCTCATTACCACCGAAAACAAGAAGCAGACAAAAGAAACTGAATCCAGCGAAAAGCATGAATATTCATCTTCGAATAAAAAACAAGGCTGGGTAGAATATGAGCTTCGGCTTGAATTGCCCAGCGACAAGGACGATAATATGCTCGAAGGGATTATTAAAGGAGCTGTTGAAGGGTTGGTGGAACATCTCGATCCACGCTTCACGGTAAAGTTCAAAAATGAGTATGCACGGATCGACTTCGATAAAGTTCATTTTATGCACAACGAATTTCAGTTCGACGATTCTATTCACTCAACATTCCGCCTATTCGATTTCGGAAAAATGAAAGTGACCGATTTTGAAAGCGACGAAAATGAAGAGAGAAGTGCAGTCTATCAAGATATTGATGAGGAAAAATACGAGATTGAAGAAACTGATCAACATAAAGAAATATTGGGCTTCGATTGCCAAAAGGTGTATTTGATCGATCCGTTCGATGAGGACACTATAATAATATGGTATACTTCGGATATTGAAATCCCTCTTTCACCTTTTGAATATGTACCTGTTGATGGTCTTAGCCTGGAAATGATTGTGGAGGGTGTGGTAATGCGGGCTGTGCAGGTTTCGTTTGAGGAAATGGAGGATGAACTTTTCGTGGTTCCTGATGATATTCCCCTAAGACGAAAAAGCGAGCATTCAAATTCGCAAAGAGAAATCTAAGGAATAAGCTATGAGCTACACTTACGAATACCCACGACCTGCATTAACTGTGGATGCCGTTGTTTTTCGCAAAAAGGAATCGGGCTGGGAAGTCCTGTTGATACAGAGGGGTAACGAACCTTTTAAAGGAATGTGGGCTTTCCCCGGTGGTTTTGTCGATATGGATGAAGAGCTGGATGCAGCAGTGAGACGCGAATTGTCCGAAGAAACAGGTTTGGGAAATATCGAACTACATCAACTTAAAACGGTGGGTACTATTGGTCGCGATCCTCGTGGGCGAACCGTATCGGTGATATATTGGGGTGTTGCTGATGCCCAAAACTCGCAAGTTAAGGGGGGGGATGATGCGGAACAAGCCCGGTGGTTTTCAGTCGAAAACGCGCCCGGGCTTGCATTTGATCACCATGAAATTCTCAAATTTTCTGTTGCTAAATTAGCAAATTTTATCTAAAAAAGCTCTAAAGCTTGATAAATCTTTCTGTTCCATCTTCACTTTGAATGAAATAAGTCCCGCTTTCCAGATCTGAAATATCAATTCTTTCAGAGGCACTTTTCATTTCAAATGACCTGACAATTTTACCACTAAAATCTAAAACATCCAAATGTTTTGCTTTGTTCATTACAACATTGATAGAATTTGCAGCCGGATTGGGATATACCCTATTTTCGGTAAAGGCAGCCTGATTGATCGACAAAGTAGTATAATCGACAGAAGTTGAAGTAGTATAGATTACATCGCCACTATTGTTCCCATTTCCGTTTGCACCATTTATTGCAGCATAAAAAGTAATGGTCCCTTCGTCCTGTGAAGGTGCAAGCCAACGCATATTCCATGTGTGAGAATCAGCAACTGGCGTAGTTCCATTCGCTGTATGGGTGATGGATGCACCACCGCTGGCCAATTGCGTTTCAACCGGATCAATTACCATCAATGTTCCTATCTTTTGTCCACTTGAATTTTCTGCTGTCAGTTCAAAACCAATTTTTCCAGCACCGGCATGTGTACCCGTTAAGGTAATAGCATACAAGCCATCAACTTCGTAGCCTTCCACAGGAATATCTGTTGTAATCCAACCATTTACGGCGTTCGCAACTCCCGAATGACACTCAACACATGTACTGCCACCATCGCCAGGTGATCCAGTTTTCCCTCCGGGTGATCCATTTTGATAAGCAACAGATGCTGTTAATCCAATAAATGCCAGCGGGATCGCCAGCAATAAAATCAATGTAGAATTCTTCATAATTATTATTTTAAGGTTAATAGGTTTTCAAACAGACAACTTTGAAAATTGTTTAGACAAATTCTAAAGAAAAATGTATTGCATACTATTTTTGATTTTTATTCTTTTGCGAGCGATATGAAAATATTTGCATAACGAGTGCATATTGATATGAAAAACTGGCCATATTTCCTGATAACAAATATTTTAGTTTTGTTTCTTCATTCCTCTTGTAAAAAAGAGAAAGTGGAAAATCCACCTACTCTATACCTCAAGGCTGGTGATAATTATACATCAGATAGTTCCTTTGTGGCGATTGGCGGAAAAATTGTTTTTGGGATTGTAGCAGAAGGGATTGATGCCCCAATCACAAACCTAAGCATTAAGGCAGAAGGGAAAAATGGGATAACCACAATGCTCGACACTGGGATTTATGAAGATAATTTTGAATGGAGCAAAGTTTTTTATCAGGGTGTGGACGACACGCTAAATTGGATTATCGCAGTGATGGACCACAACCGGCAACAGGTCAGTGTTAGCCGATGGATATTTAAAGACCCCAACTCCAGTTTTGGAGGCCTCCGGTATTATCCTTCCATAAAGCTTGGGTATCAGGGGAATTTAGAATATGGACACTATTTCGATCCTGTGACCGGAAAAGTTTTTTTTGCCGATTCAGCACAGCTTTTTCAGGAAAGCATCGATATGCTATGTTATTTCAAGTATTCTGAAGACAACGGCGTGAACCTTCCCTCCCCTACTTTCTCATCACCTGGTGAAAATACTGCACTTACCGGCGAGTTGTACGAAGATTTTTATCCTGAACTAGCATCTTGGACCACAGTGAATTACACAAAATGGGACATCTCGGCTGACAACGGAATTACTTCTGATGAATTTACCAATGCGCACAACGACAGTCTTTTAATAGTTTCATATAATGATGTTTGGGGCAAGAAAAAATACAAATGGGCAATGCCCGGACTATTTATTCCATTTCAAACGACAGCCGGAAAAAAAGGAATTTTAAAGGTGCTTGCTGCCGATACCACAGAAACCGGGATCATCGAATTTGCAATGAAAATTCAATACTAACTTAAAATTAGACACATGAAGAAGATTTACATTTTATTTTTTGCAGTGTTTTTGTTTGCGCAAGTATATGCACAACTCGACACAATAGCAGGTTGGACATTCCAGACAGATTCGGTCGAATTATCAGTATTGGCCGATTATGGTATTACAGGAAATGTGGGTAATTATGACATCCGTGCGGAAGTTGAATCGACTGCAGGACAATTGGCTATCACTATGACCAATGGGGTGAACGCCCCCGGTGATTTTGCTGCCACTGCCACTGGTTGGGAAGATGGGGCTATTGACAAATGCTGGTCGGTGAAATTTAAAGCCGATGGATATCAGAATTTCGTACTTTATTCCAAGCAACGCTCGGGCGGAAACCAGGCAGGTCCAAGGGATTGGCAAGTTCAATATAAATTGAGTGGGGGCACGTGGACCGATGTTCCAAATGGCGCAGTAACCAGTGCCAACGACTGGACCACAGCAAGCATTGAAGCACTCGCACTACCTGCCGATCTGAACGACCCTGGCTCGACTTCCATTTATTTACGCTGGATTATGACCTCCAATATAGATATAAACGGCGATACGGTTTTAGCTACAGGTGTTGCTAAAATTGATGATATTTTTATTTTGGGTGAAGCCATTCCGCAGGAGGGCACAGTAATTACCGGCTGGACTTTCCCCGACGTGAACGACACCGAGTTCAATGCTAATTTAGGATTAGCCGATAATTTGAACTACGATTTACGCGCAGAAGTGGAAAGTACATCTGGACAGTTGACCATTGAATTGACAAACGGGGCAGCCGGGACCGGCGATTATGCAGCTACTGCCGCCGGGTGGGACAATGGCGCCAATGATAAGTTCTGGTCGATAAAATTTAAAGCCGATGGATACAGCGATTTCAAGGTTTCTTCAAAAATGCGATCGGGAGGCAACACACCCGGGCCAAAATTCTGGCAACTTCAGTATAAACTTAGTGGTGGGGTTTGGGCCGATATTCCCGGCGGCGATTTTACCATTGCCAACGACTGGACAACCGGTGTGGTCGATAATTTGCCCATCCCTTCGGATATTAACAATCCGGGGACTACCTCCATTTATCTTCGCTGGCTGATGACCTCAAACGAAAGCATTGATGGGGTGGATGTTCTCTCCGATGGGATCTGCAAAATCGACGATATCCTTGTAACTGCCCTCAACTACAACGATGTTGAAGAAATTCTATTCGACAGCAGATTGAATGTCTATCCAAATCCGTCGAATGGCATTATCTCTATTGTTGCAAATGAGCAGGTGGAATGGATCAAGTTGGTAAACATGCAAGGCAGGATGGTTATGGACATTCAGCCTGAAACGATCATGATTTCAATTGACTTGAGCACTTTAGCTAATGGGATTTATTTCGTTCAAGTTAAAACAGCAAGGGGCAACCAGCTTATTTCAAGAAAAATTATTTTGGATAAATAATACTCCGAAAAGTAATTCTTACATTCTATCTCTGTTTGATCTTAGAGGTAGGATTTTATTGAATGACAATTTTCCCACTATAATTTATTTCCTGCCTGTCATTTACTATATGGTAAAAATACATTCCTGAAGGCAGGCTGTTTTTCATTAACGTAAATGTTTTTTGCGAAACAGGAAAACTTAGGATTTCTTTACCTGTAATAACAAAGAGCTTCAATGATAGATTATCTTTTTGATCGAAATTGTTTATGGTGATTGTTGTGGATTCGGAAAATGGGTTCGGGAATATTTCAACTCGAATTTCATTTTCCTGTAAATTAGCAATACCAATTGATGACGGATTGCAGATAAGAGGCGACCCCCATGTAAGCGATCCCTTTTTGTAATAAACCAACTGAAAATGGTTGTTCATTGGGCCTAAATCATAGTAGCCTCCACCTAATCCATCAATATAGGTCAAGGGGCTTGCTGGTGGATCGCTGAGTATTCCTTCCCAGCAACCATGGGAAGTTTGATTATAGAAATTGTACAAGGTTTTTTGTTTTCTATTGTGCGTTTGATTTATAGAAAACTGGGAATAGCCACTATTGAATGTGTTTAGGTTTGTGTCGATAGGCTCGAAAGATAATGTATTTAACATCGTATAGTTGGATAGGATAATTTGCTCTGTAATTGTATCCTGTATGGATGTTGTGTCGGGATTATTTGTTGAAGTTGAATTATTGATTTTGGTTTCGCATCTTTCCACTAAGTAAGTCAAAGTGTCTTGATTTACTGACACCATTTTTGAAAGGATTATTTTTATCCTATTGATATACGTGTACATCCAAGGGCTAAAAACACTTTGCGAATAATCCTCATAATGAAATTCATCTCCGACATCATAATTAAAAATATCGGAAGCGCTTACATTCGTACTGTCTGCGTTTGGATCATGAAATCCTATTAACGAGTAGGTTGAAGTATCATCGGGGAAATTTTGCATGTTGAAAAACTGGACCAATCCATTGCTTTTTGAGAACATAATTTCTTTGCCATTTAAAGGGTGGGAGATGTTCATATTTCCACTGTTTTTTGCCTGAAGTGAAACCCTTTTAACACTGTCTAAACTGCCATTTACAGGTTCAGGGTTTATGGCCGCGAGAGTGGCTTCCAGGTAATCTCCATTATTAAGCCTGAAACATGTCCAGTAGTCATTTACCTTGGAAAATGTTTTAACGAGAATACTATCATTCAGTTTGTTGAAAAAGAGATAGTCTCCATTACCCTTCGCTATGATCCTGTCCCCAATCCAGGAAGAGTCTGTTAAAAGTAACAAGCAGGAACCGGAACTGGTATGGGTTAAAACTTTATGATTGTATAAAGTAGAACCAACCCCTGACACTGAGGCTGAATCTATCCTGATAGAATAAATGTCCGATTGATTGTTCAGGAAATGAGCTACTTTATCAGGATTGATCAATAGGTAGTTTTGGGAAAATGAAACACAAGAAATTACTATGCAGGATACTAAAAGTAGATACTTTTTCATAATACTTAGTTGTTGGGTTTGCAATGCTCTTAAACTGATACTTTTTGGGGCACTGTTTTTTTACCAAAGGTAAATAAAATCTCAATACTTGGGAGGTAAATATTTCATAAATTTGAACTTTAATAAGAATACGAAAAGTTAGGTCATGAAAGCTATTGAATTTGAAACTACTATAAAACACGGGCTGATTCATATACCACCGCGATATAAAAGCCTGAAGAACACACATGCCAAAGTGATTGTGATGGTTAAAGAAAATAAAGCGGATGGGAATTACGATAAGACCCTTTTTTCAGAAATGATTGGCAAAGCCAATAAAATAGGATTATTTAGCGAAATGATTGATTCTGTAAGCTGGCAAAAGCAACAAAGAAATAAATGGGAGTAAGGCAATACTTGATAGCAATGTAATTATTGACGCTGTCAATAGAATGATAGATATTGAGAAATCTATTTTCGTCTATCAACATATTTATATTTCATTAATAACTTATATTGAAGTACTTGGTTATAACTTCAAGGACGAAAAAGAAAAAGCTCTGACGACACAGATCATAGGATTGTTTGAGATTATCAATCCCGATCTTAAAATTGCTGATTTGACGATCGGTTATAGGAAAATCAAAAAGGTAAAAGTACCTGATGCCATCATCCTGGCAACAGCCCGAAGATTGGATGCAGAATTATTGACGAGCAATACCACTGATTTCATAAATATTGATGAAATGGTTCGGATTGTTGAACCGGTAAAACAAATCCTTCCATAAATAGATTCTCAAGAAAATCTTACCATCTGTGCCCGAAGAAAAAGATGGCGTGGCTTTTCGCCTAATTCCATCTGCCGATTTCTTTTCCGATAGGGCTGTAAAATCGGTTGATCGGATATATTATTCGTTGATGTAGGTTGGGGAGAATTATGTGTGTTCCCTAATAAGTTTTTCGATCAACCCAGCCCATTTTACAGCGAAAGGATTATCCTATTTCCCATGTTTTAGAGAACCGCCGTAAACGAGACCCGTACGTACGTGTGGTGTGAGAGGCACATCCCGGTTATTTTAGCCGGGACCGTCTACTCGATTATGGCCTGGCTATATTTTTATCTTATTATCCTTTTGAATTTTCCATAAAAAGTAAAATTCATTCTTTCTAATTTCTTGGTTTTTTAACAAGCTTAACACATCTTGTCCAATATTCTTAGCAAATCCAAATCCACCAACTGAGGCAACAATTTTATCAATATTTACTGGTAAAATCCCCGCAAAAAGAGTAGCACTTATATAAGTGGAGGCTAAGAATATATTTGATTTTATGTTTCCCCAAACAACCTTTTTATTATTTGACAATGTCAGGTTCATTTTATTTATTTCAGGCCTAATTTCTTCATTAAATAATTGTTTGGATTCTTTTGAAGATAAATTTTTCACTTGAATAAGTTTACTCAACTTATCCCTATACACCTCGAACGACTCCCCCTCATCTTTTCTAATTTTTAATAATTTATTGATTGAAACTGAATCAATGAAAGGCACCATGTGGTCTAAGTTTTTTAAAATCTCAGATTCTTTTGTGTGCTTCTCGTAAACATCATTATTAACCAATTTTAATAATTCAATGTCAAAGTTTCTGTCTGTAAGAAGATGACAATTATAATAAGCTGAATAATAATCTTGAAAATGAAGATTCTTTTCTATGTGGTTTAATAAATAGTAAAGCACTCCTGATTTTTCAACTTCACTCTTTGAAAGCTTTACACTTTTACCCTTAACTGCAACTTTGTTTATGGCATCTGGAAGGTATTCAACAAAATTTACTACTTGAGAATGGCTTAATAAATCACTTTTATCAATTATTTCAACTCCAATTGTATCGTATTTCCAATGTGCATAAAAGTCAATATTGCTTTGAAGATGTTGAAGAAGGTATGGTTCAATAGTTTTTATATTTGAATTTAAAGTCTTTAGATATTTTTCTTCAAACTTTTTATAGCAGTCAGAACAGAAATGTACTTTGGTAGTAGCATACTCAAAAATCCCCTCCTTTAATAACGGTTTAATTTTATTTAAAACAATTAAGTCGCCTATTATTTCAAGTCTAAGATTTTCATTAAATTCTTTGTATTCATAATAAGCTTCAAAAGGATTCTGTATGTAAACTTTATCGGCATACAATATTGCATTTCTTATCAGTGTATCAACGTTGCCCAATTTACACTCAACTTCTGAACAAGGAAAAGAATGACCACTTAATGTGTCATTTGTAATAAAACTAAAATTACTATGCTTTGACTTTGAAGAATAAGATTCTGAAATAATGTCATTGAGAACTTTAATGAATTCACTCAACTCACTATTGTCTACATCAAGAATGTATTCATAAAAATCCTTGCTGTCTATTTTTGCCTCATCTATAAATTTAGTCAATAGTTCCATATGAGTTCTGTCGTTCTTTTAGCTTGTCCATAACTAAAAACATTCACTCCTATTGCGTATCTCATTCCCATTTTAGGTATTTATCCACAGTAAACCTGTGGATATTTCGCCTTTGTAAAATATTTGCTTTTCTTTTCATCCATTGCCAAAGACCTCTTATTGAGTGAAATTTCTGATAGGGTAAAAATCTCTATTGGCTAAAAGTAAACATTCTTTCGATACCTCTGCCATTGATTGATTTCCAATCCCTACTTTTTACTATTCCGATAATAAATAACCTGGATTTTTTCCATTGTAACCAGCCCGCCATATTGCGAGCTTTCAAAATAGGGTTCGAGCAATTTTACAAATTGCTGGATTTTTTCCTCCTCGTCAACGATCTCAACAATAATGGGTAAATCTTCGGACAAGGCAAATAATTTTGCCGAATGAATGGTGCTATTAGCCCCATACGACATCAGTCCCCGCAAAACAGTTGCCCCGGCCAGACCCTTGCGTTTGGCAAACAGAACAATGGCCTCGTACAAGGGCTTGTGTTTATACATATCAAGTTCACCAATAAAAATCCGCAATAGCGTGGCATTGCCAGTTAAATTTTTCATGCTTACAACGATTTAATGAACCATATCCCGGCAATGGTAGCCAAAATGCCGAGAACTACACTCGCAAAAATATAGACTGAAAAGTACAAATACTGGCCATCCCTGAGCAGGCCAAAGCTATCGAGAGTGAAGGAAGAGAAGGTGGTAAATCCACCGCAGAACCCTACGGCCAAAAACATCCGCATATCGGGCGACATGATTTTGGTTTTATCGGTCATGGCAAAAATAATCCCAATGAGGAAACATCCTACAATATTGATAATGAATGTCCCGTAAGGAAATGATACAGGTAAGTAGTGTGAGATTACCCGCTGGGATAAATATCGAAGGCCACTGCCCAGAAAGCCTCCGGCCCCGGTAATGAAAAACATTTTTAGCATGTTCAATTCGCATTATTCTTAATACATCAGAATTACTGATCTAATATATTAGAAAGTACATATTTTATTCTTCTCAAAATTAGCAATTATCTTTAAACTGTTGTCAATAGCCTACACCTCCACCTCTTCGGGCACAGCTACATTTTCCATTTCGCACAATTTTTTCAACTTGTCGAGCGACCAGGCTTGGCTATAGTCGTAGAAAAATCCGTAGGGCTTTTGAAGGGTTTCGATCAGTTCGATTATCAATTTGTCGGCCTCTTTGGATAAAGAATTAGTGATTTGAGACCAGTCGGGCTTGCTCAGTTTGAGTGGGGTGAATAATTTTAGATTGGTCAATGAAATATCGACCCGCGCCAGGCCTGAATCATTCAATAAAGTTTTTGCCTTGTTCAGGTTTCGTTCGCCCACTTCGTGCAACAGGTACAAGTATTTCTCGAAAAGGATGTATTCGTTCAATAAAAAGACAATTTCTGTTGCCGATAACGATTTCCACAGCAGAACCGGCTGCAGGTTACTGATAAACCTTCCAAGCATAAACGACCCGGCCATATACCCCCATATATTTTGTTCGGCACAAAGCTGAATGGCCTTTCTGAAAAAAGCAATCTTCCGGTCGGAACTTAATAGGTCGAACAATTCGTGTTGGTCGCGGTGGGTGCCGAGGCTGCTTCTCAATACTTGATAAGCGTAATAATCCTCGTTCGCATCGTACCACGAATTCATAAATTTGGCCGCTTTAAAGGGTTCGTCTTTCAGGTCGGTGCGGATAATCTTGATCAGGTCGTTCAGGTTCTTGATCTCGTCGAATTCGAGGTTGTCGACTATTTTATTGTACTCGGTGTATGCCTGGGCCATATCGAGAAAAACCTTTTCTTCTTTTGGCAGTAGTTCCAATTTTTCGCCATTCAGGTATCGCTGAAAACGGGCCGGGATAAACTTTGCCTTACCCAGGAATATCTTTTTGTTTTTGCTCGAAACGGTGATCCAGTCGCCTTCCGTTACTTTTACGCCCTGTGCATTGATCAGCGCATTCCCGATCATTTTTACATGGTGCTCCTCCAGGTTGAGAAACGCGGGCACCCCGTAACTCAGGCAGGCCGTTACCACATGGATGGCTGCCGGGTTAAGGCTTGCTATGGCATCCACCTCGCTCATTACAAGGGTGTCGGCAGGTACGAATTGCTCTTTGCAAAGGCACACCGATTCGCCTTCTTTTTTGGCCTGCAAAGCTTTTTCGGCAGAAAAGTATATTTTGCACGATACAGCCAGACGGGGTAGCACCGATACGCCCGAACAAAAAAACTGCATCGCCGAGAAAGAGCTATCATCGATGCTTTCCGAAAATATTTGTTTCAGATGATAGGGGTGCAACAGGTTCAAGACACGCTCTTTTTTAATCAGCCCTTTTTTGTACATGTCGATGGCCGATAGCATGGTCGCCCGGCCTGTCATTTCCGAATTGTTGAGCTGGAGCAGGGCGAAGAAGTGCATGTTCCGAAACGATTCGGCAGCAAATTCGATGGTGGCGGGCGATTCAAGCTTCCGCTCCAGGTTGGGTAGTTTAGGAAAAAAATGATACACTGCCGGAAAGCTGTCGTGGATTTCCTGCCGCGAGAAAAACTCATGGTCTTCGGCCTCGATGGCCCCTGTCATGATATCCTCTCCAAAAATACCCGGGAAGCTCTCAATTTGAAACCCCTTTCCGGTGCGCGAATGGCGCGAATATAAAACCCCTGGGTAGGAATTTTGATCGCGCACAGTCCAAACCATTTTTTGCAGGATAAGGGAAGGGTAGCTTTTATCTTTAACAAAAAGCGATTGGAGCAGGTCGCGGTTCTTGGCGTAAAACTTATGCACTTCGTCGATAAAGAAAAAGATCTGGTAATACGGGTCGGTCAAAACCCGTGGGTCGATCTTGTAGATTTCGTCGTAATAAAACTGGATGCGTTTGTAGATATCTTTGAACGAATACCTCGAAATTTTATCGCCGAAAGAATGAGGCTCTGCAAGGGGATAGAGCAGGTAATAAATATTCTGAAGGTTGTTCAGGTAGATTTTGCTGGCCACATGATAACCATACAGATTTTTTAAGGAGATAAATGTGTTTTGTGTTACGCCCACATTTAAGTAGGTGGGCATCAGCCCAGGAACATATTTAGACATGGCGCAACGCATGGCAAAAACCAGCGGGGTTTCATCCGAGCCAAGCTTTTCGTTGGTCAATTTTTCGAGGTTCGAAATGGCATCTTCCACATGCTGCTTACGCTCCTTGTTCGATAAAGGAAAGGCTTCCGAGGTGAGGATGCAAAAATCGGGAACGGGGTAACCTTCCTGGCTCAACTCCAGCAAACTTGCCCCTTTGTGGCTGATTTCCTGGATGCCGTACAATTTTGATGTGGACGAGGGCACCACAAAATCATTCTCGATAAAATGGTTCTGCTGATAGTATTTTTCCTTTTGTTTCAGAAATTGCAAACGCTTTTTTTCTATTCTTTCCTGACTGACCGTATCACCTGCCTTCGCTTTTAGCAAATCGGTAATATAAAGTTTTGCCTGCTCTATATTTTCGTTCGATATATAATGAACGTCTTCGAGAGCTAGATCCAGTGAACCAAAATCATTCGACCCCATCAACTTATAATCGACAATGGGAGCCACATAGCCCATCGGATCGGGAGCTATTTCATGTTGTAAATGTTTTTTTATGAAGTGTTTATAAATCCTGAAATTGGGATAGTTGCCCCTGAGTGAAAACTGGTCTATCGTCATGCTGCGTATCGTTTATTAGCTTGAAAGGTCAAACTTAGTAAATGTAATTTTCAATACGCAAAAATTTATGGATAGTTTTGGATCAATTATACTGGGCTAATTTGGCTCATGAAAAACAACTTCGTTTCCATCCCTGTCGAGGAAGAAGAATTTTCCATCTCGTTTTACTTTGGCCCATTTATCATCATTCTCACAAAAACTCCAAATTTTTTCATATTGCACTGGAACCACCTCTTTACCGGATCTGTCAATAAATCCATATTTTCGATTTCGTTTTACCTTACACCAGCTATCATCGTTGTAGCAAAAACATTCGTCCAGGTCATCGTATATGGGCTGCACTACAAAACTATTTTGTCTATCAATCATCCCATATTTACCATCCACCTTCACCATGGCCCAATTATCATCGTTGTAATAGAACCCATAAAATTTGTCGTAGCCCTTATAGGTACTGTTATTGAATTTTATTCCCGGATTTATTGGTTTTTCTACCAATCCTGATTTATTCGCATTTTCAATTGCTGGGTGTTGGGTTTCTATATTGTTCGTGTCCGAAAGGGCTTTATCAACTAATGTATCTCTTTCTTGTTTCAAATCCTCAACTACAATTGTGTCGTTTCCTAGTGTACCTGTTCCAATGGGGATAATAGTTGGAGTTTTTGTTTTAGACAGTATCGCTTTTTCTTTGATTGGCTGATTGATCGGAATTGACCGATCAGCATCAGAAACTTTGAAGGCGAGCAGTTTATCTGTTTTGATTTCCTTCTCTGGTTCAATAACAGTAGGAGACCGTAATTCCCCCCTGTAGGTCAGGATAGTTGTTCCTGGTTCTGGTGTTTCGGATGAAATAAGTAGAGAGAAAAGTGTGATAGAAGTTGTAATGATTATTCCTGAGATACTTGTCATAATGATATTGTTTTTAGTTAATAGTCTTTTGATTAGGGAAGTGTTTGGAGATATAACAAGCAATGCCAGACTGTTTTCAATCTGCTCCAACGAAATAGAAATCGGTTGTCGGCGGGCAATTTCAAAATATGTATCTAGCCTGTTTTTCATCATTAAAAAAATAAAGTGTAAAGTACCTTCGAGCGAGTCTCAATTGTTTCTTTGTTAAGCTCTTTGTCACCCAGTAATAGAACCAATTTTTGCCTGCCCCGCCTGAGCTTTTGCTTGACCGACGATTCGGAACAATTTTGCAGTCCCATAATTTCTTTTATGCTGAAACCACTGATCTCAAATAATATCAAGGCTTTCTTTTGCTCATTGGGCAACAAATCCAGAGCTTTGTACAAATTGGCAACATCCAGTTTTCTTCCCGGGTCGTCATTGTGCGACTGCTGAAAACTTGCCGGAATATCGTCCTGATAGAAAACTATCTTTTTTCTTCTGAATTGATTTTTGATTATATTGCTGGCCACGCTGAACAGATAGCTTAAAAAGGCTGTGTCCGATTTCAGCGAATCAAGATTTTCAAAAACCCTAGCAATTGTTTCGTTCACCAAATCATCGGTGTCCATTACGCCGTATCCCCTGGCTGTGCAAAACCTGATAAAAGCTTCGTGGTGGGGCTTGTAAAGCGACATGAACCGGATTTGCTTTTCGTTTTTCATTCAAATTAAATCATCTACACAAGTAAGTACCATAAAGATAATAAAAGTTACAAAAATATTGACTATTATTGTACTTAGAACAAGAGCAATATTTCATTCATTACTAAAAAACTATAGCTATGAGAAATTTGATTTTTACTTTCTTGACCTTTCTGACTTTTTCAACAGTGGTTTTTGCACGGCAATCCGAACAGGTTGCTACCGGTGATGTAAACCAGGTGAAATCAGTTTCATCAACAACGACAGTGCCCCCCGGTTGGTTTTTCTCAAACACAGGCAATAACCATGTTATCCTAATCCCAAGTGGAATCCCTTTGACCATTAATGGAATTCAAATATCCGTTGGCGATTACATAGGGGTGTTTTATGATTCCCTCGGAACTTTGGCCTGTGCCGGATACATTAATTGGCAGGGAGTTACTAATGCCATTACGGTTTGGGGCGCACAATCTGGCTTGATCGATGGTATGGCGACCGGTGAAGAGTTTAAGTGGAAGATTTTCGATGTGTCGGAAGGTATTGAATATAATGCTGTTGCGATATATGATACCCAGACATTTCAGCAACCCTCAATTTATCAAGCCAATGGCTTAAGCGGGATACTCTCCCTGGCAGCCTATATGAATGCCCCACAGTGGGACTTTATCAACACCGGCGATTTGCATATCATATTGATAACCTTCAACACACCTGTTACCATCGACAGTATCCCAATTGCCATAGGCGATTATGTGGGTGTTTTCTACGACTCGCTGGGTACATTGGTATGTGCAGGATATGAAGAATGGACAGGTCAGAATATCGCTGTAACGATTTGGGGCGACGATGTACTCACTTCATCACCCGATGGATTTATCCTTGGCGAACCCTTTAAGTGGAAAATTTGGCGGGCCTCCAATAACACTGTTTTCAGTGCAACAGCCACTTATATGTCGCAACCCTCGTTTCCAAACTCTGGGACGTATACTTCGAATGGAATAAGTAGTATTGCCTCGCTCGAAGCCTTTACCATAGAATATCAATATATTGATTTGCCCCTTGGTTGGAGTTTGTTCTCGACTTATATCGAGCCATTTGAACCTGCCATCGACAGTTTATGCAATCCCTTCTACTCAAGTGTAATTATTGTTAAAGATGAAAATGGAAATACCCTCTGGCCTCAGTATGGAATCAATACAATTGGGGATGTGATGACCGGAGAAGCCTACCGGATAAAACTCAGTTTATCGCAAACGATGATCGTGACAGGCTTGT
Organism: Bacteroidales bacterium; assembly: GCA_021740905.1. GTDB lineage: Bacteria > Bacteroidota > Bacteroidia > Bacteroidales > M50B96 > JAIOYV01. Next base: position 80,622 of record JAIOYV010000004.1, read on the forward strand.
CGGTACAGCCAGAAATAACCCAACTTGTTTTGCCCCAGGGTTGGAGCTTTCTGGGTTATCTGCGGAAAAATTCGGCTCCTATCCCAGCTCTGTTAAGCCCTTTGTCATCAGAACTGATTATCGCCGTAAACGGGGCAGGGGAAATCTACTGGCCTCAATGGCAAATCAACACCATCGGAAACATGAACCCGGGCGAGGGCTACCAGGTAAAGATGGTCACACAACAATTCTTCGCTTATCCACCTAATTAGTTGTGCTTGCTATTTTTCTTTGATGAAATGTTGATTTCGGATGAGGAAGATGAAAGAAATATGGTAAAGCGTAGATAAATAATCAGATAGGTAAATTTGTGTTAAAATTCTTCCGTGAAAATCTCAATTTCAAATTGAGATTTTCACGGAAGAATTTTATTTTACAAGAGGAGTACTTTACTTATATGCTTGTATCCCAGTAATTTCAGCACCGGTAATCAGCAAATGCACATCGTGTGTTCCTTCATAGGTGATTACCGATTCGAGGTTCATGCTATGGCGCATCATGGGGTAATCGTTGGTTATTCCCATTGCCCCAAGCACCTGTCGCATTTCGCGGGCAATGTTAAGGGCTATTTCTACATTGTTGCGCTTGGCCATCGATACCTGGGCCGGGGTCGATTTGCCTTCGTTACGAAGAGTTCCCAATCGCCATGCAAGTAGTTGGGCTTTAGTGATTTCCGTGAGAGCTTCGGCCAGTTTTTTCTGTTGTAACTGAAAGCCACCAGTGGGTTTGCCAAATTGTGTGCGCTCCTGGCTGTATCTGACAGCTGCATCGAAGCAATCCATGGCTGCGCCTATTACGCCCCAGGCAATTCCGTACCGGGCCGACGAAAGACAAGAAAGCGGGCCTTTCAACCCTTTCACCCCGGGCAATATATTTTCCTTTGGAATGATAACATCTTCGAAAACCATTTCGCCCGTAATGGAAGCGCGCAACGACCATTTTCCATGAGTTTCCGGTGCTGTAAATCCTTTCATCCCTTTCTCTACGATGAGGCCACGGACAACCCCTTCATCATCCTTTGCCCACACAATCCCAACATCAGCGATAGTCGAATTGGTGATCCACATTTTAGCACCATTCAACAGATAATGATCGCCCATATCTTTAATCCGGGTTTTCATGCTTCCGGGGTCCGATCCATGATTGGGTTCGGTCAATCCGAAGCAACCTATTAGTTCGCCGGTGGCAAGGCGTGGCAGGAATTTCAATTTTTGCTCTTCGGTGCCATACGACCATATAGGGTACATTACCAGGGATGTTTGCACCGATGCCATTGACCGGATGCCTGAATCGCCCCGTTCGAGTTCCTGCATAATCAGTCCGTAGGAAATATAGTCCATGTCGGCACCACCATATTGCGATGGGATGAATGGGCCAAATGCACCCATTTCCCCAAGCTCCTTCACCAGGTGCCTTGGAAATTCTGCCTTTTCGAAATATTCTTCAATAATTGGCTTCACGCTACGGTTTACCCAGTCGCGAGTAGCATCTCTAACTATTTTGTGCTCATCGGATAAAAGATCATCTACCAGATAATGATCGGGGGGATTATACTGAATGTTTGCCATGCTTTTAAATTTAGTTCTATATCATACCTGCGGCAAAAATATTCATTATTCCTTTATCAATCGATTTTAATGATTTCGAGGGGGGGGGCGACAAATCCGATAGTTATGGAATTCCCTTTTTGTTGAACCCTCTCAGGATTCGTTCTTCATAAATTTTAGAGATGAAGTTTGTGTCTTTTTTTATACCCAAAAAACAACATCCCTCCCACAAATACAATGATCAACACAGAACCTAAATTTGAAAGCCACCTTCCAAAGTAATACGATTCTGGCTCGAATTTAAACTCAATTGTATGTTTTCCGGCAGGGATATTCATGGCACGCAACAGGTAGTTGGCTTTGAAATAGTCTGTCTTTTTGCCATCGAGGTAGGCATTCCAGCCATCTTTGTAGTAGATTTCTGAGAATATTGCCAGGCCTTCTTGTATGCTTGAACTTTCATACGTCAAGTGATTGGGCCGGTAAGAAAGTAATTGAATATGTGAAGTTGAATCGGCGTGGAAATATTTTGGGATTTGAGCTTTGTACCCTGAATTTAAAATTGCTGTGTTTTTATCCATTGATTTTAGTAATAGCATTTCTTCATCGGCGCTGGCAGCAAATTTTATATCTTGCACAAACCATGCATTGCCATAATGGTAAGGATTTAGAATTGGAGGGCTGCCCGGGTCTGCAATAATGTATTTGGTGTTCAGCATATTTAAAACGGGGATCGGGATATCAGGAAGCTTCATTCCTTCCGAAATAGTTTCAACCTTACTAATAAGATTGGCTATTTGCGAATATTCTTTCGAGATATAAAACTCGATCAGTTCCTGGTAATTTTTAAGTTTTGCACCATGGTAACCACCAATAGACTTGTGGAAGTATGAGGTTCGGCTATTTGAGAAAGGGTCTTTCAAAGAAAAAACCCTGTAATTGGTAGCAAAATTCAATTCCTTAAAAAGGATCTTTTCTTTTTCAATATTGAATTCTGTGGTTGGCATCTTTCTTTCTTTTTGCAAGGTGGCCAACCCCGCATTCAACTTTTGCTTTAGGGCGGGATTGAGATTGATTTCGTTGTTCAGGATCCCGGCATCGGCCACTGTAGCCTGAAAGGGATTATTATATTGGAACGAATCGACCCAATGATAATACTGCGATCCCTTCTTGTCGTTGTTCAAATAGCGTTTGTCCACTGTCCATAAATCAGCAATAATCACCACCGCCAACAGTGCCAAAAAAGCCGTTTGCTTCATCTTCCTCAACATAAAGAGATAGATAAGAGCTGAGGTGGCAAGAATATAGAACACGCTTCGCAAAACATCTTCCCGAAAAAGGACTTTTCGCGCAGCGATGATTCCCTGGTTTATTTCATTAATTTGAATTATTGTGCCAGGGTCACTGGCATATTTCATCAATTGATTCGCATAATTCTGAATTTCAGCATTGCTCTGAAAATCGAAGAAAACTCCAGGGATTATATAAAACAGGAGCATCAGTATTATCGCCCCACCAGAGATGTATAAAAACTTTTTCTTGTCAATCCCATTTTTCAATAGCTTGTTCAGAAAAAGGAAGCCCAGCAAGGGGAAAGAAATTTGAACCAGGATCAGCATCATTTTGGTGTCCCTGAATTTGCTGAATAAGGGAACATGGTTAATAAACCAATCGACCAGTGGGTTGTATTTCCAGGATAAAAGAATGGCTAAGGCTGAAACAGCCAGCAATGCCCATTTTATCCGGTCTTTCACAAAAAAGATGCTGAGCAGGAACAATAGAAAAATGCTTGCCCCAAAATAGAATGCCCCACCCGATGAATATTGCTCGCCCCAGTAGGAGTATTGCTGCGATACTGTTTGTTGATATTTTGCCGGCACTTTAGACATGGCCTCCTCGTGATTTCCCAAATAATCCATGCGCCCCCCTTTTACATTGGGGATTACCAACGACCAAGCCTCGCCATACCCCAAACTGTATTGCTTTATGTAGTCGGCATCCAACGCATCGGTTTCATTCGATTTATCGCTATTGGCATCAGCCGTAATGGTAAGCTCCGATTTTCCACGCGTGGTTTGCTTGCCATACTCATGGGTCACAATCAGGTTCGATATGGTGGGCAAAACCCCAATTAGACTGGCCACAAGCAGCACGGCTGAAATCTTAAAAAAGGTGGGCAGCAGTTTGTCTTTGTACGATTGATAAAATTCAAACAGGAGAACAGCCATCAACAGGTACAAAAAGTAATAGCTCATTTGAAAATGATTGGCCGACAAATGCAAGCAGGTGAACACACTGAGCAATGCTGCACCTATCAAGAAGTTTTTCCGGTAGGCGTAGATAAGGCTGCCAAGCAATGGCGGGATAAACGATAGGGCAAGGGTTTTGGCATTGTGCCCGGTGGCCAAATAAAGCATATTGAAGGATGAAAAGCCAAAGGCCAGGGAACCAATGATTGCCAGCCATGGATTTACATTAAGACAAAGCAGCAGGATGTAAAATCCGATCATCAGAAAAAATAAATAGCCCGTCGGCCTGGGGATAATATCGAGAAAAAGGTTTTTAATTGAGTTGATTATGTTTGAGCTAATGGCCGAAATCTGGTAGCTTGGCATACCCCCAAACATTGAGTTGGTCCAAAGGGTTTCTTCGCCGTATTGCTCCCGGAAATCCGTGATTTCCTTGCTCATGCCCAAATAGTTTTGATGGTCGGATTGACGGAGCAGATTGCCTTGCAATTGGGGGTAGAAGTAGGTTAAGCTAATCCCTATAAATAAGAGGATTGCTGAAATGTGTGGGATGGAATTTTTGAATTGTAGTTTCATGGCAGACTATTTTTAAACAGCAAAGGTGATTAAATAACCAGGTGGTAAATTGACAAAGATTCCTCACTTCGTTCGGAAAGTCGTGGTGTTCAGAGTTTTTCAGGAATTATTTTCTTGTTCATGCTAAATCATTCAAACAATAATCATTTCTATTCCTGGTTTGCAAAGGTTGGCTTTATGACCTGAAATTCTTTGCGCTGCACTTCATGGCCATCTATGCTGACCGTGATGGTGGCATTCCCAGTTTCTTTTACCCGCACAACATAATGATCATTCTTTCGGATAATGTTACCCTTGTTGATTTTTACATCAATGTTTTGCTTGTATTTTAAGACGGGAACCTCAATCAGGTTGTCAATCCCCGTATATAGGATATTTGCACTGACCGGGATTTTATCTTTTTCGTAGGCCAGCGAATCGCTCACCCAGTAAACAAATTGCAGGTATTCATTTTCCGAAATCCCAAGGCTGTCGATCCATTGTTCTGGTTTTATTTTCTGATGTTCGTTGGCGAAATTTAGAGTGGCTAATTTTGAATGATTCCCGGGTGCTTTTACTATAAATTCTTTCTTTTGAATTTCTTTGCCATGACTTTTCACGGTAAGCAAAACCGTGCCTTCTTCTTCGACCCGGACTATGTAGCTTCCATTTTCTCCACTTACAGTTCCTTTGTCGATATCCACTTCAATGTCTGAATTATCGTAGCCCGAAACAGCAATCTTGATGGGATTGTTGATGCCCATGTAAAAAATATTCATATCCTGAATTTCGAAAGCTGCCACCACATCCTGTTCTTTTTGTCCATTCATGCACGAAACAGCAAGAAAAAGAAAAAGGGCAATGGGTACCAGGCTTAAGATTTTCAATTTAGACTGTTTGCGATCAAATCCTGTGTTCATCATAAGTATTCGTTTTTTTATAAGCGACTGGCTGAAACCTGAAGCAAGACAGATCAATTTTTCTTCTGCCACCTGATTGACCAATAATGTTTGGTAATGGACTTTGTTGGTTCCTTTTGCCAGTACATTTTCATCGGCCAGGAACTCGTGCACCAATTGAGTCTCTTTTTTCAACAGCCAAATAAAAGGATTAAACCATAAGCCTATGGAAAGTAGCTCCAGTAAAAGTAGGTCGATGTAATGATACTGAATTACATGTACTTTTTCATGGGCTATTATTTTCTCAATTTCATTTTCCAGGCCCGTGGAATTATTTATAAATATCCACTTGAAAAATGAGAATGTGGATTGAAAGTGATTGTTATAGATCATGGTGTAATGTTCGAAATATTCTTTCTTTGATTTGCGATAGCAAGAAAGGATCGACTCTATTTGAGAAATCTTTTTGATCAATAAAAAAAGAACGACGAATAAATAGAAGACCACAAGAATCGCCGTCCAATTTGTATCCGATATGGGTGTAGCTATTATTGCAGTAGATTTTTCTTTTTCCTGAATGATGAAATTGCTTTCGAGATTTACCGGAATGACGTCTGGTTTTTCCACGACTTCTTTTGAATTATTCTGTTGAATGGAAGGGGGTAATTTTATCTTTACCTGACTTAGGGGCAAAAGCAAAGAGACGATTATAGTGCCGAGTAAAAAAGCACGACGGGCACCAAAATTTCTATCCTTCCTAAAAATTAACAGGTATGCCAGCCACGAAAGACCTAAACTCAACGAGGCTAAAACTATGTATTCCCAAAGAGCTTCCATCTATTTTTGTTTTTCGATTTCAGTTTCGATCATTTGTTTAAGCTCCTCCAATTCGTCGATGCCCACTTCTTTTCCTTTTACAAAATACGACACCATTTGGTTGAGCGAACTGTTGAAAAGGCCATTGAAGGCATCCTTCACCACATGTTGCCCATACTCCTTTCTCGATACTATGGGGAAGTACACATTGGTTTTTCCGTAGGTTTTGTGCGATACATAGCCTTTTTTCTCCAATACTTTTATCACCGTAGCTACGGTGTTGTATGCCGGGTGCGGCTGTGGCAAGGCGTTTAAAATATCGCCAATGGCACCATCGTCAATTTTCCATAATGCTTTTAAAATGTCCTCTTGTGCTTTTGTTATTTCCTGCATGAATTATATTTTGTGCAAATATACTATAATAATTCAAAATCTACTATGATTGTAGTATGAAATTAATAATCTTATCATATTAATTAGGAAAGTGAAGTATATTATGTTGATCAATACCGTTTAGTTAACAATTGAAAAAAATAGAACGCGGATTATACGGATTTTCAAACGCGGATAAAACCGGCTAATGATTTGTGAAATCAGCGTAAATCAGCGTTGCTTGCATCCGCGTTATCCGCGTTCCAATCCTAAGCACTAATTAGTTTCTGGAGATTAATTTTTCAAAATCCAATCCGCAATAATTTTCATCACTTCCTCAGAAAAGGTTTCTTCAATTTTGAAATATTCGGTAGGCGAGCCGGTTTCGCAATGCTGGAACAGATGATTGACACCTTCTATTTCTTTTGTTGTGACATTTTTATTCCCAGCTTTTGTAAGAATCTCTTCAATCTTTTTCAGGTTCGGATCGGGCGGGACCTGCAAATCTTTGCTGCCATTGATAGCCAGAACCGGGCAGTGTACTTGTTGTAAATAGGGAGCCGGGTCGATTTTAAGGAATTCCCTGAACCAGGGCGACAATACCTGTCGGATGGTCATCTCGCGAAAAGTCTCCCCCAGATTGTTGGCCTTTATTTTTTTCTTCGACATAAACCGGGTTTTCCTTTTATAGAGCTTTCTGATTTGCACCACAGCCTCCTTGTAGCTTGCATCACTTATGGCAATGGCATAAATCTTTGAAACAAATTTTAGGTCTTTGGCAATCTGCTTTTCATCTTCCCCTTCTGCCAGCGAAATCAATCGGGTTTGCTGATACAGGATTTGCTCGCCAGAAGTGCCCGGGCCGGCCAATAGCACAATAAAGGCGAGGTCTTTCAATTTGGAAGCCACGATTGGTGCAATCAAACCCCCTTCGCTATGACCAACAATGCCAATGTTTTTACTATTGATCCCTTTGTGATTTTTAAGATATTCGTAGGCAGCCATCACATCTTCAGCCAGGTCGAAGGTAGTTGCAGTGGAGAATTTGCCTTCCGATTCCCCGTTGCCCCGATCGTCGTATCGGAGTACGGCTATCCCATGCCGGGTCAAATAATCGGATAGCACCAGAAAGGGTTTATGCCCTAATAATTCAGAGTTGCGGTTTTGAGGCCCTGATCCGGACACTAATATCACAGCAGGGGCTTGCCAGCTATTTTCTGGTATTGTGAGGGTTCCGGCCAGTTTTATTTTGGCTGAGGTGTTTTCAAAAGTCACTTCTTGGGAGCGGTAAGGAAATGGTTCTTTCGGCTCTTGTGGCCGGTTTACTTTTGGCTTGCTTTCTAATCTGGAAAGAACAAGATCATATTTCTGTCCACCTTGTTCCCATTTCCCTGTAATGGTTTTCTTATCTTCCGAGAAATTACCGGTATATGCTGCAGTAAAAGCTTTCAAGTTAAGCCAGAGGGTAGTCCCGCTTATTGAAATACTATCAAAGCTTTTATCGTAAACTCCTTGCTCAGGAACGTCGAGCGTAGCCTTGAGCGAATCTGTATTTTCGTTCAATATACAGATCCAGACCAACAAGTCCTGCATATCGGTTTTTATTGTTCCTTCGTAGTAGCTATTGTTTGATGTATCTTGTTGAGAATTTGCCCTTCCTGCCATCAATATCAAAATGAAAAACAGGATTGCTGAAAAAAATCGCTTTTGAAAAAGATGCTTCATAATAATTCAGAATTAAATTAAAGTCCAAGAAAATTAGAATCCTGTGGGCCAATGCCGTCATCCCGATAAATCGATTGTTCCGAAAGGCTTTTCATTTGTTTCAGGCCCAAATAAAAGAGCAGGCATATAAATGGGAAGAAGATGAACAAATAATAGTTGTAATCCGACATCAGGATAAAATCGTAAATGCCGTGCAAGACGAATGGTAGTAAAAATGCAAAGACGAGGTATCTTGTCCTGCGTACGGAGTAAAACCTGGCAAGGCCAAAATAATAGCCCATTGCAACACCAAACAAAGCATGGGCAGGAACGGCGGTAAATGCGCGAGCAATACCCACTTCGTACCCGTGATTGAAGACATACATGAGATTTTCGATCCCGGCAAAACCCAGCGAGATAAAAACGGCGTACACAATGCCATCGAATTTTTCGTTGAAATTCCGGTTGTTCCAGATGAGAAGGAACAGGGCTGTCATTTTAAAAAGTTCCTCCGTAAAGGATGCTACTGCAAAAGCCCTGTAGGCAGCTTTTGAAAGAGAATTGGAAAATAGTGGCCCAAATTGTTCGATCCAGTTTTCAACATAAATGATTGGGATGGTAATCAAAGCGCCGACCAACAATGCACTCACAAGGATAGAGAAAGGTTCCTTGTCGTATTTGTCACGGATGTAAATGTAAATGGAGATGACAATTACCGGGGCCAGCGATATGAAAAAAAGTTTCATGCTTTTCGCTCATATAGTAACTTACTATTCTTTATTGTGGAGCTATTTCCCATTCAAACAATCATAATTTCCATTATAATCGGCAAAGCGAAGGTGACTGGTTATTTCGCCACACGATAACATGTCGACCGTCAAGCTGGTTAGGTCGACTTTTGGGACAGTTTTAGTGAAGAGGGAGGAAAAAACACCAATCCCATTGTTGATATTGGTAAACGATGGCTTTTCCTGGATAATCCCTTCCGATGGCCCATTTACATCGATGTAGGAAGCCAGTTCCTTTCCGGCCAGCGTGAACATAAAATCGATATAAAGTGCTTTGCGTTTGGTCCCTTCAATGCCCGGGGCAATTGCACTTGCCACAAACTGATAGAATGCTTTGCCCGAGATATCCAGTTCGAGTTCTTTATCGGTGCCAAACTTCCGCTTCGATGGCTGTGCCCAGTCAACATAATGATCGCTAACCTCAAGGGTCGGCGATATCTCCCTGTAGTGAAAACGGAGTGTGAGGTTGTAAATTTCGGCCACCTCGTTGGTTTTCCACTCTACCCTATATGACAGGTAGCCTGTTGTCGTGGCTAAACTCACCTTGTCCCATGATGTTGGTTTGGTGACAGATAGATCCGTAACCAGTGTTGTTGTTGAACTTATTTTCTCCTTTCCTGGAATTTTTATGACCAAACCATAGTTGTCATAATCACTAATAGGTTCATTGGTATAATAAATTTTATTGTAGTCAAAGGCGAAAATGCCGGAATCCTTTTGAATATCTGTGGTTTCCTCCAACTTAAACCGTACTACTTTCCCATAATTATCATACACATGAGCGGTATCATTTAATGGTTCAAGAAAAACTTCAGCTTCAGGGTAATAAAGCGAATCGGATTCTTGTGCCATAATGTAGGCATCGGCATCGCCCAGAAATGCTTTGTTTAGCTTTACGTATTGGGTTGGTGCAGTAGGGTCCAACAGGCTATATACCACGGCAATGTCTTTCCAGTCGGCATTTATGTCGAAATCGGTGCTGCAAGTGATAAATAAAAACAGAAGGGGAAAAATTAGGATTAGAGAAGATTTTTTCATTTAATTTAGTCCGGGTTAAATAAAATACTCAATTTTGCATTTGAAAAACATGCAAAGGTATAGTTTTCTGTACGAATAAAAAAAGCGGATTATGTCGATATATGATAAGGTAAGAAAGGTCACAACGCACGTGCTGAACGAGATGAAGCTGCGCAACGAAAAAATAGCTATGCTGACGGCTTATGATTATAGCATGGCGCGCATCCTCGATAATGCTGGGATCGATGTGATTTTGGTGGGCGATTCGGCCTCGAATGTTATGGCAGGGTACGATTCAACCTTGCCCATCACACTGAACGAAATGATCTATCATGCCAGTTCGGTAGTCCGAGCAACGAAGCGGGCACTGGTGGTGGTTGATCTTCCGTTTGGGACTTACCAGGGGAATTCCAAGGAGGCCCTTTCATCGGCCATTCGAATCATGAAGGAAACTGGTGCCCATGCCGTGAAAATGGAAGGAGGCCAGGAAATCAAAGAAAGCATCGAGCGTATCCTATCCGCCGGTATCCCTGTGATGGGCCATTTGGGGCTGACACCCCAATCGATCCATAAATTTGGGACATACGTAGTACGTGCCCGCGAAGAGGCCGAGGCTCAAAAACTTGTGGAAGATGCACACATCCTGGAAGAAACAGGTTGTTTTGCCCTGGTGCTCGAAAAGATTCCTGCCACGCTTGCAGGCAAAGTGGCCGGCGAACTAAAAATCCCGGTAATTGGCATCGGAGCCGGGTCGAAAGTCGATGGTCAGGTATTGGTTTTACACGATATGCTCGGCATCACCCAAGAGTTCTCGCCCCGCTTCCTGCGCCGATACCATAATCTTTTTGCCGAAATCAAAGGATCGGTTGAAAGCTATATCACTGATGTAAGGTCGGTGGATTTTCCGAATGAGAAGGAGCAGTACTAGTTTTATTCCACAGACCTTGGAGTTTTTCGAAAAACTCCAAGGTCTATTAGACACAAAATGAGCATAACCCAATCCGACATCCTTTACGAAGACAATCACCTGATTGCCATCAATAAAAAACCTGGGCAGATTGTGCAGGGCGATAAAACCGGCGATAAGCCATTGGTTGAATTGGTGAAAGATTTCATTAAAATAAAATACAATAAACCAGGCGATGTATATCTGGGAATACCTCATCGGCTCGACAGGCCGGTGAGTGGCGTGGTTCTTTTTGCCCGTACCAGCAAAGCACTTACCCGGCTCAACAAGATGTTCAAAGAAAAAACCATCCACAAAAGCTACTGGGCAGTGGTAAAAAATGTGCCCCCCCACGAATCGGATACTTTGATCCATTATTTAAAACGCAACACTGAAAAAAACAAAAGCTTTGCCCACGATAAAGAAATGCCCGATTCCAAACAGGCGGAATTGTATTACCGGATAATTAACACATCGCAAAATTATTTTTTGCTGGAGGTGGTCCTGAAAACAGGCCGCCATCATCAGATCAGGGCGCAATTGTCGAAGATTGGCTGTCCCATAAAAGGCGATTTGAAATATGGCTTCGACCGTTCCAACCCGGATGGGAGCATCCATCTTCATGCGAGGAATATTTCTTTTATCCACCCTGTGAGTTCGGAGGAAATTGAGATTATCGTCGAGCCACCAAAAGATGTACTGTGGGATTTGTTTAGGAAGTCGCTATAATCACCACAATAAATTGTGGCGTTGTCTCAAGGTCGTACTACATTTGGTTGAGGTATCATGCGAATTATTCGGGTGATTGTTTTGAAGTGTCCTTCCCTGTAAAAGATCAAGTCTACAGACTAAGATGACTCTTGTTGAAGTGCATGGGCAAAAGGGATTGTACCCCGTTTATTAAAAACACTTTTTCGTCGCCAACAAGGAAGATTTTGATCTCCTTTTCGTAGCGTTGCTCGGTTTCCAGCATCACCTGACGGCAGCTTCCACAGGGGGCAATCAATTCGTTTAGGATACCTTTTTGATTTGCTGCCGCAATGGCAATAGCACATACCGCTTGTTGCGGATATTTCGAATTAGCATAAAAAAGGGCTACCCGCTCGGCACACAAGCCCGAAGGATAAGCGGCATTTTCCTGGTTGGCACCCAGGATTGTTTCTCCCGACTCCAACAGTACCGCCGCCCCGACATAAAAATTGGAATAGGGGGCATACGAATTTTTGGTAGCTTCTTTTGAAAGCTTTATCAATCGTTGCTCATTTTCCGATAATTCATCCATCGACTCGATCTCGAAAAATTCAATCGCCAATTCAGTTTTTATCATTCGAATGTTTTTTTTCAAAAATAGTAAGAAAACCTGAAAGACCAATATCAGTCCACAGCTCTCAGTCTTCAGTCTCCAGTCTGTCCATTCATCAGTCTTTAGTCCTCCAGACATCAGTCTTCAGTCTATAAATGATATTCAGTGAAAACTTGCAGGATTGGTTATTCATTTCTGAATGAAATTGGCATCGAGAAAAAGAAACAATCTCTGAAATATCGAACATCGAATGACGAATATCCTTAGTGAGATGTGATATAATCAAAACTTCCTTCTTCATTTTGACCTTCATTCATTATTGAGTATTGGATATTTTTCACCTGCTTAATGCGGACTGCATGCTGCCACTGCTGACTGGAGACTGCCGACTGAAAACTGCCGCAAAAGGATGTTAATAATTAATGAAAAGTCGATTGCCTGCTTCCAGACAGAAAGCCTTACTTTTGGATTCAGTATTTTATTTCCAAAACAATTGTGTAGATGAAAAATAGAAGTCTCGTTTCTATCGAAGATTATTCAAAAGATGAAATTCTGAAAATCCTTGAACTGGCCGCTAAATTTGAAGCTAAACCTGTGCAGAAAATTCTTGAAGGCTATGTGGTTGCCTCACTTTTTTTCGAGCCTTCCACCCGGACCCGTTTGAGTTTCGAGAGCGCTGTGAATAAACTTGGCGGGCGTGTTATTGGATTTTCCGATTCAGGAAGCTCCAGTGTAAAAAAGGGTGAATCGTTGAACGATACCATCCTTACCGTGGCCAATTATAGCGATCTTATCGTAATGCGGCATCCGCTTGAGGGGGCAGCTAAATTTGCCAGCGAAGTTTCGCAAGTGCCCATTGTGAATGCGGGCGACGGGGCCAACCAGCACCCTACCCAAACGCTTCTCGACATGTATTCTATCCAAAAGACACAGGGGACTCTCGAAAACCTGAATATTTTCCTGATAGGGGATTTGAAATATGGTAGAACTGTACATTCCCTGCTCATGGCCATGTCGAAATTCAACGCCACGTTCAATTTTATTTCTCCCGACGAGTTGAAAATGCCCGACGAATACAAGATATACCTCGACAACCTGGGTCTTAAATATTACGAACACCGGGATTTTACCGGATATATTTCGGAAGCCGACATTATGTATATGACCCGGGTACAGCGCGAACGTTTTTCTGATCCCATGGAATATGAGAAGGTGAAAAACGTGTATGTGCTCCGAAACCACATGTTGAAAAACACCAAGGATAACATGCGGATCTTGCATCCATTGCCACGGGTGAACGAAATAAACGAAGATGTCGACAAAAATGAAAAGGCCTACTATTTCACCCAGGCTTTGAATGGGGTGTTCACCCGTCAAGCAATTTTGGCATCAATTATTGGGGTAGTATAAAATGTTCGATTTTAAAACAGATTAAGAGTTGTGATTATGAAGGATTCAAAAGAACTAAAAGTAAGTGCCATTAAGGATGGTACTGTTATCGATCATATCCCGGCCAGGGACCTTTTTACTGTAATATCCATTCTGGGGCTCGAGAACCTGGACAACCACCTTACCATTGGCAACAATCTCGATAGCAAAAAGCTGGGGCGAAAAGCGATTATAAAAATATCCGATAAGTTTTTCAAAGACGAGGATATCAATAAAATTGCCCTGGTAGCCCCGCAGGCAAAACTGAATATCATAAAGGATTATGAAGTAGTGGAAAAGAAAACGGTTGAGGTGCCTGAAAAGGCTGTTGGGATTGCCAAATGTGTGAACCCAAAGTGCATTACCAACAACGAAAAAGTTTCCACCAAATTCAAGGTAATCGTAGGGAAAGAAATTTCGTTGAAATGTGAATATTGCGAAAAAATTACAGACCGTGCAAACATGGTGATCTTGTAATTTGCAGTACTGCCTTTTTTTTTGAAAGTGCCAGTCCTCAGTTCTCAGTCCTCAGTCACCAGTTGGCAGTAGACAATGTAGAGACGCAATTTATTGCGTCTCATTAGTAAGCAATGACCAGTTTAAGACGCAATAAATTGCGTCTCTACAATAAACACGAATCATTACCATCATCCTATAAAGAGTTGGATAACCTAGAAAAAACACCCAAAACACGAAACCCGAAACGCGAAACCCAGTTTCAACGAAACAAAAATACCTTGAGACATGAAGGGGGGCTTCGGGTCAGTTGTAAAATTGCTGTTTTATAGTAATACCCTGAAAATAAATGACTACCTTTGCCCTGATTTTGAGATTTGAGAATTTGCGCAATTGTTTGCTAATATTTTTCATGTTATTGGTTTTGTCACTGCTCACCTTTTTAAATCCTATTGTTAAAAAATTAACAATTTAACTTTATTGAGATATGAATATTTATGTAGGAAACCTTGATTTTAAGGTGAATGAAAGTGATTTAGCAGGAATTTTTGAAGACTATGGAACCATAAGTTCTGCTAAAATTATTACCGATAAATACAGTGGCAGAAGCAAAGGCTTTGGTTTTGTGACAATGGATAACGATGAAGAAGCAGCAAAAGCAATCGCCGAATTGAATGGTGCTTCATTCGAAAACCGCGTGATAGTAGTAAATGAGGCTAAGCCTAAGAAAGACAATTATAGAGGTTAATAGGAAGCACAATTATGACAAACGGAAAAGTTAAGTGGTACAACGCAGTGAAAGGTTTTGGCTTTATTGAATCGGAAAACGGAGAGGACATATTTGTTCACCGCTCTGGATTATCTGATACCTATATCCGACTTCAACCCGAACAGAAAGTTGTTTTCGAAACTAAAAATGGCGATAAGGGCCTTGTTGCAGTAAATGTAAAAGCAGCCAATTAAAGAGATAAATTATAAAAATTTGAATGCGGCAACTTAAAATTTCAAAACAAATAACCCATCGGGCCGATGAATCGATAAGCCGCTATTTTCAGGAGATAAACAAATATTCGATGATTTCTGCTGAAGAGGAGGTCGAATTGGCTTTGCGTATCAGAGAAGGGGATGATGAGGCCCTCGAAAAGCTGGTCGTGGCCAATCTCCGTTTTGTGATTTCAGTAGCCAAACAATATCAAAATCAGGGACTATCGTTCTCCGATTTAATCAACGAAGGGAATCTCGGTTTGGTAAAAGCCGCCACAAAGTTTGACGAGACACGGGGTTTTAAATTCATCTCGTATGCAGTTTGGTGGATACGCCAATCAATAATCCAGGCTATTTCGGAGCAAACAAGGATTGTACGTTTGCCATTGAACAGGCTTTCATCGATCAATAAAATCACAAAAGCAATCCCTTACCTCGAACAGGCATTCGAACGCGAACCAACCGATTCGGAAATTGCAGAATATCTCGAATTGAGCGACGACGAAGTAAAAATTGCCAACAATATCAAGAAACGTCAGTACTCTTTTGATAAACCGCTGACGAATGATGGCGACAGTGATTTCAGTTTGTACGATGTAGTGCAGAATGATGTTATCCCGGCCACCGATAACAATACGATGATAGAGTCGCTATTGACCAATATAAAGAGGGCGTTAAACAAGCTATCGAAAAGAGAGGCAGCTGTACTTACAATGTCGTTTGGCTTGTTTAGTACGTCGAGCTATTCGCTGCATGACATAGCCTTAAAATATGACATGTCATCGGAGCGAGTAAGGCAAATACGAAGCACTGGTCTCCTTAAGTTAAAGACTATGCTTAAAGGTAATTACACCCTCTTGGAGCATTAAGATCAATCGGGTGATCAATAGAATAATTAATAATAATATAAACAAGAGTAAATGGGTAGATCGCAAGAATCGTTCAACAAAAAAGAAGTAAGGAACAAAAAAGAGAAAAAGAGAAAAGACAAAGAAAAAAAGAGGATTGCCAGAAAGGATACCGAAAAGAAAGGAAGCCTCGACGACATGATTGCTTATGTGGATGAGAATGGGGTAATTTCTTCAACACCTCCCGATCCCAGCAAGAAAACTGTGATCAATGCAGAAGATATTGAAATAAGTAGCCCAAATCGCGATTCGATGGATAAACCTGATCCGATCCGCAAGGGGGTTGTGACCTTTTTTAACGA
Organism: Bacteroidales bacterium; assembly: GCA_021740905.1. Lineage (GTDB taxonomy): Bacteria > Bacteroidota > Bacteroidia > Bacteroidales > M50B96 > JAIOYV01. The sequence goes on from JAIOYV010000004.1 coordinate 96,935, forward strand.
CTCGAAAGGATATGGTTTTATCAAAGATTTGGTAACACAGGAAAGTGTATTTGTGCATATTAACAATTTGCTCGAAGATATTAAGGAGAACAACATTGTAAACTTTGAAGTTGGGATGGGGCCCAAAGGGCCTGCCGCCACACAAGTAAAGTTGTTCAAAGAAGTAGTCACCAAGATAGAACCGGCACCTATAAAAGAGGTCACAGAAACAAGAGAAGCGACCGAATCAAAAGAAGTGACTCCTAATATAGAAGAAGCCACAAATTAAAATTTTATAATTTACATCTTGTAAATCATTGTATTGATATTCATTCCTGCCCCAACCGATGCAAAAACAAGTGAGTCGCCTTCGCCAATATGGTAGCCCTCCATTTTGCCTTTCAGAATAAGATCAAACAATGTAGGCAAGGTTGCCACGGATGTATTGCCGAGCCACGAAATGGTCATGGGCATAATGTTTTCAGGTGTGTCTACAATATCGTAAAGTTTATACAACCTTTTCAAAATGGCATCATCCATTTTTCCATTGGCTTGATGGATAAGAAGTGTCTTAATTTCACTTAGATGAGTATTGCACTTATCAAGGCAATCTTTAATGGCCTGGGGCACCGTTTCGAGTGCATATTGATAAAGCTTTCGCCCGTTCATCTTTAAAAACAGATTGTCCTTTATGGGATAGTCGGGATTGTATGATTTCTCCATGTGCAACATTTTGGAATGAAGCAAAGTATCGGAACGTGTTTTATGTGCAAGTATCCCAATTGGTTTACTACTTTCCCTGGCTTCAAGGATAACAGCTCCGGCTCCATCGGCATACAACATACTGTCGCGGTCGTGCGGGTCGGAAACCCTGGATAATATCTCTGCCCCGATCACCAATATTTTTTTGGCATCGCCCGACTTAATATAATAATCAGCCTGTATTACACCTTGTAACCAACCCGGGCAGCCAAAAGTCACATCGTAAGCTACAGTATTCGGGCTTTTAATCCCTAATTTATATTTCACCCGGGCAGCCAAACTAGGCACTATGTCCGACCGGTTATTGTCGCTCCTTACATCGCCAAAATTATGTGCAACAATAATATAGTCTAATTCTTCTTTGTTGATTTTTGAGGTTTTGATAGCATCCTCTGCAGCAAAACAGGCAATGTCTGAGGTCACCTTTGTACCAGTAACATGCCTTCTTTCAGCAATTGTTGTAATTTCCAGAAACTTATCAATTATTTCCTGATTTGTTTTATTTAACTTGATTCCGTCTGTTTCATAAAAATCGTTCCCAAGAAAATCCTCGTTTCTAACACGAGTAGGGGGAATGTAATTTCCCGTTCCAGTGATCACACTGTAGATTGTTTCGCTCATATTTAAAATTATTTCGAATGACAAAAATAACAAAAAAGCCGATTTGATGAAAATGTGTCTTAGTTGAACGAGACAATTGGCCATCTGCTTCTGTATAGAAATACCGATAAGTCTTTCTACAAGATAAATAACAAGTATTCAATTTGTTTTTTAAGGCTAAATATCAAACAAAAATGAAATGGATTATAGGGTAGGTTTTATGTGCCTTTACCTATTATCAAGCATATTTCGCGTCCTTAAACCCCAATACATAATCGATATATACCGGGAACCATTTGCCTATTATGGGCAAAAGGTATCCTTTTTCAAAAATAGTAAAATTGCTTTCCAGAAATTTTGAAACATGTTTCCTCGATTCGCCAAATTCCTCCTTGGCTTTCTTTTTCGAATACATCGAAACCACACTGTCGAGCAGCTTGCTTTCCATAGGGCATATCGTAATAAATACGCCATCGGGTTTTAATATCCTTTTGATTTCATCGACAGCCGCATCCAAATCATCGACAAACTCCAAAACGCTTACTGCCACGATAGCATCAAAAGAGTTTGAGCCGAAATTTGTTTTTTCGATGCTTTGTGTGCTATAGCTGCAATGCGAAATATTGAAGTGCTCACATATTTTATTTATCGGATCAACATAGGAGTGAATATCGCATGTGGTAAGGGTGTCGCAATATTTTGAAAGTTCAGGTATGAATACCCCACTCCCGGTCCCAATTTCGAGGAGGCTGACGTAGTGTTTGCCAGCCAGGTGAGGAAGAATCCGCTTGAAACGATATTGCTGGATGTATTTTATCGGGAACTTATAATTCCAATCGTAATAATCAACCTTGCCGGTTTTCGAAAGTAAGTCTTTTGGGGGCAAATCAAGTTTCATCCTAATAGTTTATTTGTTGAATACACTTTCTACTTAGTTGTTTATTGTAAGGTTTCGTTTGTACGGAACTTTCTTAATCGGTAAGTCTGGAATGTGGTATCTGAAAGAGGGGTGAAGTTTCGGTTCAGATAGAGATCTAATTCGTTGTGTTTGAAATCTACATTTAAGAGATTGCTTACATTTTCTTCGAGTATGTAGAAATATTTATTGTTTGTGGCGTAATTTGCCATAAAAAACGAATCAAGTTGATTGCCGCCTTTCAAGACCCAACTTTTTAGCTTAAAGCCCTGGTCGTAATCAATGTTTCCGGGTATCCCCAAGAATTTGTTTTCTCCTTTGTATTGAAACTGGAAATTATCCTGATAAATATTTGGATAAATATAAATGTTTTCGCCAGGTTTTTCAATCGATTCCAAATAATTGGTAAGCTGGGCAAATTGTTGGTTAGGCTTAAAATAGAATATGGCAGAGCTAAGGTTTACTACAATCAGTATAGATAATATTATTGCGCCCCAGCTTTGCTTAAGAGATATAATGCCAAAAAAACTAAGTAGCAGGATGATGGTGAAGAAAAATAAGGTATGCCAAAAATTGATTAAATGGGTGTCGACAATGAAATACAAGGTTACCAATCCAAGCAGGGAAATCAGAAAAAGTAGTGCCAGTTGTTTTGTTTGCGCAATTAGTTTCTTTCGTGAATAAAAAATGGCAATGGCCACAAGTATGTAAAAAGCCCTTAACAAATATCGTCCAATTTTAATATTTTGAAGATAGTTGTTAGCTACAATGGAATTTTCTGTTTTTACAATGGCAAAATTTATGGCTCCCAGAAAACTTGGTGATGAGTTATCGAGTTGCAAATAAGTGTTGAACTGTGTAAATATGACATTGGCCAAGGCACTTAAAGCAAGGATGGGCAACAACATGTCGGTACAATATGTTAAAAACCTTTTAAAACCCTTATCAAACCAAACAGCTGTTCCAAAAGCCAATAGTAAAATTGACAGGTAGTACTGGGTAATTACAGCCAGCGTGCTTAGTAGGATAAAAAGTATACGTACCTTTGTAGGAGGCGGGTCTTCTTTCAGGTATTTGTCCAGGAAAATATAAATCAACATGGCGGTCAATAACAATACTAATGCATAATATCGGATAGTAGTTGCTGCAAAAATGGTAAAGTTGGCAGTGGCCACCAGGATCATAAACAGGCTAAGGATCAACTTCGATTTTTCGTATTTACGAACGGTCAGGTATATGAAAACCATAAATACGATGACCAGGATCAAGGCCAATATCCTGGCAAAAAAATAGGATGGCGACAGGTGCATCCAAAGCGAAAGGAGGAAAAAATACAAGGGGGCTTGTGTTTCCCAATTCAAAGCCCTGGTTATTACTTCACCCACAGGTAAGGATGAAGTAATCAAGCTGGATGCCTCGTCAATCCAAACATCGTTAAAAACGATACGAGAAATGCTTACCCCAAGTAGAGCAAGAATGCCCAACAGAAGAGGAAAGTGTTCGATGAAAAAACGATGATTATTTCTTTTCAACATTCGTGGCCCTCAATATACGTGTACTTAAATGAAACGACTCCTCAAAATATCGCTTATTTTGCAAAGCTATAAACCCCAGGCTAAGAAACTGGATGGCGATTACCAGATTAAAGCCCCCTATAAAGAAAGAATAGGGCCGCTCCTTGAAAACCTGTGCGATTGCCACCGTAAATTTGTCGTCGAAGAATTGGGTCTCCATCACAATATCGGGGTAAATCTGAAAGGTGTTGTAAAATATCCAGGCCAAGATATAGAGCGATGTAATCATGGTAATTATACCAATCCCTATAAAAAAAATGTAAGGCCGGAAAATAAATCCAGACATAAGGCCCGACATAACCCCTTTCAATACCCTGATGCTCGATGTACGTTTAGCACCCACCTGGTTTTGCAACTGCCAGTTCAGGTGGGCAGGTATTTCTTCTATCCTGGCCCGCAGGATCATTGCTTTGTACATGATCTCAGGGTTTATTTCATAGTCCTTGGTTTTTAGGTTCAGGTTTTTGATGAAGTCAGCTTTATAGGCCCTCACCATCCCTGTAAACGTGTAATACTTTTCCTGCGAAGCAAAACGCATGAACCGGTTTACGAAACGGCTCATCAAAGCCCTGGTAAAGGGTACGTTCGAAACTTTCCCGCCTGGCATGTAACACGAGGCATTAACAATGTCGGCCTGGGTTTCTATTTGCTTGTCGACCAATACTTCGATGTGCTCGACCGAATAGCTCAAGTCAATGTCGAGCACGACTATAATTTCACCTTTGGCATTTTTGAAACCGGTTTGCAGGGCACGTCCCAGGTTCAAGTTTATGGGGTGGTGGATTACCCTTACTTGTGGGATCCGTTCCTGGCATTGGTTGGCCAGAGCTTCCGTGTTGTCTTTGCTACCATCGTTCACAAGAAGTATTTCCCAATCGTATTTGCCCAAGTTTTCCATGTAGTCAACAAGGGTTTGGATATTGTCCACCAGAATAGCTTCCTCGTTATAGGCCGGGAGCACAAGGGAAACGAAATACTTCTTTTCATTCATAGTTGTCACTTTTTTAGTCCATCAAATCAGTTAACCTTAAAGAGATTATCTCTCTTATTGTTTACGCTAAAATAGATAATTATTTCAATACCGAAATTTCCTTAAGCGATAAATCGTAAAAGTTGTATCGGAAATAAGGTTGAAGTTTTGATCTAACCAGGAATCAAATTGCTGGAACTTAAAATCGACATGCGATAGGTTATGAACCCTGTTTTCAAGTAAATAAAAACTTTTTTGGTTTCTGTCCCTATTCATGGTGAAAAACGAATCAAGCTGGTTGTCTCCTTGTAGTGCATACAACTGCAGATTGTAGCCCAAATCGTAGTCAATCGCTTTAGGCAGGGGGATTAACTCATTTTTTCCTGAGTACTGAAACTGAAAAATATCTTCGAATATATTCGGATAGATATAAATATTCTCATCGTAGCTTTCATCAGCTTCTAAATATTGATTCAGATTGGCTAAGTATCTGGCCGGTTTACTGAAAAATATTGCTGAGTATAGGTTTACAAGTACTAAAATAGAGAATATTATCAGACTCCACTTTTTCTGTAATGCAGTGATGGCAAAAAACAGAAAGAGCAGGATAATTGTGTTGAAGAAAAGAATATGCCAGAACTGGATGAAATTTGAATGGATTAGGAAATACAACACAAATAAGCCAATGGTATTAATCAGAATCAAGATTAATAAATAGTATCCCCACTTGGGGATATTCTTCCTATAAATCAAAAGGGCAATCCCAACCACGAGAAAAAATCCTCTTAATGTGTGTCTTACAATCTTGGAATCATGAAAATAATTTAGATTTATGATGGCACTTTCGATATTCTTTATCCCGAATTTTAAAGCCCCCAAAAGACTTGGTCTTGCTTCTTCAATGGTAACAAACACATTATACTGCGAGCAGATAATATTAAACAAGGCGAATAAAGTAAGGACGGGCAAAACCATATCGACGCCATATTTTATAAATCGTTTAAAACCCAAGTGTATCCATATTGTTATCCCGAAAGCCAAGAGAAATATGCTCAAATAATATTGGGTAAGCACAGCTAATATGCTTAAAACAATAAACAGAAGCCGTATTTTTACTGAGGGTGGATCGTTGTTCAGGTATCTGCGAAGGAAAATATCGATTAACAATACAGACAATAGCAAAGCCACACTATAGTATCTCACTGTTACAGCCGACAAAATAACAAAATAAGCACTGGCTACTACAGCCAAGTAAAGGCTCTGGATAAGCTTCGATTTTTCATATCGATAAATAATTTTATAAATGATGAAGATGAATAAAGAAACCAGAATCAAGGACAATACCCTCGCAAAAAAATAGGAAGGATAGATTTGCATCCAAAGATAAAGAATGAGATAATACAGAGGTGCTTGTGATTCCCAGATCAATGCTGTATGAAATACTTTTTGATAAGGCATTGTTGCTGTCACTAAACTCGAAGCCTCGTCAATCCAGACATCATTTAAAACGATGCGATAAATACTTACCCCCAGCAGTACAAGTACTCCCAGAAAAAAAGGAAGGTGATCGATGAAAAAAGATTGATTATTTCTTTTTATCATTGGTTTATTGTCTTCGATAAAATTAATAAATATCAACTGCCAGCCGTTCGCGCATGTTCTTCCATTGTAACAAGCCGAAATTTGCTTTTCAGTTTTTTTATCACATACTTGAAAACCCTGGATTTTGTTTCACTATCGATGTTCATCCCTGGAAAAAAAGCAAGCTGTGTTACTTTGTCGCCACCAATCAAATCAAGGGGGTGGAGCAAAAAGCTTGGCGAGGTGCGGGTGATTTTGCACATAAACAGGGCAATGCCTATATAGGATTTCATCAACAGGGGGGAAATGCCGCTCAAGTATAACAAGTAGCTTAAATGAAAGGGGGTTTTGATAATGGGGATGGTAGTTACGGGTATTTCCAGTAATTTTTTGCTATCACGAAGCTGGTGGTAGTAGGGTCTTAGAGGCCGCAGGCCATCTCTGAAGGTGCCAAATAATTCGCTGCGATCCTTTTTTTCTTCTTTGCTTAAATCCGATTTCCAGAAATAATATTTGCGGGCAATAGGGCCAATGTATGTTGGTAAGGTGGAGGCATCGAAAATATAATCGCGATCGTTTAACACTTCCAGCAATTCCATACTCCAGCTAAAGCCCGGCCCTCGAAATCCACGGGTTTTGTAGCCGGTGGCTTTTTCGATGGCCTTTTCAGCATCGTCGATTTCCTTTTCCAATTCCTGCCTGGAATATTTTTGCAGCCACGATTCGTGATGGAAGGAATGATTCCCGATTTCGTGCCCCCGATCGGTGATCATTCTTAGCCAGGGAATATTCTCTTCGATTGAAGCATCCTTGCCTACCACAAAAAAGGTGATCCTCAATTCCAGTTCATCCAGCAAATCGAGGATGTAGGGTACAAAAATCGAAAGGTACGAAGGGTATTTGTCCCAACCTTCATCGCCATGTATTTTCATGTACGACCATTGGTTGTCCAAATCGAGCGATATGCTTGCAATCCTGTTTTTCATTCATCAAAATTTAGCCACAAATTACACAAATTACACGAATGAATTGATTGGCACTAATTTGCATCCATAATTGCATCCAAATCTTTTAATCATTCTACAGTGTATTAAATGGTTTATCATGGTTGTTTTATGTTAAAAATACCGGGCAATAGCTTTTTCAGCCAGTTGCACTGTGTCGTTTACGTTTAAGGTACTGTTGGTGATGTACGATGAATTGATGATGTACAATCCCTCGATTGTAGTTTTCATGTCCGTCAGTTTTTTGGAATACCCCAATGTGGGCAAGGCAAACACATTGGCAGCCCGCGTGGTTTTTATCGCCACCACATCGTCGGAAGAAAGGTGAGGGTACATTCGGAACAGGGCATCGAGAAAGATATTTTCGACTTCTTCGTTCGTTTTTTGAAAAAAGGGATCGATGGCTTTCACATACTTTGGCAAATAGATGAGCGAGTGCCCCTTAAAACTTTTCTTGTCGACCAATGCCCCCATCTCGATGATGCCCGTAAAAGGGTTGTCCTCATCGGTTATATTGGTCACATAATAAGGCGAGATTTGTTTGCGCAAGAGGAGCGAGGTACAGACAACGCCTACATATTGAACCTCATTCAACTTGTTGTATTCCACTTCCTGCAAGCCCTCGGTAAGTCCGGCAAACAAACTCGAAGGGATGGTAGCAATGACTTTGGGGAAGGTCTCTGTTTTTCCATTTTTAAATTGAACTTCAACTTCCTTGCCTGCCCGTCTGATTTTTTCGATAGGGTGGAAGATATGGATTTTTACCCCTTTTTTGATCAAGAGTTCCTGAAATTTTTCAAGGATGCTGGCATAACCCCCTTCCACATAGCCAAACATTTCTTTTTTCAAACCTGTGCGCCGTGCGGCATACATCCGCTGAATGGTGGCCCAAATAAAGGATGCCGAGGTTTCTTTATAGTTGTCGCCCAATTTCGATTTCAAAAGGGGCAACCATATTTTGTTGAAAGTATTTTTACCAGACCATTTTCTCAGCCAATTTTCGACTGGTATTTTTTCGAGCCGTTTCCAATCTTTTATTTTTGAAGCTACAAAAATAGTAAGGCCCAATCTGAATTTATCGATCAGGTTGATGGGTGGGAACTTGAAGAATTCGATCAGGTTCGACATCGAATGAAGTTTCCCGCCCGAATAAAAACCCGATTTCGTTTCTACCCACCGGGCCTGGTCTTCAAGCCCAGTTTCGCCAATTATTTTTCGGGTGAAAGTATCGGACAGCAACACCACATGGTAAAACTTATCCCAGGTAATATCGTCGATTTGCCAAACCGAAGTCAAGCCCCCAAGCGATTCGGAGGCTTCGTATAAATTGACGGCATAGCCTTTCTCTGCCAGTCGCAAAGCCACTGTCATGCCCATTATCCCACCGCCTATGATTGCTATTTTTTTCATTTAGTTCTGAGTTGAAAAAGTTCTGAGTTCTATTCTACACAACCTTGTTACTATAAAGGGTGAAAAATATTGGGTGTTGCGCAAGTAGAGACGCAATTTATTGCGTCTGGTCAACCTGCAATCACATAAAGACGCAATAAATTGCGTCTCTACAATCCGCCAAATTTCTAATTTCTATTTTCCAATTCCTTAAATCCCTAATTTCCTATTTACAATGAATTAATAATCTCCACCATACTTTGCGTCACCTCGCTCCCAAAAATATTGCTCTGTTCTTTCCTAGGGATAAAGTCGATAATTTTCTGTGCATCCAAATCCGTCTCTGGGTTCATCAAAAGGTTCCAACCTTCCTTCACGGTTTCCACCCATTCGGTTTCGGGCCGCAAGGTGATGCAGGGCTTTTTCAGGGTATAGGCTTCTTTCTGGATGCCCCCCGAATCGGTAATTATCTTTTTCGATTTCGATTGCAGGTAAAGAAAATCCAGATAACCACAGGGATCGATCAAATGAATTTTATGGTTTGAGGGGATATTGAATTGGGCAATCATTTTGCGGGTGCGTGGGTGAACTGGGAAGATCACGTCATGGTCGAGTGCTGCCAGGGTCTCCATAATTTTGGACAATACTTCCGGCCTGTCCACATTGTAAGGTCGGTGCAAGGTGACCAGGTAGAACTCCCCTTGAATATCCGATAAAAGTTTTGGATCCGCTTTTTGTTCAGCAAAGGAAATATTCCGATTCACAGTATCAATCATAATGTCGCCGGTCAAAAAGGATTTGTCGGCAAGACCTTCCTTCTTTAAAATATCCATTGCCGTTTGAGTTGGGGCAAAAAGGAAATCTGAAACGTGGTCAGTGGCAATCCGGTTTATTTCTTCGGGCATCGAGCGGTTGTAACTGCGCAAGCCTGCCTCGATATGCAACACTTTTATGTGAAGCTTGGCGGCTGCCAAAGCACCGGCAAGAGTCGAATTTGTATCACCAAAAACAATGATCATATCAGGCTTTTCTTTCAGTAGGATGTTCTCGATTTCTTCCATCATCCGGCCCGTTTGTGCACCGTGGTTGCCCGAACCGATGTTCAAATTGTATTTTGGCTTTTTAATTTTCAAATCCTCGAAAAAGGAATCCGACATTTGCTTGTCGTAATGCTGGCCTGTGTGAAGGATAATTTCTTCGTGGTAAAGGCTCAGTTTTTCCGATAAAGGGGCAAGCTTAATAAATTGAGGCCGTGCCCCGACTACGGATATTATTTTCTTCGATTTAATCATTTTCTTCCTAAAAAAATTAATGAATCCTTAAAAGTATCAATAGGAATAGATCAGCAAACTGTACGGGTATTTGATATAAAAAGTTCGGCATTTTTCAATTTCAGGGTATCACAAATAATGAAAAAACCTTATTCCTTTGTTCTTAAACCTTAGTGGCAAACAGGAAACTATATGAACTTCAACCTTATTACCTCATTAATCAAATGCTAACAAGGTAATATTTATGTTGAGCACAGTCGAAATAAGGTTTATTTCAAGGTGGCCACATTAGGCTACTAAGGTTGAAGAAAACAAATAAGGTTTATAAACGCTTTGAAAAATTCTCTCACTATTTTCCACTATCAAGGGTGACCTATTGCAACCTCAAATGATTATCTGAATGTTTTATTCATCGGATTATCACCATAAAATCTAAAAACTATTCCTCTTTTGCTGCATCAAAAGCATTTTTTACCAATCGCAGCACTTTCCCTTTGTAATCTGGCATTTCGGTTATTGCGCCGGTATTGGCTATCTCGCATCCTGTGGAGCAAGATCCTGCCAGGCGTTGTACTTCGGTAAAATCGACTTTATTGAAATCGGTGTGGGCGTATTTTTTGTTGAGGAAGGTACAGATTGCCATAACCTCGTTGGCCAGGCCACGTTCCATTATCCTAAACGACTTGTACACAAAATCGACAAAATCCTTTTTCGGAGCTTCACTGCCGCGGCCAATTCCCGTATAGGCAATACCTTTATCTTCCACTTGCTTGCGGCTGTATATGTTCGAGGCATCAATAATGGCCTTCAACTTGGGCGCTTTTTTTATAATATCCTCAAAGCCATCGATGTATGCCTTGTGGGCCGTGCCGATAAAAATATATTCAGCCTCGGTGATGGCTTTTTCCAGATCGCGTGTGAAAATATCGTTTAATTTGAAATGAAGCAGGTTCTGATCGTCGGGCTTCACATACGGATCTTGTAGGATAATTTCTGCATCTCTCTCCTGAAAGCGCAATGCCAGCTGAATGGACGGCGAGTTGCGCGTATCTTCTGAGTTGAAACGGTAAGCTGCCCCTAATATCGCAACCTTCTTCCCCCGGAAAAACCCAAAACTTTTTTCAGCCAGGCGGATGGTTTCGGTGGGCGATTCATCGTTGATAAAACGCGAGTTGAGGATGAGGCTGTTTGAAGTGTCGGCCTTGCTGTCGATTCTGCGCCACCACAAAAGGATGCCATCTTTTGGCAGGCAATGACCGCCAACGCCCAGCATGGGTATCAAGATGCCACCACTAGGCACAGCATTTGGATCTGCAGAGGCATTGTCTTCTTGTGCCAATTTCTTGTTTACTTTGTTGCGGAGGGCATAAAAGTCGATGTCATTTTCGTCGCAATAGCGCACCACATCGGCCGAAAATGCAATCCGCACATCGCGGTAAGCATTTTCGAGGGTTTTCACTACCTCGGCGGTCATGCTATTGGTGGCAAAGAGTTCGGCCTTCAGTACAATGTGTTTGTAAAGATGTTGGATCATTTTTGGGGTCTCGGGGTGCAAACCAGCCACCAGTTTATCCGAGCTGGTGACCCGTTCGACCAATCGGCCCGGCATTACCCGGTTGGGGCTATTGCCAAGCAAAATATCGCGTCCTTCAACGAGGCCAAATTTGGCAAAATGATCGCTGATAACCGTAGCCATCGACGATGGTGCGAGTGTGGATTCAAAAATGATCAAGGGAATTTTTCCTTCAGGTTTGTTTTGAAGTGCCCTTGCCAAACTCGAAAGCCCACCCAATAAAGGCCCATAATCAGGGGCATACCCGTCCTTGTCGGTTTGGATCGAGACTAAAACCACATCGGCATCGGTAAGCTCGTTGAAATCGCTGGTGGCCGATAAAAGTCCTGCCTTTACTGCTTTCTCCGTTATTGTGTTCAAATCGGGTTCGATGCCCCCGATCACAGATTTGCCCGAGTTGATGGCATCGACCTTCCAACCCGAATTTTCTGATTTCCGTTGAACAACCAACACTTTTGCAGGCCTAGTGGTCCCAATTTTTATTTTTGCCGATGCCAGCAAGCTTGCCATTGGCATGCCTACAATCCCAGGGCCTATCACAGCTATTTTTTCTACCTTCCAATCGAAGGAATAATCTTTGTTTAGCTTAATTGTCATTTTATGTATTTTGATAATTAGTCCGCAAGTAAACTTTTATTTTTCAAATGTGGAAAAAAAGTTCTAAAAAGCCATCCACAATAAATAAAATTCATGGTCAAAATTTTCAAATCCGAAAAAATTGTATTTTGATATTCACTATTTGTCTGACAAAATCGACGGGCAGGATAAATCTGTGGTTTTTTGAATCAATTATGATATTGGAGTAATGGAGCGTTGGAGTATTGGGTGAGAAATTATTAAGTTCCTCCCATTACTCCAGTACCCCATCACTCCTGCTTGCCAATTCTGGCCCCATCGGTTTAATCCTGTCCTGGTTTGGATTTCCATCCCTTTATTTATCAATGAATGTATTGAACCATAACTCTAGGCTCAACATGCCCCATATCTGCCGGCCAAAGGGTTGTTCCGATTTAATGATCTGGGCTACCTTGTCGCAATTGAAGATACCCCGGTCGCAACATTTCTTCGAGAGCAGGATGTCAGAAATAAATTCTTGAGCTCCATTTTTTGCCCATAAATGCAGGGGCACAGGAAAACCCATTTTGTCTTTTCGGTTGAGGATTTTTTCTGGCAATAAGTGTCCTACCGACTTTTTTAGGAAATATTTTAACTCGCCCCCTTTGAATTTCATGGCGGGGGGCATGCTGGCCACCAAATCCACAATCCGTTTGTCGAGCAAAGGTACCCGCGACTCGATGGAGGCTGCCATGCTCACCCGGTCTTCAACCTGTAACAAGGCGGGCAAACTGCCAAACATATCAAAATGGGTCATTTTGTTGTAGAACGACTGGGTGTTGGGGTTGTTGAAGGAAGAGCTAAATTTTTTGAATACCTTATCGGAATCGTAGCTGGCAGCAAAACCTGGGGTGAAATAATTGCTGTTTCCATGCATCCGGTCAATAATGTCGAAATAGCGCCGGTCCATTGGCCCGAAGCTGTTGTTGCCCATAAAACTTTTCAGCATGGGTATGTATTCTTTTAACGAAGGCAGGTTTGGTAAAATCGATTTCAACGACACAATGTGCTCGCCCTCGTCGGTGGTTTCCATGATGCTGCCTTTTATGGCCTGTTCCAAATAGGTTACCATATAGCGGGCATAACCACCAAAAATTTCATCGCCGCCCTGGCCTCCCAGCACTACGGTCACATTTTCGGCTGCCAGTTTCGAAACCATATATTGTGGGAAAACCCCTGGCCCGGCCACTGGCTCGTCCAAATGGTAGATCAATTTTGGCATGTTTTCGACAAAATCTTTTGAAGTAGGGAATATCTCGAAGGCTTTTGCTTTGGCCATTTTTACCACTTCCCGCGAATATTCGGTTTCATCGAACTCGGGGCCTTCTTTAAATGCGCCACTGAAAGTGGAGATAGGATGATCCACCAAACCTGCACTAAGCATAGTGACAAGGCTGGAATCGAATCCGCCGCTAAGATAAGTGCCCACGGGGACATCGCTGCGCATTTGCATTTTTATGGTGTCGCGTAACAATTTTTGTAGTTCGAACTCGAAATACTCCGAAGTATGGAATTTGTCGATCGAAAAATTGGGTTCCCAGTACTTGACTTCCCTGCTGTTGAAACTGTTCAGATCGATGCAAAGGTAGTGTCCCGGGTTCAGTTTATAAATATTTTGGAACAGGGTGTTTTGTCCTATAATAAATTGAAACGTGAGGTATTCGTATAGGTTGTCGAAATTGGCCTCGGCCTTTACCTTTGGGTGGACAAGCAAAGCTTTTATTTCTGAGGCAAAAAGAAAACAGTCGTTGTCTTTATAAAAATAGAGTGGCTTAATGCCAAAATGGTCGCGGGCTGCCAATATTTTATTCCTGATCTTATCGTAGATCAAAAAGGCAAACATGCCGTTCAATTTATGCACAAATTCGGTCCCATACTCCTCGTACATCCGAAGGATAACTTCCGTGTCGGAACGGGTACGGAAATGGTATCCTTTGGCGATCAACTCTTCGCGCAATTCGACATAATTGTATATCTCCCCATTAAATGTGATGGTGAGATTTTCGGTTGACATAGGCTGCTGGCCGGTTTTCAGGTCAATAATCGATAGGCGTTTATGATAGAAACCAATCCCTTTTTCAATAAAATGACCTTCTGCGTCAGGCCCTCGGTGGGCAATGGTTTCTGCCATTTTTTTCAGAAGCTCATATTCCGGGTTTACATTTCCCTTGTTTACTATCCCAACAAATCCACACATAGTTGTTTTCTTTATTTTGCAAATATCACACAAGTTCCAAACCAGCTAAAAATTCCTTATTACAAATAGCCGGAAGTCACCAGTTTTCAAACAACACCGACCACCTCATTAAACTGGAAGTATAAAAATTGCCGATATTGAAGCCATGCCTGTTTTACAGGGGATAGATAAAAAGGTTGCAACAAATAGAATCTTTTCTGGATAACAAAATAAAGAATATGATCGCTCGAACATTTCTAATCATTCTTGCTATCTGTATACTTGAATGAAATCGATGGCCACTTTTCCTTCATTTTGAATTTTGAATCCACATTTCGCCCCGGTAATTATTTCTGCTTCATAATTGTAAACTTCTTCACCATTGATGTAAAAGGTTAAATGATTGTCAACTTTGCTAATTTTCAGGGTGTCCTGTACCCCGTTCCCATGAAGGCTCCCCGAGTTCACATTACTTGCAATTTTGTGATAGAAATAATTATAGAAATACCCAATTTCAAATCCATTGTCTTGAAGGTACATTAAATATTGGTTGTACGAATCTTTTCGTAAAATCTGGAGGCCATATTTAAAATGTTCATTTCCTTCGAGTTTTGTAAAGGATGACTCAATGGTATAATCCCTTATCATATCATTGTGGTAGGTATAATCGGACCATGATAAAGGAAAAGACCCATTGTTTTCAAAAATGAAACATCCATTTTCGACTTTGCCAGAACCATATTCATCTTCAAACACATACCAATCCTTCTCTTCTTCGAAATCCTCATCAATCACCATGGTGATATTGGGTTGTGGGTCTGAATTGTCATCTTTATTGCAGGATTGAAAAGAAAGGAAAAGAACAATAAGTAAAAAGGCAGAAGTGCAAAATCTCATAATTGTGGATTTTAAGAATCGCAAACAAAAGTAGGAAATTATTCATTTCGACGGTTGCACATTTTTTTTGGATGTATCCTAAATTCAAGATCACAAATTTCAAAATTTTGGAAATCCCCTTGTAATTTTACCAGCTCTAAACAGTCATCCACCCAAATCAATTAAAAAAACAAGAAAATGGAAAACAGTATGGCTATTTTTTATGTAATCGCAGGCATCGTCCTGTTTGTTTTGCTCCTCCTATCAATTGTAATAGTAAAGCAAAAGGAGGCTAAAATTATCGAACGCCTGGGTAAATTTCACAAAATATGTCAGGCAGGTATTAACTTTAAAATCCCTTTTATCGACAATGTGGCCGGTAAACAAAGCCTGAAGTATCAGGAATTGAAGGTGGATGTGGACACCATTACCAAAGATAAGGTGTCGATCCGCGTTGAAGTGGCTGCGCAGTACGTGGTTCAAAACGATCTGAAGAGCATCGAAAATTCATTCTATGAACTCACCGATCCAATTGGCCAGATTTCTTCCTACATATATGATGAAGTACGTGCACAGGTTCCCACACTCGAACTGGATGATGTGTACGAAAAGAAAGATGACATTGCCAGTGCCGTGAAAGAGGGCCTCGATTCGGCCATCAGCCAGTTTGGTTTTAATACCTTGAAAGCCCTGGTTACCGACATCGACCCGGACCAAAAAGTAAAGAACGCCATGAACGAGATAAACGAGCAAAAGCGTTTGCGCATCGCTGCCGAGGAGAAAGGGGAAGCCGACAAGATACTACGCATAAAATCGGCAGAGGCCGAAGCCAAAAGCAAGGAATTGCAGGGCGAAGGGATTGCCAATCAACGCAAGAAAATTGTGGAAGGTTTCCAGGAATCCATTTCAGCCTTTGCTACCGACACCGGCATCAATTCAAAAGAAGTAATGGAATTTGTGTTGATCACTCAATATTTCGATACCCTGAAAGAAATGGCTGAGGCTAACAACAATGTGATTTTTATGCCCCACTCGCCGGACGGTTTTACCGGGAAGCATGAAATTTTGGGGGATCTTTTGGCAAGCCAGAAAATCCAAAAAGAAAGTTTGCAGGGGTAGGAAGGATGAAGTAAAACATTTGCGGTGTGGAACGCAGAGATTTCACACTGCGTTCGGAAGGTCCTCCATCTTTGCTGATAGAACGACGGAACCGTCAATTATAAAGCACTCTCAATAAAGAAGAAGAGCACCTCATTTTGAGGTGCTCTTCTTTATAAAATCTATCCATCGAAAACCGATGAACATTGGGAATATCTTTATTTGTTATTTTTGAATATTTGGCATTTCAAGTCCATAGCCTTTGCGTTTGTCTTCGTATTTAAGCCAGAATGCAATACCCAGGGCCAATACCGTACAAGCAATAAAAATCAACCATGTTGTTTCATAGTCATAAACTACATCACTGCCCTCCTTTATTTGCTGGGCAATTCCAGGGTTGGTATTCTTAAGGACAATTCCTACTAAGAGTGGGATGCCCCATAATCCAAAGTTTTGAATCCAGAAAATAATGGCAAAAGCAGAACCAATTTGTTTTTCAGGAATAATTTTAGGAACCGATGGCCACATAGCGGATGGAACCAATGAGAATCCAATTCCCAATAAAATAGCATTAGCAAATGCCAGATACATGTTTGTGATGGAAGGTAGCCAATAGATAACATGAACAACAACCAATAAAGCAGCACCAATAATCATAATGGTTGCGCCTTTTCCTTTTTTGTCATAGATGCCACCAAAAAATGGGGTTAAAAAGATCGTTCCAAAAGGAACAATACTGGGGATTAACCCCGCCCACTTATCGGAAACCCCAAACTTATTGACCATTAAATCGGGGCCATATTTGTAAAATGGGAACACTGCCGAGTAGAACAATACACATAAAACAGCTATCAACCAGAAACCTCTGTTCGAGATTATCACTTTTAAATCGGAAAGTTTGAAAAGTTCTTCAGGTTCGTCGTTGGCAGCCGCGGCCTTATCTTCCTTGTCGAGTTTTACATCCATGATGTTGTAAACCAGGAATCCGATAAATCCAATAATCAGAATAAGAACCCCCATGAAAACGGTTGTAGGAATACTGGTAATGGTGGCAAAATAGGCACCAAACATCAGGGGGACAAAAGATCCCAAACGGGCAATTGCAACCTGCATACCCATAGCCATAGCCATTTCTTTCCCTTTAAACCATTTTACAACAGCTTTCGACACGGTAATACCTGCATATTCCACACCTACACCAAACAAGGCATATCCAAAACAAGCAGTCATTAACCGGGCACCAAATCCAAAAATTTGGGCGTCTCCCATATCGGTTTTAAATGCATAGTACTTAATTGCAGCTCCAATTACCATGATGGCCGCAGAAGAAATAGTGCTAAACCGGATGCCAAACTTGTCCAATAGGAAACCCACCACAAGAAGCATGAGGAAAAACACATTGAACCAACCGTAGGCACTGAAAAACATACCAAAATCGGAACCATCCCAACCAAAGCTGGGGTCTGCATCTATCAAAGGTTTAAGAGGAGAAATTATCTCATTAAACATGTAGCCGGCAAACATGGTAAAAGATAAGATTATCAATGCAGTCCACCTCGCCTTTTTAGAATCTCTCAATGATTGTTTAATTGCGTTCATTTAGATATTTTTAGATTATTTGCGTCAAAAATAAGATTTAATCCTTCACCAACAATAGGATTTATTAGACCGAACTATAAATTACTGAAAGTCATATTAAAAGATTTTGATAATCAGATGGCTGATCAAAATATCTTTTTCAGTATGTACGTGCTCTATATACGCTAAGGTCAATATTTGACAAAGATTCCTCACTGCATTCTAACACCAACTTATTGAGCACAAAAACCATTTACATCTCTGCAATAACAAAAGGTGCAACCACCAAAAGCAGCACGATCAGCAACAATGAAAAAAGTGCAACTGCCGGATGGAGTTTGTTGAAAACCGGGATGGGTGCCATCCATCGTTCCACTTTCAGCCAAAAGTCTTCTGCATTTTCGTATTCTTTTGAAATATATCCTTGCTCTTCGAGAATAGCCATTGCCTCCACAATCTTTTCTTCCCTTACCTGAATTTTCACCCCGTTCAATGCGGGTGAAAGTAAATTGTCCGACTGGATGGTCAACTCATCTTTCAGGTATACTTCAATATCGCATGACTCCAGGAGCGACTTGATTAAATAAGCATCCTGGGGTAGGTTTACAGTATAAATTGTTTGAAAGCTTTCCATTTCAACCTCCTTATTTGGAATAAATATAAATAAATTTTGCGTACTCAAACAAAGATAGTATTTTTACAGCCGATTCACCCTGGATCATATTAGTGGGTGTTTGACAAGTTTTTATAAGTTTGAAATAGTTGGATTACTCGGAATATTTTGGAGTATTGGAGTATTGGAGTGTTGGGTAAATGATAGCAAATTCCCTCCCAATACTCCACTACACCATCACTCCAGATCACTGACAATGATTGAAAGCATCCAATTCCAATAATTGAGTAAGCTTGTTTGTAACACTTCCAAAGTCTAGGTTTGAATTATTAAGAAGAGTGGAGAGAGCAGGCTCTGCGAAACTCTAGCAACCATCTGATATCAGAAAGGTGCTAAGACCTGGCCCGAAAGGGAATGATAACTTAAACCGGAAATACAATGACAAAAATAGATGGCAATATATGGATGGAGTGGACAAACTTATCCTTAATTTTACCCATAATTATTTACCCAAATTTAGATTGAAATGAATATGCATCATATAAAAACCAAACTACTAAAAAACTTACTCACAAAGCGGATACTTGTGCTTGATGGAGCCATGGGCACTATGATCCAACAGTACAAGCTCGAAGAAAAAGACTATCGGGCCGAACGGTTCAAAGACTTCCCGATGTTGCAAAAAGGCAACAACGATTTGCTTTGCCTAACTCAAGAGAGTATTATCACTGAAATCCACGAGAAGTACCTGGCTGCCGGGGCCGATATCCTGGAAACTAATACGTTCAATGCCAACAAAATTTCGATGGCCGACTATGGCATGGAAGCCAAGGTATTTGCCATCAACAAAAGGGCGGCAGAAATTGCCAGGGTAGCAGCCGACAAGTTTACGGTACAGCAACCTGATAAACCCCGATTTGTTGCCGGCTCCATCGGGCCAACCAACAAAACGGCATCCATGTCGCCCGATGTGAACAACCCGGCTTTTCGTGCGGTTTTTTTTGATGATTTAGTGGATGCCTATTACGAGCAGGCCCTCGGCTTACTCACCGGAGGTGTCGATATTCTTTTGGTTGAAACGGTTTTTGATACCCTGAATGCAAAGGCGGCCCTTTTTGCCATCGAGCAATTGTTCGAAGATACCGGCATTCGTTTACCTATCATGGTTTCAGGGACTATTACCGATGCCAGTGGACGGACTCTTTCGGGTCAAACCCTGAAAGCATTTTACTATTCCATTGCCCATATCGATTTGTTGAGCGTAGGACTGAATTGTGCCCTGGGAGCCGAACAGCTTCGGCCCTACATGAAAGAGCTTTCAGAAATTTCCACCCACCATGTAAGCGCCCACCCCAACGCCGGGTTGCCCGACCAGTTTGGGAATTATACCCAATCGGCAGACGATATGGCCCGGATTACCGAAGATTTTCTCCAAAATAGTTTTGTAAATATTATCGGTGGATGCTGCGGCACTACCCCTTTGCATATCCAAAAACTGGCGGAGGTAGCCAAAAAATATCCGCCACGACAAATCCCAAACCTTCCACCCACAACTCGTTTCGCCGGACTCGAACCTGTTGAAATGTGGCCCAATAGCAATTTTGTGAATGTGGGCGAACGCACCAATGTATCCGGATCGCGCAAGTTTGCCCGACTTATTCGGGAAGAAAATTACGAGGAAGCCCTTACGGTTGCCCTTCATCAGGTAGAAGGTGGTGCGCAGGTGATAGATGTTTGTATGGATGATGCCATGTTGGATGCAAAATCGGCGATGGTCATTTTCCTCCATACACTTGCTTCAGAACCTGAGATCGCCAAACTTCCCTTCATGATTGATTCATCGAAATGGGAAATAATTGAGGCTGGACTGAAATGTACCCAGGGAAAATCCATTGTCAATTCCATTTCCTTAAAAGATGGCGAAGAAGATTTTCTGAAGAAAGCTCGATTGGTCAGACGATATGGGGCTGCCTGTGTGGTGATGTTATTCGATGAAACCGGCCAGGCCGATAGTTATGAGCGGAAAATTTCCATAGCCCAGCGATGCTATACTTTGCTTACCGAAAAAGCCTCGTTCCCACCACAGGATATTATTTTCGATCCCAACGTCCTGGCTATTGCCACCGGAATTAAGGAGCATAACAATTATGCAGTCGATTACATCAATGCTACACGATGGATTAAGGAGAACCTGCCCCATTGCCGGATTAGCGGTGGGGTCAGTAATTTGTCTTTTTCTTTTAGGGGGAACGACAGGGTGCGCGAAGCCATCCATTCGGTTTTCCTCTATCATGCAATCCAGGCAGGGATGGACATGGGGATTGTGAACCCCGCTTTGCTGGAAGTATATGATGAAATCCCAAATGACTTGCTTCATTTGGTTGAAGATGTGGTGCTGAACCGGCGCATGGATGCCACCGAAAGATTGCTTGCTTTTGCCGAACAGGTAGTTTCGACCGCAGCATCGGAAAAGGCAGCCGAAGAGTGGCGCAGTTATCCGGTGAAAGAACGATTATCACACTCGCTCGTGAAAGGCCACACTGCCCATATCGAAGAAGATGTGGAGGAAGCCCGTCAACAATCGGCCTTTGCTTTGGATGTGATTGAAGGCCCACTGATGGACGGTATGAATATAGTGGGCGATTTGTTTGGGTCGGGAAAAATGTTCCTGCCACAGGTGGTAAAAAGTGCCCGGGTTATGAAAAAAGCTGTGGCTCATCTCATCCCTTACATCGAGGCTGAAAAGGAAGAAGGAAAAAAGGGAACATCGGCTGGAAAAGTGTTGATGGCTACCGTAAAAGGCGATGTCCACGATATAGGTAAAAACATTGTTGGTGTAATCCTGTCCTGCAATAACTATGAAGTGATTGACCTGGGGGTGATGGTGCCCACCGAAAAAATCCTCCAGACCGCCATTACTGAAAAAGTAGATGTGATCGGGCTTAGCGGTTTGATTACCCCATCGCTGGAAGAAATGGTGTATGTGGCCAAAGAAGCCGAGCGTTTGGGTTTAAAAATCCCCATACTTATTGGCGGTGCAACTACTTCGCAAATTCACACTGCCGTGAAAATTGCCCCTCATTATTCAGCTCCAGTGGTGCATGTAAAGGATGCTTCGAAAGCTGTGCAAGTTGTGGCAGCCCTTCTCTCTGATAAAACAAAGAGTTTGTATGCCGAAGAAATCCGAACTGAATACAAAAACCTGCGAGATCAACACGCCCAGCGGATGATGAAAAACACCTATGTTTCGTTGGCTGAAGCCCGAAAGAATAAACTTAAGATTGATTGGAAGAAAGATGAAATATATGAACCAAATAAAAAAGGGTTGCAGGTTTTTGATGATATGCCACTTGATGAACTGATCCCATTTATCGACTGGACTTTCTTTTTCTTTTCGTGGGATATAAACGGAAAATATCCTAATATCTTTGATGATCCCATCAAAGGCAAGGAAGCCAAAAAGCTATTCGATGATGCACAGGAGTTATTGGCTACAATCAAAAAAGAAAAATGGGTAAAGGCAAAAGGAGTGTGCCAGATTTTCCCGGCAAACTCCGAGGGCGATGATATTCTTATTTTTGATGAAAAAGGAAACGAACTGAAACGATTCATCCATCTCCGGAATCAGGAAAGTAAAAGCACCAGCCCCAACCTATGCCTGGCCGATTTCGTAGCACCCAAAGAATCCGGATTCACTGATTATGTTGGGGCTTTTGCCGTGACTGCCGGTCTTGGTATCGAAGAATATGTGGTCCGTTTCGAAAAGGACAACGACCAGTACAATGCCATCATGCTGAAAATCCTGGCCGACCGCCTGGCCGAAGCCTTTGCCGAATACCTCCACGAAAAGGTGAGGAAACAAATCTGGGGCTATGTCCCAAACGAAAAGCTGGACTGGCACGACATGTTGTTGGCCAAATACCAGGGTATCCGCCCGGCCATTGGCTACCCGGCTTGTCCAGACCATCAAGAGAAAATTCCTTTGTTTGAGGTAATAAATGCCACCGAAAAAGCAGAAATCATACTCACCGAAAACCAGGCCATGTACCCTGGTGCATCGGTTAGCGGCTTATACTTTGCCCACCCGCAATCGCAATATTTCAATGTAGGCAAAATATCGAAAGACCAGGTAGCCGATTACGCCAAACGGCGCGGAAATTCGGTGGAAGAGATAGAACACTTTTTACCGGCCAATTTGAATTATTAGAAGGATGCGCTTGCCTTTACCGTCGGCGTCGCTTTGAGCGACACCGACGGTAGTACCCCCGCAGCCGCTCCAAGTGGTGGCACGGCTACTCATGTTTATTTTTGTTAATCCATCCCAACCCTTCTTTAAAACAAGGAAGGGCTTGTCTCTGTAGCAATTTGCATTGTTTTTCTGACGCGGATCAACGCTGAAAAGCGCGGGTGATTAATAAGTAGTTCTCAATATTTTGAAAAACGGCCATGTTGAACTACATTTGTGAGAGATTAAAAATTTAATGTATGTTGAGTATACAAGGAACTTACGATGGCAAAGTGTTGCGGATTTTTGACAAGATTCAGATAAATTCCCCCAAGAAGGTAATCGTGACTTTTTTGGAGGACCCGGATGAAGATTTTACTTCAGAAGAACTACACATGATTGCACAACAGGGCGGTGCATTCGATTTTCTTGACAATGAAGAAGAAGATATTTATTCCGATTCCGACTTAAAGATAAAATACTAAAATGAAATGACTACACTATCAGGAACATACCATAATGGTAATCTAACATTAGACAGACCTTTCAGGACAAAAAAGCCAGTCAGGGTTACAATTATGTTTGACGAGGAAGAAAAAACCAGCCTTACTCTTTCCGACTTTTCATTTACGGAGACACAGGAATTGTTAAAAGATTGTGAGACTTCGTTTTCCGACGAAGTAATAGAAGAAAGAAGAAATGCATTATGAGAATTTTCTTTGATACATCTTCTCTATTCAAACTATACCACAAGGAGTCTGGTACAGAGGAATTAATGAAATTTCTTAGCGAGAATCCTATTGAATCGCTGTATCTGGCTGAGATTACAAAAATTGAATTTGGTTCGGTTGTTTGGAAGAAATGCAGGAAAGGAGAAATTAATGAAAAACAAGCAGTGATTTTAATTGAAAAGTTTGAGATGGATTCTATTAAATTCAGTTTTGTACCTGATACAATTCAACTTAAAATTCAAGCCATTTATTTGATTGCAAAACATTGGAAACGAGGATTGAGAACATTAGATTCAATTCAACTGGCTTCAGCACTGGCTGTGAAATCAGAGATCGGGCATCTTTTTACATCAGACAATATCCTTTCTGAAATCGCAGAAGCTGAAGGATTGAAAACTCATTAACCTTTGCCCAACCCTAATCCCAGTATTTCAACGTAGGCAAAATCTCGAAAGACCAGGTGGCCGATTACGCTAAACGACAAGAAAATTCGGTAGAAGAAATAGAGCGTTTTTTACCTGCGAATTTGAATTATTAAGTGCAACCCGGCCACCCGTGCCACCGCTCCAAGCGGTGGCATGGGTAAAAGCAGAGGACTTTTCCTATTTTGACGCAGATCAACGCTGAAAAGCACGGATCCTTTCATTTTAGAATGAGGATGCGGATTTTTTCAATCTTATGTTTTTCTTGGAAAAAACAATCCGCGTAATCCGCGAAAACCAGCGTTCAAACTCTTTCGAATTATTGTCTTTTCATTTTACCCTGGCTGTAGC
The DNA here is from genome assembly GCA_021740905.1 of Bacteroidales bacterium. Taxonomy (GTDB): domain Bacteria; phylum Bacteroidota; class Bacteroidia; order Bacteroidales; family M50B96; genus JAIOYV01. Next base: position 121,239 of record JAIOYV010000004.1, read on the forward strand.
AGAGGGATTTTGGATATTGGCCATTGCATTCGTTAATTATTTTGCTTTTACAAGATAATCAAATCCTTTGCGAGGATTTTCTCTTTGGGGAGAATCGTACATTGTAGTTAACTTGAAGAGATACCCGTTTTCAATTTTCATGGCAAAGGGCCTGTCAAGAATTTCGGGCCAAGTTCCATTAAAACCGTTTTCTTGCAAACTGTCATTTCTCCACCTGTTTGTTTTTGTTATAATGTAAAGTGAGTCATCCTTACAAAACCAGTTTCCTGCCATGATATTTCCACAGGTGGTCATTTGAAATGTAGAATCGTCTTTAATTACAAGTTCAAGGCCAGAAAAATATCTATAACCCTTTAACTTATATCTATGGTATGTAAAGTATCCCGGCTTAGCCGAATGATAAGTACCAACCACCTCCACTTGCTTTGCACAGGCTGAAAAAATTATCATTCCCACGAATATGATTATCAGTTTTTTCATTTGTAAAATCCGGGTTTATTCTTTAATCTGTAAAAATAAACTAATTATGGAATTGACAATCTAATTTATCTTTGAAGTATTGATAATATATATTGAAAATCACTTAAAATAATATGAAACTCGATTCCCTTTCCTACAGATATTTTACTTTTATCATTTTGATAGCTGGCTTATTTTTCAGTTCATGCTCCTTGATTGACAATATCGGGTTTAAGTATTTCCCTGATGATTATGTTTTTACCAGAGCCGATGGGACTACCTACCAAACCTGGAACATGGCCAAGGACGGGAAGGGTTTTAAAAACCGGACATCATTGCGCATGAGGGAATTCAATAAGGAGGATATCAACAAAAATTACAACAACCTTGATTCTATGGTCCTTCAGGAATTGACTGTTGAAAACCTGAAATCGGATTTCAATGAATTTGAATATGATGAAACCACTTGGAAAAAAAAGATGATTGACTTTGAGAAAGTAAGGGACGAATTGATTTCATTGGTGGGAGAGAAGTCCTGGCCCTAATCAATACAGCTCAATAAACTCATAAGAGTTTCCACACCATTGCAGATATTTCATAAAATCATCGAACGAAATAACCAGAGTAGCCTGGTTATCGTTCGGATGAAAGCTAAGGTTTTTCGATTGCTTTAAGGTTTGATCGATAAAAAGATGAACATGCTTTTCGGCATCGTTTACCAGTCCAAATGGCGAAACGGAACCAGCCTTCAAGCCCAGATATTTATCCATCCTTTTTTCGGAAGCAAAGCTGATTTTTCCCTGTTTAAGTCGTTGTTCCAAATCGCGCACGGCCAGGTTTTGGGAATAGTGCAGCAAAACTAGATAATGCCGGTTCCCTTTGTGGTTGCGGAAAAACAGGTTTTTGCAATGGGTCGAATAGTCAATGTCCTTCCAGTGTTCCATAGCAATTTCGATGGTAGGCGAAGGCGGATGCTCGTAATATTCAAATTTGATGTTCAGTTCCTGCAATGCCTGATAAACTTTTGAATCTCCGATCATGTTCTTTCTGCCAGTTAATGTGTTAGTTTTATACTTTTGGTTGTTCTTTGCCTCATTGGGAGTCATTTGCTTTGCGTCATTCGCTTTGCGTCATTTGCTTCACGTCATTTATCCTTCGGATGTCATTAGTGCTTCGCACGTCATTTGCACTTCGTGCGTCATTTATCGTGCTTCCCGATTGCGACCTCCCACCAACGCCAAGGCTTCGGTGGGTAAAAATGACAACTTAATGACAACGTAATAACTACCTAATAACGCGAAGCGAATGACCATCGAATGACTAAATAAAATGACAAAACAACCAGCACCTGTCCCACTAAGTCTTTTGATACCCCGTCTCTTTCACAAAACCCCACAAAAAGGTTGAGATGGCAAGCGAAATACCAGAAACAAGAAAGACAATCCAATTATACTCTTCGATATAGGCATTCACCAAAATGCCGATTATAAAACTAGCCAAAAGCTGGGGCAATACCACCGACAGATTGAAAATGCCCATGTACAAGCCAATTTTTTCTTTATTGATTTTCTCGGTCATGATGGCAAAAGGCAGACTTACCAGCGACGACCAACCCAGGGAGAGGACTACCATCAATGCGTAAAAAACATATTGGTTTGAAGCAAAAAAGGCAATGCCAAAATACCCGATCGCCATCAACCCGATTGAAATAATATGTGTTTTTACCCGGCCAATTTTCTTTGAAAGGGGTTCGAGAAAAAATATGGGGAACAGGGATCCAAAAGCATTCAATAAAAAGAAGGCCCATCCGATCATTTTTCCGGCAGCATCGTTATCGTCACTGTATTTATGTAGCACAAAGAAAAAACCATAGACAAACATGGTTTGCACCCCCAGCCAGGTAAACGAATGGGCCGCCAGCAATTTCCGAAAACTTCGCTCATTGGCGACATCGCCCGTCTGGCCCGATTCTTTCGCCATGAAAGTGGACAGCATCAAAACAACCCCAATGCCGATAAGGATATACATGACCGTTTGGCTTTCGGGGAACATGCCCAATTTCAAGCCAATGCCATACATGGCAAATATCAGATAACCATACAAAGGTGTCAAGGTCAATAGTACTTCTTTTGTCGAAACACGGACTTTCGGTGTATCTGTTTTCTCAAGTGAAAGTGACCGGGGCTCTTCGATCATAAATACCGGAATAATGGTAAAAACAAGGATAAGCGCAATGCCAATGTTCATCAATAAATAATTGTCGAGCAACGCACTGATGAGGTAGGCACCTGCCCCGAAAAAGTTGGAGATGGCCTGCATCCACGCGAAACCCCTGGTCCGGGGAGCACCTTCAGGAGTAACATCGGCAATGATCGAGCGAGTTGGATTGAACCCCACATTTATTGACAGATCGAGTGTCAGGGCCACTGTAATTGCTACGGCCATTATATTTCCAATACCCAGAGCATGGTCAATCAGATCGAGGCGGGGAAGGCAATAGATCATTATTGCTGCCAATATTCCGCCAATAATGATAAATGGTTTGCGCCGTCCGCCCCAGAACCAAACCTTATCGCTGACCACCCCAATGATGATCTGTCCCAGAATCCCGGCAATTGGACCTGCTGCCCAAACTATACCTACTTCATGGATGTCGAGTCCGTATTTCGAGGATAGGATCCAGCTCAAAACGGCTATCTGGATTGATAAGCCAAACCCCATGGCAGTGGCTGGTAGGCTGAGGATTACGTAAAAAAGCTTGCTTAATTTTTTTTGGTATGCGAGCATAGTCTTGGAGCTAAAGTTCTATTAATATGTTGTGCTATTTCTCTATTATTGTGTTGTGCTATTTCTCTATTATCGTGCAAAAATAATATAGAATATTGAATTTCAAGAGGACATATTTTTGTTGTGGGAGGATGCTTTATAAACGCGATAAACTATTTCGCACCCAGTCCACTTTCCACAACCGGCCAAACATTATTCATATTCCAAAGGATCCATTTTTGGCGGGTACTGAGATATTCGGTGGGCTGGTTTGGTTTGCGTTTGAGGGGGCTGGGCAAACAGGCTGCAATCATAGCTGATTCCGATTTGCTTAATTTCGCTGCACTCTTATGGAAGTATTTTTGGGCAGCCATGTCAACACCATACATATCCGGGCCGGTTTCTAGAATGTTTAGGTACACTTCCAATATCCGGGCTTTGTCCCAATAGAATTCGATCAAAAAAGTAAACCAAACCTCCAGCCCTTTTCGCAAATAAGTTCGGTGTGGCGACAGAAAAAGGTTTTTGGCTGTTTGCTGCGAAATGGAGCTGCCCCCTTTCAATCTTTTGCTTGTTTTGTTTTTCTCGCGTGCCTCCCGGATGGCCTTCCAATCGAAGCCATGATGCTCGAAAAAAAGATTGTCTTCCGAAGCCACTACTGCCACAGGCATTGCCAAAGCAATATTTTCGATGGGCATCCAGTTTTTTTCGGGTACATGGAACCAACCCCGGTCGTTTTGGATGTTTCTTGTTATCATAAATGCGCTAATAGGAGGATTCAAAAAGCGGAACACCAAGACCAGCGTGACACTCAAACCTATAAAAACAAGGATCGAGAGCAATAAGTATTTTAGAGTTTTCTTTAGCCTAGGCATTTTCTTATGGAATTCAACTGTTGAACTAAATTCTCGTCAAAAGATAACTTTCGGGAGTTAAGATGCGAATATCGCTTTTTCATGGCTGGCTGTTTTTCGGATAAGATAATAAACATTGCTGAGTATAACAGGTGTCACAAATCCCTCAATTTTTTCGCTCTCACAAAGTGAAAGAATCTGAGCTGCATGTTCGGAAAATGGTTGCCGATTGAAAAAAAAATCCAGGATAACATCGGTATCAATCAATATCCTTTCCATGTTATAAGTATTTAGCTGATAAACTATCAGATAATTCCTTTTTATAATCAAAATCAGCCGGGGCTTTAAACGAACCTTTTAATGACCTGACAATTGGCGTGATTTCAATTTCTGGTTTTTCTTCCTTCCTTGCAATTATTCTTAGATAGTTTTCAATAAAGTCAGACAAACTTCGTCCCTGTCCTTTAGCATATTGTGTAGCCTTTTCGAGAATTGTTTGCTCAATTGTCAATGTCAACTTTGTGTTCATAACAAGCTTGTAAATTTATTTCCTATCAACAAAGATAGATAGAAAAATATTGCTTCCCCAAGAATCTTCGTCTATCTTCATGTCCCTTTGCTTATTCCCCGCCAATCACTAATTTTGGCGAAAATAGCTTTGTTATGCGCACCGAGAAAGATTTTATTGGCGAAAAAGAAATACCAGACAATGCCTTGTATGGCATTCATTCCATAAGGGCAAAAGATAATTTCCCCGACAGGACCCTCTTTCATCTCGAATGGTACAAGGCCATCGGCACCACAAAGCTGGCCTGTTACCAAACCTATCGAAGTTTTAAGCTGGCTGTGGAACAGAAATACCCAGGCAAGGATTTCCCCATTCCGTTTATCTCTTCTGAAATTATTGAAAAGCTGGAAGCAAGCGCACAAGAAGTGGCCGATGGCAAATATTTCGATCATTTCATTGTACCGGCCATCCAGGGTGGTGCAGGTACAAGCATCAACCTTAATGTGAATGAAATTATTACCAACCTGGCTTTGCTGAAAATGGGGGAGAAGCCGGGCAATTATTCGGTGGTCGACCCTTTCGAACATGCCAATGTTTTCCAGTCCACCAACGATGTGATCCCTACTTCGCTAAAATTGGCCACCATCCGCTTGTTTGAAACGCTGGAGGAGAGGATCAACAAACTTCGATTTAAGGTGGAAGAGCTGGAAAGCAAAAACCGGAACTCGCTGCGGGTGGCCTATACCCAAATGCAGGAAGCTGTGCCATCATCCTACGGAATGTTGTTCAGCACCTATAACGAAGCCCTTTCGCGCGATTGGTGGCGGGTGTCGAAATGCTTCGAGCGCATCAAGGTGGTCAACCTTGGTGGCAGTGCTATTGGCACGGGAATTTCGGTACCCCGCTTTTTTATCATGGAAGTGGTTTCCACGCTTCAGAAATTGACCAAACTACCCATTACGAGGAGTGAAAACCTGTCGGATGCAACCAATAATGTGGACTCCTTTGTGGAGGTCCATGCCATCCTGAAATCCCACGCCGTGAACCTCGAAAAAATGGTGAACGATATTCGCTTGCTTTCGTCGGGAGTGGTTGGCAAAAACGACCTCTCCATTCCCATGAAACAGGTGGGGAGTTCTATTATGCCCGGAAAGGTTAATCCGGTGATCCCTGAATTTGTGGTAAGCTCGGTGCATAAAATATATGCCAACGATATGCTTATCAGCAACCTGTCGGGCCAGGGCTGTCTCGACCTGAACGCTTATCTTCCAACCATTGGCCATGCCCTGTTAGAAAGCCTGAAATTGCTGATCGCCGCCAACGAAACTCTGCACGACAACCTGTTCTCGGGGTTGGTGGTCCACACCGAAGAGGCTGGCAAAAAACTTTATCGCAGCCCGGCTGTTACTACTGCTTTGAGCCCTTTCATTGGGTATCATAAAGCTGCCGGGTTGGCCAATTTAATGAAAGCGGAAAAGCTCGATATTTTTGAGGCAAACAAAAAGTTAAAATTGATAGATGAGAAAAAGCTGGAAGAATTGATGCAAGCACAAAGATTGCTTCAGACAGGATTTTCGATGAAGGATTTGGAATAGCAAAATCTAATTTATTACCCTCAAAGGTCCGGTATTAATTAAAAAAACACACAAAGGAGAATCAGCGGCGCAAAATATATCCGCACTACAGACAGTTGAATGAATAAAGGCAAAAAGCTTGTGGCCGACAATATATACCTCATCCTATCGGGGATGTTTATTGCAGCTTTGGTGACGGGCAACCTGATTTTTCAAAAGTTTTTCGAATGGAATCCATGGGGATTATATCATTTCGAGATTTCGGTGGGCATTATCCCTTATCCTATCACATTTCTCATTACCGATATTATTTCGGAAATGTATGGGAAGAAAAAAGCAAACCGGGTGGTCCTGTCGGGTTTGTTTGCCAGTGTGTTTACGTTGGCAATTATCCTTATCGCCGATTATTCAAAGGCCACTGAATGGTCGCCTGTTGGGGATGTGGTGTTTCATAGAGTGTTTGGATTCACCTTTATTGCCGTGGCCGCCTCTATGCTGGCCTACTTGCTGGCCCAGTTTATTGATGTGCAGTTGTTCCATTTCTGGAAAAAACTGACCAAAGGGAAACACCTCTGGCTACGCAACAATGCTTCCACCTTTACTTCGCAATTTGTCGATACCTTTACCGTGTTGTTTTTGTTGTGCAGTTTCCATGTTATTGAATGGCAGTATTTCAGCAAACTGCTGGTTAACGGTTTCCTTTTCAAAATAATTATAGCCCTTCTCGATACCCCGGTTATTTATTTGTTGGTTTTTCTGATGAGGAAATATTTTCGGTTGACAAAGCCCGGGGAGGAACTGGCAGACTGAAAAGGAACAGAACAGAAGCTTCTCCCTTAAAAGAAAAAAAACCTTTCGTCACTACCGCAAAAACTACTTTTTTCGCTACCGAAAAGCCACTTTCTTCTGCGGTGCAAAAGCCACTTTCTTCTGTGGTGCAAAAACCACTTTCTTCAGTGGTGCAAAAACCACCACAATAAATTGTGGTGATAGCTCAACGTAGGAAAAAAAGAGTCTGTCGAAATTGTGGTGATAGTTCAACGTAGAAAAAAAAAGACTGACAAAATTGTGGTGTTAACTCAACGTAGGAAAAAAGAGTCTGAGGAAATCAACGTAGGAAAAAAGAGACTGACGAAATTGTGGTGATACTTCAACCTATATCAAGAATAAAAACTTTTAAATTGCGGGGATGGCTCAATCTAAGCAATCAAGAACCGTGAATCAGGAGGTACGAATTGATCAAAAATTTTGTTCATTTCAACTATTGGAATATTAAGCAATAGTACTTACTTTTGCAGCCCAATATTTATTAATAAAATTATTAAAAGTAAAAGTATGGACAGGCGTTATGAGACCGTTTTCATTATGACTCCCGTTTTGTCTGATGTTCAGATGAAGGAAGCGGTTCAAAAATTTAAAGACTTGATCGAGAGCAGCAATGGAAAAGTTGTTCACGAGGAGCACTGGGGATTGCGCAAATTGGCGTACCCAATCCAGAAGAAAACTACCGGTTTTTACCATTTAATGGAATTCGATGTTGATCCCGAAGTAATCCAGAAATTGGAAACTGCTTATCGCAGGGACGAAAGGATTATCCGCTTCCTGACTTTCAAGATGGAAAAATATGCTATTGAGTATAGCGAAAAGAAAAAGAGTAGAAATGCAGAAAAAGTGGAGGAGGAGAAATAATGGCACAAGATAATTCAGAAATCCGGTATTTGACCCCCCCAACGGTAGAGGTTCAAAAGAAAAAGTACTGTCGGTTCAAGAAAAACAAGATCCGGTATATCGACTACAAAGACCCTGAGTTTTTGAAAAAATTCCTGAACGAGCAAGGTAAAATTTTACCCCGCCGTTTAACAGGGACTTCTTTGAAATACCAAAGAAAAGTTGGCCAGGCCATCAAGAGAGCCCGTCATTTGGCGATGCTTCCTTATGTTACCGATATGATGAAATAGTAAAAGGAGGAATTGAAATGAATGTTATTCTAAAAGAAGATATGAACAAATTAGGGCTTAAAGACGATGTTATCGCCGTGAAGCCCGGATATGGAAGGAATTATTTGATTCCGAAAGGATTTGCTATTTTGGCCACTCCGACTGCTAAAAAAATCCACGAAGAAAACATGCGCCAGCGCGCTCACAAACTTGCTGGTTTGAAAGAGGAAGCCCTCAAGATTGCAGCCCAATTAGAAAACAAAAAACTTTCGATTGGTGCGAAAACAAGCTCGACAGGCAAGATTTTCGGCTCGGTCAACACCATTCAAATTGCCGAGGCAATTGCGAAGAAAGGGTTTGATATCGACCGCAAAGACATCAAGATAGATGGCGATACAATCAAAGAAGTAGGTACTTATACTGCGCACATCAAATTGCATCGCGAAGTATCTGTCGACATCGAATTTAAAGTAGTTTCAGAATAATAGTTATAGTTGATTAGTGAATGAAAGTCTCGTCGCGTCCTGCGGCGGGGCTTTTTTTATTTCACCGCTATTGTCTCAATTTCGATCATCGCCCCTTTGGGTAATTTTGAAACCCCGTAAGCTGCACGGGCAGGCCGTTTGTCGGAATAGTATTTATTATATACTTCATTCATGGCTGCAAAATTATCCATGTCGTCGAGCAGACAGGTTGATTTGACCACCTCGTCAAGCGTATATCCGGCTGCATCCAGAATGGCTATAATATTTTGCATTACCTGTTCTGTCTGTATTTTAATGTCCCCTTCAACCAAATTCCCGGTAGCAGGATCGATGGGTATTTGTCCCGATACGAACAACATTCCATTGATTTCTACGGCTTGGCTATATGGGCCAATTGCTGCGGGGGCTTTATCGGTTTGTATTATTTTTTTCATTGATAAAGATTTAGTAGTAATAAATAATCAAGTATATAATAGGAATAACTATCCCCAACCCGGTAAGCCATGCTCCTCGTCTGGTAATTCCTTTTTTGCCCTTAATGATCAAAATGCCCGAAAAGGCAAGAATGATTAAGGCTGCTGCAAAAATATCGGAGAATATGGTCCACCATTTTACAGGATTGTAATGCAGGTAGTTCATAGGTGCAAGGATAGGGCGCTTTGTTGTTATTTCAATAATCCCCCATCCTGTTTCCATGTCCACGGTGAGTGTGCCACCAGTGATAAATGCTTTCATGGTATAATTATTTGGAAAGTAATGTTTTCGATACGAACCCTCTTCGCCATTATCCTTCAAAATATTCTTCACCGCCGTTTTGGTAAGCTCCGCTTTGGTCAGGTTTTGCCCGGTTTGTATTTCCTTGGTTGATATAATGTAGTTGGGATTCCAATCGTTTAGGTGGTTTATGGCTATGCCCGAGGCTGCATAAATAATGGTCATGAAGAAAAAGATGTAGCCCAGGTCGCGGTGAATAATCCTATTCCACTTTCTCCACTTTGGTTGTTTGCTTTTTTTTTCCTGAATCATAATAGTTGAAAAAAAAGGAGCCAACCTAAGTCAGCCCCATAATGAATATCATTTGTATGTGTTTTAAATCTTAGTGATTGTGTCCGTCTTCGGCATCATGGTCGTGGCCTTCGTGCTCGTCGATGGCTTCTGCTTCATCATCATCACCAGTCATTTCTTTTACTTCGAACGACTTGCAAGCAAGCGAGTAGTATGAAAGATGGTCGGTTCCACTTTCGGCTATTTCGGCACGGAGTTCATCAATCGATGCCAGTTCGTCCTCTGGTGTCTGTTCCTGGTGGCCATCTTCGCCAGTATGTAGGCCTTCGGCCTCATCGTTGTGTTCCATATCACCGGCAGCAATTTTTTCTTCTATTTCAGCTTGCCATTTGGCCAGGTATTCTTCATCAACCCTGAACTCTTCGACCACACCAATAACAGCTACGTCGCTTCCTTCCCACTCGGTGTTGAAGGCGGCCATATCGTCGCCCGCTGTGATTTTAACACGCTTGTCGGAATCTTCGCCAAAAACAAACATACGCTTGCCACCATGTGCGCAAACATGAACGATTGTCCCTTCGACCTGCACTTCTTTTCCTACATAGTTTACTGCCAACGAGTCGAATTGATCCGGCAGAATGTTTACCACTGCAGTACTGTCCGTAGCATCCGCTTCACTTTTGTTCGTGCTTTGATTTCCCCCACATGCCGCAAGAACTAAAGCTGCTGCTGCAAGTACCATAAATTTCCTTAACATTTTCATTACCTTCTGATTTTAAAATAAGTATAATAGTGATGGCACAAATTTATTGAAATATTTGATGTAGTAGACAAATGTTTTAAATTTTTTATGAAGGGGGAAGAAAGTGCTGGTTGCTGGTTGCTGGTTGCTAGTTACTGGTTTGTCCATTCATAAATATGGTTGACACTATATCCAGTTTTTCAAACTTCTTGTTAATAACATTATTTACATTTTATAAAAACTTCATTTACATTTGAACTGTAAAGCGAAACGGAGATGGGCTCTGCTGGGGAG
>JAIOYV010000005.1 GCA_021740905.1 Bacteroidales bacterium
TTGATACTCCATACAAACTTGAAAAATACATGTTGTTTTGTTGGTCTTCAACAATGTCGGTTATGTTATCGGCAATCAATCCATCCGATTTGTAATAACTTGTGAAAGTAGAACCATCGTATCGGCTTATGCCATTTTTTGTGGCCACCCAAATATGGTAATCGGTCGACTGGTAAAGTGCATTTACATAGTTGTCGGCAAGCCCTGATACGGTATCAATAATTGTCCAGTTTTGGCCGTCATAGATACCGAGACCATTTGTTGTACCTACCCAAAGATGGTTTTGGTGGTCTTCAAGTAAAGCGGTAATATGCTCGCTAAGCACCTCACCTGCCGGTAAGGGGAGCACGGTGAAAAGGGTTCCATCGAATTTATTGATACCACCCCAGGTGCCAATCACGAGGTCTCCATTATAATCGCGTAAAACAGCCCTAACTTCATCATTGAGCAAACCATCTTGTGTTTTATAAACTGTCCACTGTGGGTCTAGGTTAGGGATAATCTCCATCCTGTTAAGGGCTTTATCTGTGGCAAACCAGATTATATTTCCTGGTTCTTCGAGGGTTTGGTAAACAGGGCACCGCAAAATATTTAATGCAAACGATCCTGCAAATTCCACCCAATTCGAATCAAGGTAGAATGCTGCTTCCAAAGAACTATTCCCACAATTACCACCAAACCAAAGTTTATCGCCAATACCATTGTCGATACTCCAAATTATATATTCATGTTTTCTATATTTATAATTTGTCCAATTGCTGTCATCATACCTGCTTGTCCCATAATCAGTCCCAAGCCAGAGACTGCCATCGGTGGCACATGCAATCGACATGATTCTATTGTTTGATAAACCGTCGAGTGAATTCCAATAAGTCCATTGCTGGTTTTCGTATAAGTTAATCCCCATGTCACAAGTACAAATCCAAACATTATCGTTGTTGTCACAATAGATATTATGGATCCAATTTGTATTCAGGCCCTGGTAATAACCAAAAAAAGTCCAGTTTGCTCCATCAAAATAACAAGCTCCCTGGTTTAGGGATTTGACCCATACCGTACCATTGCTTCCACATGATACAGCCTCAATATTCACTGTTGGTGTGCCAAAGAAAGGGGCAAGGAGTATTGAAGACCAGTTAGTTCCATCATATTTAACTACTCCGTCAGTGATTGGAAACCAGATATTTCCAAATGAATCCTGTGTAATACTTTTTACTGCACCGTAAACATAAGAAACTGTATCAATTATTGAGCAATTTGTTCCATCGAAAACCGAAATCCCTCCACTGTGTCCAACCCATAGTTTTTGCTGATTATCAATATAAATACAATGTGTATCATCGCTATATAAACCTATTGAACTATTATTTATAAAAACATACACCGAATCGGTAAATTTAACCACACCATTATGTGAAGTTGCAAAGTACATATTGCCACTTGTATCGGCACAACAATTATGAGAATATAATGCAATGAACCCTGGGTTGGAGAATGAGGTCCAGCTTATGCCATCATATTTGAGAATTTCTTCATATCCCATTACCCAAATATTATCGTTCGAATCGATTCCAAATTCGGTGGTACCTTCCGGGACCGGGCTATTGTTAGGGGTGAAATATTCCCAGTTTTGCCCATCGTATTTTGCAAGCCCTTCAAGAAAGTGTATCCAAAGGTTGCCTGAATTATCTTTCAAAACATGGTGGACATTATTGGACAAAAGATGACTGTTCCCGGTGGTCAGCGATGTAATGTCCTCGAACACGAGTTGGGAAAATCCGGTGTTGACTAACAGTGCTAAAAAAATAATAGTTAAGTATTTCATGTCGTTTGAATTAGTAAAAAAAAGTAAAAGTGAATATATGAAAGTATTCCTACGAATTTAGCGGAGATCCATATCATATCCTATTTTATATAAAGTTAGAGAGTAAGCAGACCAAAGTTGGCAGTTCAACTACGCTAATGCTTCCTTGCATAGATTGCCAACTGGAGACTGCTTACTAAATCTATAAATCATGTATTATTATCTATACCGATCAAATTGTTGTAGAATTTCAATTACTTTTAGTATTATGGTTTACATCTAATGCCAACAACTCCGGATGGATTACCGACATAGCCATCGTATCCAGCCATAGCGTCACCCGAAGCACATTGGCTACAATCTTCAATTTGAAGAAAATCGGCAGTTCCTCCCATAAATGTTACCCAAGGTCCAGCGCAAGTTGTTGGCTCTATCCTAAATTCTATTAATTCTGCACCAGTAGTTATACCTCCTGAATAAATACCATCACTTCCTGCTGCCGGATATGGTTCTATATTAAAATTATCCTGATAGGTATTTCCATTTTCCTCATATACAATATATACGTGGTACCGAACATTAAGAAGATTATAATAATAAAGTAAATCTGTCTGTGAATATCCCATTATTCCAATGAATAATAATGCTAAGATTAAAAAACATTTTGTTTTCATACGATTCAATTTTAAGTTAAAAAATAAATTTCATTTTGCGAGGGCGGCCGGATTGTTTTCCAAGTTAAAAATTAAGGGAAAACCCGGCCCGGCATATCGAACTTATTTTTCCCAAGCACAAAAATGAATTTATTGGATTTGTATGCCTGGTGGGAATGAAAATGTTTTGAAAATTTGCAGGTGACGGCAAAAGATGAAATGAATTGGAAAGCCAAATTGGTAATGTCAAAGAACTTTTGGGTTGCATGAAAAAGTTGCGAGAATAAAAGAAGGATGGAGCTACTCTCTCTCTCTCTCTACAAACATTGGGCTTGCGATTTTGCATGATCGTATGTAGGTTAATTGAAACATCGAATCGGGTAAAATTTATCCTTCAAAATTAAGAAAATAAACGATATTGAAAAGCCTGTCACCCTGAAAACTCTCAAAATTGATGTACGTCAGTTTGCTCTGTAATGCTTTCAACAGAAGTTCGTCACGATTTTTTCATTTACTAAGGGAATTTCCCGTATTTTTACAGAATTAATATTGATAATTTAAAATTTGATAAAATGAATAAACAATTTTCATCTCTTTTGATAGGAGCAGTAGTGGTTGTTGTGGTAATAATATTCTTCAGCAGCAGTATGTTTTTTAAGCTTGAGCCAGGCGAACGGGCTATTATTTTCAGACAGTTTACCACAGGCTTGGACAAGGAAAATATTTTCATGCCTGGTTTTCATGTGGTAGCACCCTGGAACGATTTTATTGTGTACACCGTAAAAGAGCAAACCCGCGAAGAAATGATGGATGTTCTTGACAAAAATGGGCTTTCTATCAATGTGGACATGTCGGTTCGATTCAATCCTGTTTATAATAAGATTGGGTTTTTACACGAGGTGTTTGGACAGGAATATATTACCCGGTTGGTTATCCCCGAAGTGCGTTCCATGGTACGAAAGGTAATGGGCCGGTACAATGCCGAAGAAATCTATTCAACAAAAAGGCAGGAGGTTGAAGAATCGATTATCAGCGAAACAACAGAAATCCTTAAAAGCAATAATATTGAACTTAAGGCCATGTTGATCAGGTCAATTAACCTACCGGCCAATATTAAAGATGCCATTGAATCGAAACTTACTACCGAACAGGAAGCATTGGCTTATGAGTTTAAACTCCAAAGGGAGAAAAGCGAGGCTGAGAGGAAAAAAATTGAAGCACAAGGTATCTCGAATTACAACCTCATCCTTAGCCAGAGTTTGACAAAGAACATATTAACAATGAAAGGTATCGATGCAACTTTGAAACTTGCCGAATCGCCTAATACCAAAGTTGTTGTTGTTGGTGGTGGCGACCAAGGCCTACCACTGATCCTCGGAAATAACTAAATTATTATGCAACGGATTCTTTTCATAATAAACCCTGTGTCGGGGACCAAAAGGAAAGAAAAACTGCTTGGAGTAATCCATGATGTATTCAAGGGATCGAAACTTGAATACCATATTGAGTACACCGAATACGCAGGACATGCGAAAGAAATTGCAAACAATGCAGTTGAAAATGGTTTCGACTGCATTGTTGCTGTGGGGGGCGATGGATCTGTCAATGAAGTGGGTTCCGCCTTGGTCGGGAAAAATTGCACACTGGGGATTATCCCCTGTGGATCGGGCAATGGATTGGCCCGTAGTCTGAAAATTTCGATGAATGCCCGTAAAGCTCTTTTTCAAATAGTAAAAGAAAAAACAATGGACATCGACACCCTTCAACTGAACGAACTCTTTTTCATTAATGTTGCCGGGCTTGGTTTCGATGCACAGGTTGCCCATCTGTTCAAAAAACAAGATAAAAGGGGATTGCTTTCCTATATGAAAGCAATGTTGATTTCATATAGCCGTTTCAAACCAATTGAAATTAGCTATAAAATAGAGGATGAAACTTTTCAGGAAAAAGTGTTTTTGATGAGTTTTGCCAATTCCGAGCAATATGGGAACAATGCTTATATAGCGCCTCTTGCAAGCCTAAACGATGGATTGATTGATATTTCTATCCTGAAACCATTTCCCCTTTTTGCTGCGCCCGGCATAGTTCTTTCCCTTGTTTCCAAGCGGATTCATAAAAGTAAATATTTTGTTGGGCATCTGGTAAGTGAAATAGAAATTGAGACATCTGGTAGTACAGAAATCCATATCGATGGCGAGGCTGTGAACGTTGATAATTTTATGAAAGTAGGAGTTCAAACGGAAAAACTCAGGATGATTTGTGGTTTTTAGGCGATGAATGAATTTCTATTTCAGGTATTTTGAAGTAAAAAATAGGGCTTCACTTTTTTATGTTACAGAACATTTTTTAGGCATAATTTTTCTTATACTTGTCTGTCAATAATTGATCGACATAAAAATTTTGGTCGATGAATTTAACATAGAAAGAAACATCGGGCAGGAGATCAAGAATAGTAGGGATAAACTAATGGAAACAAATAGATTAGGAATGAACCTTGTAAACCCAGAAGATATTGTTGCTGTATCGAAAATCAATGGCTTTGGTGGCGAAATCATTGCCAGGCTTTTAATGCAGGTCTTAAAGTTGAACAAAATCAACAGGGTATACGATGCTCTATATCAAAAAAATGGAGTCGATTTCCTGAATGCGCTAATTGACCAGTTAGAACTCAAATACGAAATATCGGCCGATGAACTGAACCGTATCCCTAAAAAAGGCCCTTTTATCACCATATCCAATCACCCATTCGGTGGGATTGACGGGATTTTATTGATGAAGTTGATTTGTGAGGTCAGGCCAGACTATAAGTTGATGGCCAATTATCTGCTTCAGAAATTGGACCCATTACAAAATCTAGTATTTCCAGATAACCCATTCGAGACAAAGATTGGGAACAAATCAGGTTACTCTGGATTAAAACTCGCCCTTAACCACCTTAACGAGGGTTACCCAATGGGGATTTTCCCGGCAAGCGATGTTTCCACGCACCAGAACGACAGTTTGCAGGTTAGTGACAAACAATGGCAAAATTCAGCATTGAAATTTATAAAGCACGCCAAAATCCCAGTTGTCCCGATTTATTTCCAAGGCAGCAATAGCAGGCTTTTTCATGTTCTTGGCAGAATCCATCCATTGCTTAGCTCAGCGAAATTGCCTTCTGAATTATTGAACAAAAAGAAAAAAATAATCCATATAAGGATTGGCAACCCGATTCCTGTAAAAGACCAGGACGAATTTAATGAACTGTCGCGTTACGGTAGGTTTCTCCGTGCCAAAACGTATGCCCTTGGCACACCTCTCGAAGTAAAAAAGTTTTTCAGGCGATCGCAGAAACGAAGCAAAAAACAAGAAGAGTTGATCCCTTCTGTGCCCCTGGAAAAAATTATGATTGAAATTGAGAAAATCGGTGGCGATTACTTTCTTTTCCAAAGCAAGAATTATAAAGTTTTCTGTGCCCCTTCGTTTGAAATCCCGAATATCCTTATCGAAGTTGGTCGCCTTAGGGAGCTTACTTTTAGGAAGGTTGGCGAAGGAACTAACCGGAGTTCCGACCTCGACGAATTCGATTTGTATTACCACCAGCTTGTTATCTGGGACGATGAGGCTAAGAAAATTGTGGGTGCCTATCGGGTTGGAAAAGGGAAAGACATTTTCGCCAATTATGGGATCCGGGGATTTTATATACAGACCCTCTTCCGTATTTCAAAGCCCTTGTACCCATTGCTCAACGAGTCGATAGAGCTGGGACGCTCGTTTATTGTTGAAGAATATCAACGTAAGCCCTTGTCGTTGTTCTTATTGTGGAAGGGGATCCTGTACTTTCTTTTGAAACATCCCGAATACCGATATTTAATTGGACCAGTAAGCATCAGCAACGAATTCTCGAAATTTTCGAAAGGCTTGCTGGTTGAATTTGTGATGAAAAACTTTTACAACTATGAATTAGCAAAATATATTACCCCGAGGAAGGAGTTTGTGGTTGAAGAAGAAATAAATGTGGACAAAGAAATTTTTCTTGAAAACGCCAATGACGACATTAACAGGCTCGATAAAGTGATCCAGGATATTGAGCCTAAATATAGTATGCCGGTTTTATTGAAGAAGTACATTAAGCTCAATGCTAAAATAATAGGTTTTAATATCGACCCAAAATTCAACGATGCCCTTGATGGGTTACTTATTTTAGATTTGTTCGATGTGCCCATTTCAGTTATCGAATCGCTCTCGAAAGAAATAAACGATGACTCGATCCTTGAACGGTTCAATCTCCAGGAACATGATAGCACAGGAAGATTTAAAGGAAAATAATATAATTTGCATTTTTTTCTTTTGAAGTGGTTATTATTTTGTGAAATAGAATTAAATTCATATTTTTTACTTCATAACATACATATTTACATTTAATTACAGTTTGTTTTAATACACTGCTCTTTATCACTTTGAGGGTATGTCTATACCTTTGTAGAGGCAATGTAGGGTTTCCTTTTACTATCCTTATGTGAGCGTACCTTAATTTTGACAGTGCGTTTCAATCACATTATATAGATAAAGCATTTTACTAAAGTTCCTTTTTTCAGGTAGATTGTTTTTAGGCAAAAAAATGAAGTGCGACTTTCAGGATTTTTCGCACTTCATTTATTTTGAATTTAAGAGAAAAGAATATTTTACGATTACAGATTTTTAACCTAACACCCTTAGATTATGAAAACAGCAAGTCAGATCATCGATCTTATCGACAATGTAATGAGCAATTTCCTAATCCAAAGCCTGTCGGACAGGGGAGAGCTATTACGCATCCGAAGAAGGTTGAGCAATATGAGCCTAAGTTCGGGAGACAATGTAGTTGTGGAAAATACACGTACCATTTTAAATTCCATTCGAGCGATATCCGCAAGGTGCTAATTTTTTGTCATTTGCTTCGCGTCTTTCAATGGTCATTCGCTTCGCGTCATGCAAGAGTCATTTGCTTCGCGTCATGCAATAGTAAATTGCTTCGCGTCAATTATTGTTGTTCTGATTACTTCCTATAGAATAGCCACCAAATAACCACGTAATGACCATTTAATGGCTACCTAATGACCTTTGAATAACAACCTAATGACAAATTAATGACCACCGAATGACCACCGATTGTCGCGAACCGAATAACCTTTCTCTTAGTCCTTCTGGAAAAAGATGTCTTTTATTCTGCGTTTGGGTTCAATTTGTTTGAGATAAGTTAATTCGTGCCCATATTCGAAAGGATTCCTGCTTGGCCGTACATCGTTCAGCAATATAGCCACATTGCGAATTTTATTCATTCTAATGTTTTGGACAATTGCCGAAAATACCGATTTTTTAGTATGGTTTTCCCGTACTACAAGGATGTTCACGTCGGCATGTTTCATTAAAAGATAGGTGTCGGTGACCAGGCTAATTGGTGAGGTGTCAATAATAATATGGTCGTACATCTCCTTCAGCTTGGTAATCAAACTAATTGTTTTACCCGATGAAACCAATTCGAGCGAACTTTTTATCATCATGCCACTTGAAATAAAATCAAGATTCGGAATAGAAGTTTTTTGTACAATGTCCTCTAATGTGGCTTTGTTGGCAATATAATTACTTAGGCCAACGGTATTGTTCATACCCAAAATTTCGTGTAAGGAGGGATCGCGTAAATCGAAACTCATGAGAACCGCCCGTTTTCCAAAAAGAGAGAAAGCGGTTGCTATATTGGCCGTTATCAGCTTTCTGCCCTCGTTGTTCAACGATGAGGTTATTAGCACAATTTGTTGCTCTTCGGGTTTGTATAATAACTGGATATGTGTGCGCACTGCCCTTATGGAGCCTGCGATTACCGAATCGGGATAGTGAGCCAGTACAAGCTTATCTTTTAAGTCGTTGTGCAATACTTGGCCGATAATTGGTAAATTGGAGTATCGCTCAACATCCTGTCGGTTCGAAATTTTATCGTTTAAGGCATCCTTTAGAAGGACATAAACGAAGGGTAACAGCAGGCCCAGAAAAATAGCAATCATGTAGGTCTTGTTTTTTTTGGGCGAAATGGGTGATACGGTTATGTAGCGGGCCGGGTCTATTACCTCACAATCGGCGGTATGGGCTGCTTTTGAAATTTGAGCCTCGGTCAATTTTTCGAGCATGAAAGTGTAAATGGCATCAGTAATGTTAAATTTTCGTTTTATACCAAACAGTTCTCTTTCTGTTTGCGGAAGTTGTGCTATTTGAGCGCTCATAGTAGCAGACCTGCCATTGATTTCATTAATCGAAATTTGTGTAGTCGACAAATTGTACGACACGTTTTCGAGAATGGTTTTTCGCAGGTTTTGCATCTCCTTTTCAATACCACCCATAAAAATACTTTGTTTACTCGAATTATTCGAGAGATTGTCTCTTTCGGCAGCTTTGAGAATAAACTTGGAAATCAATTCGGAAAGTACCTTATCCTCAACTCCCATCGAGGAGGGCGCTGCGAGGTCCGATGCGTTTTGATTATCGGTCAAATAATCCTTAATGTACTCATAGTATTGAGCCTGCATCAGCAACCGGGCCTTTGCGTTTTCAAGTTCCATGAGTTGATCATAAATTTTTTGCCCCTGAAAACTTAGGTCGGTTACTTTGTGGATAGTCCTGAAATCCTGAAGTTGGCCTTCGGTGGTGTGCAAGGAATCGGAAATGTCTTTAATCTGGCGCTCGATAAAGTTGACCGTATTGACAGCCATCCTGTTTTTTCGCTCAAGGTTTTGTTCTAAATATACCTCAGTAAATGTGTTTAAGAAATCGGTGATCTTAATTTTATTTTGTCCCTGGAGTGCCACACTTACAAGGGTCGAATTCATGCTTTGTGGCCACACCATCAAGGCAGATAAAAACTCTAGGGTTTGAAAATTTGTATGGTTGAATTGAAAATACAAACGGCCTTCATTATTGCCCATATTTGCAAATTTCTCATTCAGCATAACTTTAAAACTGTAATTTTCAGAACTGATTTCCTCGCCAAATTCATACTCCCCATTCAGGGATACTGCATTGCCATACGATAATTCTTCTTGTGTCAAATAACTGAACATGATAATATCGGTGCCCGAAGCAGTAATCCGGAATCTGTTGTTGGGCAGAAATTCTACAGTAAATGGCAATGCCAGGGGCTGAGGCTTTTCCCGATCGAAAATAACCGAGATTGGGCAAAATTTGTACAACTCTTTGGTTATGATAAAGGGTGATTTTGCGTATGTGATTTTTGGGATCATGTTTGTCTCGTGAAAGTACGACACGTCAAAATCTAATTTCTGAAGAGTTTGTTTTACAAGAGGATAAGACATCAATATGCCTATCTCATTCTCTAGCTCATTGGCAGAAAAACGACCTTTCAATCCTTGCACGCTTTTCTCCCCATCAAAAACGAAATCGCTATTGCTACCCGAAAATAAAAGGACTGTGCTGTTTTGATACACCGTGGGGGTAAGTTTGTTGATAAAATAAGCACCTATAAAAAACAAGGTCACGGAAGCCACAAACAGATATTTGTACCTCAGGAAATTGAAGAGGACAAGCCTGTAATCGGTTTTCTTGCTTAATATTTCTTCTGATGGGTTCACCGTAAATATACTTGAGATTGATAAAAATAAAGCACAGCCAAAAGGGTGGTTATTGTGGTCAAAACTGTCTGGTAACTGATGGCCCCTTTGCCATAAAACTTTGCATCAACACTTTGGACAATAATCACATCGCCGGGTTTTAAGTAATAAAAATAAGACTCGGCTATTTTCTTATCGGTCAGGTCGACAGTGTTGTACGTGATCAAGTTGTTTTCTTCCCTCTGAATTATTATTTCCGACTTATCTCCATATTGGCTTATATCGCCAGCCAGACCAATTGCCTGAAAAATATTGATGGGCTCCTTATAATAGGGAAAAGTGCCTGGATGATTTACCTCGCCCAGCACAGTTACCTGAAGGTTGACAAATTTGATAATTACCGAAGGTTTATCCAAGTATCCTGAAAGTTCCTTTTCAATAAGATTTTTGGCCTCCGATAAGGAAAGCCCTCCAATTTTAATATCCTTGATAAAGGGGATATTGATTTCGCCTGAGTCGTTTACCTGATAATAAATTAAATTCATCCCTCCGATCATGGGCTGTCCGCTTTCTGCATCGAGCAAACTGACCACCGACTTGCCTTCTATGCTCAGAATTTTGATATACAAATCGTCGTAGGGGCGAACCTTTCGAGCGGGACGTTCATTGAAGTAGCTGTTCTTGATGTTAAAATCGTCGCCATTGTGCACATAGGTCAATTTTTCGCTCGATAAGCAAGAGGTGAAACTGAGTGCGACAACACTGATTATAAACCAGTGCATAACTGAAGCAATGTTGCTTTTTCTATATTTCATAATATTGTTCCGAAGCTTGTATTTTCATTTTATCTACTAATCTTACTTTTATACGTTGTTTTTCAGAAAAGTTCGATTTTTTGCTTTCAACCCATTACATTAGGTACATTTTATTGATCGATACCGCTTATTCCAAATTTATGGCGAATGCTATGTGTCAGTATATCTAGTTGTTAAAATCAGTTTTCTACATTGGCATAAAACTGATAACAATGTGCTCGACCAGTTTGTCAAACAATTTTGCCTTTTCATCAGGTTTTGTTCTTATTTCGTGTAATAATGCCTTGTGTAGCCAAGATAGTTCAAATTTTTAGTCTATTTTTAATCGCTTAAAACTTTCATTTCAAAAAGTAAGAATACTTTGCTGAGAATTAGAAACATAGAAAAACAAAGTGTAAGAGTGGACAGGTTCTTTCAAATATCGCTGTTATTATTGCTAAGTGTCACCTGTATAAGTTTTAGTAGTGCACTTGTGCCCAAATACACGAAACAGCTAATTAAGACCCCTCTGTTTTTTAACTATTCCCCACTCAACTTAGATTTCAACTGCGAAAGCAAATTTTTAAACACAACAACACCTCCACTATTATCCGAAGATAAAACTGATTGCCCCGGACGTTTTGTTGACTCACGCGATAATCAAATGTATTCAGCCGTAAGGATCGGTAAACAGTGCTGGATGTCCGAAAACCTGAATATTGGGACTTCTGTTGAATTTAACACACAAGCTGCCGACAATGGCCAAATCGAAAAATATTGTTTCGAAAACAATCCTGATAATTGTGAACTTCATGGAGGTTTGTACACTTGGGATGAAATGATGGGCTATTCAGTAGATCAACAGGGAATATGCCCCACAGGTTGGCATGTGCCCGATAACAATGAATGGGCGGAGCTTGAACTTACGATTGGGATTGAAGCCGATTCGATCGACTACCTAAACTGGCGTGGTCGGGAAGTTGGACAAAAGCTTTTGGCGGGTAACAGTTCTGGTTTTGAGGCCACTTTTGGAGGTTATCGCAGCGATGAGGGCTTGTTTCTGACCATTTCCGAACTCGCTATTTTCTGGACATCCAGCCTAAAAGCCCCCGGATTGGCCTGGTATCGAAAAGTTAGCGCGCAAAGGCCAGGCGTATCACGTAATTATTTTTCGACTATTCATGCCTGTAGCCTCCGCTGTATAAAGGATTGAGGTAGGTCTTCAACTTCAAACAAAAAACAAAACTGCCCAATAATAAATATAGGCTAAGCTTTCGTAAACAACCGACATAGTCCCCACCCGCGACCGCCACCATCGCTCTGGATCGTAAGTATTTGATGGTTTCGAAATCACCCCAAAATGGATATCATCACCCAATACTCTTCTATAGGCCATGTAACTTCGGCGGGCATGGGTACCTTTCGTAAAAATATTGATAGAATGGATCGGTAAATTTATTCTCCCTATCTGTTTTTTTACCGCTAGTGCATGACTTAATGTACGATTGCTGTTGTGAGCTTCGGCAGGGATGGCAACAATCCGGCTTTCTTCAATACCATAAATAATAAGGAGCTTCCTGGCTTGATCGGCATAATTGCTGGCATCGATTTGCTCACATTCTTTTCCGTCCAATTTGCCCCTATCGTAATAAACCCCCTTGTGTCGCACACCAATTCCCTCACCATCGACCAATAGGTTCAAAACGAACAAATTCCTGTCTTTCCATCCATCGAAGGCATCATTGGTGAATTCAATAATTATTCTCTCTACTTCAGATATTGTAACAGGAAGTTGAAATGAGTAGTTTTTTGGTTCACGTTCAACAAAAAAAGTTGCAAGCAAAAGTGTGTCCGCCCACAATTTCACCTGGGGGTAAATATTATAAGCCGGAGTCCCGTAGCAAGTTAGCGATATTGTTGTAATGGCTTTTTTTACATTTTCATGCAGGATGTCATTCAGATGATAAATAAGGCCACCATTGGTATGAAGCCTAAATGCTTCGGGCAAATTCCCCCCTGTGGTGATCACTTTCTCGTACCCATGTTTATTGATTTCATCAGCGGCCATCTTGATGTAATTTTCATCGAGCCAGCCTTCAACCAATAAAACCTGGGGCTCTACAGTTTTTGTAATTGCAAGGAAATCATGGATTTTACTTACATAAAGTGCCGACAAAACCCCAAACCCTATCAGATAAATAAAAAGAATCAGCAAAGGTATTTTGAAAGCGGCTAAAAATATGCGCTTAGTAAACATTGCTTAGTGAATATTTTTCTTTTCAATCTCTTCGATATCTTTTATGATTGTGGGATCAAGTTTAAACATGCGAAGTAAGCCACTTAGACTTATAATATTAAAGGATCGGCCTTTAGTTTCGTTAGTAAACTCATAAGCCAGTTCGTGATAGGCATATCCTTGGTGCCCATTTCCAGGATTCATCCAATTGGTGTTGCCCGGCGAAGTAACAAAAACCACATTGGTGTCGAGGTCTTTGCCAAGCTGGAGCATTACTAGCCAGCTAAGGTAGTTGCCCAGGCCTCCATCGTTTTGCGAAGTATCCATTACAGGTGGGATTTGGTGCTTGGCCCTGATATTGACTTCATGCTCAATCTCTGTTCTTCGTTCCTTCAGGTTGTTCAATTCCACCACTACCTGGTTCTTGAACAATTCTTTGTAGATGTTGGTTATAGGGTCGTTCTCGAGCCAGGCCTGCGATGATTGCAGTAGCGAGTCCAATTTTTGCTGATAATCGGTAAAAAGTATTTTAAACCTGAAATTCGCCAGCTCATTGCTAATTTCCTTTTCTATCCTGTCTAGGTCTTCGTATTCGGGAAATGATTTCAGCAAGGCCGGTAAATTATTCAGGTGCGACTCAAATTTAGGATGAATAGGTTCCAGTTTCGTATGCATGAAGCCTTGCAATTGCTTCATGTAATCACTTCGCAGGTCGGCAAATTCGCGGGCTACCTGGGCCGGGATAAAAAAACGATCCAACGAAATCAGTTCCTGGTAAACCTCTTGTAGAGCCTGGATGCTTGCAAGCTTTGCATTATAAAGGTATAGCAAAATAGGCGTGTCGAGGATGAAAATGCAATTGTCCTTTATTTCGTCAATACTTTTATAATTGAACGAAAAAATACTTTCGGCCCTGGGGTATTTTTTATTCCTGATAAAAGGATCTTCAAAGTGATATATGTTGTTTGTTTCGCTCATTATTATTGTTCTAGTCTCTCAATCGTTGTTCCTTACATTTGAATCATTCTCTATTCATCCGTATCGGAATATTCTACTAAGCTAAAAATACGGCTAAAAGCCTTAGATAGTTTCATTTTCCATGTTTTTTGGTCAATGTTAACAACGATCACAGCCTTTCAATAGGTCGATTGATCTAAATATGATCCGAACTAATTGATTATTAGTAAATATGAGGGTCATTTTTTAGGCCTGTGAAGTTTTATTTCGATTTTAATTTTGTTTTGAAATCAGTTTACTATACTTTTATTTCCAAATAAACTGAATTCTAAAATTATGAAAAAGAAACTACTAACAATTTTTTGTGCTGTACTTATAAGCGTTTCAGGCTTTACTCAATCAAGTCTAACCAATTTCTTAAAGGCTGGGGCAGGAGATGCCGAACTTCTTTTTGGGGCTTATTTTGAACCTTATGGCAAGGCCCTGGGTGCAAACCTAAACGGAGGCTGGGTTAATACAGCTAAGACACATAATACATTGGGCTTTGATATTACACTAACCGCAACAACTTCGTTCGTTCCAACAGAGGATCGGGAGTTTGACATTAGTGCACTCAATCTCACTAAGTTTACCTTAGACGATCCAACTGACAATATGGCTCCTACCGCTGCGGGGTATAACAGTAATGGCCCTCAGTTAAGTTATTATGAAACGGTTCCAGCTACCAACAATCAAATTCTAATAGCATCGTTTGGGACACCACCCGGTTCGGGTTATGCTTTTCTGCCTTTGCCTATGATCAAAGCTTCGGTTGGACTGCCGCTCAATATCGAATTAATGGGTAGGTACATGCCAACTATGAAAGTCGTCCCCGACAAAGACTTTGAAATAGGCCAGTGGGGCATTGGCCTGAAATACGACTTGAAACAACATATCCCTTTTATGAAAAGGGTTCCTGTTTTGAATTTTTCTATTATGGCTGCCTATTCGCAATTGAAGACCACCGCCGGCCTTAATTTACAACCTTTTGGCAATCCTTACGATTTAACTACTAATTCGGTAACAACCATTCCTGATTATTTTGATAATCAGAAATTCGATATGACAGCCAAGGGCCTTGCCGAAAATTTACTGTTTTCAGTCGATTTACCGGTGATTTGTTTTTATGCAGGAATAGGGTTCAGTACTACGGTGACAACCTTTAAGGTACTTGGCGATTACCCAATTACAGGTTACGATTTCGATTCATCTTACGCTACCACTGAGTACAAAGTATTACGAGACGAGGACATTATTACCGACCCTGTCGACATAGAAATTAATGGCAACGACGGGCTAAGGTATATGGTTGGTGCAAGGCTAAAACTAGCCTTGGTCACTTTTCATGTGGATTATACGTATGCCAATTACAATGTGGTTTCTGGCGGGATTGGCATATCGTTCCGATAGAGGCTTTTAAAGAGCTTTAATAACTGCTTTATACAAGATTAGAAAGTCAGGAGTCTCAAAGGTTTGGGATTCCTGATTTTTTTTGTTTTTAAGCGTAGGATAAACTTTAACTGTTGATTCCTGATAAACAAATCTCTCTCACCAAACTACCTACTCATTCCTCACTCAGTGAAAATTTGGAAATATCTTTCCCTAGATTCACAAAATGGAATTATCTTATGAGCAAAAAGAACGAAACAGTTTCCTCCCTTCGGTACCAATGACAACTTTTTGTAAGGCGTTGAAATAATGGGCATAATAGATTGATGCAGAATCCTTATTTCGAACCCCCCATTTTGTGTAACAAAATGTGAGGGTGAGAAATCTGTTGGCTAATAATTGACTGAAAACATGAAGCCGATTTGTGGAAGTTATTTCGACAGGTTAACTCACCTCGTTCCTCAATTCCCAGTTCCTCAGATCAAAATAGGCCTGTGTGTTTTCAAAATCTCACGCCATTCGGGGGGAAGGCCAATAAAATCGTCCACAAAACCATCGATCTCCCCTTTGGTTTCCTTCGAAAGCAATCCGTTTATCTCTTCGGCTATTTCGCCGCTTATAAGAAAAGGGATAGTGGCCGGATTAAGATGCGAGCCATTGAAAAAGCCTGCTATCTGGTATTCGTTTAAGTCTTCGCGTTTGGTGCCGGTGATGGCACATTGGGACAGCATTTTTTCGGGATCGAAATTGTCATCCTCGAAATTCATAAAGCGCTCTTGCATGAATTGCATATTGGAGCGGAAATAATTCTCGATATTTTCTATTGATTGTTTCGACATTGTGCCTTTCATGTTCTCGGCACAGTCCATACAAACTGCATATTCCACTTCCACATAATCATCCTTGAAAGCCTTCTCGATAAAATATTCAGTACCTTCATCAAGCAGGAATTTCTCGCACATGATGCAGTTTTCGATAGGCTTATCGGTTAAAAACGACCTGAAAAGTGAGGGTATCGGGTATTTATTTTCGTCCATAGTAATTCGATTTTATTGGGTCGAAAAATACGAAATTCTTTGGGTACTCCAGTTGTAATTATTCCGCAGATTTGTAAGCATGTTCTTTTCCATAATTTCCTTCTATCTTTGCGGCATTATTTAAATCTAAACATTTGAAATGAAAAATTACATCAGGCTTATAAATCTTGCGATTTTATTTATTGGGATTTCTTTTTCATCGTGCAAAAAGGACGACCTAAAAATATTCCCCACCATGACAGCAAAAATTGACGGTATCGATTGGACTACTTCACTTAGGGTCACAACATTGGGAAGCGAAACTTTTACTATAACTGGCACATCAATCGGCGGCGAAATATTAATTTTAACTATTTTGGGAAGCGATGAAGGTACATACAATCTTTCGATCAGCCCCCCTGCTGCCCAGTGTTCTGCCATGTACAAAGCATCAGCATCCATGTCATCCGAAGATGCTTTTGTGAGTTCGAACGGGGAGGTGGTATTGACGAAAGTAGATAAAGCAAATCAGAAAATATCTGGTACTTTTAAGTTTACTGTTACTCGTTTAACTGAGAAAAAGGAAATAACAGAAGGTAAATTCGAAGACCTTAGCTACGAAGGAAGCTAATACTTTTAGCAGAGTAAGTAAAATAGGTGAGTGAGTAATTAGGTAATTCGTTTGCAAAATTATCATTCATTTATCAATACTTATTCATTCACGAATTCCCAGATGGCTGGACATAACATTCCGCTCAGGATTTCGGATTCGCTTCAACATTAATCAATAATCAATAATTATTATGACAAGATATATTTGCCAAACCTGTGGATACGAATACGATCCCGAAATAGGCGATCCTGACTCTGGCATCGAACCTGGAACAGCTTTCGAAGATATTCCCAACGATTGGATTTGCCCAGTATGTGGAATGAGAAAATCGGACTTTGTGCCTTTGGAGGATTGAGTAATTTAGGAATTGGGTAATTAGGGAATTGAGTAATTAGGGAATTGTGAAATTTAGGAATTGGGGAACATTGAAGATAGGGAAACCTTGCCAAAATAACCGACTTGCCTTAATTTCGTAATTCCTTACTCACCTCAATTCCTTAATTCCCCAACTCCTATTTCAACTAAAAAGACTATTTTCGCGGCTTGAATTTTTAAAGATTACGATTATGATTGAAATTACTTTTCCTGACAAACAAGTGAAGGAATTCCCGGAAGGAGTTTCCGGTATAGATATAGCGAGGAGCATCTCGAACCAACTGGCCAAAGAAATTGTTGCCACATCGGTGAACGAAGAATTGTGGGATGCCAATAGGCCGATCAACCAGAATGCACGTATTAAATTGCATACATTCGACAACGACGAAGGGAAACATGCTTTTTGGCACTCTTCGGCACACCTTATGGCCCAGGCAATCGAGCATCTTTATCCCGGAGTGAAATTGTGGGTTGGGCCAGCTATCGAAAACGGCTTTTACTATGATATAGATCTTCCTGAAGGTCAGGTAATCTCGGACAACGATTTCAAGAAAATCGAAGACAAGATGCTTGAACTGGCCAGGCTGAAAAATGACTATGTCAGAAAAGAAATGTCGAAGGATGAAGCTTTGGCTTACTATAATAATAAAGGCGATGAATATAAAGTAGACCTGATTGGTGGTTTAGAAGACGGTACCATTACTTTTTATTCGCAAGGCGATTTTACCGATTTATGCCGTGGTCCTCACTTGCCAAACACCGGATTAATAAAGGCTGTTAAAGTTTTATCGGTTGCTGGTGCTTACTGGAAAGGCGACGAGACCCAAAAACAATTGACCCGTTTGTACGGTATTTCATTCCCCAAGCAAAAATTTTTGGAAGAATACCTTGTCCTGCTTGAAGAGGCAAAAAAGCGGGACCATCGAAAAATAGGGAAAGAACTTGAGCTTTTCACTTTCTCGCAAAAGGTTGGGATGGGCTTGCCATTGTGGTTGCCAAAAGGAGCCCAGTTGCGCGAACGTCTTGAAAATTTCCTAAAAAAAGTACAGAAAAAATATGGCTATGAGCCTGTAATTACTCCTCACATTGGGTTGAAGGAATTATATGTTACTTCGGGCCATTATGCAAAGTACGGGAAGGATTCGTTCCAGCCTATAAACACGCCAGCCGAAGGGGAAGAGTTTTTGCTGAAACCCATGAACTGTCCGCACCATTGCGAAATTTACAGATCAAAGCCACATTCCTATCGTGACCTGCCAGTTCGTTATGCTGAATTTGGCACCGTTTACCGGTACGAGCAACATGGCGAATTGCATGGTTTGACCCGTGTTCGTGGGTTTACGCAAGACGATGCCCATATTTTCTGCCGTCCCGATCAGTTGAAGGAAGAGTTTATCAAGGTGATTGATATTGTTTTGTACATTTTTAAAACCCTCGATTTTAAAGATTTCACTACACAGGTTTCTCTCCGCGATAAAGAGAATCCTGACAAGTATATCGGAAGCGATGAAAATTGGGAGAAAGCCGAACAGGCAATCCTTGAAGCAGTTAAAGAAAAGGGGTTGGATTATTTGATAGAAACTGGCGAGGCTGCCTTTTACGGGCCAAAACTCGATTTCATGGTGAAAGATGCCTTGGGACGAAAATGGCAGTTGGGGACTATCCAGGTCGACTACAATCTGCCTGAGCGGTTTGAGCTAGAATACATGGGCACTGATGGGCAAAAACACAGGCCGGTTATGATCCATCGCGCACCTTTTGGTTCGATGGAACGTTTTGTTGCCGTATTAATAGAGCACACAGCAGGGAAGTTTCCTTTGTGGTTGACCCCCGAACAGGCTGTGTTAATCCCTGTTAGCGAAAAGTATAACGACTATGCAAAAAATGTTTTAGATATTCTAAATAATTCCGATATTCGCACCCTGATTGATGAGCGGAACGAAAAGGTAGGCAGGAAGATACGCGACAACGAATTGATGCGGATCCCATATCTGCTAATTGTAGGCGAAAAAGAAGTTGAAAGTCAAACAATTTCGGTACGCAAGCAAGGAGAAGGAGACGTGGGTACTTTTAGTGCAAGCGAATTTATTGAGTTTATTAACAAGGAGGTGGAGAGCCAACTTGACGAAATAAAATAAAATTTATAATTAAATTTAGGAGGATAAAAAAATAGCTGGCTTTAGAGGAAATAGGGGACGGGTCGAAAGAAGAAACCCGCATCGCATCAATAATTATATCAATTCGCCAATGGTCCGGTTGGTGGGCGAAAATATAGAAAACCCCGATGTATATTCAATAAAGGATGCCATTAAAATGGCTGATGATTTGGACCTGGATCTTGTGGAGATTTCTCCCAGTGCAGACCCGCCTGTTTGTAGGATCACCGATTATCAAAAGTTTCTTTATCAACAGAAAAAGAAACAAAAAGAGTTGAAGGCCAAGGCCACTAAAATTATAGTGAAAGAAATCAGGTTCGGTCCACAAACCGACGAACATGATTTTAATTTCAAATTGAAACACGCCATTAAGTTTTTAGAAGATGGGGCTAAAGTAAAGGCTTTCGTATTCTTTAAGGGACGTTCGATTTTGTTTAAAGAGCAAGGCGAAATTTTATTGCTTCGCTTTGCGCAGGAATTGGAAGAAGTGGGAAAAGTAGAACAATTGCCCAAATTGGAAGGAAAACGGATGACCATGTTCATATCGCCAAAAGCAATTGCCAAAAAATAATAATTTTTTTAGATACAGAAACCAGAGTGCATTAGCCGAAAGATCCTGGACGACCGGGACGCTAAGTACTCACAAATAAATGTAATTATGCCAAAAATGAAAACGAATTCCGGTGCTAAGAAGCGCTTTACAATTACCGGAAGTGGAAAAATCAAAAGGAAACACGCTTTTAAAAGCCACATCCTGACCAAGAAATCCACAAAGAGAAAAAGAAACCTGGGTTATTTTACAACAATTCACAAAGCCGATGAGAACAACATCAAGCTTTGTTTGGCCATGAAATAATCGAAAGGAAGTAAAAAAAGTTTTAACAGAGTGACTTAGCCGAAAGATCCTGGACGAACCGGGACGCTAAACATTCAAAAAAAAGTAAAATTATGCCAAGATCAAAAAATGCTGTTGCATCAAAGCAAAGAAGGAAAAAGGTACTGGATCAAACCAAAGGTAACTTTGGTGCCAGGAAAAATGTTTACACAGTAGCTAAAAACACGCTCGAAAAAGGCTTGCAATATGCCTATCGCGACCGTCGTACCAAGAAAAGGAATTTCCGTGCACTGTGGATCCAGCGGATAAACGCAGGGGCGCGCATACATGGATTGTCCTACTCACAATTTATGGGTAAGATACATGCCAAGGGTATCGAACTTAACAGGAAAAGCCTTGCAGATATGGCCATGAACCACCCCGATGCTTTTGCAGCTATTGTGAAAGCTCTGAAGTAGAAAACTACTGACATAATATAATAAAGTCCCGTCATCGGGACTTTTTAGTTTAACAATGTTTGTTTTTGTTAGAGGTCGATTAAAGTAGTCGGCACTTTTACATTATTTCTAAAATGCCGAATTGATTTTTTCAACATTAGAAACCAACTATGCACCCATGAAACAAACCTTAAATTTTTCTATAAGATGAAAATCGCAATTATTGGATACGGAAACATGGGCAAGGAACTTGAATCTCTTGCCAATGAACGAGGGCACGAAATTGTTGCCATAATCGATAAGGAAGGTTTTTCGGAATCTTCGAAAGAGAATTTGAAAAAGGCACATGTCGCCATAGAATTCAGCACACCTGAAACAGCTTTTGATAATTACCTGCAATGTTTCGATTTGGGGATACCTGTTGTTTCAGGCTCTACAGGCTGGCTGGCCCGGATGGATGAAGTAAAAGAAATCTGTGTTGCAAAAGGAGCCGGCTTTTTTTATGCCTCGAATTTTAGCCTGGGCGTCAATTTATTTTTTGAAGTGAACAGAAAACTCGCCCGCCTTATTTCAACCTTCCCCAACTATCAAATCG
This sequence comes from Bacteroidales bacterium, assembly GCA_021740905.1. Classification (GTDB taxonomy): domain Bacteria; phylum Bacteroidota; class Bacteroidia; order Bacteroidales; family M50B96; genus JAIOYV01. The sequence continues at coordinate 21,477 of JAIOYV010000005.1, forward strand.
CGATGGAAGAAATCCATCATATCCATAAAAAGGATGCCCCAAGTGGCACTGCCATATCGCTTGCCAACGATATTATTTCAGAAAATAAAAACAAGACAGGCTGGGTTTGCAATACCACGGCGAAGGAAAATGAAATAGCTATTGTTGCAAGGCGAATTGATAATGTGCCTGGGATACACACTATAACTTATGATTCGCCCGTTGATTGCATTGAAATTTCGCACCGCGCCAAAAACCGAAAGGGATTTGCCATGGGGGCAATTTTGGCTGCCGAATTTATGAAAGGAAAAAAAGGTATTTTTGGCATGAAAGATTTGTTGGAAATTTGAAATTGGAGTCCACCTTCGATAAAGCTTCGATGGATAAATATTGGAGTGTTGGTTGACATTTGGTAGGTGTCTCGAAACTTTGAACTCAGAACTCGATAACTATATATAAAATGAAAGAATTTTTGAAGAACAAGTGGTTTAAATTTATTTTAATTACTGTCCTATACATTTTGTGGACCGTGTGGGTCGGGAATTATTGGTTGCTATTGGGCTTGGCGGTAATTTTCGACATGTACATCAGCAAAAAAGTGCATTGGGCATTCTGGAAAAAGAAAGGGGTTAAAAAGCAAACAGTAGTTATAGAATGGGTCGATGCCATAATTTTTGCAGTGATTGCAGCCACCTTTATCCGCATGTTTTTCATCGAAGCCTATACCATTCCAACTTCTTCGATGGAAAAATCGCTTATGGTGGGCGATTATCTATTCGTGAGCAAAGTAAGTTACGGGCCAAAATTGCCCAATACGCCATTATCTTTTCCATTTGCACACAACACAATGCCCCTTACCAAAGAGGCTAAATCATATAGCGAAGCTATTCAGTGGAAATACAAACGTTTGGGAGGATTGGGCAAAGTGGAACGAGGCGATGCCATTGTGTTCAATTTCCCCGAAGGTGATACTGTTGCGACAAATTTTATGGGGCACAGTTACTACCAGTTTGTAAGGGCTTATGGCCATGATATGGTTTGGAAAGACAAAAGACAATTTGGTAATATCATTACACGCCCGGTCGACAAGCGCGAGAACTATATTAAACGCTGCATTGCCTTGCCTGGCGATACCTTGCAAATTGTCGACGGAGAGGTTTTTATTGATGGGGAGAAATCAGAATTTCGCCACGGTATGCAGTACAATTACGAAGTACGGACCAAAGGTAACCCACTCAGCTCGAAAGTACTCGACAATTTGGGAATCCCTTACGACGATTATATCAGCAGTTATTCCAATGGCCGTCATATTCTACCATTAACAGACGAGCAAGTAGAAGAAATTAAGCAGTTCCCGGTAGTGGTTTCGGTTACCCGTAAATTAGATCCCAAAGGAAATGGCACACCTCGTGTATTCCCCCACAGTTTACGTTTTGATTGGAACGAAGACAACTTTGGTCCCCTGGTTATACCCAAGCGGGGCATGACAGTTGAGCTAAACGCCCAAACAATTCCAGAATATCGCCGTGCCATTGAAGTGTACGAAGGAAATAAATTTGAATTGAAAGATGGAATAGCAATTATTAATGGTGTTGCGTCTGATTCCTACACGTTCAAGATGGATTATTATTGGGCTATGGGAGATAACCGTCACAATTCGGCCGATTCGCGTTACTTTGGCTTTGTTCCAGAAGACCACATGGTAGGGAAGGCCGTTTTTGTCTGGCTATCGCTCGACAAAAATAAGGGTTGGTTCAGTGGGAAAATCCGATGGAGCAGGTTGTTTCATACTGTAAGCTCTCTTATCAATTAAAGGATCGGGGACTTCTTTGAAATTTCACGTCCATGGCCTCTTTGAGATGTATAAGGAGTTGGATGGGAATGATTTAGTTTTCTGCAATGAAGTATAAAAAGCTCTTATGGGTATTTATTGTCACTGGATTTCTGTTTGGCCTTCTTTTCGGGATTGGTTTCGACATTTCCCGGATGAAAGGCCAGGCAATGGAGCAATCAATCCAAGATGGGGAATGGCTGTTGGTGGCAAAATTCAAATATGGGATAAAAATCCCTTTTGCTGAAAAACTAATATTTGCCCAAAACCAACCGGGAAATGGTCAGATCATTGCTTTTCATTACCCCAAAATTTACGATCGAAAAATATCGCAAAAACCAAACATGGTATCGCGTTGTATTGGCCAGCCAGGCGATACACTTCAGATTATCAACAAAGAAATTTTTATAAACAGGGAAGCAGTAACCAAATTTCCTTCGGTACAATTCAAATACAGGTTATACAGCAACGAGGGTGAATTAAATCAAGAATTTTTTCAGGAATATGGTATTGCACAAGGAGGCAAAGTGAATGAGGTGGGTTTGTATGATTTCCCACTTACACGAAACCAGGCTGAAAAACTGGGTCAAGATGAGCGAGTTTCCGGTCTCCGAATTTTAAGAGGAAAACCCTCCGACATGGCGGATATCTTCCCCGTTTCGTCTTATTATGCTTTTTCGTCCGATAATTTTGGCCCGGTAAAAATTCCGCAAAAAGGCTGGACAGTGCCTTTAAATATCAGGAACATCGATTTGTATAAACAGATTATCAAGGAATATGAAGTCAACAGCCTTGAGCTAATTTCTGGCAAGGTGTTTATTAATGGAGAAGAAACTGTTTCTTATACCTTCAAACAAAACTATTTCTTTGTGTTGGATGATAACCGCGATTATGCCGACGATTCCCGCTTCTGGGGCTTTCTGCCAGCCGATCATCTGATAGGGGCGGTGGTTGGGTTTTGAGTTGACCACAGAAGCTCAATTTTGGAAAAAGGAATGAACCAAGGGGGGAAACGCTGTCATGTCCTTCGGACGATGACAGCGTCTTAGAAGTGGTATAGAATTTTTTTGCTTCTACCAAATTATTAGGGGGAGTCATTCACGAAAAATGAAATGGAACACGGATAACTAACACCGAAAAAGCGGGACAGGCACAGATGACACGGTTTAAACGGATTCTTAAATTCTGTACATGGCGCAAAGTGGGCGTTCAATTTAAAAGTTGAAATATTTAATTCAATTTAGAACCTACAGAATACTGCTTTTCAATCATCAATCATCATTTATCCTTATTTTTGCCCCAAACATTAAAATATGAAAAGACTTAGCCTGATTTCACTACTTGCCATTTTTGCATTATTTAACTCATGTAGTCCTATTATGAAAAAAGCCGATCTTATCCTGATAAACGCCAAAGTGTATACTGTCGATAGTGCTTTCACCATGTGTGAAGCACTTGCCGTGAAAGATGGAAAGATAATAAAGACAGGTAGTACTGAAGATATTCAAAAGGAATTCACCTCCGAAAAAATTATTGATGCCGGGGGCAAGGTCGTGTATCCTGGGTTCTACGATGCCCATTGTCATTTTTATGGGTATGGCACCAATGTGCAATCGAGGGCCGACCTGCGTGGAACAAAATCGTTCGATGAAGTAATTGAGCGTGTAGTAGCACATAATCAGAAATACCTACCCGAATGGCTGCAGGGCCGGGGCTGGGATCAAAACGACTGGCCCGAAAAAGAGTTTCCTGACAAGGAAAAACTGGACGAATTGTTCCCCAACAAACCTGTATTGCTCTTGCGCATCGATGGCCATGCAGCTTTGGCCAATTCAAAAGCATTGGAACTAGCGGGATTGGATATTACTTCTCAAATAGAGGGTGGTGAGTATGTCCAGAAAGATGGACAGCTTACTGGGTTACTTATCGATAATGGGATTGACATAGTGAGGGAATTGATCCCTGAAGCAAGCAAAGAAGAAATTGCCGAGGCTCTTTTAATTTCGCAGGACTCATGTTTGAAACACGGCCTAACTTCGGTTGGCGATGCCGGGATTGATAAGAATGTGGTAGTAACTATTGAAGAGCTGCAAAATCAGGGGAAGTTGAAAATGCGTGTATATGCAATGCTTAGTCCCAATGAGGAGAATATTGATCACTTTGTGAAAAATGGAGTGTATGTTACAGATAAATTGTCGGTTCGGAGCATTAAGCTATATGCCGACGGAGCACTTGGCTCGAGAGGTGCTAAAATGATCGAACCATACTCCGATGACCCTGGAAATACAGGATTGCTTCTCCACGAACCGGCGTATTACGACAGCCTATGCCAGCTGGCTTACGAGAATGGATACCAGGCTAACATCCATGCCATTGGTGATGCGGGGGTTCGGATGTCGCTTGAATTGTATGGGAAATTCCTAAAAGGGGAAAACGACCTGCGATGGCGCATTGAACATGCACAGGTAGTGCACCCCGATGATTTTCAGCTATTCAAAAGATATTCGATAGTGCCCTCCGTGCAAGCTACCCATGCCACTTCCGATATGTATTGGGCAGGCGATAGGCTGGGGGAGGAGCGCGTGAAATTTGCGTATGCCTATAAATTGTTATTGGATCAAAATGGCTGGCTTCCTAATGGCACCGATTTTCCAATCGAAAAAATTAACCCACTGCTGACCTATTATGCAGCTGTTTTTAGAAAAGATTTGAACAACTGGCCAGATGGAGGATTCCAGCCCGAAAATGCTCTTAGTCCCGAAGAAGCCCTGCGCAGCATTACCATCTGGCCCGCCAAAGCCGCTTTTGAAGAACAGGTGAAAGGATCCATCGAAACCGGAAAATTTGCTGATTTCGTAATTTTCGAAAAAGACTTTTTGACGACAAACGCTAAAAATATTTCCCTTAAGGCACCTACATCTGTATATATAGCTGGGGAAAAGGTTTTTGGTAAAGATTCAGTTGTCATTAGGTAGTCATTCAATTGTTATTCAATTGTCATTCGATTGTCATTCAGTTGTCATTCGGTAGTCATTCAATTGTCATTCGGTAGTCATTCAATTGTCATTCGATGGTCATTCGATGGTCATTCGATGGTCATTCGGTAGTTATTCAATTATAATTGCAAAGCGAATGACGCAAAGCGAATGACAGCAAAGCAAAATGACGCATGAATTGCAAATAAAAACTTTTTTAAAAAAAAGCACTTTTCTAAGCAACCCGCTTGAAACGAAAGCTGTCATGGTTGAAAGTTTTATTGTGATTTAGCAAATGTGTATTTTTTTTATATCTTTAAACAATTGATTAAAACAGGGATGAACAAATATATTGAAATAATCTTTATAATGTTAAATATTACTCTTATGCTTAACAATTAATGTGTTATTCATAAAATTTTGTTTTTTTTGTATGTTTTTAGCTCGACAATAAATGAATAAAAATAAGAACCAAAATTGAAAAATATGAAATCGAAAATTTCTACGCTAATTTTTACTTTCCTCCTTTTTGTATCGACTGTTAGTTGGGGCCAGTTCCTTGGCGAAGGTTCAAACTGGTATTTTGGAGGTTATGCAGGATGTACCTGGGTAACGCTTCAGGCCAACGGCGACCCTATGTACATGATGGATGGCCAGCTCACCACAAACGAAGGTGTGGCTACTATTTCGGATGGAAATGGTGTGCTCCTTTTTTACACCGACGGGATTAAGGTATGGAACGCTTTGCATAATGTAATGCCCAATTCGCTACCGACTTCACCGGGTGGATCTTTAACGGGCAACCCTTCCTCTACCCAATCGGGGGTAATTGTACCAAAACCATTGGACCCAAATACCTATTATATTTTTTCTGTTGATGCCAATCTTGGATCTGGCGGTTTAGCTTATTCACGTATAGATATGTTGGCCGCCGCAGGTATGGGAGATGTTGCCCTTGCCGAGAAAAATGTGACCTTGTTTAATCCGTCCACTGAAAAGATTACTGCGGTGTCCCATTCAAATGCCTTGGATATTTGGGTAATTACACATCAGTGGCAAAACAACCAATTTAATGTGTATAAGGTCACCAGTATGGGAGTGCAGCTTACCACCCCTGTTATTTCAAATATTGGGGTAGTCCATACAGGAACCAGTGGAAATTGTCGTGGATATATGAAAGCATCGGCTTCGGGTACCATGGTTTGCCTTGGGATAGAAGGGATGAATATTTGGGAATTATTTCAATTCAATAATTCAACCGGACAATTATCGAATGTAGTTACACTTGACTATACCATGAACGACGATTGTTATGGTGTAGAGTTTTCGGCCGACGAACATTTCTTATATGGTAGCGAACGATGGGGCAACGACCTTCACCAGTGGGATGTTTCAAGTTATATCCCCGCTACTATACAGGCTTCGCATCAGATAGTTGCCACATTAGGTACTTCTGCAGGTGGCTCTTTGCAATTAGCGCCCGATCAGAAGATTTATCTGGCACGTGATGGCACAAAATACCTTGGACGTATAAACGAACCTACCTTAGCTGGTAGCCTGTGCGCTTATGTCGACCATGCCGTATTACTAGGGCCCGACCTGTCTACAGCTAAGGATTCGAATGAAGGTTTACCAACCTTTATCGCTACATTCTTCCAACCTGCGCAGTTTACTTTCACCACCGATTGTGAGAATGATACCGTATTTTTCTTTATCCCAAACCCCGCAGGTTTGGATAATGCCTACTGGAATTTCGATTGGCCGACAACGAACCCAGCCTTTCATTATACCTCAAATGCTGATACCATATATTTTATATATCCGGCTGGGGGTGTCTATACAGTTGAGTTGATCACACAGCGCGACAACTTATACGACACGGTATATGCCGATGTGTATTTCTCTCAATTGCCTGAAGTAAATTTAGGTCCAGATGTAACCTTGTGCGACAACGAGATCTTAACTTTTGATTTATCGTACAATGATGTTTTTGCGGTAGACGGCGTAGCTGATTATTTTTGGGAAGCTGCACTTGCCACCCAAACATTCTACGATTCGACTGCCACCTATCTTATTGACAAACCAGGGACCTATACGGCCACTGTTTATGTCGATTCGATATGCGGTTCTGTTTCTGATATATTGAATGTGGAATACAATAATATGGTTGCCTCGCTTGGGGTCGATATTACAACAGGTTTATGTGCGGGTGGTATGCAGGTACTCGATGCAACCTATTCCAATACAACGTATGGTCCTTCGCAATATAATTGGAGCACTGGTAGTAACCAACCAAGCATTACCGTATATTCCACAGGAATCTATTCTGTTACCATTGTAAATGGGTTATGTACCGATACTGACTCTATTTATGTACAATTTGATAGTCCTTTGGTTGTTCCTCTTGGTGCCGACAAAAATATTTGTGACGGAAGTTTGATGACCCTTGATGCTCATAACCCTGGAGCAAACTATGCATGGTCGACTGGAATGTTGACCCAAACCATTGAAGTAGATTTACCAGGCACTTATTCGGTTACTATTACAAATGATTGTGGTGTTTTGATAGATACTATCATACTTAGCCCATTGGACATTCCGAATGTCGACCTTGGACCCGATATTACAATTTGCGAAGGGAGCCCCGGAATATTAGATGCTACCGTTCCTAATTGCACCTACGTATGGTCTAGTGGACAGATGTTAAATCAAATTGCGGTCTATGCAGGTGGAAGTTATTTTGTTACTGTAACCAACGAATGTGGCGACAATTTCGATGATATTTATGTGTATGCAGATCAGGAGTTGCTCAATCTGAATATTGGAAACGATACCGCGGTGTGTAGTGGTTTCGTCCTTGATTGTGGATATCCTAATATGGAATATTATTGGTCAAACAACGAGTCGACCCAGCAAATTGTAATTACTCAGTCTGACGATTACGGGGTGGATATTACAAATGCTTGTGGCACCTACTCCGACTTTATCCATATCGATGTGATTGAAATGGATGTTGATCTAGGAGGCGATAAGGTTTACTGTCCGGGTTCGTCACTTTCGCTTGATGCCTTGAATCCTGGATCGGTATATTTATGGTCGAATGGCGCTTATACACAGACCACCGAAATAAGTGCACCCGGAGTAGTTTGGGTACAGGTATCAAATATATGCGAAACACAGACCGATTCTATCTATGTCTCGGAGTACGATATGAATCTTGATCTAGGAAACGATACAGCTTTCTGCGATAACGGTAGTATAATCCTTGATGCAGAACATCCTGGTGCAACCTATAGTTGGTCGACAGGTGCGTCAACCCAGACCATCCAGGCATTACAAACAGGTTTATATACACTTACAGTGTATCACTTCTGTGGCGACCTTACCGATGACATCGATATAGTTGTTAATCCCAGTCCTGTCGTTCATTTTAGCGACGATACATTGATTATCCTTGGAGGTGTACCCGTTCTACTTGACCCGAATGCTACAGGTGTTTCTTACGAATGGTCAAACGGAACAACAGACTCAACTTACACAGCTTCGGTGCCCGGAACCTATATGGTTACAGTAACCAACGAATTTGGTTGTACAGGAACAGACAAAGTTGTTGTTATATATAGGGTAGGTGTAGATGAAGTAAGCATTGCTGACCAGGTTTTACTATACCCAAACCCTGTTCAAAACAAGCTTTATATAGCAATGGATAACCTGCGCATTGAGGAGATCAGAATTTACAGTTCCATTGGTAGCCTCATATCTCAGTTTTCGAATATTGATGGTACTGTTGAGGTTGATACACAACATTTATCCGAAGGCATATATTTTGTGAAAATTCTTACTATAGATAATGAATTGGTTATTAAATCATTCTCTGTTGTTAGATAAGAAAAAAATGGGCTTTTACGATAGAAGGATTGTTGAAATGGATAATGTTCTATAAACTAGAATAGACTTAAAAGGGGGAAGCTTAAATGACTTTCCCTTTTTTTTTCTAGTATCATTATTTTTTTTTAAATTGCACACAACTATTCAAAATTAAGTTCGTCTAGCAAAAAAGTTATTGAAAACAAATTTATACATATATGAAAACCTTTAGAAAATCATCTTTGACCATGATCCTTTCCCTTATCATGTTGTCAGTATTTGGCCAGGGAGGAGAAGGAAGTAATTGGTATTTTGGTGCTTATGCGGGCCTTACCTTCTGTGGTGGGGCACCTGTTGCTGTCACTAATGGAGCATTAACAACCAACGAAGGCTGTGCATCTATTAGTGATCCGAATTGCAATATTATGTTTTATACTGACGGGATTTCGGTTTGGAATGCCAACCATTCAGTAATGTCGAATACATTATCCACATCGCCAGGAGGCGTACTGGGTGGCGACCCCTCAGCAACTCAATCGGGTGTAATCGTACCGATACCGATGAACCCTCAGTTTTATGTCATTTTTACGGTGGATGCAAACATTGGCTCCAATGGGTGTCGGTATTCTATGGTGAACATGAATGCTGCTGGCGGGCTTGGGAATGTGATTTTGAGCAATAAAAACACGCTACTGTTTACTCCTTCATCTGAAAAAATTTCGGCGGTCAACCATGCGAATGGTTATTGGATATGGGTCATAACTCATCCGTGGAATTCCGGGAATTTCAATACCTATCTCGTTACAGGGGCAGGGGTACAAACAGGAGCAGTAATTTCTTCAGTTGGCTCAACCTATTCTGGGGGCAGCGATGTAACCCGGGGATATCTTAAGCCATCACCCGAAGGTTTATTTGTTTGTGCTGCTATCGAAGGTCTCGACAAATACGAGATGTTTCATTTTAATAATGCAACAGGTCAGTTGACCAGCTATTTTTCGACCCCCGCCAATTATAACTCAGCGTATGGTGTGGAGTTTTCGCCTAATGGCACTATCCTTTATGGAAGCGAACGTTGGGGAACGCCTGTTTTTCAATGGAACCTTTTAGCAGGAACCCCGGCACAAATCATGGCATCCCAAGTGCAGGTTGGCACACTCAATTCAGCTTATGGTGGTGCCTGTCAGTTGGCTCCCGATGGAAAAATTTATATTGCCCGTTACACCAAACAATACCTCAGTGTAATCAATAACCCCGATAACCTCGGAGCTGGGGTGGCTAATAGCTTTTTCCAGGAAAACGGGGTTGGCCTTGCGGGGAAAACCTCTCGCGAAGGCTTGCCTACCTTCATTTCTTCGTTCTTTAATATTGCCGATTACGATTATGTATATCAATGTGTAGGCGATACTACCGAGTTCTTTATTACCGATACCCTCAACCTTGATTCGGCTTTTTGGTATTTCGATGATCCTTTATCGGGTAATAATATATCCTGGAATTGGTTCCCGAACCATGTATTTAGCGATGTAGGTCTTTACAACGTAATGCTTATTACCTATAGGGGTGGAATTGGGGATACAGCCGTTCAGGAGATTGAGATTTTCGGTTATCCCGTAATACCACTGGGCAACGATACTCTTATATGTACAGGATCCACAATCACTTTAAACGCCGGAAACCCCGGTGGGGAATACTTCTGGTACAATGGTGCTACCACACAAACGGTAAGTGTTACGCCGTACGATACAACTAGCTATTGGGTCGAGGTTATTGCAAACCAATGCCTTGCTTCCGATTCTATTACTGTTATACCATTCGATATAACATCTCATTTCACGGTTACCGACCTCCATTGTTTCCAAGATGCGGTGACACTGACCTATACCGGTAACGCGAGTCAATTCGCTACCTATAATTGGGATTTTAGTGGGGCAAATATTATTAGTGGCTCAGGAAGCGGCCCATACACAATAAACTGGACCGATGCAGGTATTTACGATGTAAGCCTTGTAGTTGTGCAGGGATCCTGCACCAGCGATACAACTTCGTTTCAATTTATGAACCCAATTGGATTGGAATTGTCAATTACCGGCAAGGATGTGGATTGCTATGGTGAAAGTACAGGATTGGTATTTTTAACCGTCAGTGGAGGCACTGGTCTCTACAATTATCTCTGGAATGCCGGTAACACAACCCAAAACTTGGCGGGTGTGGCTGCTGGCGCTTATTCAGTAACCGTTTCGTATAATACCTATTGCACTGATACCATATCTTATACTATTTATCAGCCGGCTGCACCAGTGACTGCAACTATTGGTGGAAACGATATTTTGTGTTATGGGTACAACAATGGTTTTGCCGATTTGAATCCTGTTGGGGGAACACCACCCTACACATATCTTTGGAGTGCGAACGACGAAACAACCGAAGACCTTGAAAACCTGTATGCAGGCTATTACACGGTGACCCTACACGATTCAAAGAGTTGTGAATTTGAGACAGGTGTATTGATTGAGGAGCCCGACTTATTGGAGGTAGAAGCTTCTGTCGATGTAACTATTTGCATTGGAGAGTCTACTACTTTGTCTGCAACAGCTTTTGGTGGGATATCCCCCTATTCTTACACTTGGACAGGCTTGGGTTCTGCACAAAACGTCACGGTATCACCTATCAATGAAACAACCTATTATGTGCAGGCTTCCGACAGCAATAATTGCAAATCGAATTTTGCCCCGGTTACGGTTACCTTATATCCTGCGGTAACTTCTCTAGCTACCGTGCTTTCCGATTCGATATGTCTGGGCGATTCCACAGTTATATTTGCCAATTTTGAAGGTGGGAATGGAGGGCCATATACCTGCTTTATCGATGGTGACGAAGTTACCACCCCATTCCTGGTTAAACCTGAGGAGACCACTACCTATAGTGTTGTTGGTTATGATGATTGTAACTCTCCGGCGTTTACATCGCTAGTCACAATTTATGTGATGAACATTCCCGATAATAGTTTTGCCTCGAATGTAACTGATGGTTGCGCACCTCTCAAGGTGAGTTTCTTCGATGCGAATTCGGAACCGGGACAAACTTATACCTGGAATTTTGGCGAGATAGGTGAAAATAATTTTAGTGTTGAGCGGAACCCTACCCATATTTATGAAAAATCGGGTGTGTATGATGTGGCGCTGACTACCACTTCCGCTTTTGGATGTGTTTTCGACTTCCGCTTTAATGGAATGATTACGGTGTATCCGACCCCTAATGCCGATTTTAGGGCCGACCCTGTATTGGTGAGTATCCTCGAACCAAAAATATTCTTCGAGAATTTGTCGATACCCTACATTAACAGCTACTGGAATTTTGGCGATGGCTACACTTACGACGGGCATCTTGAAGGTACAGCCCACACATATTCCGATACGGGACGATTTAATGTTACCCTGGTTGTTGAAACCAGCGAGCTTTGCCGCGATACCATTACTTTACCTGTACGTGTTTATAATGAAGGTGGGATTCTTTACACACCTAACGCCTTTAACCCGAACAGTGACGTGGCAGAAAACCGCTTGTTTAAACCTCAGATTTTCGGCATCGACGAGGATGAATTCCACATGATAATTTATGATCGTTGGGGCGAGAAAATATTTGAAACCTTCGAATACAGGCATGGATGGGATGGCCGGGTAAAAAATAAGGATATGGCCAGAATTGGTGCTTATCCCTGGATTATCATGTACCGCGACTTGGACGGAAAGCCACAAAAAGCCACAGGTAGTGTGCTTGTGTTAGATAAATAGTTATACATAGAAATATAGTTGAAAAATCCGGGTGGTTGCTTCCCGGATTTTTTTTTGGATGCAATTTCGAATTTCAATAAAATTCAATTTCCACAGATTTTTAAATTAATCACTTATGCTTCAAGGGGAGACCGAGTGCGAACCATCCTACAGTAGTCAGAGGAATTCCTGCTTCATACTGGGAATTGCCTACTGAAGACTGCCCTCTGAGGACTTCCTACTGCCCCCCTTTCGCCAGGTTCCGATAAAACTCCGACTTATCCTTGTTGTTCAAGCGGGCATAGATATTTCCGAGATAAGTGGCATATTCCGCTTTGCTATTCTCATTAAATAAACGCTCGAAGTAGTCGCGCGATTTTTTGAAATCCAAACCAATGATTTTTAATTTCTGAAGAAGGATTTTGTATTGTTTATTGGTCTTGTTGTTTTCATAAGCCTCCATTTCAATCTGGTACAAATCCTCGGCACGTTTATAATATTTGGTTGCCAGATATTCCAATGCTATGGTATTTTCTTTTTCTGTTGATAGGATTTTTTCAGCAGTTTGGTCAGCAAGCTCTTCGTTGTCCATAGCTTGTTGGATTTTTAGGTACCCTTCCAGGTGTGTGGTTTTTTCTTTGTCGATTTCTGAAAATTTTTCCCACAAGGAAAGCCCTTTCTCCCAATTTTCACTTTCGATATAGGTTTGGAATAAACGCGATTGCATTTGAGAAAGTTCCTTCCCATTCGGAAATTTTGTGAGGTATAACTCTATCGTTTTCATCTCTTTCGATAGGTTATCGATGTTTCGATAGACCTCGGCAAGTGCATCAATAGATCTTGAATCGACCTTTTCGTTGTATGCAATTTTTTCGAGATAAGTGCGTGCTTTTTCATTGTTCCCAATCCGTAGAGCTGAAATGCCGGCCATGGAATAAGTGTCCAAATCAATTATTTTTCCTTTTTCTTCTTTCATCGAAATCACTTTTTCCAATTGAGATAATGCAAGGGCATAGTCTTCTTGCTGAAAAGAAGCTTTCCCGGACGAATAATCTGCCTGAATTTGCTTGTTCAATGCGCATGAAGAAAATATGGTCGATAGGATTAATCCTGATAGTAAATGTGTAATTCTCATTTTGTCTCGTTTTTTTTCAGTGTGCAAAACTAAGAAACTGATTTTATTTAAGCCTATTGAAGGAGGTTCAATTTCTAATTCCATTATCAAGTTTCCATTTTCAATTTCTATCTTTATCGCTTAAATTGATGAGTGTAAATTTTAGCCAGCGTATATGAAACGAGTGTTTATTCTTGTGCTTATTGTACTATTTCTATTGCCTTCGTGCAATCAGGCAAAGTATCTTACCAAACATGGACAATACAATCAGGCTGTGGTTGAAGCTGTGAAAAAGATCAGGAAGAAACCCGATAATGAAAAGGCCATTGAGGCACTACGAAAGTCATATCCAATAGCAAACTCGAAGGACTTGGATCGGATCAAATACCTGAAGCAGGAAGGGAAGCCGGAATCGTGGGAAGAAATCCATGACAGATACATTCTCTTAAAAGAAAGACAGGAGTTGGTAAAAACGGTTTTGCCTATAAATTACGCAGGGGGTCTTACTTTCGAGATGTTCGATTATGATGCAGATATTATTGCTGCAAAGAAAAGGGCTGCCGAATATTTGTATGTCCATGCTCAGGTTCTCTTGAAATCGAAAAATAGGTTCGATGCCCGGCAGGCATATTACGATTTGAAGAAGGTGAAAAGTTTTTATGAGAATTACGAAAATGTTGATGATCTAATCCCTGTAGCTCAAAAGGATGGGATCAGCCATGTGTCGGTAAGGGTAGAAGACAAGACCTTATTTAAATTGCCCACTCTTTTTCAAAATCAATTGATTCCCGATGATTTTACAGGCTTGAACAGCGACTGGGTGCAATATAAAAAAGGCAGTTCCAGCCGCCACTATGATTATATGGTTGATATTGAAATGAATAAGATTATCCTCTCTCCCAAATCTGTTAATCAAAACAATTTCACAGAAAACATGCAGATCAAAGATGGATGGGAGTATGAATACGATTCCAAAGGCAATGTGAAAAAGGATTCTCTCGGCAATGATATCAAACATATAAAGTACAAGAACATTAGCTGCAATGTAAAAGAAGTTATCCAGCGCAGGGACATTCATATTCAAGGAAGAATAATTTATAAAGACAACCATAGTATGAAGGTTTTAAAAACGGTACCGATTCAGTCTGATCATATTTTTGAATCCCACTATGCCACTGCAAATGGCGATTTGAATGCACTAAAGCCTGAAACACGAGCCTTGCTTGACAATCCGGTAATACCTGTACCTGCCGATTTGGAGATGATTATGTTTGCCGGAGACAAGATAAAGGAAAGCATCTGGCAAAGCCTTTTAGCTAATAGGGGAGTGCTTCGATAGGTTGCTTTTAATCAATTACCTTTGGCCAATAATTAATTAGCGATGATTGCACACATTGGATACCATAAAACAGGTACTACATTTCTGCAGAACAATATATACCCTTATATAAAAGGTGTCGATTTTATTGGCTACGCGGCATGTGACATGATATTCAAGGATCTAATCAATAAATCCCCACTTGATTATGATACCTGTAAAACCAGGACATTGTTGAACGATTCAATCCAAAGCGATCGGGTTCAATTATTTTCATTAGAAGGGCTTGTTGGCTCATTGTTTTATAATCGAGGGGCTACCCAAAAAAGTATCGCAGATCGCTTGAAAGACCTGGGATTTACAAAAATCATTATTTCCATACGCAATCAGCCCAAGTTGCTCGAATCGATCTATGTACAATATATACAGGAGGGTGGGGTTGCTAAACCGAAGCGTTTTTTCAATGCCCAAAACAAAATTTTCTATTGGGAATATGCCGATTATTATTCTTTGATACAATACTACTTCGATTTATTTGGTAAGGAAAATGTGCTGGTACTGCTGCAAGAAGAATTACGAACTGATGAACAAGAAAGTATTGACCGGTTATTGTCATTTATAGGAGATGGTTTTGCCCTAGATGAAAGGAAAAAGCATCGACATGCCAATAAATCGTTGTCACGAATATCGGTAAAGCTTTTGAGGCTGATCAATCATTTTACCTATAATGTACATAAGCCTTCCCATTTGATCTCAAAACGTATTAGTACCTGGAAGTTCCGCTTTATCTTCCAAAATTATCTCGATCGTTGGTTGTTCTCGGCAATATCATCCCCAAAAACGTTTATCCCGGATTCATCGAAACCTGAAATCGAAAATTACTATAAAGAGGGAAATAGAAAGCTAATGGTTTTGCTTGGAAGCGATCTCTCAAAATTTGGCTATCCACTTTGATCATTTGAATCATTCGGTGTATTAGTGATGGAATCGAATTAACTTACCCATAATGATTGTGAAAAATGCCACAGATTCACAGATTTCTACAATCCACACAGATGTAGAAGAACTACATAAAATATTGACTTTTAATTGTAAATCTGTGTACATTGAATATACTAATCTGTGAATCTGTGGCTGAAATTTGTTTGCCTATTTGGGTATGTAATTTCGATAGTTTCACTTAGTGAGAATCTGTTGAATTATCTTCTGCAAATTGAGAATTGTGCGGAAGCAAGCTTTCGGCAATTATCAATTGATAAAAGAACAATTGTTGAAACAGTCAGTTTTGACATTAGGGGATCAATGCCCATTAAAAAAAATGACGTATCGTGCTGTAAATGTTGCTATATCTACAAAGTTTGAGAAAAAATCATGTTTTACTAAATGTTAAAATAATGGAACAATCAGAATTGTTTTGTTAAATCTAAATTTTATTTTAATTTATATTAGGTAATGAAATACTTGATTAAAGTCACACATAATAAGGTGAGTAAATAAAATTCACTATTTAGAAAAGGTATGAATAAGATGTGAAATTTATATGTTGGGTTTTGAAGATTATATTATCTGTTTTATATTTGACGTATAAAATTTAAACATTTTAAAACGACGACACTATGACAGCAATTGAGTTTAATGACCAGTTAATTGGACTAGAGAACAACCTGAAAGGTTTTGCATTAAGCCTTACTTCGAACCCAAACGAAGCGCAGGATTTACTCCAGGAAACATTTTTGAAAGCGTTAAAATATAAAGAGCAATTCGTAGAAAAGACGAATTTAAAAGCATGGGCCTATACTATTATGAAAAACACGTTCATAAATAATTATCGCAGGGCTGTGAAGCAAAATACAACTTTTGATTCAACGAAAGATCTATATTTCCTTAATTTATCTCAGGATTCAGGCTTTGATTCTCCTGACTCGAAGTATTCGACATCAGAGATTTTAAAGGCGATTTCTGCTTTGGAAGATGAATACCGCAAGCCTTTTGAGATGCACGTTGAAGGTTTTAAATACAAAGAAATAGCCGAGCAGCTTGAGCTTCCTATAGGTACCGTGAAAAGCCGTATTTTCTTTACACGCAAAAAATTAATGGCTACATTAAAAGATTTCAGAATGAATTAGAATAGTTTTGGTTATACTGTAGAAAGCCGGAAGGACTCATGTTCTTTCGGCTTTTTTTTTGTTGGACGGAGTTAGGAAGTCCCGAGTTAATAAGTTCTGAGTTGTGAAGATTGAATTTCGAGGATTGTTCCGAATGTTGGTTTAAAGGATGATCTCCGATTAGGGTATTACCTCTCAAAAAAAAAATAAAATTTTAAAAGGACCTTATCTCAATCGCCAGATATTCCGTTTGATCCTTGATCTCTTGTAAAGAAGTAATTCCGTGGTTATTAAGCTGCCTTGAAAATGCAGATAGGGTAATCAACTCCGAACTTCTCAACTTTTCAACTTTAAAATCTTCAACTCCGAACTTTTCTTCTCTTCAACTTTGATCTCCGAACTCCCGCAACTATTTAACTTTTTATTCCCCAATAAATATCCTTTTTTTGTGGCTTGTATGGATAGAATAAATTATTATAGGTTAAGTCTTGTCATTCTGTTGGTTATGATAGTCGGTAGAGGATTTGCAGAAGGAGGGATTAAACTCCCATCTTCTTATAATCTCGAAAGCCGGTTTCATTATGGTTTTATATGGCCTCACCACGAATCGATTCGCTACTTGCAGCGCGGACATATTCCGGCTTTCGATTTGCGGATTAGCCGCACAATAGTTGACAAAGAATGGGCCCTGTTGTATCGGTTCCCTGATATTGGTATTGGGTATTACCATGCCAACCTTAAATGGCCAAAAGTACTTGGAAATGTCGATGCAACTTATGGTTTCATAAAGGTTCCCATTATAAGGCATCCCCGCTTCAGGATAATTTATTCTTTTGCCTTCGGGACAGCTTTCATGTCAGAGTTTTTTGACTTGAATGATAACTACCTAAATATTGCCATAGGTTCGGGTACTAATGTATACGTGAACTTGGGGCTTGAAACGCAATGGGCCTTTCGCGACAATTTATTTTTTCTGCTCGGTGCCGACATTAGCCATTATTCAAATGGAGCTATAAAAAAACCGAATCTGGGTTTTAATGTACCGTCCATTAATGTAGGGATAAAATATGCTGTAAAACAAGCACCAAATTTATCCGATCCTATAAAGATACCAACCACTTACCGAAAACTTTTTGATGTTCAACTAATATCCTCCTTCGGACTGAAGGAAATTCATCCTGCGGCAAACGATAATTATTTCATATCATCCATATCGGTGGATGCCGGGGTGATGATAACTCGGCGCAAAAGGATGGGGCTTGGCTTGGATGTTTTTTACGATGCCTCCATTCTCGACCGGATGGAGGATGAGGGAGTTGAAAAAGTGGGTGAATTGAACAATATCCGCCAAGGGACACATATTTCTTACGATCTGATTTTCGGAAAGGTATATTTTACGGTTCAGGTTGGATACTACTTTTTAGTCGATTGGAACGATGACGGTGATTTGTATAGCCGCTTTGGCCTCCAATACCATCATCGCAAAATGATTTACAATCTCTCGCTTAAAACCCACATGGGAAGGGCCGATTATATTGAGTGGGGGATAGGGTATGTTCTTTTTCAGAGGTGATGGGCTTTCGTGTTTCGAGTCCCGCCTGCCATCCTTAGCTTTAGCGAAGGGTGGGGTTTCGAGTTCTGGTCTACGATTTAATGTTTGTCTTTGCTTCTTAAAAATTAACAATGGATTGTGATGTTGCTTATAGAATTTGAATACAGGATTGAAGACCCAATCCGCTATCCCGAAGCACGAAGCCTGAGACCTGAAACTCTCCGATGCGAAAGCTTCGGGGAGAAGGCCATAAACTCAAAACTGATACTATAGAAAATATGATAAACAGACAAATACCACCTTCTTTCAATAAAATTGAAAAGATTGAATTTTTAAAACCACAAAAATCAAGGCTTTCGAATGGGATTCCTGTTTTTACTTTTTTTGCCGAAAACAATCATGTAGTCAGGGTCGATCTTGTATTTGATGCCGGAAGCTGGTTCCAGCCCAACGTACTTGTAGCTTCTTTTACAAATGCCTTGTTGAGGGAGGGAAGCCGGAGTATGTCCTCTTCTGAAATTGCTGAAAAACTCGACTTTTATGGGGCCTATCTTTCGCTTCATTCCGAGAAGGACAAAGCAGTGGTAACGCTATATTGTTTGCACAAACATTACAAAGCCGTGGTGCAAATAGTGGCTGATTTGATTAAATTCCCTGTATTTCCAGAACATGAACTAAGGATTCATGCCAATAAAAGAAAGGAGCAATTCAGGATCGATTCCGAAAAAGTGAAAGTGTTGGCCCATCGAAAATTCCAGGAAGTCTTATTTCCAGGAGGCCATCCGTATGGACAATTGGCAACAATCGATGATTTCGACCAGGTTCAAGGTTCACAAATTTCAAATTTCCATAAGATGGCCTACAATGCCAATAATTGTAAATTGTATATTTCTGGATTTGTTGATGATGAAGTAGTTGAACTTACCAACACTAACTTTGGTGAAGCCGATTGGAGTGGAGATGCAAAGCTGGCAAATACAATTATTGATGCCACCAGCTTACAAGCTAAGAGTTTCCGGGTTTCACGAAAGGATTCAGTACAGTCAGCCATTCGGGTGGGAAAATTACTCTTTAACCAAAAGCATCCCGACTTTATCGATATGCGCTTATTGAACACCTTGTTGGGTGGCTATTTTGGCTCGCGACTTATGGCTAATATCCGCGAAGACAAAGGCTATACGTATGGGATCCATTCTTCGATGGTATCGATGCAACAGGCCGGATTCTTTGCCATTAGCACCGAGGTTGGGTCCGAGTTTGTCGAACCAACCCTAATCGAAATATTGAAAGAAATTGAAAAACTAAAGACGGAACTTGTAAACAAGGAAGAACTGGAACGTGTGAAAAGTTACTTTGTGGGGAATATGATCCGAAGTTTCGATGGGCCTTTTGCCACTATGGAAAGTTTTCGGTCAGTAATCGAATATGGGTTGGAGGCGGATTATTTCGACCAGGCAGTGCAACATGCCATTCAACTTACATCAGAAAGGATTCTCGAGCTTGCTCAAAAGTACCTCGATTTTGATTCGATGAAGGTAGTAGTGGCCGGGTAATGAATAGGTGATACAGTTGAAATAACTTCCCCTTTGATGATTTTATTTTGAAAGTCTCGGAGGGGAGCTTATAAAACATTGTCTCAGAGTTTCCGCTTTTCAAAATATCCAATTGCTGTAAATCAAACAAACGATTTTACAAACTGGCGCCTTTCATCGATCATGCTTAATTCAAAGCCCATTCTTTTCAGATACTTTTCGTGGTTTCGGTTAAAGCAAGGCGAAATAATTTTGCCATAGCCCTGGTCGGTGAATAAATTCACATATTGTTGATATAGGAATTTGCCTGTTCGAAAATCGCGGTAGCCCGGTATCACATAATCTAGTTCGAGGTTCAGGCTCTTCTCATCGTACTTGCTTGTTATATACAATCCAGCTATGTTCATATCCCTCAGAATATAAAAGCAATGGATGTATTTTTCAGGTTGAAATTTAAAATTTGGAAAGTAGTGAAAAATGTCTTTTCGATGGTATTCAAGAAAAAGTTGCAAGTACTTGCTATCCATATTGATGGGCAGAATTTTGAATGCTTCTTTCTTGATGTAAAAGCGGCGCAGTTGCACGAAGCTTATGCTTGCCACCAAAACATTGGCAAGGCAAACGGGGTAGGCTTCTATCGCAAGTCCATAAAAAATAAAAAGCAAGCTACCCGACAAGCTGAACCACCTGAACGATGGCCTGGTGTACTTTATGAGAGGGGGCAAGAATAACAAAGAAGCCAGGTAGCCAATCAAATCCCAAATTAACGCATTTTCCATAGCCAAAGAATATCTGGCTAAAGATAATGATTTTAGCGAGAAGTTGGTAAACCTGACAGCGTACGGAGATAAACCTGACAGGGTACGAAGTACCTGTCAGAGTTTACAGCCACGATATGCCGGGCAACGGTGACGCTGTCAAGTCCTACGAACGTTGACAGGTCTGGCAACTCAAAATTTCCCAACTCCTATCGCCTTTATCAGCAATTCGGCTGTGGCGGGGTTGGTGGCTATGGGCACGTTGCGGACATCGCAAATACGCATCAGCATAAGGATATCTGGTTCGTGGGGGTGTTTTCCCATAGGGTCACGAAAAAAAAGTACCATTTGTATTTTCCCGTTCACGACATCGGCCGCAATTTGGGCATCGCCGCCCAACGGGCCCGACTCATATCGCTCTACTTCAAGGCCTGAGTCCTGCGCGTGTTTGCCGGTAGTCCCAGTGGCCACCAATTCAATTTTTTTGCTTTTCAGGAACTGGATGTGCCTCATCACGAACTGGACCATTTCGGCCTTTTTCCCATCGTGGGCAATTATGGCTATTTTCATAAAATGATATTTTGAGATCAGAGTTAAAAAAATTCTAAGTTCTGAGTTAAATGAGTTCAAAGTTCAAAGTTGAAAAAGCTCATAGTTCTGAGTTAAGCGAGTTTTAAGTTCTATGTTAATTAAGTTCAGAAGATGGAGTTCAAACTTGTTTCTAAATACCAAATGCCAAATTTCCATTTCTCAACTTAGAACTCTTTTAACTCAGAACTTCTCAACTCAGAACTTTTTCAACTTCGTTCTATTCGTCGCGCAGGTCGATAATCTCCACATCTGGGTGATTCTTTTTATCGAAGGTGAATTCGGTGTCGGTCATTGTTGTGTTTGGCTTAAAATTCTTTAGTTCGATGGTGTACACATTGCCATCTTTAGTATAATAAGTAAAACTACGGACCCGATTTGTTTTGGTATTAATCAGAAGTTTTATTTTCGACATCTCGGTACTTCCCTCTTTTCCTGCTTGTAAGCCCTGGTCAACAACTTCGGGGTAGAGTTCGATGTGGGCATAGCTAACCTTATCAATTTCCTGGTTGCCCTTTAGCGTGTATTTGTATCCTTCTTCGTACATGCTGAAGATAGAACGCGGATTACTTAGAAAGGATTTATCTTCTAAATTACGGTTGCTAATGTTCACTTCATCCGATTCAATCATGTGAGTCCAGATGGTTTTTCCATCGCAGTAGGTTTCGGTCCCCATGAGAGTTAAGTGGTATTTATCCCCTTTTATCCAAACTTTTCCGTCGTACGTTTCTGTGATGTCTTCCTGCTGATTTTCCATCGTAAAGCTAAAATCGGCATATATGGTTGAATACGATTTTGTTTCTTTCGACAGGTTGTCGAGGATTTCTTTGGCTTTGGGATCTTTCATATCGCTTTGCGCCAATAAAACCGATGTGCTTAAAATTATGGCAATAAAAATTATTCTCTTCTTCATATTATGTAGCTTATTTAAAAATGCTAAAAGGTATTCAAATACTGTTCCAAGGAATATTCATCGGAGTACATTACCTGACGGGCCTTGCTTCCTTCGTAGGGACCCACAATTCCGGCAGCTTCCAGTTGATCGACAATTCGGCCAGCCCGGTTGTACCCGATCGAAAACTTTCGCTGGATCAGCGATGTCGACCCTTGTTGGTGCTGTACGATCAAACGTGCGGCATCGTCGAACAATTCGTCGCGTTTGCTCAAATCTATGTCGTTCATATCGTTGCCCCCTTCTTCAATGTATTCTGGTAAAAGATGAGCGGTGGGATAGCATTGTTGTTCCGATATAAACTGGGTAATTTTCTCTAATTCGGGGGTATCGATAAAGGCACATTGTACGCGCACCATGTCGCCACCTGTCGAGATCAACATATCGCCGCGACCAATCAGCTGGTTGGCCCCGGGCGAGTCGAGGATAGTGCGCGAATCGACCATCGATGTGACACGGAACGCCAGACGGGCCGGGAAATTGGCTTTTATCAATCCGGTGATTATATTGGTCGAAGGCCGTTGGGTGGCAATGATCAGGTGCAAACCAACCGCCCGGGCCAGTTGCGCGATACGGGCAATAGGTGCTTCCACTTCTTTTCCGGCGGTCATTATAAGGTCGGCAAACTCGTCGACCACCACCACAATGTAAGGCATAAAATGATGCCCGTTTTCGGGGTTCAGCCTACGCGACACAAATTTTGTGTTGTATTCTTTGATGTTGCGCACCTGAGCTTTTTTCAGGAGGTTGTAGCGGTTGTCCATTTCCACAGTTAGCGAGTGGAGGGTGTGGACTACTTTTTGGGTATCCGTTATTATGGCTTCCTCGCTGTCCGGTAGTTTAGCTAGGTAGTGTTTTTCGATCCGTGCATAAAGCGTTAGCTCTACCTTTTTCGGGTCGACCAACACAAACTTTAATTCCGAAGGGTGCTTCTTATAAAGCAATGAGGCGATGATTGCATTCAAGCCTACTGATTTTCCCTGACCCGTTGCACCGGCCACCAACATGTGAGGCATTTTTGTTAGGTCGAAAATGTAAGTGTCATTCGAAATAGTTTTGCCCAGGGCAATTGGCAGTTCGAATTTAGAATCCTGAAAACGGCTCGATGACAAGATAGACCGCATCGAAACAATCTCGGGTTTTTGGTTAGGCACTTCAATCCCAATGGTTCCTTTGCCAGGGATGGGTGCAATAATCCGTATCCCGAGTGCCGAAAGGCTTAGGGCGATATCATCTTCAAGGTTTTTTATTTTTGAAATGCGGATGCCCGGTGCCGGCACAATTTCGTACAGGGTGATGGTTGGCCCGATGGTGGCCTTTATTTTATCAATCTTGATCTTATAATTGCCCAGGGTTTCTACAATCTTGTTTTTATTGCTTATCAATTCATCTTTGCTGACTTCGGAATTTTCTACATGATGGTTTTCCAGCAACGACAGGTCGGGGAATTTATAGTTTGATAGCTCAAGCCGGGGATCATACTCGCCGAGTTCGTTAACGATATCCTCAAATAATTTATCGGGTTGGTCTGCATCACCGTATTCAACTTTTTCCGCATCGGTCTTACGAATAGGTGCATTATTTTCGAACTCATATTCCTCGTCGGGAGTGCTTTCATGCGTCTCGAAAGGAACTTCATCATCTTGCGTTTTGGGGGCAGAGGTATTTGGCCTCACATCAGGTCCATCGAAGGACAATACTTCGTTATCGTTTATTTCGATGGAAAATGGTGTGTCGTCTTCAATCTGGATTTTTTCTGTTTTTGATGTCAGTGCTTTTGGTGCCGATACCTGCTTGTCTTGTGTTTTCTTGATATTACTTATTTTTGATTTAATACCCGAATATCGGGCAGGCAGGGTTTTCAGGTAAGGAAGAAAACCTTCAAAAGAAAAAATCAAAAATACAAATAGGAAGATAAAGAGAAGAAAAAATGTACCAACCGGCTTGATCAAGTTGTTGAGCCAGCCTACCATAAACATGCCGTGTTCACCACCAGGCCCACTACCAAGAAAACCATTGGCATCACCAAACACAAAAGAGAGGAAAATTGACAACCAAATCGTGGCTATTACAGTATACCGTAATGATTTTCCAAATGGGAGCAAACGTAAACCCAACATCCTGAACCCATATAAACCTAGAATAAATGGAATACTGAATGAAGCCAGTCCAAACCATTGTTTCATATACTGGTAGGCCAGGATAGCACCAATTTTTCCTGACCAGTTTTCGGCTTTGAAATCGGTGCTTTGAAAAAGGTTTCCCCACGAAAAGCTTTGGTCAGCTTTCCAGGTAAAGAGGAACGAAACGAAGGCCAGAAAAAGGATAAGTGCAAAAATAATAAGGAAGATCCCCATGCTGATATGGAAGCGCTTATCGCGAAAAAAGCTTGTTGGTTTCGCCGGTGTACTAGTATTCTTACCTGTTGTCTTTTTTGCCATTTATGTTTTTTCTATCGCAATTAGGGCTTGTATAAATTATTGTGCAAATTTCAGAAAATATCCCGTCACGCGCAAAAAATAAACGGGTTGGATTCTGGATAGTTGTAAGTTAAGCAAAAAACAGGATTCTTTATCCAACTATTTTGGATTAAGAATCCTGCGTATTTCTAATTTTTGTTTTTTTTTAGTTGTAGTTTTTGCTCAAACAATACTAACATGGTTGGGCATTTATATCAACATCAATTCGGGCTTTTTGAAATTTAATTTTTATGATTCAACAGTGAATTTGTTATTCCAAGCTTTAGCGGATTGGGCAACAGCCATTTATCAACAATCAATTACTATCCCCTCATTGCTTTTAATTGTTCAATAGTCATCGTTTTTATACCCGCTGGTACCTCAAATTCTTTCGCCTTTACCTTTTTCTTTTTCTTTACCTCGGTTGCTGTGTAAATCACACTACCACTATCTCCGATAGGTGTTGAATATTCCAACGGCAGGCCTTTGATTTTCTTGAATTCGTCTTCTCGCATGTTTTCCGGTAGCACATACCCATCGTAGTAATAAACTTCTATTATTTCTCCGCCAAATTCAACTTCGGCTTTCTTACATTTCAGTCCTGCAACCACTTTGGTTTCTTCAATAAGTTGAACAACTGGATCAGGCTTTACGCTGTCGGTGCTTTGTTTCATTTTATCTTTCACCTTCTCAAACTCCTCTGTCGTCATTCGAATGGCCATTGACTGTCCCATTGACTCTTGAATCATAAGGGCTGAATCATTAAATACAATAAAGGTCATGCTTCCCATCATTCCTTCAATGCGGCTTTTATAAACACCATCGCCGTAGGTCATTGTCAGGGTGCCTTCACTTTGTGCCTTTTCGGCTTCGCTAAAATCACCTTCAACAGTCATTTTGTAGGTGATGATACCCATAAAATTATCAGGGCCCTGGGCAATAATAGTAGTGCTAATCAACACCAATAGTAATAAACTAATTCCTTTTAGTAGATTTTTCATGTTCGGTTGTTTTGTTTGTTAATCAATACTTTATTTTCTAAATAACTCCGTAAAATGCTTAATAATTAGGGCTGCAAAGTACTGATAAAATTTCAGATGGCAAGTTTTTTAATCCTCAGTCTCCAGTCCTCAGTCCTCAGTCCTCAGTCATCAGTCATCAGTCATCAGTCTCCAGTCATTAGTCATGCATTGTTACCCATCAACCCGAAACCTTTACCCTACGAAGCTTTAGCGTAGTAGGGCGAAATCCCACCCTTCGCCAAAACTACGTATGGCAGGCGAACCCTGAAATTCTACCCATTATAAAACAAACAATGAGAAAACAAACACTGTCGGTTCCATTCGCTAAAATCACATTTTATGTTTTTGTCAATGTCCAAGTGTGTATGGAATTTATTGGATAAGAATTTAACCGCTTCAGCAATGGCAATGAAGGTGTCGCGTTTGCAGCATCGTGGGCCACCACTATTGGCAATAACACCCAGACTGATCGAAGTCATAAGGTTGCTAAGATGCCATTCTTCTTTGGCCAAGGGGGTGGAGCCGGTAATTATGCTGATGAAAATTCCTGAGCCAATGGCCGCCCCGCAGGTTCCATGGGTGCCGCAATATCCTCCAGGTACTGAGGCAGACCGTTCGAGAGCTATTTTTAGTTTTACTTCTTTTACCTTGAACTCACCTTTTATATTGTAGTAAGCGGCCAACAAAACAGCAGGTACCAAAAAATGATGCTCGGGTCCATGCATTTTTACACTTTTGTTTTTCATCAGGCTGTTAGCCATATCGACTGGATTGGTCAACATAGTCGAGAGGCAATACCTGAAAATCATATCCCTGGCTGAAAGACTATGACAGCCGTCGCAAACAAAATGCCCATCGGGACAAGAAACATTGCTTTGAAATGGCTTACCACAAACCATGCAGGCAAAGGCTGTGTTTTCTTTCAAATACACCAGCTCTTTTCCGCAGTGGATGCAGCCGTTGTCGATATGGATGAAATTCATCTTTTTTTAGTTGGAACATTCTAGTTATTGGGTTCTGAGTTTATTTGATATTGCTTTAATTACCATTTCAACTTTTGCTTTAAGCAGAGACGATAAGTAAGAATACTTAATCCCCAATTCCCTAATTCCTCCTGACTTTATCTATATCTTCCCGTTTACTATATCCAGGATTTCTTTTTCCAATTGCTGCGCCTGCTTTTCAATCTCAGCTCCTTTTGCCAAAACTTCATTGATATAGGTTTTGTCGTTGAGGCCACCGGCATTTATTTTTACATTCAGAAAAGCGCCCATTACCGCCGAGCGGGCTGCCAAAGCACCAACCCCTGCATCGGAGGCTGAATTTGGATTGCCAATTTCGGCCATTATTTTAATTACCTCCATCGAATCAAAAGACAATTGCATCACCTTAAATGGAATTTCGATTGCGTTTTTAGTGGCATCCTGAATGGCTTGTGTACGTGCCGCTTTTTCTTCGGCATTGCCATTTGGCAGGCCAAACGCTTCCATTATTTTGTTAAATGCGTGAGTGTCTTCATCGACCATCTTTAAAAGGGCATCTTTGAACTTTTGGCCTTTTTCGGCCCAGACAGAAAATTCCTCCCAACGTTCGTCCCAGCCCCGCTTGTGTGAAGAAAGGTTGGCTACCATTGTAGCAAGCGAAACACCCAAAGCTCCCATATAGGCGGAAATCGATCCACCACCCGGGGCAGGCGATTCCGAAGCAGTTTCATTGGCAAAAGCATTTAATTTCATGTTGACGAGGGGGCTTTTGCTACTGTCTTCCAACATGTATTCGATAATCTTTTCCTTTGGGTCGAATGGTTTTAGTTCGTCCAAGCCCATCGACTTAATGGCAATCTTTATGATTTCATCTTCTGATACACCCAACGAACGCTCCTGCATCATCAGATAATGCTTGCCTGCATCGAGCATGGCATTGAGGGGGATCAACCCTACCAGTTCGGAACCGGTTACCCTGATGCCCCTTTCATCTGCTTTTTTGCATACCTCGTCAAAGGCAATATGCACAGGAGTTACCGAAATGTCTGTCAGGTTTATCGATATTTGGGCTACGCCATATTCATCAATATACCAACCTACGGCCTTTGTTTTTTTCAGCGATCCGGGAATCCGCACTGGCTCCCCTTTTTCATCCAAAACAATTTTTCCGGTTATGGGGTCACCTTCACGTTTAGTACGGCCTGCCTCACGAATATCGAAAGCAATGGCATTGGCACGGCGGGTGGAAGTGGTGTTTAGGTTCACGTTGTAGGCCACCAGGAAATTACGCGCTCCAATGGCTGTAGCACCGGCAGTAACGTTCATTTTGGCTGGGCCGTAATCGGGTTTCCATTCGGGTTTGGCCAGCTTGTCTTTAAGTCCTTCGTATTCGCCCGAGCGGCAGTTAGCCAGGTTTTTACGTTTTTCCTCCTTGGCTGCAAACTCGTAGCAATATATGGGGATGTTCAATTCGCGCCCAACCCGTTCGGCCAGTTTGTGGGCATATTCCACAGTTTCTTCCATGCTGATATTGCTGACCGGAACCAAAGGGCAAACATCAGTAGCCCCAAAACGTGGGTGGGCTCCTTTGTGCTTGCTCATGTCGATAAGTTCGGATGCCTTTTTAATGGACAGGAAAGCCGCTTCGATAACCTCATCAGGTGTACCTACCATGGTAACCACTGTACGGTTGGTTGTTTTGCCCGGGTCGACATCCAGAAGACGCACGCCTTCAACACTTTCTATTTGGTTGGTAATCTGTTTGATGATATTCATGTCGTGGCCCTCGCTAAAATTCGGGACACATTCGATCAATTTTTTCATGTTATTCTTATTTAAATATTTTCATTTTTCTCAATAGGGGGCAAATGTATAAAAATGCTAAAATCTAATCTATGACAATTTTGGTAATTGAGTAATTAAGTTGAGTAAGTAATATGGGTAAGTAAGTTGAGTGGGTAATTGAGGAATTAAGTTAATTTGGAAATTGATGAAATAATGAAAAGACTTGTTGTTTGACGATACTCCCGCCTCCAACACCTTGGAGACACTTCAAAAGTTAAATTACCAATCTCTACCTTTGAAGCTAATAACCGGGATCATGGAATGGTTATTGGTTTTGTTGTGGGGCACAAACTATTGACGTGATTAGGCGACCTAACTTACCTTACTCACCCACTCAACTCAATTTTCCAATTCCCTAATTCCCCAATCCTCAATTTCCCCAATTTCCCAATTCCCTAATTCTCTAATTCCTCAATTTACTATTTCCCCAATAAATCTTACTTTTGCAGCAACAACAATAGAATCAAGCTTTGGAGTTAAGTCTTTTCATAAAGGGAATAATAATTGGCATTTCGGTTTCGGCCCCTCTAGGCCCTATCGGGATCATCATCCTCCAGAAAACCCTGAACAAAGGTGTTATGACCGGGTTCCTGGCGGGTATGGGGGCTGCTGTGGCTGATACCTTTTATGCTTTGATCGCAGGTTTTGGTATCAGTTTTATATCTGATTTTCTGGTAGACCAGCAATTTTACTTCCGAAGCATTGGTGGAGTAGTACTGATTTTACTGGGCGCAAAAGTTTTTTTTACGAACACAATCAAACAAGTTAGAGGGCAAAAATCCAGCAGGGGGAAAGTTTTAGGCGATTTTATTTCGGTATTTTTTCTCACCCTCAGTAACCCAATTACAATAATCGTGTTTGGGGCTGTATTCGCCGGGGTTGGTATTGTGGGGAAAGATGCAAACACCTTTAATACAAGCATAATGGTGTTAGGTATTTTTTCAGGGGCCGCTTTGTGGTGGCTCTCACTGGCAGTAGGCATCAATTATTTCCGACACAAAATCCGCCTCCGCAACCTTTGGTGGACCAATAAAATTGCCGGTGCAGCCATTGCTGTTCTGGGCGTGATCTCTATACTCAGCCTGTTTTATTTGGATAGAGTGCCGGGGTTGTAGGATGAATGGCTTGGATTATTTTTTTTAATGGTTATCAATATCATATCCTCTTTTGAATTTATGAAATCAATTACTGCAATAGACATTTTTAAAACCATAGTCCTGACAGGATCAATTATTTTGTTTAATTCATATTTTGTTCCTGGACAAAAGTTAGCTGATACCCTTATGGCGGATGAATATTGCCTAAACGCCGAATCCTTTTCGGTTGGGGCCAATTATGATAGTGCCTTATTATATTATCAGTATGCCGCTGATATTTACATAAAAACTCAGATATGGGAAAAGTATATAAAATCGATGAATGGTGTCTGTGTACAAATCAGGGAGCTGAAAAATTATCCAAGGGCATTGGAATTGGCCGATTCTACCTATCAGATTGCAAAAGAGAAACTACCTCCCAATCATGTTCAAATAGGGAATTGTTTCAATATTTATAAAACCATATATGCCCTAATGGGCGATATGGTGCAATTGGAAATATACTCCCAAAAGGAAATCGACATTTTAAAGGAGAATTATGGAGAGAATCACCCTAAAGTTGCGGAAGCCTACCGGCAGACAGGATTAAGTTATTATCTTAAAGATGATTATGTGAAGAGTATGGATTACTATAATACAGCTATGCAAATCATGCTAAAAAGCGAAGAGCTTGACAGTATGTTGTTAGGCCGTATCTATGTGAGCCTTGGTAGCGGTTATCTATCTTTAAAAGAATTTGCAAAATCGAATTTATACTACAAAAAGGCATTGGCTCTTTTTACCCTTATTGATTACGATAATTATACTTTGATTGCCCATATTCATCTCGCCATGGGGAATAATTATTCAGCCATGCAAAAACAAAATCTATCCCTCATATTTTATAAGCAAGCTTATGATATTGCGGAGAAATACCTAAAGGACAATGTATGGGGGGCTACAAAGATTTATGGATTGATGGCCATGGCGTACATACATTTCTACGATGAAAGAGGAATTAGAGACCTAAACGGTATTGATGTAGTGAAAGTTGGGAATGAGCTATATGGTAGGACCTTACGGCTGTATGAATCAGTATTGCCCCATGATCATAATTATATAGGTGCGGCCTGTTTAAACTATGGTTTGACTTTTTATTACCTTGAATCCCTCGATTCCGCAGAGCTCTATTTAAACCGTGCCGTCGAGATTTGTAGGCTGGATGAAATAACTAATTCAGAATATCTAGCGGTGGCCTATAATGATTTGGCCGCTATTTATTACAGCCGGGGAAACCAAAAATTAGCGAAGAAGTGTTACCAAAAATCGGTCGATTACCATTTAATCCACGATGGGAAATATAGCCAGGGAACTGCTTTCGCTTATCATCAATTGAGTTCGTCGTATATGCAGGAATTGAATTACGAAAGTGCGCTTTTTTGTGCTCAGAAAGCTTTGCAATCCAGTATCAAAGACTTTATGGATGATGATCCTTATAAAAATCCAAATGTTGATTCCTGCCATACCATTCAATTTTTATGTCCTGTCTTAGAAGCAAAAGGAAATGCCTTAACTGAAAAGTACAAACATCAATCGAACAATATCAAAGACCTGGAGGCTGCCCTGGAAGCATATCATCTTTCTGGCAAGGTTATCAACGACATGATCGACCATCAAAGTGCAGAGAGTGGAAAGCTGTTTCATACCCAGCAAGCCTACGCCGTTCATTCCAAGTGTATCGATTTATGTTCCAAGTTGTACAAGCTCACCAACAATCCCACATACATAAATACTGCGTTCAGTTATTCGGAACAAAACCGTGCCCAGGTAGTGAAAGAATCGCTTCGTAATTCACTGTATTCAAACAATCATGCTGATATAGAGGATGAGGGATCAAAGGAGAGAGAACAAAAAGCAAATATTGCTTCCATAGAGAACCAGCTTATAGAAGAATTTAACCAAAATGGAATTAAAAACCTGAACAGAGTAGTGTCGCTCGAAAATGAATTGATTGATGAATATGTACGATACGACAGTATAAGAAATCGAAACCGTGAATATGAAAAACCAGAATCGATTTCTGCGACCCTGGAAAGGCAGGTTTCGGCCAAATCTGTTTCGCCGGTTGATGTTTTTGCCTATCTGAAAACCGATAACGCTGCCCTGATTGAGTATTTTCTTAGCGATACCGTGTTGCATATTTTTGCCTTTGCCGGGGGTGAATTTCAATTTCAATCGGTCAGTATTGATACTTCATTTAAGGGCCTTGCCAACCAATTTATAAAGTGCACCGGCAATGCGGAGTATATTTACGAGCATCCAAAACAGGCTTTTGATATCTATAAAAAATCGGCACACAAGCTTTACACTGTTTTGTTTCCTCCCGAAATTTCTATGCTGATAAAAAACACGCCGAAATTGCATATTGTTGCCGATGGTATTTTGCACTACTTGTCGTTTGATGCACTGCTTGTGGATGCGCCCGATGATTCAGAAAATTATCAATCGCTGAACTATTTGATACACGGGAAATCTATTTCTTATTCCTATTCGGCAGCAATGCTTTTGCTCAACAAAACTAAGTTACATGCCCAAGAGTTATATGCGGGCTATGCCCCGGTTTACGATACGGAGGGTCTTGCCAATAGTCAGGATTTAATGGTATTCAGGAGTTTTCGGAGTGCCCCCGTTCCGTTGAAAGGTAATACAATGGAGATTGAATCGACAGCAGGTTTTTTCAATGGCGATAGTTTTACCGGTGAATATGCCAACGAGAAGGTATTTAAAGAAACAGCTTCAAAATATAATATCCTGCACCTGGCCATGCATGCTTTGTTAGATGTGGAAGATCCGTTGGAATCGAAATTGATTTTCGCACAAAACAAGGACATGGTTGAAGATAATTTCCTGAATTGCCATGAGATTTATGGGCTTAATCTAAATGCCAACCTGGCTGTACTGAGTGCTTGCCAGACCGCTGCCGGGCAAATCGAAAAGGGCGAGGGGGTGATGAGCCTGACCCGTGCTTTCATGTATGCCGGTGTGCCCAGCATTGTTTCTACCCTATGGCTTGCCGACGATGCCAGCACAAAAGACATCATGCTTGGCTTTTTCGATGGCTTGGCCAGCAAACTGCCCAAAGATGAAGCCCTTCGCCAAAGCAAACTGAAATACCTAAAAAATGCTGACCCTGTTTTTGCGCATCCCTTTTACTGGGCAAATTTTATTCTGGTGGGCGACAACCATCCAATATCAATGACCGGAAAAAACAGGAATGGAAATGTACTGTTGATTTCGATTTTGGGTTTTGCCTTTCTTCTGACTGCCATTATTGTTATTCGTAAAAGGCGATCTTTAGGTCGGGGATATTAGAAGATAGATATCCTAGACTTCAGTCCAGCATCCTTATAATGGCCTAAAAGGCCGATTCCAGTTGCATATCACAAAACTCCGAGCTTAAGCTGCGGGGCTATTGATCCTGCCGATTTTTTGATTGATCTCAAAGGTTTTAAAAGTATTTCTCCAAAATCTCCTTTGCCGCTTCTTTTCTAAAATGATTTTCCGATCCGGCAATTTGCGTGAAAATTTCCCCTGCCTTTTCAACCTCTCCCGACTCGAACAAGGCGATGGCCAAAAACCACAGTGCAGCATTGTTTTCCGGATTATTGGATACTAATACCTGATCAAAAAACGAAATCGATTTCCTGATATTGACTTTTTCTTTGGTCCATAAAAGACTGATGCCGGCATATAAGCTGGCCCCATTGTTATCTGGGTTTTGATTGGCTATGGATTCAAACAATTGGGCAGATTGCCAGAATTCCCCTTTGCCATAAAGTGAAAAAGCCTTATCCATTGTCGAAGTGTTGGCATTGCCCCCATCCCCTCTGAAGCTTGCTCTGCCAGGGTATTTCATGTATTCATCGCAGATAAGGGATTCTTTCTGCATTAAATATACCCCTGTCGGGATTAAGATCAAAAGGAGTATGGCAACCCACTTCAAAGCCGGGGAAATATGGATAGTCCTTGTTTTCGGATATTCCTGATCGAGCTTCCTCAGCTTTTGTTTTATGCCGTGCCTGAAAGCAATTTGGGTGGCAACCCGTGCAAACTCATCGGAAAGCTGTTCGTCCACCTCCAACCTATTTTCGAAGGCAACACGCTCAGCCTCGCTCATTTCATTGTTCAGGTATTTAATAATCTCATTTTTCATTATCCCATTGTCCTTTCATAAGTAAGTTGAATTGTACCTGGAACGCATTTCTGGCCCGTAATGTTTCTGTTTTTATGCTGTTTCGTGTTGTCCCCAATTCATCGGCAAGCTCTTGCTGGCTTTGACCATAAACATATTGTGCTATTAAAAGTTTGTTGTGCTTCGGCACCAAAGTGTTCATGGCCATCCATATTTTTTCCTTGGTAGCTTCAGGCATTCCATTTATCGAAACAAACCCAGGATCCAAAATCATTTCTTTTTCCTTTTCGGTATCTTTCTTCTTTCTGCGAACAAAGTCGATCATAGTATTGCGAATAGTTGTCTTTAAAAAATCGAAAGGGTTAATATTTATTTTCTGCTTATCAACGGCTTTAAGGACCTTCTCAAAAGCCTCCGACCTGCAATCCTCAATTTCTTCTCTCGAAAGCCCCATGCCCTTACCGGTCGTAAAACAATATTTGTATGTTTTCAACCACATCTGCCCGAATGCTGTATCCCTTTCATCCTCATTGCCATATAGTAGCTTTAAAAGCCGTTTGTTGTTTGAAAAATCGAATTTGCCCACAAGTATCCCTATTTATGATAGACTGAAAATTAGAACAAGGTAAACGTCAAAGATAAAAAAAATAAAATTCATGTTTACCAAATTAAAAAGATCAGTCTTATTATATAAGGACTTAAAAAGAAAGGAGTATAAGAACAAGTTTGTTTTTCGATTGGTGGAAAATGCAATTGGCCAAACAACTGGTTAACATCATGCAAAACAGCCCATTGTCCAGACCAAAGGATTAAGACAAAAATAATTGAATTGATGCAAAACACCCTGGAAATAGATTAATCAAAATATTAACACATAAATAAAGAACTATGAAAAAGATTACAATTTTAACAGTACTGGCAATTCTATTTGCCATGAGTGCCAATGCTATAGTTTGGCGTATGAACAACCACTCAGTTGAAAACGAATGATTTTGAACAAACCAAAAAGATGGTGGTGGTGAAAAGATAAGATTTAATGAAGGAGGAGGATTGTGAGGTGATTTTCTAAACCCCCACATTTGCCGTAGAGGCCTTGCTTGCAAGGTCTCTACATTTTCTGTTAATATCTATTCGTATGGGTGGCTATTGTTATTTAGATTAAATCAACGGAGAAGTTATGTGCCCTGTTTATCAGTAATGTAACAATAAAATATGCCACCTGTAAATTGAAGGTAAAAATGAATATATAATTGGGAAATGCCTATTTTGTAAGCATCAAAGAAAGGAAAAAACCAGAGAGGAAAACGATTTAGGTATCGTGCAATAAATATTTACAAAGGATAAGATTTACTTATGAAGTATGTAACATTTATGATGTTGGCTTTTATTGCCAATTTCTTAACATTGTTTGTCGTGATCGCAAGCAACCCAACAAGCCAGGATTCCATTTTATCGCAAGCCGACAGCTTATATAAAAGATACGATTTGAAGCACGCTTTGCCATTGTACGAGTCTCAGTATTGTATGCTGAAATCTGAAAAGGAGAAAGCCCATGTGCAACTTAAAATTGGGACCTGTTTTTACTATACAGGAAAATTAAAAGAATCGCTGGCTTATGCCGATTCTTCAACTGAATTTTTTAAGCAGGTCAATGATTCGGTCAAATTATGCGAAGCTTACATTTTAGCAGGAAGTGCGACAAGCCTATTAAGTCGCTTTGAGGAATCGGTCAACTTTCATTTGATGGCTTTATCAATAGCTAAAGCACTCAACCTGGCAAGCATTTCTGATTGCTACGCAAATCTTGGGACTTTGAAAAGAAATATGGGCAGATACAGGGAGGCATTGCATTATTACCGCTTAGGTTTAGCGATTGATACTGAGAAAGGTGATTCGCTATATATGGGGATTGGATTCAACGACATAGCCGGTACCTATTTATACACAAAGGATTATGATAGTGCATCGTATTTTTTCAAGATAGCCTATCCTATCCTTGAAAAGTTCCAGGCCATGGACAACCTTGCTGTTATGTACAACGGCTTTGGCTTAATTGCTGCGGATAAGCACCAATACGATTCAGCTTTAACCTATCATCAAAAAGCATTTGAAATAAACAAGAAACTTGGGCGTATTGATCAAACCGCGGTCAATTTGAACAACATAGGGTCAATGTACTCAAAACAAGGAAAGCCTGACATTGCCAATACCTATGTTTTGCAAGCCCTCGAAATAAACAGGAAAGTTGGAAGCCTTCAGTTGGTGCGGGAAAATTACAAGAGCCTGGCTTCCAATCACTACGCACTGAAACAGTATAAAGATGCTTTCGACTACACGTATGCCTATAACAAGTTGAGCGATACCTTATTTCAAAAAGACATGAACGAGCGTATTGCCAAAATGCAGGTCGAATTCGAAACCAGGGAAAAGCAAGACAAGATTCAACTACAGGAACTGAGCATTGAGAATTACCAGAATAAATTATTGCGCAAAAAATGGCAAATAGGTAGCCTGGTTATCCTTTTGTTGATTGTTGTTTTATCGGTGGTGCTTTTTTTCCGCCAACGCAACCTTACCCACAAATCGGAAAGGGAACGGTTGGCACAGCAGATCGAAAAGGATGAAGAGATTAACCACTTGCTGAACGAAAAAATTGAAATCCAACAACGGGAGTTCCTTTCAAATGCAGTCATCATCGAGAAGCAGTCGAACTTGTACGACGAAATAAAGCAGCAATTGACCACTATCGACCCCAACAACGGGATCGAAAATTCGATAAAAAAAGTGGTCCGCTTGATCGATTCTAAAAGGGACAACCACATCAACGTGCTAATTGAATCGTACAAAAAGATTAAGCCGGGTTTTTTAGAAAAAGTAAAAGAACATTACCCTAAAATTACCCCAAACGATTTGGCATACATCCCCATCTTTCAACAGCCCCTCGACAATAAAAAAATTGCCGAGGTACTCGGGATTGAGGTGAAAACTGTTGAGCAAAGGAATTATCGGCTGCGCAAAAAGCTTAATCTCGAAAAATCAGCAAACCTGAAGGAGTTTTTCGATGCCTTCTATGCCAACATACAAGAACAATCGCAAACAACGGTTACACATACTTGATAACATGACATATAAACACTATTTAGAATAAATAAAGATTTAACGGCAATCCGCTTTGTCGTGCTTTTGTCGAGTAAAACCAATAGGACGTATGCTTTGTGAAAGCTATTTTTACGGGATGCAATCAGGGACATCCCGAAAACAGGAAACATATTATTTAAGACCAAAATAAACCAAAAACAAAACGATTATGAAAAAGATTAAGATTTTAACTGAGTGGCCTTTCCTTTTAGCTATGAGTGCCAATGCAATAACATGGTAGGTAAACAGCCGAGAATTATAAACCAAATTCCAAAATATTAACTATTAAAACTTTGTACAATGAGAAAATTTTTAATGTTATTAATTGTGACCCTAACCTTTAATGGGCTAAAGAGTGAGCTACAGGCTCAATACGTTCAAGCAAATTTTACTGCCTCTGATACTTCTGTTTTCGTGGGAGACACAATATACCTTACAGACCTTTCAACAGGTTATCCAGTTTGGTGGGAATGGAACTTTGGCGACGGTTCATATAGTTGGGATCAGAATCCTATTCATGTGTATCAAACATCCGGTGTTTTTTCTGTTTCATTATTTATAATGGATGTGATGGCAGAGTTTGATGATTATCTTATTAAAACAAATTACATTGAAGTAACCGAACAAACTACAAATCCTTTAAATGCTAATTTTAGTACTTCCAACACAACAATTAACTTAGGTGACACAATCCAATTCACCGACCTCTCCACTGGTGACCCAATAAGTTGGCTTTGGAGTTTTGGTGATGGGACAATAGATACAATTCAGAACGCCTGGCATGTATTTCAAATAGCTGGAAGCTATAGCATAATGCTTATTGTTGAAAATAATGTGCAGGAATTAGATACACAAACTATGTCTATTACAATTGTGGTTCCAGGAACTTCCATGATATCTCCTTATGATATTTCAGGTGCTCCGGGAGATAATGGAATTGTTATGGGCTTAAATTTAGAAAATACAGAAAGTGTGTCCATGATCCAATTTAGGGTGGTTAACAATTCTCATCCTGACATACTTTTTCACCAAGGGAATTCTGATTTTTTTACTTCACGCGTTTCAGGTTATTTTGGTGGAGCATCAGCATCCAATGGTTTATACACAATACATTTTAGCCCTTCATTACCATTAGGAAATGGTTCAATATTCAATTGTAGTATAAATATTGCTTCAACAACATTACCAGGGAATTATCCCTTATATTTGACAGATCTTTTATTAGTACATGGCACAGGTGACACAATACCTATTCAATCTGGGTTTGGTTTGGTTTCAGTTAATGGATCACAAGTTTTGAATGCTGAGTTCTTTTCAATGAATATGACAGGGAATGCTCCTTTTGCAATTCAGTTTAATGATCTCTCAACTGGCAATCCAGTTAGTTGGTTATGGGATTTTGGAGATGGTACAGTAGATACTGTACAAAATCCTTTACATATTTATCAATCTGGAGGCTTGTACTCAGTATCATTGCAAGTATCTAATGGTATAGAAACAGATACACGGGTATTTGAAGATTATATAAACATTTTAGGACCTGTAACGACCCAATATTATGCCTCAGATACAGTGATCAACTTGGGCGACACCATCTATTTCTTCGACCAGTCAATTGGTAATCCAACGAGCTGGTATTGGGAATTTGGCGATGGCACAAGTTCATCAGACCAAAATCCAATACATGTTTATCAGGATGATGGTGTATATAATGTGTCTTTGATCGTTTCAAATGGGGCTTTTAGTGATACACTTTTTCTCATTAATTATATTGCTGTTATTTTTACTGTGGATGCAAATTATCTTGCATATTATCCTCTGAATGGTAATGCAAATGATTCGAGTGGAAATGGTTTTCATGGCGTTCTATCTGGGCAGACACCTACTTCTGATCGATTTGGAAATCTAAATTCTGCCCTTTCTTTTAATGGTAATAGTATTCAAACAACATTTAATTGGTCTACTGAAATTACGGATTCAAGTTCTTTTCATATAGTGGTTTGGTTCAAACCTGCTGCAATACAAGATATGTATGTCTTTGGCGAAACAAGTTATCAAAACGCAACTTACCTTGGTATGAATATAGCAGGTTATCATATTAGATTAAAAGGAGGGACAGGTTTCGGAGGAATAGCATATCCTTTTGATGGAAATTGGCACATGGCTTCAATTGGTACAGATGGTTCAAACATTGTATTGAGTGTTGATACGTGGATATCGAGTGGGACTGATTGGGGTCCTTCGCTTGGCTCCAATTTGCTTATTGGAGATCATGGAGATCATTATTTTAGTGCTTTTAATGGAGCAATTGACGAGTTGATGATATTTGATAAATTGCTTACATCTAATGAACTGTTAAATTTATTTGATGCAAGTAATCCTAGTTTTTTGGCTGACTTTAAAGCCGATTATAACTTTGGGTTCTCTCCTCTATCTATTCAATTTACAGATTTGACTTCAGCCTACCCAGATAATTGGTTGTGGGATTTTGGAGATGGGACTTACTCAACACAGCAAAATCCAATACATACCTATCTTGTAAATGGAAGCTTCGATGTTTCACTGATTGCATCAAATTCTAATTTTACTGACACTGTAGTAAAGACAGATTTTATTGTTGTTGATGACTATACTGAAGGTGATTTGTGGATTCACATGAATTCATATTCCTCTCCTCCTGCACAATATTATCATAGCCTTTCAAATATTTCAGATAGCACTATACTCTTTTTTGGAAGTGGCGAAACATGGTTGTATGATATACAGAATAAATGGCAACAGCTTTTTCCAACAAATCAACCCGCAAATAGGAATCTACATGCTATGGCATACATAGATGAGGGTAAAGTTTTATTGTATGGAGGATCAGTGGGGAATACAGAAACATGGTTGTTTGTTTTGGACTCTTTAAATTGGTTTGAGAAAAGTCCACTTACAAGTCCCCCTGCAAAAGTTGCTCATTCAATGGCACATGCAGGTAATGATAAGGTACTTATGTTTGGAGGAGAGTCTCCATTTAATAATGAAACTTGGATTTATGATTTAAGCGAAAATAATTGGCAGCAAAAGACCAATTCTATTTTATCTCCTACTTCAAGAGGAACTAATGGCATTTCCTATATAGGAGAGGAAAAAGTTATCATTTTTGGTGGATGGACAGGTAATGTTTATGCATCGGACAAGATGTGGTTATTTGATTTGTCAAACGACAACTGGACCCAACTATCTAATGGAGGTCCTTCTGTTAGGGATCGTATGGCAATGGAATACTTAGGAGGGGACAAATTACTATTGTTTGGAGGATTTGCAGGTGGCTCACAAGGAGGTCATAAAAATGATACTTGGATTTTTGATTTAAGCGAGAATAGTTGGACAGAGATTTATCCAACATTGGTTCCATCGTCAAGAGCGGGACACGATATGGCACTGTTAAATAGAGATGGATCAGCGGATGTACTTATGTTTGGTGGTGCAATTTCTGGATGGGATGAGGTTGGCGATACCTGGATGTTTGTGGGAAATGATATAGATATAATGTTACTAGCCAACTTCTCCACTTCTGACACATTATTCACCATCGGTGATACTATCAATTTTTCCGATCTCTCAACAGGCAGCCCAACAAGCTGGCTTTGGGATTTTGGGGACGGAAGTACAGACACAACTCAAAACCCGGAACACATCTACCAAGCAGCCGGGACTTATTCTGTTTCATTGGTTGTGTCTGATGGTACGAGTAGTGACACATTGGAGATGGTCGATTATGTTTTTGTTGAAGATATT
Source organism: Bacteroidales bacterium (assembly GCA_021740905.1). Lineage (GTDB taxonomy): Bacteria > Bacteroidota > Bacteroidia > Bacteroidales > M50B96 > JAIOYV01. The sequence continues at coordinate 62,316 of JAIOYV010000005.1, forward strand.
ATTTACTCATTGCCTTTCTTTGAAAACTTTGAAGGGCAACCCACAAACTCTGGCTGGACAACCAGCCAGGCAACTGGCTCAGATGGATGGGTTATGGCAGTTGAATATTATGGTGCCTATTGGTATCCAATACCGAGTTCAAATACTTCAATTGCAGCAACATCAAATGATGATCTTTGTTGTTGTGATGCTAGCACAGATTTCCTAATTAGCCCTAAGTTGAATCTATCGGGTTATGGAAGTGTGGATTTATCTTTTGATTCTTTCTTTACAGGTGATTATGGATCAGAATGTTTTGTATATGTAAGTACTGATGGTACTTTAAACAACCTTCAATTAATTCAATCTATATCAATTCCTGTTAATCTTTCATGGAATAATATAACCATAAACCTGGATTCATATATTGATAGTATCATTCAATTAGTCTTTCACCACGACGATAATAGCATATCATGTGCCTCTGGATTTTCTATTGATAATATAAATATTACAGGGAGTATAGTTTCTCCTTCCTTATTGGTCTTGGCTAGCATTTCCGAAGTATCTTGTTTTGTAGGTTCAGATGGTTCAGCAGATTTTACTATTTCTGGAGGAACTTCTCCATACTCATTCATCTGGTCCAATGGAGAGACCACCGAAGATATTTCAGGTTTGGTAGCCGGAACATATTCGGTTACCGTGAATGATGCCGGGACATTGGTTGTTGATACCAGTTTTACAATTTCAGAGCCAAGCGAAATTTTTGTTTCAGGGATTGTAGCTGATGTAAGTGTTTATGGTGGCAGCGATGGCAGTATTGATATTTCGGTATCTGGCGGAACACCTCCCTATTCCTTTTCCTGGTCGAACAATGCCACAACCGAAGACCTATTTGGCATTGCAGCAGGCGTTTATGATGTTGAAATTCTGGATGCCAACAGCTGCATGCTCACTGCAATTTATACATTAACCGAACCTATCGACACACTTCAAACAAATGGGATTATTGCAAATGCAACCTGCAATTCCTTTTGCAACGGCTCCATCGACCTTACCATTTCAGGTGGCTTAACTCCTTACAATGTGCTTTGGTCGAATGGCGAAACCACCGAAGACCTGACCGATTTATGTGCAGGTAACTACGATGTAATTGTTACTGACGCAAGCCCAATCGTGGTCGATTCATTTAATTGGAATTTCGTTATGCAACCTTACAGTCATGTTATTACTATCAATCAGAATGTTGTAACAGTCAATGGGATTCCTATTGCAAATGGAGATTATATAGGTGTCTTTTATTTGGATGGTTCAAATTTGGTATGTGCTGGGTATGTTGAATGCCTAAATTCAATATTTGCAATAGTAGCATTTGGGGATGATAATTTAACACCACAAAAGGATGGATTCTATGAAAATGATTCAATTTATTGGAAAGTATGGAAATCAAATCCGGGGGTTGAAATTGATATGGAACCCGGCTATTTTCCTCAGAACACTTTTCAAGGAATATTTATTAATGGTGGGCTTAGTGTGCTTGATACATTAACTGGAACTTTCAATCAAATCCTAGGTGTTTCAGATACAATTAGTTTCATTATCACAGAACCTGATGTAATTAGTTTGTCTGAAACAATTGACAATACAAGTACTTTTGGAAATAATGACGGGAGCATTGATATTTCTGTGACCGGTGGCACACCACCCTATTTCTTTTTATGGTCGAACAATGCCACAACCGAAGACCTGTTTGGTATTGCAGCAGGCAATTACGATGTTCAAATAACGGATGCAAACAGTTGTATATTCAGTGCAACGTACACTGTGATCGAACCTTTCGACACGCTTCAGGCGAATGGGATTATTGCAAATACAACTTGTAATTCCGTATGCAACGGCTCCATCGACCTTACCATTTCAGGTGGCTTAACACCTTACGATGTGCTTTGGTCGAATGGAGAAACCATCGAGGATATTTCAGGTTTATGCACCGGCACTTACGATGTTACCGTTTCTGATAATTCTGAGGGAACCCCACCCCCCTTCAATTGGGCTTATGTAAATACGGGTGTCAACCACACTGTGTTGGCCGATCCGGCTGTTGGTGTGTTTACAATAAATGGCCTTCCTTTGGATTCGGGCGATGTGATCGGGGCTTTCTACGATTCATCAGGCGTAAGTACCTGTGGTGGATACCTTGTTCTCGGAGGAACCAATACGGCAGTTACTGCCTGGGGGGCCGAGGCCGGAATAGATAATGGTTTTCAGGCTGGAGAAACATTTACCTGGAAAGTCTGGAGAATATCAGATGGTGCCACTGTGGATATGACAGCTACTTATCATCCTTCGTTTCCTTCGGGGACGAGTGGTACCTATGCCACAAATGGAATGTCGGGGATACTTACCTTGTCAGGGAGTTATACTCCTATAAGTGCTTCTTCGGTAAACCTTAGTTTTACACTACTTGAACCAGATTCGATTTCAGTGAGTGAAACACTATCGGATTACTCCGGTTTTGGTGTTAGTGCGGTCGGAGCTTCCGATGGCTCAATAAATTTAACAGTTTCTGGCGGAACACCTCCCTATGCTTTTATATGGTCTAACTTTTCCACCGCTGAAGATTTATTGGGTGTTCCGGCAGGCTTGTATGATGTGCAAATTTTGGATGCCAACGGTTGTACGTTCATTTCAAGCTACACCTTGACCGAACCTTCCGGTGCAGTGCTTCAGGCAAGTGGGCTTGCAGAGAACGCATCGTGTTATAGTATGTGTGACGGCTCCATCGATCTAACAATTTCGGGTAGTCAAGTTCCATATTCTGTGTTGTGGTCGAATGGCGAAACCACCGAAGACCTGGCGAATTTATGTTCAGGCACCTATTCTGTGAGCATCGAAGAAGCCAATTCGGGAGCAGGGAGTTCAACCATGCCGTGGACATTCACCAATACGGGAGCCAACCATAATATATTTGTAGGGTTAGGAGTGGTTACCATTAATAATTCTCCCATTGGAGTAGGTGATTACATTGGTGTTTTTTACGATTCAGCTGGTGTTATGGCATGTGGTGGTTATGTATTGTGGGAAGGAAACCCCAATGGAACAGCAGTTACAGTATGGGGTTCCGAAGCGGGAGCAGACAATGGATTTCAAACTGGCGAAGCATTTACTTGGAAAGTTTGGAAGGCCACAGACGGGGCAATTGTTGATATGACCCCGGTATATATGACAATAGGTATGCCCAACCTGGGTACTTATGCCACATTGGGCTTGTCTGGCTTATCATCATTGACAGGAACCTACACACCAACAACAGGAACAGGAACCACCCTAAACCTAAGTTTCAACATTACCCAACCCGATGATGCAAGCATATCAGCCATTGTTACCGATGCAAGCACATCAGGTGGCAGCGATGGGAGTATCGATATAACTGTTTCGGGGGGTACTCCGCCTTATACTTTCGTGTGGCCCAATAATGCTACAAGCGAGGACATATCGGGACTTGTAGCCGGGTTTTATAACCTGATTGTGTACGATGCCAACTCGTGTTATTATCTCGACACCTTCGAGGTAGCCCAACCTACCTGTATTTCCACTATGGAACTTACCCCAGGGTTTTTAGATTTCGGGTCGCAAGAAGTTGCCCCAACACAGGATACTCTTTCCGCTTTGTTGATAAACACCGGAACCTGTACATTGACTATCGATAGCCTATTTGGTCTGGAAGGGCCTTTTAGTTTGGATACCGCAGCCCTAAACCTGTCAGGTTTTTTTCCAAACCTGACAGGTGTAAGCATACCCCCCGGCGACACCATCCCAATCCCCGTTATCCTAAACCAGTATTACACGGCAGGGGCTTATACCGACACCCTAAATATTTTGAATGATGCTTCACTTCCTGCAAGCCTGAATAATGGATTGGTAGCACAATATATGTTTAGTGGAGGTGCACAAGACGGTTCTGACAATGGTTATCATGGAACAGTAAATGGTGCCACTCTTACAAATGATAGATTTGGGAATTTAAACTCAGCCTATAGTTTTGATGGAAATGATTATATTTCAATTAGCTCCTCTTTCATTTTACATCAACCAATAGATGCTTCAATTTCATTTTGGATGAAAAAAGGAGCAGGATCGAATCAACAGCGAATTTTTTGGTCCAAACTAAATAATTCTGATAATAACAGATTTAATTGTTATACTGCTGGAACTGTTAATTCTAATATTGGTTTTAACATGGATTATCGGGAAGCTAATACATCAATTCATGGATTATGTTATGAGCAAGTTACCCCCGATTTATGGCATCATATTGTGATTAATAGAATAGGTAACCTATATACTGTATACAGGGATAATGCATCGGTCAGTAGTATTTCTGATAACTTTCCTAACTTACCAAATTCAATAGGTTGGATAATTGGAGGTCTTAGTCCGTACTCTTTTGAAGGAGTTTTGGATGACATCCGTATATACAATCGTGCACTTTTCGAAACAGAAATCCAAGCTCTCTATAACGAAGGGACTGGGGCGAATTCAATTGCCCAAATAATCGTCCACGCCCAGCTTACCGATTCCTGCGATATTAGTACAAATGTAAGTATGACAGCTTGCGAATCCGATCAAATAATAATAGGAGGTATGCTTGCCGAGACCAGTGGAACATATTACGATACTTTAACGGCTGCCAATGGTTGCGACAGTGTGGTCATTGTCGACCTTACCATTTATCCAAACCCGGTGGTTGACCTGGGGCCGGATGTGAATTTGTGCCTGGGCAATTCCGTTGTATTGGATCCTGGTTATGGCTGGACATCCTATCTCTGGAGCACCGCCCAAACCACCCAGACCATCCTGGCATCGGAGCCTGGGGTTTATATTGTTGAAGTATTCGACATAAATGCATGTGGGGCTACCGACATCATCGAGGTGTTCAATAGTTCGTTCCCTACCCTTTCCTTATCAGGGATCGACAGTTTTTATTGCAACGAAACCCTGACCCCCACAGATACATTCTTCACCACTCCTTCAGGAGGCGTTTTGACAGGTGCCGGCTTATTGGGCAATGTCTTTTTTCCTTCATCTGTACAGGCAGGCCCGATCGTATTTACCTATTCCTACACCGATCAATATGGATGTTCGGATACCCTTGCAATAACGACCCAGGTGGGAACAGTGGTCAGCTTTGTTGGGCTTTTGCCTGAGTATTGTGCTGGCGACCCAGCCTCTTTGTTAATTCCAAGTCCTGTTGGTGGTTATTTTAGTGGAGATGGGATAATTGGCAATGAATTTATCCCCGACTCAGCCGGCACCGGCACTTACCCAATTTCTTATTACTTTACCGATACCATGGGCTGTGTAAACGAGGCCGGGCATACCGCCGTTGTTTACCCAACGCCTGGCGACCCGGTTGTGGCCGATGTGTATCAATGTGGCGTTGGCCCTGTCACATTCTCGGCAACAGGTGCGGCAGGAAACTTCCATTGGTACAACAGCCCCGCCGGGCCGATTGTCTATACCGGGGTCAATTTCACTACTCCATATCTTTCGGCCAGCGACACCTTCTGGGTGCAGTCGGCAAGCCAAACAATTTGTGAGGGAGACTTGCTGCCTGTTGTGGCCACCATCGATACTTCCGAGGCACAGCTTACGTTGAGCGATTCCTGCCTCAACCTCCCAACGGTGATGCAGTACCTGAACAGCTCGATGAATTTCTCCGTTACCAATGCCGGTTGCGATGCACTTCAAATAAGCAGCATGTACACCACGGACCAGGCCTTCCAGTTGACAGGAACCGGCTTTGCCATCCCACACGGGGCAACCGAACAATTCATGGTCACTTTTGCACCTCAGCAAGCCGGTACCTACACCGACACAATCTTCATTCAGAATAATATTACCGATACTTTTATTTGTTTGAATGCGGTTGCGCTGGATGCACCTGCAATGTCCGTAGGTCCTACTTTCTTAAATGCAAATCTAAACTGTGGTGGGATTTCCGCCGAGCAAATAGTCATTTATAACAATGGCCTGGGTTCTTTAGATTATCAGTTTAGCATCAGTTCATCGACCTGGATTTCTTCCCAATCGGTGAACGGTATGATAGTGGGGAGTGATACCGATACCCTTGTGTTCGATATAAATTCGAGTGGGCTGAGTGCCGGGATTTACTCTGTCAATATTACGATCAGCTCAAACGACCCGCAAAACCCTGTGTCGATTATCCCGGTCACTTTAACGGTATCGGGCAATTCCGGTATTTCCTTATCGGCAGCTGCCCTTAATTTTGGATCTATCATGCAATATACTTCTACAACGCAAAGCCTGTATATCGAAAACACAGGTTGCAATGTTTTAAATGTCAGCAATATTTCCAGTACAAATGCTGATTTCGCATCGGCCTATTCTTCGCAGCTTGTCGGGCCATATAGCTCCGAATTGTTGACCATAACTTTTACTCCCAGCCTTCCGGGCCAGTACACCGATACCCTCCATATTTACAACAATGCCGTTGATACCTTCGTGGTATTGTCAGGTTATGCTGATGGGGCACCCGTGATGGCTTATTCCACCACTACCCAAAGTTCAACTTTGATATCTTGCAACGATACCGATTCGATGGATTATTCATTTATGAACAATGGCCTTGGCGATTTAACCTATTCGGTGTCGAATATAGCCAGCCTACCATCTTGGGTCGTCTTGCAAAATACCTCGGGGACAATTGTGCCCGGCGATTCGGCCAACTTATCTTGTCTTGTCAATGCCGATGGATTATCATCCGGGACATACCAGGCGCAGATCACTATGTCTTTCAACGATCCGATCACACCAAGCCTTACTCTGTTATGTAACATCGTAGTGGTGGGGTCTCCCGAAATTGCGATATCTGCCGACACCCTGTTGTTTGATACTACCATGCAATGGACGGGCGATTCTAAACTTCTTATTATTGATAACGATGGTTGTGCGCCACTTGAAATTACGGGAATTGTGAATAGTTTGAGCGAATTCGCACCAGCTTTAACCTCTCTTACAGTTCAACCTTTTGGACAATCCTACCTTGAGGTTTATTTCAACCCTGTGACTTCGGCTGCCACAAGCTTTTCCGACACTTTGCACCTGATTACAAATGCCGGAAATGTGGAGGTTAATTTACTTGCCGCATCAATCGGCGCACCTATAGTTTCAGTTAAACCCACTTCCATTATTTCAACGGTGGGCTGTATGGAAACTGCGACCGGGCAATTTACCATCTCCAATACAGGGACCAGCCCGTTGAACTTTGCGACCAGTATTTCACCGGCACAGGTAACGGTGAACGGTACGGTTTGGCTATTGGCTTCAACGGCGACAACGATTGTTGGCCCTGGAGATTCAACCATAATAAACCTTGCTTTCAATGCAACGGGGATCAATGTGGGCATGTACGAAACCCAAATCAGCATAGCAACCAACGACCCTCTGACTCCTGGTTTGTCGGTGCCAGTTTCGATGATTGTGACTGGATTCCCCGAGATTGATGTGACACCCCTTGCGGTCGAATTCGATTCGGTGAACCTCAGCACAACAGCCAACAATTATGTATCGATTTATAATCTCGGTTGTGATACCCTGTTTTTAGATAGCATCCGTACTTCGATCCCTGAATTTACGCTTACCCAGCCATCGCTAAATTATATTTTGCCGGGTGATTATATCGATGTGAATTTATGGTTTACCCCTACTTTGCTCACTCATTATTGGGGAACGCTCCAGGTTTATAACAACGATGTGTACCAGGAAGCGAGCTTGCACGGTTATGGGTTGGGCGATCCAAATGTCACGGTTTCGGCCGATACTCTTTGGAACGAAGCCATAAACTGCAACGAGTTACATAGTAGCGATCTTATAATCCGAAACGAAGGCCAGGGAATATTGAATTTCTCGATAATCGAGCAATCAAACTATTTATCCCTTTCGACCACAAGTGGAACTTTGTTGGCGGGCGATACGGTGATTGTTACGGTCACTTTCAATGCCACCGATCTTCCTACAGGGACCCATTCGTATAACCTTACCATCAACACCAACGATTTGCTTACCCCCTATTTCTATATCGATACTGAATTTGAGGTATTGAACGCCAACACTATTTTTGTTGATCTGGGGAGCGATTCAACCACTTGCGCCATCCCGGTTGCTATTGATGCCGGGTTGTTCTCATCCTATAACTGGAGTACCGGGTCGGTAAGCCAAACAATTACAGCCTACTCAACGGGCGTGTATAGCGTAAGCGTAACCGATGCAAACGGCTGCCATTCCACCGATCAGGTTGAGATGACAATTCATCCGCTGCCCTCGGTAAGCTTTTCGGGTTTGGATGCGAGCTACTGCCTCGATATTTCATTCTATCCCTTAACAGGAAGCCCTGCCGGAGGCATCTTCTCAGGCAATGGGATTTCGGGCAACACCTTTGTACCTTATACGGCAGGTGTGGGCAATCACACCATCAATTATTCTTATGTTGATGCGCATGGATGTGCCAATTCGGCCAACCAAACTACTTCTGTTATTCAATCAACGCCGGTAAGCATCATCGGCCTGGCTTCGGCATATTGTTTCAATGCTCAGATTGTAACTATTTCGGGCAGCCCATCGGGTGGTCAGTTAACTGGAGATGGTATTATTGGGAATACCTACAATCCAGCCTCGAACGGCCCTGGTATTTTCGATATCACCTATAATTATGATGATGGCCAATGTACCAATTCGATTGTTTACACAGTCGAGGTGGGTGATTCCATCAACCTTGATTATTCGGTTAGCGATATTAATTGCAATGGCGAAAACACGGGTGCTATCGACATTACTGTTTCGGGCGGTACAACGCCTTATGCCTACACCTGGGGTAACGGAAGCACAAACGAAGACCAACAATTTATTCCTGCCGGGAATTATTCCCTCACCGTAAGCGACCAAACGGGATGTGCGGCTGCCGGGAATATCACGGTTACCGAAGCCGATGCCATCGCAACCACCCAGACCCTGACAAACCCACTTTGTCCTGGTTCTGCCAACGGTTCTATTTTATTGACCGTATCGGGCGGGGTGTCGCCATACTCCTTTAGTTGGGGCACGGGCGCGACAAGCCAATCGTTGGGCAGCCTGGCTTCTGGTTCTTATTCGCTTACCATTACCGATGCGGCTTCCTGTTCGATTATGCGAAATTTCAACCTAAACGATCCTGCGGCAATGACGATCAATCCTACCATAACGCATGTGAATTGTTATGGGGCAAACGATGGAAGCATTTCTGTTGAGGTGTTTGGTGGTACCGGTGTTGTCAGCTATTTATGGTCGAATGGCGGAACAACTTCGGCGATAAACAATTTAGCTGCCGGAACGTATTCCCTTACTGTTACCGATGCAAATGGATGTTCGACAAACGCTCAATACTTAGTTGACACACCATCAGCCATCGCTGTAAATGCAACGGTTACCGATGCTAATTATCCGGGAATGGCAACTGGCGAGATTGTCCTTTCTGTGACAGGCGGAGTTGCGCCTTATGCTTATAGTTGGGACAATGGATCGACTATAAATCACCTGACATCGCTTCTTGCTGGGATTTATCCTGTCAATATTACCGATGCCAACAATTGTTCTTTTGTTGATAGCTTCCTAATAAGCGAACCCGCTACCTATCCTGAAATTGAAGTTCTGGCAACCAGCTTATCGGGTCACGCATATTGTGGCGAGGCTATTATTGATTCATTCCTGATAAGCAATACAGGCACCGATACATTGGAAGTCAGTATAGCTGAATCCTTGAACTGGTTCTTCGTGCCGGAACCCAATGTTTCAATAGCACCCGCACAGTCCCTTTGGGTCGAAATTAATTATGATGGTGGTTTTGCTTTTGGGACTCATTCTGGCAACATCGAAATCAACAGCAACGATTTAAACGCAACGCCCATAATCCTTCCTGTTGAATTATTGATTGAATGTGCCTTTTGTGATCTTTCTACTACTTCGCTTAATTTTGCTACCACTGTTGAAGGGTTTTCTGCAACTGATACTTTTATTCTGAAAAATATAGGGAACATGGATATGGATGTGTCGTCGATGACCACCACAGGAAACGCATTCATCATTACCACTCCCTTTACAGGCATCCTTTTGGCTGGAGCAAGTGTAAACATCACAGTTGCTTTTAGCCCGGCCAGTGATGGTAGTTTCTCCGGCTCCTTGAATATTTCGAGCAATAGCAATACCCCTTGTTCTGCCATTTCCTTATCAGGAATAGGCTTAGAGGCTATCCATAGTTGGGAGTTGCTTTGCGGGGATCCCGATTTTGGTTTTACTGACATCAATACAGGAGGGGTTAGGCCATGTACGATTCATAATACAGGAACCTTGCCTGTTACCATTACCGATTGTGCGATTACCGATACAGCCTTTAGCCTGTCGCTTTGCAGCCTTACGGTGGCTCCCGGTGTTTATCAACCTGTCGATATTTATTTCAACCCAACAGAGATTGCCCCTTATGCAGGGCAGGTTGGCTTTACCGATGCCACCGGGCTTACCTCTTATGTTTCGGTTTTTGGACAGGGATATTATCAATCGCAAGCCCCGGTTATTAGTTTCAGTACGGCGGCTAACTTTGGCGGCACTACTGGGGTATGGCCTACGATTGCTTCGTCGAGTACCTGGTTCCAGTACGCCGTGGTTTACACCGATGCCGATAACAATCCACCTATGTTGGGCTACCCGAAATTGGGCATCGACAATAATTACGACACCGATTTTAGCGACCCAATGGACGAAATGATCAGCCTGGCCGAAGCCGATCCTACCGATCAGGATTATACCGATGGAAAGACCTACCTGCATTTTACCCAGTTGGGATTGGGCGATCATGGCTATCAGTTCTTTGCCTACGATTCGCTGGGGAATATGGCCACAAGTGCAAACACGGGCTATGTTTCCGATCCAACCGTGAGCAACGATCTCTTAGACCTGAGCATTTATGCCAACGATATTATTTTCTCGAACCCCTCGCCCGATGTGGGCGAACAGATTACCATAACGGCCAATATCCATAATTACACCGATTATCCAGGCAACAACGTAAAGGTATATTTTGTGATAGATAGTGTAATTGTGGACAGCCAAATGGTTTCAACTATTCAGCCGCAAACTTCGACCAGTGTTTCCATTCAGCATTATTTCAGCTATTGGGATTACTACCCGGTTAAAGTGTGGGTCGATCCATTGAATACAATCCAGGAAGACAACGAGTTGAATAATTTCGCCATCCGGCCCATTACCGTTGGGAATGTGCCGCTGCCACAGATTCTCTTTGTATCGACGGCCTTGTCGCCCAGCACGGTTAATGCTGGGACAGTTGCGAGCATCCATTATTCAGGCCAGGTGCAGTATGATGCTCTGGCGGGCAACCAGCCTTGTGTGGGTGCTTTCATAACCATGACTAACCAGCAAACCGGGCAGGTATTCACCACTCATTCGGTTTCGGGCGGGTATTTCAACATCTACTTCCCGGCACCGTATTCGGCAGGTACTTGTACCATTAATTCAACTGTTACTGATTACACCCTCAATGGTCAATCGGGCAACGAATACCTGACCGTAACTCCGGTACTTGGTCAAGTAAATCTCAATCAATTTGTCGATCTTCGGATCACAAATTCGTGGTTGCAATGGGGCAGTGGTTGTGCTGTTGAAGGAAGCCAAGTCAGCATAAATGGAAGCTTTACCAATCAGGGCAACCTCTCGGCAAGCAATTTCTTTGTGGTCTATTATGTCGATAATGTGGCGACCGACAGCATTTTGGTCCCTTATCTTGGGGCAGGGCAAAGCATGGGCATCAGCAAAAGCATGACTTTGGTTGAAGGCACCCATTCCTTTGCCGTTACGTTGGATGCAACAAACTCGGTGGCCGAATTGAATGAATCGAACAACTATGCCAGCAATTCGAAATACATTTATCCATCGGAGCCAGATCTTGCCCCCACCGATATTGTGTTTAGTGACAATTCGCCTTACATCGGCCAGACCATCAACATCGACTTTATTGTAAACAACCTGCAATGTGCCACTTCCGATACGGTAACAGCCCTGATCCTGGATGCAATTACCGGTGATGTGCTGGGTACTTTGGCTATAAATAGTGTTGGCGGCCTATCGCAAACCAGCGTTTCGATGAACCATAGTTTTGCCACGGCAGGGTTTAAGTTTATCAAAATTACTGTTGATAGTTATAATTCGCTGTTTGAAACCAACGAGTCCAATCAGGTAATGACAAAGAGCCTGTATGTTGAACAATCGCTGCCCGAATTAAGCGCGTCGAACATCTCTGTGTCGAACATTGGTACTATGCCCGGCGATAACATGTTTGTTGTGGCAACCATCGCGAACACAGGCGATAGTGCAGCCCATGATTTTTATGTAAGCTTTGCGGTGGATGGCCAAAACATTGCCGATTCGGTTTGGATCGATACCCTTTTGGCATACGATAGCCGGATAGTTGAATCGGGCTTGTTTACCCGCGACTCTTGCCCACAAACAGTTACTGTGGTGGCCGATGCAGGTGCTACTGTCTATGAACTGAACGAGGCGAACAACATTGCCAGCAGGGAATTGGGCTATGGTTTAAATGCCAAGAAATACTATATAACAAATAGTAGTTACAGCAGGCTACAGGTCGATTTGGGATCTTCGTTAAATGCAAAGGCATATCTGAAAAACAACGGGGAGTTTACAAGCCAGCAGGTGCCGGTTTCCTATTTTGCCGATGGTGCCTATATCGGTACCGATGTTGTGCCCTTTGTAAGCCCAGGTGGACAGGTCTTGACCCATATCGATCATGAATTTCTGACACCCGGTAACCATGAGATTTTGGTGAAGGTGGACTTTATCCCACCCGATTCAATCTTCTTCTGCGAAAGCAACGAAGGCGACAACTCTCATGTTATATATGTGAAAGTGAAAGCACAATTGCCCGACCTGGTGGTTTATTCCGAGCATATATCGCCCAGTACCATCAATCCCGATCCAGGCGATGCAGTGGAAATCACCACATCGTTTTGGAATATTGGAAATGTGGATGCAGGGCCATTTACGGTCGAGTTTTTCATAAACGATAATCCTTTGGGAAGCCCGGTACAGGTATCAGGGTTGTTGGCCCACGAAGATTCATCGGTACCATGCACTCAATTTTATATTCCCGATTCAGCTGGCGTTGATATTATCAAAGTTAAGTTGGATGCAGCCGATTTAGTGGATGAAGAAGAAGACTATGCCAACAACGTGGCCACAAGGGCACTGGTTGTAGGCCTTGCGCCCGATTTCACCTTTGAGCCTTTGTGCCTGAGTATGTCCAACCCAAATCCTAATCTGGGCGACTTTGTGTTGATCTACCCAAAAATTAGGAACGATGGTAGCGAAGCAGGATTGGCAACCGTGAACTTGTATTCGGTGATCGGTTTCGACACTACCTTTGTTGGGGCAACTTCGGTTTTCCTCGGCGCAAACTCTGGTCTAAGCAACCCGATATTTGTACAATGGACAGCCACAGCCACACTTGGTGAAATTTACATGGAGATTGTCGAGGTTACCCCACAGGAGTACAATCCGTACAACAATTCCTGTTCCTCTGGATTTGGGAACCTGCCACTTAATGTTTGGCTCACAACCCTTGACTCGGCAGTTTGTCCAGGTGGGGCGGTCAGCCTTGTTGCACACACCGTTGATGGCACGGGCAACAATACCTATAGCTGGTGGGCCGGCACCACTCTAATCTATCAGGGACCCGATTCGGTATTGCTTGCTACCATTTCGGAGAACACGGTTTTTATTGTCGAAGTGACCGATGGCATCAGCACAGTTAGCGATACCATAGAACTGAATGTTCATCCAGAAATTGAATTTACGGTAGGAGCGGCCCAACCCTCTTGTTTTGGAACAAGCGATGGCTCTATTGATATTATACCCGCTTTGGGTGCCGGGTCTTTTACCTACGAATGGTCCAATGGCGAAACCAGCGAAGACCTGGCCAATTTGATGGCCGGAACCTATTCCTATACCCTGACAGATATCTATACCTGCCAAAGCATGGGGCAAGTCGAAGTTGTTGAACCAGCCGAACTAATGCTGAACGAGGATATATATTACCCCAATCAGCCAAATATTGCCGATGGTGCCATACTGTTGAATGTTTCGGGAGGTACTGCCCCGTACAATTATTTCTGGAGCAACTCGGAAACCACATCGTATATATATACATTGTCGGCGGCCATTTATGCCGTTACTGTAAGCGACAATAATGCTTGCACAAGGGTTGACAGTTTCCAGATTGTATTCTACGATCAACAGCATATTCCTTTGCATACAGGCTGGAACCTAATATCTACGTACCTGCAATTGGTCGATTCCAATGTAGTGGAAGTGTGTAGTGGGATCGTATCGAACCTTGCCCTTATGAAAGATGACGGCGGTTCTTCATACTGGCCATTTTTTGAAGTCGATCAGATTCATTATTTTGAATTGGGAGAGGGCTATCAGATGAAAATGAATGTTCTGGATACGCTCCACCTCATAGGCAACATTGCACCCGATCATTACCCTTTTCCAATTGATGCCGGTTGGAATATGATCGGCTATTTGCGCACAGACACTACAAATTGTGTAGATATGTTTAGTGCGGTTGCTAACTATATTATTCTGGTGAAAAATGAAGATGGACAAACCTATTGGCCTTTCTTTGCCCTTAACGGGATAGACGATATGTATCCCGGCAAAGGTTACCAGTTAAATGCTCTTTCGTCGTTCATGTTCTCCTATCCGCTACAGACATCCAGTCCTACCAAGTCAGATGTTCAGGTCAAGCACCCACAGCATTTCAAAAAGATCCAGCAAACTGGCAACAACATGACCCTCGGCCTAATGCTCGAAGGCCTCGATGCAAGGCCCGGCGATGAGATTGCTGTGTTCAGTACATCTGGATTGTTAGTTGGTGCAGGAGCGGTAAATGGCTCTTTCTCATCCATCGCAATATGGGGCAACGATGACCTGACCGATGAAGTAGACGGCCTGCTACCAGGCGAAGAATTTGAAATCAGAATTTGGGATTCCCAAACAGGGCAGGAGAGGAGCCTTGTGATTGACGAATGGATTGAAGGTGATGGCAGCTATGAAATAAACAAGATTGCAGTAGCCGGAATTTCTAATTTCCAATTTCCAATTTCTGGCTTCGCTCTCTTCCAAAACACCCCCAACCCTTTTACCAACGAAACTGAATTCTCTTTCTATCTTCCACAAGATTGCAAGGTTGATTTTGATATCTTCAATATTGTAGGCGAAAAAGTGGCCGTTCTAATCTCGGAAGAAATGATGAAAGGCAAACACAGCCTTGTTTTCAACAGCCAAGACCTGGCGGCAGGTACTTACTATTACAGGCTGAAAACACCGGATTTTGAGGAAACAAAAAAGATGGTGGTGGTGAAAAGATAGGGTGGATATTGGTAGCTTATGAAAAGTGTCGGTGTGACCCTGAATCACGTCGAGACCTGAATGTATAAAATCCTAGCGAGGGTTTCGCTCAAAGCGAAGCCCTCGCTGTATTTGGTTGCATTAAAAGTCGGGGCGCGAACAAAATGGGGCAGGCAGCGACTCAAGGTCGCACGCCGACTTTTAATGGATAGCTTGAATAATTCCCTATTTCCTTTTGCAACAGCGAAAACCCTTTCTTGTTTATAAGGAGGGTTTGGGCCTGTCCCGCCAAGCATGGGATAGATTAATGGAACAAGCAGCTCCACCATCCACCATTCACCATTTAAAAATCAACATTCAACATTCAACATTCAACATTCAACATTCCAGAAAACCTTTCCCCATGTTCCACAACATATTTACGATTATTATTCTGGTTGAAGTTTTGTCGATAGGTGTTGAGAATACAGACCGATCGGTCTATTTTGCAAGAGCCTTAAATTAAGTTGCAAGATCGGTGCAACCAAATAAATGATTTGGTATCTTAAAAATATGTATTTTTATACTTTGAGAGAAGCAATTTAACGTATCATTAATATTTTTACTATGAAACATTTTACTATTTGTATAAGAAGAAGTTACTTGACTGTAGCTGTTCTTTTTATGAGTATCCTTTTTTCTTCCCTTTGTGCCCAAAATCCTGTATTGGTAATCGACCTGGATGGGAATACAAATTCGGGGCCGGCCATTCAAACCGCCGTTCAGAATAATTCCGTGGGGGTCGATTATGTGACCAGTTTCCCCACCACTCTAACCGGTTACTCAACAGTTTTTGTTTGCCTGGGGGTTTATAATAATAATGTAACGCTGTCAAGTACCCAGGGAACAAGCCTTGCCGCATTTCTAAACCAAGGCGGTAGTTTGTATATGGAAGGTGGCGATACCTGGGACTATGATCCTCCAACTGCTGTTCACCCTTATTTCAACATCAATGGCTTAGAGGATGGGAGTGCAAACCTGAATCAATTGATTGGGCAATCTGGCACCCTTTCGGAAGGTTTCAGTTTTACGTATACGGGCGATAACAGCTATATCGACCAATTTGAACCGATTGCCCCTGCAATGACAATTTTTTCAAATATGCCAACCCTTTACGATTGTGCAGTTTCGTACAATGCCATGACTTATAAAACCATTGGTGCATCTTTCGAGTTTGGCGGCTTGCAGGACGATACAGTTACGGGTAACACAAAAGACGAATTGATGCACAAATATTTGCAATTCCTTTCTGTTATCGCTTCAACCAATTTTGATATTGGGATTGTCGAAGTCATAAGCCCTATCAATAACTTAAACGAGGGCGATACAATCCCTGTTGCAGTTGTATTGAAGAATTTTGGTAGCGATACGCTTTCCAATGCTACATTGGCCTTTGCAATCGATACAGGGGTCGCGGTAACTTTTGCCTGGAGTGGAAGCCTTTCGTTTAACGAAACCGATACTGTGACTATCGGTGAATTGGTAATCCCATCTGCTACGTATGATCTTTGCGCATGGACCATTTATCCGGTTGATACGGTACTTGAAAACGACATGATTTGTGAATCATTGTCCATTAACCCTGCCCTTGATGCCGGTATCCTGGAAGTATATGAACCTACTGGCACATATATAGAAGGTAGCTTGGCTGATGTGATTGTGGAAATTAAAAATTTTGGGATCGACAGCTTGTTTGCCATGGATGTCGCTTATTCTCTCAATGGTGCTACCAATGTCACCTTTGCATGGACGGGAGCTTTGGCCCCAGGCGAAACCGACTCGATTTCCTTAACCTCATTTACAGTGCCCCTTGGCATTTCTCAGCTTTGTGCTTTTACCTTGCTGAACGGCGACCAAGTACCTATGAACGACAGTATGTGCGTAAACTTTTTTGGAAGCCCTACTCAAGACGCAGGGTTGATCGAAATTTATGAGCCATCGGGAAGCTATACAGAGGGCGATACAATTAATGTGGTCGTTGAAATTAAAAATTTTGGTGCCGATACATTATTCGCCATGGATGTTGCCTATTCGGTAAATGGTGGTTTAAACGTAACCCAGGCTTGGACAGGGACATTGGCCCCGGGCGGAATTGATGTTGTGCAGCTACCCATGTTGATAGCCCCACTGGGTGCTTCCCAAATATGTGCTTTTACTCAATTGATTGGCGACCAGCAAACCGCCAACGACAGCCTGTGCAAGAATTTTTACGGAAACCCGGCCAACGATGCAGGCATGGTAGAAATCCTGTCGTTGCCCCAAATCTCGGGTGAATATAATGTGTATGCACGTATTGTGAATTCCGGTGTTGCAAACCTACTTGCTGTTGACCTCGAATGGACAATCAATTCCATGGCCCAGGACACTGTGGAATGGACGGGGAACCTGGCAAGCAACGATATTTCTGATCTGATTTTATTAGGCTCTTACCTTTTCTCTGATACCACCTACAATATCAAGGTAAATACCTCGATGCCTAATGGAGCGTCCGATATTTTCAATACAGATGATACTCTACAAACTGATATGGAATTCATTGCCTCGGCTTTAGTCGATACTTTCCCTTATTGCGAAAGTTTTGAAGGCGATCTTGGCAATTGGATCCAAAATACCTGGGACGATATGGATTGGTCATTCGATTCGATTGCTACTCCTACGCCAAGCACGGGACCGACATCAGCATATAACGGAACCTATTTCATATATACAGAAGCCACTCCTCAGCAAAACGGAGATGAGGCAGGCATCGAAGCCATGTTCGATTTGTCCACATTTACCTATCCCGAAATTGCATTTAGCTACCACATGTATGGCAACCAAATGGGGTCGTTGCACGTGGATATATTCGATAGTATCTGGCACGAAGATGTTTGGGTAATGTCAGGAAACCAGGGTAATCAATGGTATCAGGCTAGTGTTCAAATTTATGAATTTGGGAATTTGGAAAATGTGGTAATCCGTTTCCGGGGAGTAAGGGGGAATGGTTCACGCAGCGATATGGCACTCGATAATTTCTGCATTACCGAGGGGATCGCTACTAATCTTTCCTTAAATTCTTTTATTGGTCCTTTAGCAATCTGTGCCACAGCTTCCGAATCTGTTTTTGTTGAAGTAGAAAACTTGGGGGGGAACACTCAAACTGATATTCCTTTTGTACTGGAAATTATTAATCCTTTAGGAACAACAACAACGCTCAATGATACTTTATGGGGTGATTTGATGTTTGGAGATATTGAAGAAATGCAGTTTTCTTTGGTTGATTTTTCATTGACGGGAACATACATGCTGACTTGCTATTTTACATTGGCAGGCGATCAGGTCACAAGCAATGATACTTTGTCGATGCAACTCCAAAGCATCCAAACAATATCATCGTTGCCATTTACGGATAGTCTCGAAACTGGTAATTCTTATTTCAAGTTGAATTTTAGCACCCTCTCTTTTGCTGAACACACAGGCGATACCTTGAACAGTTACCTACGTTTTACAGGTGGTGATGTAAATGCAGGTTGGTCGGGAAGTACTACAACAACCAATGCGCAAAATGCCTGGGAAGATAATGTTACCCATCATTCAACAGCAACAACATGCAATATAGATGCGACCCAAATGAATGGGCTTACTTTAGAATTCGATCTCAAACAAACTGCATCCTTCCTTCTCTATAGCTGGTTTAGGGTACTGGTAAACGACACAGTGCAATTAAGTGATATCTTTGGAAATACGAATTTCAATCCAACTACAACCGTAAACGATAATTTCGAAACAAGGATATTCAATCTGAATGCTTATGCTGGAACAAATTTCACCTTGACTTTCCAGGCAGCCTGTAAGTACGACAATACCTACAATCCGGGCGTTTATCCCGAAGGCGACCAAGCCTTGGTGGACAATATCAAGTTGTTCGAACCCCTAACCCTGGATGCCAGTGTGTTCAGTATTGTTGATCCCTCAGGCTCCTCATGTGGATCCACTTCGCTACCCATAAATATTGTATTGGCCAATTATGGTTTGTCCGATATATTTAATATACCTGTGGAGGTTACCATAACATTCCCCGATAACTCGACCCAATTTTTATCGGCTGTATTTATGGATACAATCCAGACGGGCCAGATGGTTAACTACACGGTTGGGTCGGTCAATACTTCTACTATGCCTGGGAATTACGAGGTAACCGTTTCATCAGCATTGGTTGGCGATGGTGATCTTACGAACAATTCTCAAATGGCCAGTTTCCATGCAGTGGGCATGATCGATGCAATCCCTTTTGAAGAAATGTTCCCAACTGCGGGCACCGATTATTTTACAGTTACTGCGAACAGCTTGGCCTCGGCCTATTATTTCAATGATAATGGTGATACTGTACTACGATTGGAAGGGAAAACAAATGCTAGTTGGACTGGAACTTCAGGTAATGTTACCCCCACAAATGCTTGGATCAATAATGTTGAGCATCAATCCAATGTAAATACCTGTGGTGTCGATGCAAGTGGATATACGTTTCTGAACCTTGATATTGACTTCAGGCAAACTGGCATTACCAACATAACCGATTATTCCTGGTTCAGGGTGCTGGTAAACGACACTATCCAGTTGACTGATGTATTTGGCGAATCGAACTTTAACCCAACAAATGCACAAGGCGATCCTTATCAAATAGGGACATTCAGCCTAAACCAGTTTGCAGGGACACAATTTACCCTCACTCTTCAATCGTCCTGCAAATATGACTCTACCCTTACGGCAAGTGGAACAACCTGGGTTGAAGGAGATGCTGTTTATATCCGAAATATAAGAATATACGAACCACCACCGGTCGATATTTGGGTTACTGGTTTGATTGGTGTCCCAGATCCTTCATGCGGTTTGGGTGTTGCACCACTAACTGTCGAATTTACAAATAATGGGACTGATACAATCCCGGCGGGAACTGTTATTCCTTTTAATCTCGAATTTAACGGAGGAATTACAATACTGGAGGGAATGACCCTTGCAAATGCACTAGCCTATAACGAAGCGTCTTCATATACCTTTAGTTTCCAGCCCGATTATTCAGCAGATGGTGAATATGAAATAATTGTATGGTCTGCATTGACTGGCGATTTGACCTTTGTCAATGATACCGCAATGGCCTATACGAACAATATTCTCACTGTTGATAATTTCCCGTACGTCCAGGATTTTGAAAGCAACTCGGATGGTTGGGTTTCAGAAACCATCGCCGGCCTCGATGGCTGGGAACTTGGCGATCCTGAACAGACATTGCTTGATACTGCACATAGTGGTATCAATGCCTGGATGACTGACTTAATTGGCGATTACCCAAGCAATGCCGAAATGCATCTGTATAGTCCTTGCTTCAATTTTAGTGGGATGCAAAATGTGTTGGTTTCGTTTTGGTTGAATTTTGATTCTGAAGTCGATTATGATGGGATGATCCTGGAAGGTTCGTCGGATGGGCTAGTTTGGAGTAAAGTGGGCTTGAACGATGCCAATTTTTATAATTCGAATAATAACGCTGCCGCGAATCCTGTTTTGGATGCTCCATGGTGGAGTGGTACACTCGGAGGCTGGACCAAAATTACAGGCACATTGAACGAATTTGCCGGGGAATCGGGAGTTCGCTTGCGTTTTAGGTTCAAAGCAGATAATGGTGTGAATTCCGAAGGTTTTGCCATGGACGATTTCTATGTCGATGAATTGTTTGCCTGCAACATTAGTGGTCAGAATGAGATTTGCGAAGGCGAATCGGTTGCTCTTCTGGTTGATGCCAGTGGGGGCGAAGTACCTTATACCTATCAGTGGGTGCCCGCAACAGGATTATCAAACGCTGCCATTGCCGACCCTATGGCCAGCCCTGTTACAACAACTACCTACAGTGTAATTGTTACCGATGCCTTGGGCGAACAGGCCGTTTCGGAGTTTACCATCACCGTAAATCCTGCACCTTATGTCGATTTAGGTGCTGATATAATTGGCAACCCACCTTTTGTTTTAGATGCTGGTGTTGGTTTTACGTCCTATCTCTGGTCTAATCTCGAAACAGACCAGGCCATAGTAGTTTCTCAAACGGGCCTATATTCCGTTACTGTGACAGATGCTGTTGGTTGCCAGGGATCGGATACCATTATTGTGACCATTTTGGGAATTAATGAGATGGCGACTGGAAGCGTGTCGATTTATCCAAACCCAACGGCAGGTATTTTCACTTGCTCATTCAACCTTACTTTAATCGAAGAGGCAAACTTGTTTGTCACCAATATATTAGGGGAGATAGTCCATGAGCAAATCCTACCAGGTGTTTCGTACAACCAGAAAATCAATCTTAATCTTTCCGAATTGGCAGAAGGCACATACCTATTATATTTACGAAACGATCAAGTGAACCAGGTTCAGAAGTTGATCATTCAAAAATAAAGTTGTTTCATAGTGTTGGTACAAGGACCGGAATCCCTGATCAGAATCAGGGTTCCGGTCTTTTTTTTATACTTAAATAAAGCGTTTTTCGTTTTATCCTTCTGATTTTAAAAGGTATGGTTCGAATAAGTTTACTCATTCTGTGTATTATTTTATTGCAGATGAAAATATCAGGTCAGGAAAAGATAAAAGTTTACCTTATTCCGGGGCAAGGTTCCGACAATAGGGTTTTTGAGAAAATTCAAATTGATCATCATCAATTCGACACTGTTAATGTGAAATACATTTTACCTGAACGAAACGAGAAGATGCCCGATTATGCAGGTCGACTCATGCAAC
Source organism: Bacteroidales bacterium (assembly GCA_021740905.1). Classification (GTDB taxonomy): domain Bacteria; phylum Bacteroidota; class Bacteroidia; order Bacteroidales; family M50B96; genus JAIOYV01. The sequence goes on from JAIOYV010000005.1 coordinate 84,588, forward strand.
AAATCGATACATCTCATGAGTTTATTCTGATTGGGTATTCTTTGGGAGGGATGTTGGCCTCTGAAATTTCAACGCAATGTTCTCCAAAAATGACCATTCTTATTGCCAGTGCCAAATGCCGGAAAGAATTGCCTTTTCGTTACCGTTTCATGAAATATATTCCAATCTACAGGATAATCCCGGCGGGTGTGATAAAGGGAGGTGGCATTTTTATCCAACCCAAGGTAGACCGAATCGATATGGAAATTCAAAAGTCATTTACAACAATGATAAAGGAGAAAGACCCAAAATTTCTAAAGCGGACAATACACATGATTGCTACCTGGCCAACGCTTACGTATTCTGAGAAATGTATACATATACATGGGGAAAAAGATCACACACTCCCTATTCGAAATGTGAAGTATGATTATGTGATTAAAGGGGCTACCCACAAGATGATCCTGACTGATGCTGAAGAAATCAATAAAATTCTGGATCACATACTCAATTTCCAGCCACATTCTCACTGATTTGATCTGAGAGATTCGTTCTGAATGTTTTACTTGTAAAATTAGTCAAAAAGAGTAAAAAAGTCCAGTTTTGGCCGCTTATAAATATCTATATCCGACCAAAACTTGGGTGTCTTGATTCTTTAAATGGACGGATTTGCCTTGTCAAACGGTTGTGCATACCACCATTTGCCATCAATACGTAAAAGAAAATATTGTCAATTTTATGGGCGAACTTTAATATTCATTTGATTTTACTTTTTTAAAACAACTTTCTTCTGAGTGAAACTATATACTTCTTCAAGAAATTCGATATATTTTGGCCATTCAGCTTTGTCAGCTGTTCGTGCCATATATTTTTTATCTACCTGCATAAGTATATTTTCACCATCGATAGTTGCAGAAGAACTAAATTCGAGTAAATCATTCACAATGTTTATATTAAACTGATCTAAGCCTTCCATTTTGTAGCCTTCAGGTATTTTTAACTTTACAATATAAGAGGTTGACCAAGGATAATTGAGATAGATATTTGAGGTTCGTTCCAAATCCTCTTGTTCCAACTTTATTTGGTCGCCAATAAAACTTCCAAGATTAAGAATATAGTTCTGTCCGGCTTTATTTATCAAATTCTCTACTGTATATTGTTCTTTATAAATTAGTTCAGCTTTGTTAGCAAATCGACCATCTGAAATAAGTTCAAAATTATCGTAGGATTTCACTTCATAATCATCACTATAGAATTCTTTCATAAACTTGTACTTTTCCTCATTCCGTTCCTTTTCTTCTGCTTTCTTCATTCTTTCTTCTTCGGCTAAACGACCTTTATTCCCTTTTTTCTTTTCATCTCCTTTATAATTCGGGTCATACTGTTTTTCATCCTCCTTAAAATAATCGACGTTCCACAGGGCAATCGAGGAGTAGTAATTTTTCTGATAACCAACATGTGTGTTCTGTCTATTGAAATTAATCAGATTAAATTCTTCATTTATGGTAGCATCGAATTCATATACACTTTTGTTTTGTTCAGGAGTATTTTCTTGTAGCACAACTTTCTTAAAAGAGACATCTTTATATTTGTTTGCCAGGTTCGCATCGAATTCGATAGCTTCGGAGCCCAGTAGCTGGTATGGGATGAAACCATGAGTAGTGAAGTTCGAAAAACTAAAAAAATATGTATCCTTTACTTTTACCCCTGTAATCAGTTCATCACGTAGCAATACATCATCGAAGTTACCATACATCCGGTTAACGGCTATTACATATTTGCTGTGTATTTTTAAAGACCATAGTACTTTAATAAAAGTGTTTGTAAAGATGTGGTCAACAATGGGTAATTCTTCACCGTATAAATAGGCGTCCTTATATTTTTTTGAATATCCATTAAAGGTTTGATCGTAAAACAAGTACCTTAAATAGTAGTAAGCAATTTCTGCCTTTTTGGTTTCGCTTTTTAAATCCTTGTGATACTTTTTAATGTATTTGACTGCTTTGTCAAATTCCGAAATAAGGCCAGTTTGGATTGGGATATGGGTTTGAATTGTTTTTAGTTTTACCTTGTCATTGATGAGGTCATTTTCAGTAACCAGCAAACTTGTTCTGTGCAACATAGATTTAGGTACAAAATTCACTTGAAATTTAATTGAGGGTTCATCCAAATATTGATATTTCCAATACTCATATTTTATTTTATCGCGGAGTGAATCTTCAAAAACAAAAATGCTTCTCTTTCCAAAGATTTTTTCGTCGGTGTCAACCTTTGAGATTTCTTTAGCCCCATTGTAAGATCTAAAACTAACCTTAAAACTTCGCGATACATCAAATTCATATTTTTGTTTCAGGATGGGATATTTGGTTGCTAGATTAAAAACTAAGGGCGTAAACGAAAATGTGCCCGACGCAGCATATTCACTCTTAACCGAAGAGTAATAATCAATGATATCCCCCTTCTCCAAGTTTGGGATGGCAATTTTTTTGTACTTAAAGAAATAATCTTGCTTGAAGTACTTTGGCACCTCGTTATCAGCTATTTCGACGGCTTCAGACATGTCGATTACTACTTCGCTGCCATCCGCTTTTATCAGCTTGATTCCAACAAATTCTTCCTTCGACATGGAGTACCGATAAAAGAAAACGCTATAATCCTCAATTGCGCTGTTATCGTTAACTTTTATCCTTTTCCTCAGTGTTTCTACTTGTCCTACTCCAGCTTCTCCGAGGTACTGATAGTATTTGTAATGGGATTTTTGACATAGGATAACGGCCGACTCATCTTTCCATTTTTCGGGTACTTCAGAAATTTGAAAGTCAGGGTCGTCATCACCAAAGATCATTTCATTTTTCGATTGCATCTGTTTTTGTTTCCGCTTTTCAGCAACTTTTCCTTGCCCTATCAGGTTAAGGGAAACGAAAATTACGAGGAGAATTGTTGATAGTATTCTGTGTTTCATAGTTCTAGATCTTTATTAAAATTATTTGGTCGCGGTAGAATGTGTTGAGAAATTTTAAGGCCTCGTTCCAATGCTTAATATTTTGTGCTTGTATCATTCCTTTCTTGATGATAATATGCTTTTCGTAGGTCAGTTTGTTTTCAGAAGGGTCAAAAGAGTACTTCAACGAAAACTTAAATTCATCATTATCAATCAGTAATTCTTTTGGTATGTAGTTTACTGAATAATTTTCCGGAACCTTTATATGTACAAGCTTTGAACGATTAAATTTCAGATCAAAGTCGAGGTCGTTTACACGGTTTTCATTGGCATCGAGGTGAACATAATTCTTATGGTACTCAGCATTAAAGTACAGTTCTTTATCCAGCTCTGTAACCTGATTACTGATTTCAATATCATAAGTAAATACAGTTGGCTTATTCCGATTTTCCATTCCAATGGATACAATGTTGGCAACAGCAACATTTCGGTTCGACCCTCCAATTTCATTAGCCATTTCCTTTTCTATGTCCAATTTCGAAACGTAATAAAATTGGTTGAATAAAATGGTCTTTTCTTCTCCAGTGTATTCCCTTACTCCGGTACCTACGAGCTTATTGTCTTTTAGCTCCAAGTTAAGGGTAGTGGTAAGTTTGTTGTGATCAAAGTCAAATTCTGGTATCGTATCAATTGTAAAACTTTCACCATTAGAAACCAGTACATCTTGCCCCTGGATCCGGTGTGCGTAATCCCCCAAGGGGATCCCTTTTTCAGTGGCATCTAAGAAATATTTATTTCCATTGTGGTAGAGTGTTGATATCATGTGGTTGTCGACAGCCAACGATGGTATGGAGTAATCATAAGGTAAATTGCGGGTACCAATCCAAGTCAAATGGGCATCGAAACCTGCCAGCTTCAACATTTCGCAGGTAAGGTTGGCCATTCCTTTACAGTCACCATATTTCTTATTATAAACATCCTGAGCGTTAGCTGGTTTATAGCCCATAATTCCGTCTTCATAAGCAAGATATTTAATGTTATCCTGCACCCAATAGAAAATGTTCTCGATTTTCTCAAGATCGGAGGTAGCAGAAGAACAAAGTTCGGTCACTTTACCTTTAAAATCTTCCGTTTTGTTATCCATATCTTTTAGTAGCGATTTGTACCAGGCATACAAATCTGAGACATCGTTTAGTAGCTTAACTGATTGTTCATTATAATTCACATTCTTTGATACCAGGATAATGTGAGGGAGTGTAATGGTAGGGGCAGATGCGAGTTTGTCGTCCTCAACAGGTTTTATATCAATTAGCTTATAAGAGATTATCCGGTTATTCTTCTTGTCAAGTGTCTCAGTTTTCTTAATATTGAAATTCTTGAAGTTAATCTCAACTAATTCAACGTCCAACCATTCAGGAACCATAAATTCAATAACTTTCTCCTTTATAGGATACATGTTGTGGAACGAGGCTCGCGGTAGATATTTTACATCGTAGAACTCTTTATAATACCGGTATGTGTTTTTGTCTCCAATTCTTGAAAAAGGTATTTCAAAGACTACCTGGTTCAAGCCATCATAAAATGTACCTGCTGTATTATAAGTGGTCTTTTTCGCGTAAATTGAAATTGGTTTGTTTTTGTAATCGGATCCACTTATTCGCAAAACTTCAGTTTGGTCATCATAAATTATCCTTTTCTCAAATGGCCCACTCAATTCTTTCAGACAAAGTATACTTTCCTCCTCCTCAAGTATGGCGCTTACCTCTTCAGTTTTCTTGTTGTATTCAAAAGAATATCGAGATGAAGATAAGAGGGAAGCAACACGTTGCTCGGGGTAGGTTTCTTTAATCTTTTCGGCTGTTTCAATGTCATCGGGATTAACCTTGTTTAGCTGGCTATAAACATTGGATTGGATTAAGGAACACCAAAGAAGCACTAAAATTATAATATTTTTCATCCCGATCCTATTACTATTGAAAGGTAGTTAGTAGTTTATGAAATACCCCCAGTTAACCTGTATTGACATGGGTTTTCTGGCATCCGTATCATCAATTACTAATGAGAAGTCGTTGGAGCCAAATCCATATTTTAAGGAAACTTCCATCAGTTTGTTTTTTTTTGTCCACCACCTTAAACCTCCAATAATCATGGGTTGTGTCCATACTGTAATGGGTTTCTCAGCTCCGGGTATATTATCGGGCTCGAAAAGTTCGTCCGAACTTAGAAGATGTATTTTTGTAAACTCATAGCCAACTCCAACAAAGCCACCTAAATTACCTAGTGAATTATATGTAGAGCCTGCACCCATGTTAAAAGAAATAAACCCAGGTATATTGATACTTCCAATTCCTGCCTCTGATATTGTGATACCAATGCTAGGATTGGCATTTATACCAATACTCATATTGTCAGAAAGATCGAAAATATTGATCCTTGCATTATACGAATAATTAACAATGGCATGATCGACCATGTTTTCGAATTCGTACTTATTAGTATATATTTTGTCACCTGTAATTGGGTCGTAAGATATATTTTGAGAATAACCGGAAATGTAGGCAGGACTTACTGTATACTCGGTAAATGCACCAAACTTAAAGCTTTGATAAAATCGGCTGTCCTGTGAGTAAGAACATAACGAAATTGAAATGATGAGTAGAAAAAGTAGATTTTTTGTCATTGTTGTGCTTTTTGTAATTGATATTGGAAACAAAAATAGGGTAAAAAATATTCACTCTATTTATCATACCAGTTATTAAAAGTAATTCTAAATAACACCTTCTTTCAGTATGATGAATTGAAGTGATATGATGTTAGGCTTTCTTCGAAAGATGTTTGTGTCTCCGCTACTTAATTGGTTTTGTGTTAGAGATACATTTAAGTTTTGTCTAACATAAAAAAAGGCCCCAAACAGGAGCCTTTTCATATATTGAAGGATACAAATCCTATAAATTGTGCTTTTTGCAGAAGTCGGTAAGAACGCCATCCAAATTAGGAAGACCAATTTCCTGAAGATCATAATATACCCTGGTGTTGGGTTTCTTTATGTTTACAATTCGGTTCAGATCAATAGGAGTACCGATGATAACTGAATCGCAATCGGAATTGTTGATTGTGGTTTCAAGATCTTTTAGCTGTTCTGGGCTATATCCCATGGCTGGCAATAAAGTACCAATGTTAGGATAAATCCTATATGTCTCTGCTAATTTACCAACTGCGAATGGACGTGCATCAACTAATTCGGCAGCACCAAATTTTTGGGCAGCAATAATACCTGCACCTAATTTCATTTCGCCGTGGGTAAGGGTTGGGCCGTCTTCAACAACCAAAACTCTTTTTCCTCTGATAATTTCAGGGTTGTCTACTTTAATTGGAGAAGCACCATCAATCACAATAGCAGTAGGGTTTACCTTGGCAATACTCTCGCGAACTACCTGGATCCCTTCTGGAGAAGCTGAATCCATCTTGTTGATCACGATAGCATCGGCAATGCGCATATTCACTTCGCCAGGATAGTAAGTTAATTCGTGACCTGGACGATGTGGGTCGGCAACAGTAATGGTAAGGTCTGGCTTATAGAATGGGAAGTCGTTGTTTCCACCATCCCAAAGGATCACATCACAACCATCAGGATCTTTTTCGGCAGCGCGAACGATTGCTTCATAATCGACACCTGCATAAATTACGTTTCCACGCACTACGTGTGGTTCGTACTCTTCCATTTCTTCCACTGTGCACTTGTGCATTTCGAGGTCGGAAACTTTAGCAAAACGTTGTACTTTCTGTGCATTCAAATCGCCATAAGGCATTGGGTGACGAATAGCAACTACTTTCAAACCCTTGGCCATTAAATATTCAATAACCTTACGCGAAGTTTGCGATTTACCGCAGCCTGTGCGGGTTGCAACTACAGCAACAACTGGTTTGGTGCTTTTCACCATGGTGTCGCCAGGGCCTAATAACATGAAGTTTGCACCGGCAGCATTAACCACCGAGCTAACATTCATCACCCGATTGTAAGGAACATCGCTGTAAGAAAATACACAATCATCAACATTATGCTCTTTGATCAATTTCACCAAGTCAGCTTCAGCATAAATAGGGATACCCTGTGGATATAATTCTCCAGCCAATTCCTTTGGGTACTTACGACCATCAATATCAGGTATCTGGGCAGCAGTAAAAGCAACTACATTGTATGCCTCGTTTCCTCTAAAGTAAGTGTTGAAATTGTGGAAATCCCTTCCAGCAGCTCCGATAATAACGACATTTTTCTTCGCCATAATTCGTTCTCCTTTTTTTATTTATTTAGTGTTCAATAATTTAGAATTTTCGTTCGGCAAATATACATTTTTAAGTTTTACCATAGAAATAAAATGGCCTACACTCAGTAACTAAGGGACTACTTGTAAAATGCAGATTTATAGTAATATGTTGAGTGATGTGTGGAATATATGTTTAAAATCATGTTTTTAGTTATACTTCGGAGATTTCGATTCGCTAAATTTCGATTGAGGATGGAAGTGGTACTTACCGACAACTATTTCAAGACTGGAAGCTCGATTAATTGCTATAATTTATCTGATAATCAACTAAATCAAAATCATTAGTATAGATTGAGTCTTCAGCTGATCTGTGTTCTTTACGAATTAGGCCAATGTTTTTCGCATAATATGTTTTTTCATACCGCCACAAATCTTCAAAGGAAGATCCCGTTGCACCGCCTCCCTGTTCCATTATTATTACATTTTCATATAGTTGATTCCCTATTTCGATGGATGTATCAATAGCAATTGCTTTTATTAACTCCATATCCACTCTCTCATCAAAACTATTATGAAATATTTGATCTATCAAAGTCGAGACTAATACAATTTCATGGTTAAAGGCCCAATTATAGTTTAAGTATTTATCGTTAATAATTGGCCGGCAATCTAATACCGGAAGGTAAATAGAATCGATTGGGTAAATAATTCCAGTTAGAGATAGAGAATAATCAACCCAATATGTTTTTGATATGTATGGAAATTTTTGGATCATATTGCAGAATACTGTATCACCATTGCTATAAATCCAATACGAATTTGGATATGCTGCAATATATGGGCTGGTGTTAATAGTATCATGGCTCGCAACAAATATTGAATCAGCAATTATTTCATTTAATGAATCAGAGATAATTACTTTATAATATCCGGTTGAGATATTACTGAGTGTTGATTCGTTCGAAAGTTCAATAAAAGATGTATTGAATGAAGTTATCAAATACCAACTAAAACTGTAAGGTTTTATTCCACCATTTACTATGGCTTCAACAGAGCCATTTTGTTCACCAAATTCAGTAGGGCGGATATAATTACACTTAACTTGAAATTTCTCGATTTCAGGTATTGGAGGAACCTCTTCTACTATGTTTTTGTCTTTGCTACATGAAACAAGAAGGAATACAAATATTAGGAATGCCAGTTTATACATTGCTTTTTAAGATTAATTGAATTTCATGCAAATTTAAAGGAAAAAATAACAACTTCAAAATTCACTACTTTTGCCATCAAATTGTACAAATGAACTTTCTAGCTCATCTATATCTTTCAGGTTCCGACGATGAAATTAAAACCGGAAATTTTATTGCCGATGCGGTAAAAGGCAGGCTGAACGGCAGGTTCTCGCCTGGCATTCAGCAAGGGATTCAGCTGCACAGAGCCATTGATACTTTCACCGACACACATCCGGTTGTAACGAAAAGTAAGCTTCGATTGAGGGAGAGCTATGGAAAACATGCCGGGATTGTGATAGATATTTTCTACGATCATTTTTTATCGATCGATTGGGAACGGTATTCCCAAACCAAGCTTTCCGATTTTATTCATGAGAGCTATTTTATGCTGATCCAGAAATTTTTGCTGATGCCTTTTCGGGTGCAAAAATACTTTCCCTTTTTGGTGGTGAACAACTGGCTTGAAAAATATAGCCGTGCCGAAGGGATCGAGCAAGTCCTTACTGGGATGGCCAGATACCGGGCTTTACCTGCAAAAGTACCTGAGGCCATGCAGATTTTCAATTCGGAATATGAGGCTTTCAGGAATGAGTTCACTTTATTTTTTCCTGAGTTGATAAGGATGGTGGAGGAGGACTTTGGGGTTGAGTTTGGATGACCCACTGGGATTTAGCTACCCGAGCTGGTTATCCACACACCGCATGTTAATAGCCCTCCAACTCGCCGTAACTCCCTGGCTCTAAACCCCTCTTATTTGAAATGAAAATGAATTAGCGGCATTGATGTAATTTATTGACCCTTGTCAATGTTAAATATGGCAATTGTCGTAATTTTGTGGCCGTTTTTTGAGTGTAAAACTGATGTAAATTAATTCATAAAATTATAACCAAAATGGCTGATAAAAAGAAATTTGTTACCTGCGATGGTAATTATGCCGCCTCCTACGTCGCGTATATGTTTAGCGAAGTAGCTTGTATTTATCCTATTACCCCGTCTTCCAACATGGCCGAGAATATTGATGAATGGGCCGCCAATGGAAAGAAAAATATTTTCGGAGAAACTGTTCATGTCGAGGAGATGCAATCGGAAGGGGGTGCCTCTGGTGCTGTTCACGGTGCCTTGCAATCAGGAGCTTTAACATCTACCTACACTGCTTCTCAAGGATTATTATTGATGATCCCGAATATGTACAAAATGTCGGGCGAGTTGCTCCCCGCTGTTTTTCACGTGAGTGCCCGTAGCCTTGCAGCTCAGGCACTGTCTATCTTTGGCGATCATTCTGATGTGATGTCTGCGCGCCAGACCGGCTTTGCCATGTTGGCCACCGGCAGTGTTCAGCAAGTAATGGACTTGGCTCCAATAGCTCACTTGGCTGCTATCAAATCAAGGATACCGTTCCTGCATTTCTTCGATGGCTTCCGTACTTCACATGAAATTCAGAAAGTAGAAGCTGCCAACCAGGACGAACTGGTGAAATTGTTGGACATGAAAGCTCTTCAGGCTTTCCGCGACCATGCTCTTAACCCAAACACACCTGTTACCAGAGGTACTGCACAGAATCCTGATATCTATTTCCAGGCTCGTGAAGCTGCCAACAAATTCTACGATCCAATCCCTGATATGGTAGAGGATTATATGCAGAAGATTCAAAAAATAACAGGACGCGAGTACCATCCATTTACCTATTATGGTTCGCCCGATGCCGAAAATATCATTGTGGCTATGACTTCTGTTACCGAAACCATTAAAGAAGTGATTGATTGGAAATTGGCCAAAGGCGAAAAAGTGGGTCTGGTTACCTGTCATCTTTATCGTCCATTTTCGGCTAAATATTTCTTCAAAGTTTGCCCCGACACCGTAAAGAAAATTGCTGTTCTCGACCGTACCAAAGAGATCGGTGCCAATGGTGAGCCCTTGTACCTCGACGTGCGCGATATTTTCTACGATCGTGATGTGAAACCGATTATTGTTGGAGGCCGCTATGGTTTATCTTCAAAAGATACGATCCCTTCACACATCGAGGCTGTTTATGCTAATCTTTCATTAGACGAGCCAAAGAATGGTTTTACAGTGGGTATTAACGACGATGTTCAGAAAATTTCATTGCCTATTGGCGAAGATATTTCAGTGGCCCCAAAGGGAATGTACGAAGCTAAATTCTACGGATTAGGTTCGGACGGTACAGTAGGTGCAAACAAGAACTCCATCAAAATTATTGGTGATTCGACCGATAAGTATGCCCAGGCTTACTTTGCGTATGATTCAAAGAAATCGGGTGGTATCACAACTTCCCACCTTCGTTTTGGCGATCACCCAATTCTTTCAACCTATCTCGTAAATTACCCCGATTTTGTGGCCTGTCACGTACCCTCTTATCTTGATAAGTATGATATGTTGAAAGGTCTTAAGAAAGGAGGTACCTTCCTGCTGAACAGTATCTGGGATGCCGACGAGACAGTGGAACATCTGCCAAATCACATGAAAAAGTACATGGCAGACAAAAATATTAAGTTCTACATTATCAATGCAACCAAAATTGCCGACGAGATTGGATTAGGAAACCGTACTAATACAATCATGCAGTCGGCCTTCTTTAAAGTAGCCGAAGTTATTCCTTACAAGAATGCAGTGGCCGAAATGAAAAAGGCGATTGTGAAATCGTATGGTATGAAAGGCGAGAAGATTGTCGACATGAACAATGCAGCTGTTGATGCAGGCGATCAGGTCGTAGCTGTTGAAGTAAAAGCTGAATGGTCGAATTTAAAGACTGAAAAAGTTAGCGATAATCGCAACATCCCAGCTTTCATCCGCGATGTGGTCGAGCCTATCAATGCAATGAAAGGAGATGATCTTCCTGTAAGCGCATTCAATGGACGTGAAGATGGAAGTTTACCTGCCGGTACTGCTGCTTTCGAAAAAAGAGGTATTGCTGTTACTGTTCCTGAATGGATTTCAGCGAACTGTATCCAATGTAATCAATGTTCTTTGGTATGCCCTCATGCTGCCATACGTCCATTCTTGGTCACTGAATCGGAGAAAGCAAATGCTCCTGAAGGAACTGCCACTATTACCGCTATTCCAAAGCCATTAGGCGAGTATCAATTCCGTATGCAGGTTTCGGTTTTGGATTGTACAGGTTGTGGCAACTGTGCCGATGTATGTCCTTCAAAAGAAAAGTCGCTTGTAATGAAGCCGCTCGAAACTCAATTGGAAGAAGCCGCCCGTTGGGATTATTTTGATAAAAATGTTTCTTACAAAGACGAATTGGTTGACAAATTTAAGACTATTAAAAATTCACAGTTTGCCCAGCCTTTGTTTGAGTTCTCCGGAGCTTGTGCCGGTTGTGGCGAGACTCCATATATCAAAACCATCACTCAATTGTATGGCGAGCGTATGATGGTTGCCAATGCAACCGGTTGTTCATCTATCTATGGTGGTTCAGCACCTTCAACTCCTTATTGTGCCAACAAGAAATCGGGCCAAGGTCCAGCATGGGCTAACTCACTGTTCGAGGACAACGCAGAATATGGTTTTGGAATGTTGACTGGTATTAACAAGCTACGTGCCCGCCTCGAAAAAATAATGAAGGCCGAATTGAACAATGGTATCAAAGCGGAAACCAAAGAAGCTTTTAATTTCTGGTTGGAGAATAAAGAAAACGGTGATACCACCGACATAGCCAGCGATAAAGTTGTAGCTGCCCTTAAAAATGAGAAGGGTGATTTTGTTAACGAGATCATGAACCTCAAACAGTACCTTAGCAAGAAATCGGTTTGGATTTTTGGTGGCGACGGTTGGGCTTATGATATTGGATACGGTGGATTAGACCATGTTCTCGCATCTGGACAAAACGTAAATGTATTGGTGATGGATACCGAGGTTTACTCAAATACCGGAGGCCAATCATCGAAAGCTACACCGGTAGGTGCTGTGGCTAAGTTTGCCGCTTCGGGCAAGAAAATCCGTAAAAAAGACCTTGGCGCAATGGCTATGACTTATGGTTATGTGTACGTTGCCCAAGTGGCAATGGGATCAAGCCAGAGCCAATATTTCAAAGCAATAAAAGAAGCCGAAGCCTATCCAGGACCATCCTTGGTAATTGCCTATGCCCCTTGTATCGCACATGGTTTACGTGCAGGAATGGGCAAAACCCAGGAAGAATCCAACTTAGCTGTGAAGAGTGGATATTGGCATCTGTATCGCTTCAACCCACAATTGGAGGCTGAAGGCAAGAACCCATTCACCCTCGACTCGAAAGAGCCTGATTGGACATCCTTCCAAAGCTTCCTGAAAGGCGAAGTACGCTACACCTCATTGATGAAATCTTTCCCAAGAGAGGCAACAGAATTATTTCAGGAAGCCGAGAAGAATGCCAAGTGGCGCTACAATAGCTACAAGCGCATGGCTGCTATGGATTATTCGGAAGAATAGAAATTAATTTGATTATTCGGAGTGCGATTTTAAGTCGCAGCCTAAATTATAGATATAAAAGCGGGGTCGGGAGGCTCCGCTTTTTTATAGTTCCCGAGACCTTGGAGGTTTTTAAACCTCCAAGGTCTCTTTCGTTTCCCACAACCTACTTCACCGGCACCAACCCAATTTCTTCCCCTTTCACCAGCATAAACTGATATGCCTCGTCGAAGTTATTGTGAATGATACCATCCAATATGGCTTCTTTGATCGCATCTTTGATTACGCCGACCGGGCGGCTGGGTGGGATCCCAAAAATTTCCATGATCAACTCCCCGGTTACGGGGGGCTGGAAATTTCGCACTGTATCCTTCTCTTCAATCTCTTTTAGCTTTTGCCGTACCAGTTGAAAATTCTGAAGGTAACGAACTACTTTTGTCTGGTTCTTTGAAGTGATATCAGCTTCGGCCAGGATCATCAGGTCGTCGATATCGTCGCCTGCATCAAAAAGCAAACGCCTGATGGCAGAGTCGGTAACAATGTCTTCGGCAAGCACAATGGGGCGCAAGTGGAGGAGTACCATCTTCTGCACATATTTCATTTTTTCGTTGAGGGGCAATTTCAACTTTTTAAATATGCGAGGGACCATTTTTGCTCCCAGAAATTCGTGCCCGTGAAAAGTCCATCCAATGCCGGGTTGAAACCTTTTGGTGGGAGGTTTGGCAATGTCGTGCAATAGTGCCGACCATCGAAGCCATAATTTATCGGTTGTCCGGCAAATATTATCGACCACTTCAAGAGTGTGATAAAAATTGTCTTTGTGCCTCATCCCGTCTTGTTCGTCTACCCCTTTCAGGGCAGCAAATTCGGGAAAGATTATCAGTAGCAGCCCTGTCATTTCAAGTAATTTAAAACCGACCGAGGGCTTGTCGCACATCATAATTTTGTGCAGCTCTTCGACTATCCGCTCGTTCGATACAATCTTGATCCGCTCGGCGTTGTCTTTTATCGATTGCAATGTTTCGGGCACTATCGTAAATTTTAGTTGAGAGGCGAATCGGATTGCACGGATCATTCGGAGAGGATCGTCTGAAAAAGTGGTGTCAGGATTCAATGGGGTTCGAAGGATACCAGCTTCCAGGTCCTTCATGCCATCGAAAGGGTCGACCAGTTCGCCGAAATGTTCGCGGCGCAAATCGAAGGCCATGGCATTGATAGTGAAATCGCGCCTGTTTTGGTCGTCCTCCAGGGTCCCTTCTTCGATAATGGGCTTACGCGAATCACGTTGGTACGATTCTTTACGTGCCCCAACAAATTCAATCTCTACATCCTGATGGTGGATCATGGCTGTACCAAAATTTTTAAATACTGTGACTTGAACTTTAGGGCCGATTTTCCTGGCCACCTTTTCTGCAAGTTCGATCCCATTGCCTATCACAAGTATGTCAATATCTTTCTTTGGCCGGTTTAGAAATACATCGCGTACATATCCCCCAATCACATAAGCCTCTTGCCCTGATTCGAGAACCAAGTCTGATATTATTTGAAAAACCGGATGGTCTAATTTATTCTTCATCTAAAACATTAAAATATTTGCCTCAACAAGCTGCCATGTCAATTGTTTCAATTTTAAGATATGACCAACTGTCGGAAATTCATTAAAATCATGTTAAAAATATGACAAGGCTTTCTAAAATGGTGACAAAATTACAATTTATTACGCATCTGGACGTATGAATGGCTGAGAAATGGCTATAGGTAAATTATTCATGAAAGGGAACATAAGAAAGGTAGGTGATGGAGTCTTGGATGGAAGGGTATTTGCCCTGTGTCCCCCAATACTCCATTACTCCAAATCTTTTGCTCGTTCTCAGGAATTAGCAATAACTGGATGAAGGCTTAATTTTCCAGCCATTTTGCCATCGAACTTTTTTGGTATGGTAATTGAAAGGTTCGACATATATAGATAATTAGATATATTAATTTTTGAATCATATAAAGAATAAAAAAATGGCATTAGAGCATTTAACAAAAGAAACTTTTAAAGAGAAAGTGTTCAATTTCGAAGCAAACAAAGAATGGAAATACGAAGGCAATGTGCCCTGTTTGATAGATTTCTATGCAGATTGGTGTGGACCATGTAAAATGGTAGCCCCCGTTCTTGAAGAACTTCAGAATGAATATGGCGAAAGCATCGTAATTTATAAGGTGAATACAGAAGTTGAGCGCGAATTAGCAGGTTTATTTGGTGTTCAAAGTATCCCTTCCTTGTTGTTCGTTCCTTCCGAAGGACAACCACAAATGGCTATGGGGGCACTTCCAAAAGACACTTTCAAGAAAGCAATCGGTGATGTTCTCAAGGTAGAATATCCGAATTAAGATATTGGTTAGGTTTGGTTTTCTAAGGCGGGGAGACATCCTGTTGAACCGCCTTAGTTTTTCAGTGAAACTCAGATTTCAAAAGCGAAGCGAATTGAAATCTGTAAGTTGAACTGATCCCGATAGCGAAGCGTATCGGGATCAGGAGCTCACAATCAAAAGCGAAGCCTTTCAGAATTGAACCAAAACACCGATATTTGCATCAAAAAAAATTAAGCCTCGGCAATGTGTTTCGAGGTAGTTTATTAAATCATAAAAAATAAGATCATGAAAAATGTACTCTTCACAATAGTTTTAGGCCTTTTAGGAACAGGTCTTTTTGCACAGGAAAGCCTATTGGCCGATAATTTAGGGGCAAATGGAAACGACATTGTCCAACTTACCACCAAAACATTTAAAGAAAAAGTGTTCGATTACGAAGCCAGTACCGAGTGGAAATACAAAGGCGAATTACCCGCCATTGTCGATTTTTATGCTGACTGGTGCAAGCCCTGCAAAATAATTGCCCCTATCCTTGAAGAATTGGCCAAAGAATACAAAGGCAAAATCATCATCTACAAAGTAAACGTTGACAACGAAAAAGAACTGGCCGGTGCTTTCCAGACACAAAGTATCCCTTCCATACTTTTCATCCCCAAAGAAGGGCAACCCCAAATGGCCAAAGGCGCACTGCCAAAGGAAACTTTTGTGAAGGCTATCAATGAGGTTTTGAAAGTTAAGTAGGTTAGTTCCACCAACACTGAAGCTTCGGTGCAAGAAAAGTTGAGAAAGTATTTGAGGTAAGTAGGTAAGTAGAGTGAAAAACTTCCGAAAACAACTTGGCTATTGTCTGATACCGAATATAATCCGCTATATCCCCCTGGGGCAAAGTTTCCCTCGTTCTCCATTGTGGTGATATAGTTTGCATGACTACTAAATTCTTGTCCAGTTGAAGTCTTCCAGATTTTCGACTTTATAGGCTCGCTGTTAGCAAAGCCATTGTTCAGGCGCATCGTTTGCAAGTATTGAAATCTGGTTGCCTGTCCATTGCCCATAACCGCCACAGGCAAGCCCGCCTCCGTTTACATCGTAAAACACCCCGAGGTAATCGCCCACTGAAACTTGCACCCCGTCGATGGTTACAGGAATTGTACCCTGCATAAGGATGGTGTGTGTAGTTCCGGTATTGGTGTATGTCCAGGAAATCTGAGAATAGCTTAAACCGGCTGAAACCATCACCAACAAAAGGAAAGTAATCTTTTTCATAGCAAAAATTGATTTAGTAGAGAATGGGTTCGTTATGCCATGTAAAAGTAAAGAAAATAAATTGAAGGGTGATTGGGTTTTCAGGAAAAAAGATGCAAGATAGAGTTCTCCTATCAAAAAGAATATTGTAGAAACATGATTTCAGGAAATGATGAGGTGTTTCAGATGTATAATGCCGAGACGCAAGCCTTGCGTCTCTACGATCTGAATTAATAAACTGCCTGAGAGCAATTCGTTCTTTGGTAGAGACGCAAGGTTTGCGTCTCAAAAAGATATTCAATGCCCTTACTCCATCAAAATCTTCCCTTTAAAAACCGAACCTGTTTTGTCCTGGATATCGATAAGGTAAATCCCCGCTGGTAGCAAGTTTCGGTACAGCACAATTTTATTTTCCTGCCGGGATGTCTTGGGTGCAATCCTTTCGCCGAGCAAATTGTACAAGAATAACTCATATTGATTTTCATCCTGGAAAGGGATTTCAATATTGATCATATCCTGCATGGGTTGTGGATAAATCTTGATGAATTGACTGCCGGAATCCATATCAAACCCTGTCAATACAATGCTTACAAGATGGCAATAGGCTGTACTTGTACCAATCGAGTTGCTTGCGGTAAGGCAAACATTAAAATTGCCCGTAACAGGATAAATCATAGTAGGGTGCTGGTCGGTGCTGGTTTGTCCGTTGAAATCGAAATCCCAGAACCAATTATTCGGCCCATAGGTACTCAAATCGTGGAATTCCACAATGGTGTCGTCCTGAATCTGATAACTGAAATTGGCCACGGGAGGCAGATAACTTGTGATCATAACAGGCCAGCATATTGTGTCGCTGCCGAGGTAATTGCTTACGGTAAGGCACACATTAAAAGTATCGTTGGTTGAAAACGTGTAAGCCGGGTTTTTTTCAGTGGAAGTATTTCCCTGATCGTCGAAATCCCAAAGATATGATTGCGGGTAACCTACCGATTGATCGATAAAAAACACCACTGGCTGGGTTACATTGTTATAGCTAAAATAGGCCGTCGGAAAATCATAAGCCAAAATCTCCACAGTTTGGCAAATTGTGTCGCTTCCCAATGAATTGGATGCAATAAGGCAAACATTAAAAGTTCCATTCTGAGGAAAGATATGGATTGGTGATGGCGAAGTATTTACCGGGGTCCCATCGCCAAAATCCCAATGCCAGGATGTGGCGGCATTGATTAGGGAGTCTGTCGATTGATCGATAAATTGAAGCTTTGGTCCATCCACAACCGAATAACTAAAACCGGCTGTTGGTGGTAAATAACTATTAATCACAACCTGATTGCAATATTGATCGGAACCATACTGGTTGTTCACTGTAAGGCAAACATTGTATATCCCGTTGGCCGTAAACAAATGCAGTGGATTGGAAGCAATACTGGAAGCCCCATTGTTATCAAAATCCCAATACCAGTTTTCGGGCGTGTTGATAATCTCACTGGACGATTCATCGAAAAACTGAATCCAGGGCGACAAGCTCAGATTGTAGCTAAAAGCTGCATCAGGGGCAGTATAATCAGTAATAATGATGTCCTGGCAAAGCGTGTCGCTTCCTGCGTTATTTTGCACTGTAAGGCATACATGGAATGTATCGTTGTGCGAAAAAGTGTGCATGGGGTTCAGGTAATTCCAGGTAGCCCCGTTATCGTCGAAATCCCAGTGCCAGGTCAAGGGAAAATTCAGGCTCGAATCGACAAATAAAATTTCAGGAGAATAGGTGGTAAGGTAACTAAAAACGGCCACCGGAGCCTGCACATTCTGAATAGAAACAAACTGGCAGCTGGTATTGGTTGTAATCCCATTGTCCACCGTGAGGCAAACATTATAGGTCCCGTTTTGGGTAAAGGCATGGCTTGGGTTTTGGTCTGTGCTGATAATCCCGGCATCGTCAAAGTCCCAATGCCAGGCAATGGGAGAATTGAGTGACAGATCGGTGAAAGAAACCGATGGGTCGTTGATCGTATCATAACTAAAATTGGAAATGGGCGCGCCAGTAATGGCCGAAGTTATAGCCCGGAAATGGTAATCGTCGCCATCCAAATTCCAAGCCCCAAAAGCCTGTATATAGGTACGGTTGCCTACCCCGGGGGTAGTTTGGCCCACATGCACATCGCCAAGCGGGGCTTTTATCCCGACAAAAATATCGCCTGAAATACCCACAAGGGAATCGGAATAAGGGCGTAAGTCGATACGGGTCATTTTGTGGGGTTCGGCGGCATTGGCGGCTGGTGTGATGTAGAATGGGACGATCATGTCGGCACCCGGGTTCCCGGCCGAATCGGCTGCCCACACATGCACTTCCATATCGGCATTGGGGTTGTTTGAATCAACATAATTGCGGATCAAGGCCGTAACCAGGTTGGTTGTTCCATTGAGGGAAATTTTGACTGCAGCCCCTGTCTCGAAGGTCGAAAAGGGGCTTATTGTGCCCACAAAGCTAACAATGGCATTGTCGTATTTAATGTAATTTCCTGCTACATATCGAAATGTGTCGCTTATTGCTGAATTGAAATTTGTCGACAAATCCTGAGCTGTGATTTGATAATCAACCCAGGCTCCGGGGCTTACGTTGGGTATTTCGAAGAGCCAGTTGTTGCCCGAATAATTGATCCCGTTAACTGTAGACTGCAATACATTGTCGACCCGGTAGCTCAAATAAGCATAGTTAACTCCGCTTATATCGACAATCTCGGCCAATACCTGATGTTCGTATAGCGAGCCTTCGTAGTGAGGGAGAGGATAGTGCACAATCAGGGGTGGTGTATTGTCTTCGGTATAGCTCATTATCATGAAATCGTCGATGTTCATCCCATCAAAATTGAGCGCAGCATCGGACACGAATTTAAAGCGGCACCGTACATCGCTGCTGCCCACAAAACCTCCAAGTGAGTACGTGTATTTCCACCAGGCAGAATCCCCGTGAAACGCATCGATGGTAACCCAGGTTTGGCCCCCATTGCTTGAGGCCTGAAAATACATATAGTCGAAACCATATTCGATGGAAAAGGTGGCCGCAAAAAGTGCCTCCGCATCTAAAGCCGTGCTCAGGTCAATTGATGTGTCCATTGTGGCAGTCATGGTGGTTTGGTCGGGGTAGTTGCCATTGGGGCTTTCCGACATGGCCCACAAACCGGTAAAGGCCGTGCTGCTCAGTCCCCATGTTCCGGTGTAAGTCCAGTTGCCCAGGCCACTTTCAAAATCGTCGTAAAACAAAATGTTTTGGGAATTGCCTGCCAATGTATAAGCCAGGATGACAATCAGGAGTAGTATTTTTCTCATTTCTTTATAACTTAAATCCGTTTCAACATAACAAGGACGAACCTGAAAATGTTGAGTATAAATATAGTGGTTTTGAGTGATATTGCAAATGGGGTGGGTTTGAGCAAAAAAAACACCGCAAAGGAGCGGAGGTGCGAAGAAAAATGAATGAGCCTGATTGGAAAAGCTGTCGGGTGGATCTTTTAGGTAACGATAGTCAAGTAGATTGTCAGAGATTCCTCACTTAGTTCGGAAAGTCCTTCGTGTATGAAAAAAGTGGGGGATATGTTTTCTGCCAAAGGAACATTGAATAGTAATGAAACAGCGATTTCCTTACTATTTTCCTCATTCAATCTTCTCTTTTGTGATTTTCATTACCATGTATCTTCTATTCTCGAATTTCAATCGCTGTTCCAATTTCAATAATATCATATATCTCATCAATGTCTTTATTTGTGACAGCGATACAGCCTGCTGTCCAATCTAATAGTAAATGAAGCCTGCTAATCCAGCCAAGTCCATTTTTTAGTCCATGTATTTTTATTTGTCCACCTGGACTTTTACCAATTGACTTGGCATGTTCAATATCTTTCTCGTTAGGATAAGAAATCCCAAGGTTTTTATAATATCCACTATTAGGATTTTTATCATTAATGAAATAAAACCCTTCTGGAGTTTTTTTGTCCCCTTCAAATTCTTTATGTCCAAGTGGGTTTCGTCCAAGTGAAATTTTGTATGACTTAATAATTTTTTCACCAGAATAGAGATACAATTTTCGTTTGCTCTTTTCAACTAAAATCTTGTCAATATGTACTGTTTTATCTATTGGCCTATCAATATGACAAAAGCCTAAAAATACTACTGCAGCAATCAATAGAATTAATAATAAGATTAGTTTTGTTTTCAATTGTATATTTTCCCCAATTACTATTAATAATTCAACGGAATCTGCAAGCCCACATACGGAAATATCTGCTTGTCGATTTCAATATTGCCTTCCTCGTTGGGGATGAAAGACCATTTATAATCGACCCCGGCGACCAGGAAAGGGTATATTTTATAGGCTATGCGGACATTTGCCTGCGATTTCTCGTCCAGTGCAAATGCCTCTGAAAAGTCCGTAATACCTTCACGGAAATATCGCCCGCTCACAATAATCCGGGGAATCAATCTGGGAATATCGAGGCTAAGAAATAGCCTGGCGGGATGGTGTTCGCTTACATTGTCGGGCAAAAGAACACCCCCTCCCACAATTATTTGGTTTATCAGGTCGGCAGCCAGGCTGGCATAAATCCCTTGCGACGCGCTGGTGACAGGCAACGAGGAAATTTTGGCATCTTTGTTAATTTCATAACCAACATCGAAAAACTGGGGAATAAAATAATCGCCATGCCAATACCGTTCAATCCGGGCAGTAAGTTCAAAAATATTCAGGATAAAGTTCATCCGGGCGGCAGACCCTACGCTAAAGCCACTGCCCGACTTATAAGCCAGGGCCAGTTTGGTTTCTTCGTCGCCCCAATCATCCTGAAATATGGGAGAATTCTCCTTTACCTTCATCAACATCCCAAATTGGGTATATACAGTCCAATCAATAAACCCCGTGTTCAACAAAAATGCGCCAGCATCCAACGCCCAGGCATTCATTCCATATTCCAGGGTATTATTTGTTGCGGTTTCTCCGAGGGGGGAGGTCTGATCCCTGTCGGTCACGAAACTGGTTCCAAACTCAATGGTTTTTACGATCGGGATATGGGTGTCGCCAAAAGGCCGATAGTAAGGCCGTAGGCCAAGCAGGGTAAAGCTTTCGGAGTTGAAATCAGAATAAATGCCTTCGAGCCCGATTTTGTTTTTGATCAGAAAGTCGAAGCTAAGGCCAATTTTGCGTTTTTCGTACGAAATGGAATTGGAATAACTGCTCAACAACATTCCAAAACCGAGGTACTCTCCCTGTAAACTGCCCACTTTTAAATAGATTGGGTCTTTCTTTTTACGGCCCCAGCGCACATAGTTTATCAGACGAAGATAACCGGGACCATCTTCAAATTCTTCGGTGCGGAGTTCGCCATCTTCGGCGTTGAATAACAAGGGCACGTCTAACCCAAAACCCAATTTCCCAAATGTAAGCTCGGGCTGAAAGCGAAGTCCCACGTAGGACTTATCGTTTATTTGGGTATAACCAAAGTTGGTGTTTATAGATTTTGGATTATCGAAATAGCTAAGCCCCGAATTGGCAATCCCGGCAGGGGATTGGGCGAAAATCTGAAAAACGGATCCAATAAAAATCAGGAAAAGGAAAAATGTCTTTTTCATTTTGTCGATACATTAGGTTCAACTGGTAATCATTGTCCAAAGATAAAAAAATGTTTCGTGTTTCGAGTTTCGGGTTCAGGCCCTATGAAAGGGGTCGAGACGCGATTAATCACCTCTTTACGATTGTTCTCCCTGCATTGAATGGAACAAGTGTTGGTGCGACTCGCAGTCATACCGATACTGCCAGACCCAAAACCCCACCCATCGCAAAAGCTACGGATGGCGAAACCTGAAACCCGAAACCAATTTTCACCATACTCGCGTATTTGAAATATTAATATGTAATTTTGTCGGCTTGATTTTAAAATTTGAGTAAGGGATAAGATGAAGATAATTCTTGCCGGGGCTGGGGCAGTGGGTACGCACCTGGCCAAAATGTTGTCGAACGAAAACCATGACATTGTGGTAATCGACCCTGATGTGGAAAATCTGAATTATATCAATTCACATTTCGATATTATGACCATTACCGGGTCGGCTGCATCCATCGAAACCCTATTGGAGGCCGGGGTGCGCAAGACAGATTTGTTTGTGGCTGTTACACCTACCCAGGAAATGAACATCACGGCCTGCATCCTCAGCAAAAAACTGGGGGCCAAAAAAACCATTTCCCGCATCGACAACCCCGAATATCTTTTCCCACACAATAAAAAGTATTTTATCGAATTGGGGGTCGATTCGTTAATCTATCCCGAAAAACTTGCCGGCGACGAAGTAATCAACCTGCTGAATCAAACCGGGACAACCGAAATCGTAAATTTCTCGCAAGGGATGCTTTCGCTGTATGTGATAAAGCTCGACGAAAACGCACCCGTGCTGAACAAAACCCTTCTGGAAGCTTCGAAAACGGGTATGGGATTTAATTACAGGGCTGTGGCAATTTCTCGAAAGGGACAAACCATTATCCCCCGAGGGCATGATGTTTTCATGGTAAACGACCTGGTGCACGTAATTACCAACCAATCGGGCATACCCACCCTAATGGAATATTCCGGAAAAGAAAAATATGCCATCAAAAACTTGATGATCCTCGGTGGCAGCCGCATTGGGAAACGGGTTGCCAAAAAGCTTCAGGGGCAATTCAACATTAAACTTATTGAAATTGACCGCGACCGGAGCTTCGAAGCATCCGATATTTTGCACAACACCCTCGTAATTAATGGCGATGGCCGCAATATAGACTTGCTGCTGGAAGAGGGGATCAAGAAAATGGATGCCTTTATTGCCGTGACCGAAAATTCCGAGACCAACATTTTATCGTGCCTGGCAGCCAAGCAATTTGGCGTAAAAAAGACCATTGCCGAAATCGAAAATATCGACTATATCGATCTGGCCGAAAACATTGGTATCGACACCATCATCAATAAAAAGCTTGTTGCGGCAAGCCATATTTATGCGTTTACGATGAGTGCGGATGTGCAGTCGATAAAATGCCTCACAGGTACCGATGCCGATGTGGTGGAACTTATCGTGAAACCCGGCTCTAAAGTGACCAAGCATCTGGTTAAAGACCTGAATTTTCCGCAAGGTGCTTTGATTGGAGGTGTTGTGCGCGACAACGAAGCTTTTATTGTACAGGGAAGTACACAGATTATTGCCAACGACACGGTGGTTATTTTTGCAGTTCCGGCGGCTATTCATAAAGTTGAAAAATTTTTCACATAGGCTATGGTGAATTTTGGGATCATCTTTCGGGTTTTGGGTTCGTTGCTGGTGTTGGAAGGGATTTTCATGGCAACCTGTCTGCCTGTTTCGTACTATTACGATGGATATGGTTTTCTTCCTTTGTTAGTATCGGCTTTGTTCACTTTTATACTTGGCGTGATCACCCAAATTGCAACTCGAAAGGTCGACAAATCGCTGGGCAAGCGCGAAGGCTATATTATTGTAAGCCTGGTTTGGGTGATTTTCTCGCTTTTCGGTGCTTTGCCCTTTGTTGTAAGCGGTGCCATCCCTTCGTTTACAGATGCTTATTTCGAAACCATGTCGGGATTCACCACAACAGGGGCATCCATTTTAAACGATATTGAAGCCATGCCCAAAGGCTTGCTTTTCTGGCGTAGTATGACCCAATGGTTGGGCGGTATGGGAATTATTGTATTGTCCATTGCCATCCTTCCGATTTTAGGGATTGGGGGGATGCAGCTTTTTGCGGCAGAAGTGCCCGGCCCAACCCCCGACAAACTTCACCCGCGAATAAAGGAAACCGCCAAGCGTTTGTGGATTATTTACCTTTTGTTTACCATCGCTGAAACCATTTTGCTCATGTTCGGCGGAATGGGCCTTTTCGATGCGGTGAATCATTCGTTCACCACAATGGCCACAGGAGGATATTCAACCAAACAGGCCAGCATTGCAGCCTGGGATTCGACTTACATCCATTATGTGATTACCGTATTTATGTTTATTGCCGGGACCAATTTTACCCTTTCATATTTTGCCATGCACTTTAAATTTGCAAAGGTTTGGCAAAACGAGGAGTTCCGTTATTATCTTGGCTTTGTGGTTTCATTCTCTATTTTGATAGCGATAGTTTTAAGTCTTTTCCATGATCAAAGTTTTGATATTGCCTTTCGCGACAGCCTATTTCAAGTTGTGTCCATTATGACAACCACGGGTTTTGTTACTGCCGATTATCTAAGTTGGTTGCCCTTTGTCGGTGTAGTCATGTTTATGTTGATGTTTTTTGGCGGGTCGGCAGGCTCGACAGGCGGTGGCATGAAAATAGTCCGGGTGGTGATGCTCCTAAAAAACAGTGTCCTCGAACTTCGGCGGTTGGTCCACCCCAATGCAATAATTCCGGTACGACTAAATAAAAGGGCAGTCCCCCCAACTATTGTAACCAATGTGTTGGCCTTTGTAGTATTCTATATGCTGATTACTACTTTTAGTACCATTATTATGTCGATGATGGGTTACGAGCTGGATACTTCGGTTGGGGCAGTTGCAGCTACACTTGGAAATATCGGCCCCGGGATTGGCAAGGTTGGACCGATGGATAATTTTGCCCACATCCCCACCTTTGGCAAATGGTTTTTATCTTTCCTGATGTTGCTCGGGAGGCTCGAACTATTTACCGTACTAATTTTATTTAGCCCGAGTTTTTGGAGGAAGTAGGGCTGGTTGCTTGTTGCTAGATGCTTGTTGCTTGGTTGCTGGGTTTTCTACTTTCGTAGAAGGTAAATGGCGATGGAATTTGTAAGAATGAAAAACCGGCACTTCATTGAAGTGCAATAGAACCAGATGGATTCACCTCCAAGGTGTTGTTGATATGATGGCTATTCTAAGTGGTTTATAGATGATTTATACGTTTAATATTTTTCACGCCTTTCCGCGTAAATCTGGGACCCAATCATTTTACTGCTGAGACGGCCCAGTCAGGGAATTCATTTACATTGATATCAAAAACAAACGCCCCCCAATAATACATCAGTAAAGTGGCAAGAATCACAGCGATGATGTTCAGGATAAAACCAGTTTTTACCATGTCCTTTATTTGTAGATGACCTGTGCCAAAAACAATGGCATTTGGGGGTGTGGCAACTGGTAGCATGAAAGCCAGCGATGCTGCCAGGGTTGCGGGGATCATCAACAACAAGGGGTTTAATTTTATGCTAATGGCTAAACCTGCCAGTATGGGAAGTATCATTTCTGTAGTTGCTGTGTTGGAGGTTAGCTCGGTCAATAACGACATGCTTCCCACAATCCCCAGGGTCAACATTTTTGGAGAAATGGATGCCAATGCAGCCAATTGCTCACCGAACCATAGCGAAAGCCCCGACTCGACAAAAGCCTTGGCCAATGCAAAGCCACCTCCAAAAAGAATAACAATATGCCAGGGGATTTTGGCTGCAGTTTCCCAGTTCATCAAACGCTCTTTTTTTATCGATTTTGAAGGAATGATAAATAGGAGTGAGGCTATAGCAATGGCCACCGTACCATCGTTAATATAAGATGGTGTATTGAACAAACCTGCCCAGCCAGGAATTTTCAAAGTGCCAAAATCGAAGCCTGTACGAAATATCCAAAGCAATGCCAGTATTACAAATAGCATCAGGATAATCTTTTCTTCCAAGCCCATCCTGCCAAGCCGGATATATTCTTCCTTTATGCTTGTATGATTGAAGTTTTCCCACTTTTTTTTTGGTTTGTAGAGAAAATAAAGGAGCATCCAACAGGCAGAAAAAATGAGTAGGGTTACCGGTATCGCAAAAATAAACCAATCAGAAAATGATATTTCGGGGGCAGCCGGGAAAATGATTCCGATTATCCGGGCAAACGAAAGATTTGGAGGTGT
The DNA here is from genome assembly GCA_021740905.1 of Bacteroidales bacterium. Taxonomy (GTDB): domain Bacteria; phylum Bacteroidota; class Bacteroidia; order Bacteroidales; family M50B96; genus JAIOYV01. The sequence continues at coordinate 110,934 of JAIOYV010000005.1, forward strand.
GCCCACCAATGTTGCAATTCCACCGATCGAAGCAGAATAGGCAATGCCCAACAATAATCCAATAGAATATTTCCCAATGTCTTTCTTCTCCAGACTTTCTTCTAACTTCAGGATTACCGACAAGGCAATAGGTACCATCATCATGGCAGTGGCAGTATTCGACATCCACATGGAGAGAAAGGCTGTTGCCAGCATAAACCCAAACAATATCCTTCCCGGGCTTACACCGATCATTAAAAGGATGCTCAGGGCTATTCGTTTATGTAGGTTCCATCGTTGCATGGCGAGGGCCATCATAAAACCTCCGATAAACAAAAAGATGAGATGGTTGAAATACATGGCCGAGATGGTTTTTCCATCAACAACACCCAAAAGGGGGAATAATGCCACGGGCAACATCGCCGTAGCTGCCAGGGGAATGGCCTCGGTAACCCACCAGATGGCCATCAACAATGCTACAGCAAAACAATTGGTTATTGCAGGCTTGCCTGGTTCGAGATCAACAAAAAGGATTATTATCAGGGAAATTATTGGGGCAACAATCAGGGCAATGCGTTTGGTCGTGCTATCATTTTCTGATGAATTCTCCATTCCGTATCATTATTGATGATGCGTAAAAGTAATTAAGAAAGGGCAAGAATCAAAGGAAATGTTGAGTCATTCAATAGTCATTTGCGTCGCGTCATTCAATAGTCATTTGCTTCGCGTCATTCAATGGTCATTTGCTTTGCGTCATTCAATGGTCATTTGCTTTGCGTCATTCAATGGTCATTTGCTTCGCGTCATTCAATAGTCATTATACTTCAAACGGGATAAATTTCCGCATCTCATCACATCTATCAAACCATACTGTCGCCTTAACGAGGCTTGGTAAACTTACTCCTTTTTAATTGCTACAATACTGCCGTTCCTGATGGAACTCTACTCAATTATTAAATATTCGATAGGCCTCGGAGAGGCGATAGTATGGTAGAAACAATAAAGATAAAGACCACATAGCCTCGGAGAGGCGACAGTATGGTAGAAAAGTAGCAAGAAATTTCATGCACCTAAAACTTTCAGAAGTTTTGATTATTACCACCTTTTTATCAACCGATTGAATTTTGTCCTATTTCAGAAATTTATCCCGTTTTCAGTATAAATAACTAATAGTTGATTTTGAGAAACAAAAAAATGACGTGCGAAGCACAAATGACTATACATGATGGATCAGTTTAATGACGCGCATAGCGCAAATGACAGCGAAGCAAGTGACGCACGAAGTGCAAATGACAGGGAAGCAAATGACGCAAAGCTACTCAAACATCATGTTATAAGTGCGGCCCATTTCATGTTCCAATTCGCCAAGCCCAATGTTACGGCTTTTGCGGATGTATTCTCTACCATCGAAAAATACAAGTAAGGTTGGGACAGCAAAAATCCTTTCCTGGCCAGCCAGCTCTGGTAGCTCTTTTGTGTTTATATAATACATTCCGGTCTTTGGAAAATCCTTGGTCAACAATTCTTCGATCTTAGGTTTCAGAACTTTGCACACATTGCATTCTTCGTGCGAGAAATAAAAGAGTGCTGATTCCTTCCCTGTTTTTATTTGTTGAAATTCTTCTATTGAGGTGATTGTTTGAATCATGACTGGCTACTCTTCTATCTTTTCAATTAATACTACTGCTGATGCAGCAATTCCTTCTTCTCTTCCAACAAAACCAAGTTTTTCTGTGGTAGTGGCTTTTATGGAAAGCTCATCCTCCGAAATATCCATAGTCCTGCTCAGTCTTTTTATCATGTCGGGGATGGCATTTTTTATTTTGGGTGTTTGCAGTTCGATAGTGGAATCGATATTTCCGATCTTCCATCCATTATCTAATAACAGGGTTATAGTTCTTTCTAAGAGGATGCGACTGTCGATATTTTTAAATTTTGGCGATGTGTCGGAAAAATGGTAACCAATATCGCGAAGGTTGGCAGCTCCAAGCAAAGCATCGCAGATAGCATGGATCAACACATCGCCATCCGAATGGGCCACAGTGCCTTTGGAGTGCTCAAACTCAACCCCTCCCAGAATTAGTTTTTCACCTTCATCTAAACGGTGCACATCGTAACCATATCCAACCCTTATTTTCATTTTCATTATAAATTAAAAAAGCAGCATACCCAAGGCATACTGCTCTTCGCAAATATTTTTTTTAAATTAATTTGAACTTACTTTTGATTTGGAAACATTGCTTTGCTGAGAGAATCCTGCGAAATCGAAATTCAAGGTAAAGCGCAATGTGTTTTCCAGTGGATTTCGTTGCGAAACTGGTACCAAATAAGAGAAATCAAGCCCAAATACATTTAATTTCAATCCCATGCCAACGGTGAAAAACTTCCGGTTTCCTTTGGTATTGGCTTCGTGGAAATAGCCGGCACGCAAAGCAAACTGCTTGGCATACCAATATTCGGCACCAAACGACAGGTTGATCTCTTTTATTTCTTCTTTATAACCGCCCGGGGCATCGTAAAACGATTGAAAAATTCCGGTTGCAGTAGCGACATCAGGGTTTTTTCCGGCTATGATAGTATCAGTACCCTGAATATATTGTGGTTGGGTCGGGACAAGTAGTTTATTCACGTCGAACATCACGGCCAGGCTATTGTACTCGTCGATTTCGGTGGTAAGGCAAACCCCTAATTTTAAGTTGGCCGGGATAAAATCTTTGTCGGCATTTTCGGTGTACGATATTTTTGAGCCAAGATTCGATGCGTTGGCACCAAAAGCAAATGTCGCATCTTTTTTAAACACTTCAAGTTTGTTTTGGTAATAAATCGAAATATCGGATGAAACAGCATGTCCTGGATGGGATTGAACACCCTGGACATATTGGCCTCCTGTTAAGTTCGAATAGATATAGCGAAGGGCAATCGATCCTGACAAATTCCGTGACAACAGCCTTGAATAGGCTACATCAACTGCAAATTCGTTTGGGTTGAAATTTCCAATGGTACTTCCGTTGATATCTGTAAATGTAATGCTCCCAAGAGAAAAATAGCGTAAAGATCCGGATACTACCTGGTTCTTTCTGATACGCTTATAACCTGTAAGGTACAAGAGGTTAATATCGTCGATAAGGTTTCGTAGCCAGGGTGTGTACGAAATGGCCACTCCCATATCCTGATCAATAAAAGCATATTTGGCCGGGTTGTAGTGCATTGAGTTTTCGTCGGGCGAAGCCGCTACTCCTGCATCACCCATTCCACCACCTCTGGAATCGGGGGCTATCATCAAAAATGGAACAGCGGTAGTAATTGTATTTACTTGTTCTTCATATTTTCCATAAGATGTTTGCTGATTTTGTCCAATTAAATTGAAACTGATCCCCAATCCTATAATGAGTAATCCTACTTTTAAATTCCTTAGCATTTTAGTTTAAGTTGTTTTTAATAAGCCACAAATATAATTGTTTTATGAAACTCTCATTTATTCCTTTTATTATTTTCAATTTGAAATAAATGCAAAAGTCTAATTTTCTGCTTCCTACAATGGAAAATAAACATCTGTCCATGTCATCTTCTTGCAGGGTAAACCGATACACCTACCACCCTATGTGGGCTCCGCTTTATTTCCTGATCCAGATATCTTGTAACTTTCATAGTTAATTGATTTACTAATTCAACTCTAGTAACCGTTTTTCGCCTTTAATGTTCTTGATTTCTGAAATTTCTTGATTCATCATCAAAATATTATTTTATTTCCTGATTTATTAGGCAATGGATTATTAGATCACTACATTCTCTTTGAGTTAATCTCATTGTAAAATATCCAGAACAAGTCGCACAAATTGTAACTTGTAAATCTGTGAATTTGTGGCATTGTGAATTTGTTGAAATTAGATTAGCGATAATCATTAATTTTTCTTTGGCTTCCTGAAAATTTTGAATTTGGCCACACCAATTTTCTGCAAAAAGTATGAGAATGAAGTCCAAAGAACCCCTAAACCATAAATGGATGATCGTTTAAAGTTGATGGAAGATGCCTCCTCGAAATATTTGGTAGGGCAGGTAACCTCAGCAATTTCGTAGCCGGCATAAAAGATCTGCGCCAGCATCTGGTTGTCGAAAACAAAATCGTCGGAGTTCACATTGTAGTCGATAGCTTCGAGCACTTCCCGTGTAAAAGCACGATAGCCCGTGTGATATTCCGAAAGCTTCTGGCGCATCAGGTTATTTTGCGTCCAGGTAAGCATACGGTTGAAAATATATTTGTAAACCGGCATACCCCCTTTCAGTGCGCCCCGCCCCAATATCCGTGAGGCAGTAACAACATGATACACTTCGTTGGCCAACATGTACGACATGGAATGGATCAACTTGGGTGTGTATTGATAATCGGGATGTACCATTATAACAATGTCGGCCCCAATTTCGAGGGCTTTGTTGTAGCACGATTTCTGGTTGCCACCGTATCCTTTGTTCACGTTGTGTTTTATCACATGGTTGATGCCCAGCTGGTGGGCTTTCTCAACGGTATTGTCACGGCTAAGGTCATCCACCAGGATCACTTCATCAACAATATCGAATGGTATTTCTTGGTATGTCTTTTCGAGGGTCGATGCCGCATTGTAGGCAGGCATTACGACAACTATTTTTTTAGTACCTATCACTTTCCTGTGTGCTTTATATTCAAAATTATTTAATCTGTTTGTATTTAGGGTCCCATTCGGCGGCCTTTGCAAAGTATTCTTTTGCCTTTGCTTCGTCGCCCATGTTCCTGTAATTTACCCCAATGTTCACATACGTTTGTGCATCGCTGGGGTCGATGGCCAGTGCTTTTTTCGACATCTCGATCGACTTTTCAAAATTTTTGGTAAAGCCATAAGCAACACCGAGATCCTTATACGCCTCGATACCCTGTGGGTTACTCAGAATGGCTTTCTCCAGGTATTCAACAGCCTTGGGAAGGTTTTGCAGGTCTTTCCCATAAATGCTTCCTATGGAATACAATACCTGATAATGCTTGGGGTTGATATCGTACAACTTCTGAAAAAAAGTAAGTTTGGCTTTGGGGTCACCCAGTTCGTTGTAAATGGCATTGCAAAATTGCATCACCTTGGGGTTGGTCGAATTTAGCTTGAAAGCATGGATTAACTGACTGTCGACCTCCACCATATTTTTACTATGCTTGAAGTGGCAAACGGCCAAATCAAGGTGCACATCGAAATATTGTGGGTGGACTTCAACCGCTTTGCTGAAATGCTGAATGGCCAACTTCCAATATTTATCCTGCTCGCCAGGATCCAGGGCAGCCTCGGCTTTTTCGCGGTACAGTGCTGCAACTGCGGCATTTCCCTTGGCACTTTCGGTCGATGTATAGGCATCGGTTGTAAATAGTGTGTAATCATCGACCCAGGCAGTGTTCCTCGAAATCGATTTTCCTGAATACAGAAGTAGCACAACGACTAAAATTCCTGTAAGCACATTGGCAAAGGTTTTTTGGTTTTTTATCAAAAGGGGTAATTTTTCGATCAAAAGCCAGGCTATGATCAAACAAAAACCGATGGATGAAATAAAGATAAAACGCTCGTTCATAAACGTGCCCACCGGGAAAACAAGGTTGGATACCACCGACAGCGTAGCAATAAAAAAGATGATGCTAAACGAAACCAGGCTTTTTTTCCTGAATGTGATCAGGGCGTAAATCCCTAATGCCACATAGACAAGCAGTGAACCCCAGGCACGAATATCGCCCCAGCCAATAATTGGGATTTGCTTGGGGTAATAATCATAAGTAAGAGGGTGTGGGAAGAAGAGCAATTTTATATACAGTCCGAGGGTATAAAATATGGTAGCAAATTTCTCACTTTCACTCGCTCCAAGAAAAGGGTTGTTCATCAATTCCTGGGCAACAGGTGCAGTAAAACTGCCAAGTATAGCCTGTCGGATTACCAAAAATATAATAGTGGCGACTAACAGTGGAATGAAGATAATCAGGTTGTCTTTAAGTTTATGATCGGTGAAAAAGAATATAGCGAGTGGAATTACTGCCAAAAATGTAATTGCATTCTCTTTGGATAAAAGTGCCAGGAAAAATGCAACAAAACTGTATAAAAGATATCTCCTTTCTTTACTGAAAACCAGATATTTCTTTTCTTTCACATCAAGGTATTTCAGCGTGTACCAAAGCGCAATGAGCGATCCAAGCAAAGTCATTATTTCGTCCCTTCCCTTAATGTTTGCCACAACCTCGGTATGCACCGGGTGCGCCATAAACAAAAGGGTGGCGACAAAGGGAATGGAGAAATACCATTTTATAGCGTTGAAACGGGCCAGCAAATAGGTGAGAATTTTAAACAAGATTATCCCCGTTAAGGCATACAGTAAAATATTTAGGAAGTGGCTGAAGCCGGGTTTCATCCCAAACATCTGGTATTCGATGGCGAAAGTGACCACCGATAAAGGCCGGTATCTTCCTCCCGCTACCAGGTTTTTCTTTTTCCCGAAGAAACCCACAAAGGTGTCGTTGCTTAAAATATCGCCAATACCGGCAACGCCTTGTTTCGCAAATTCATTTTTCTTGATGACAATCGAATCGTCGAGGGCATAGTCGTACCACATTGTTTGGCCGTATAGGAGAAAGGCCATGATAAGGATGACGCCATAAGCATAACGGGTCTCTGTTTTCCTTCGTACCTCGGCGGGGTTCACTTTCATCTTCCCCTTCACTTTTTTGCTTTGCTTCATCCTTTCGTATATTTTTATTGAAGTGAACAATAGATGCACTTCAGCATAAAAAATAAGCCACAGTTTTACCCTGCATAATTAAAAGCTTCAAAAATAATAAAATCGTTCAGAGCATTTATGTAGGATGTGGAAAAATGTGAAAATAGTCGTTTCAGGCCTCAGGCCTCAGTCGGTAATCTCCAGTCTGCAGACCAACAACCCAGCAACCAGTCCGTAGTATTCAGTCCACAATATTCTGTCGATAGTTGTAGAGACGCGATTTATCGCGTCTTTTGCTGATTCTAAATATACTATTTAGACGCGATAAATTGCGTCTCTACCAACTAAATATCCAATATCGAACATTCAACATCCAATACTGAATGAGGAAGTACTTTTTCAAAGTTCTTCAATATTTCTCATTCAATATTTTTCATTCAATATTCATTATTGAATGTTCGATGTTCGATATTTTTATATTTCTGATTATTGAACCAGCCAGCACCCTATTCAGCACCCAGCACCCAGAAACTGCCAACTTACCTATCGTCCCTCTACATCCAACACCTTTGTATTTTTCCGTATCACCAAAAGAACAAGAAAAACCACAATCCCAAAAGCCAAAGCATACATCCAGAAAGGCGTGAGGGTAAATTTTTCAGCATAAAAATAGTTTTTCAAGAAGTCGATGGCCGAAAAAGAAATGATGGTATTCAGAAAGGCATGAGATTCACGCTTCAATACATTCTTCACTGAAAATGAAAGTCTCGATTTTTTCCATTGCCCCAGTGCCGGAAAAAAGGCAGGGGTAATCAATGACCACTTTATATAGCTTTCGTTGTATTTTTTGCGGAGGAACATTTCTTCGGCAAACATGATGCGTTCGTAATACAAGGCAAACAAAATCACCAATAGGGCAATTAGCCAGGGGATGCCTGAATACAAGATGATCCCGAACCACATTAGAAAATTACCGAGGTACAGAGGGTGGCGCACTACAGAATAAATACCAGTGGTGTTTAGTTCGTCGGCTATTTGGTGCGAGGTGTTTTTACCCGATGTCCCTTTGGGCACCGTGCCAATAGTAATAATCCGGACCATAAAACCCAACATGGATACCACAAAACAGCTAATGATCCAATATATATTGGTGTAGGTGAAGATTTCGTCGCGCTCGAAAAACAGGGCTGCCACAAATATGATAAACATAGCAAGGGGCAGCCACGACCGGTATTTGAACAACCAATTTCCTGTGCGTGTAAAATCTTCTATCAAAGCCATAAAAACATGATTTAATTTAGGCTGCCAAAAGTACGATTTTATGTGGAATGGATTAATTTCGCGGCCAATTAAATTTTGTAAAAATGGAATTATTAGGATTTATTTCGGCTGATTCGTGGTGGTTTACGTGGGTGATATTACCGCTCTTAATTTTTCTGGCCCGTATTTCGGATCAAACCATTGGCACTTTGCGGCTTATTTTTGTGTCGAAAGGATTTAAGACACTGGCTCCGGTCTTAGGTTTTTTCGAGTCGATTATTTGGTTGCTGGCTGTAAGCCAGATTATGCAACACTTAGATAATGCCATATGCTTTATTACGTATGGAGGTGGTTTTGCTATGGGGAACTACATTGGAATCCTTCTCGAAGAAAAATTGTCGATAGGCAAAGTGATCGTGCGTATAATCCCCAAACACGACACCTCCGAACTAACCAAGTTTATGAACGAAAACGGTTTTGGGCACACCCGCCTCTTGGCCGAAGGAAGTACCGGCCCTGTCAACGTGATCATTTCCATAATCGACCGCAAAGACTTGAAAAACCTGGTAGATATTATCAATCGGTTCAACCCCAATGCTTTTTATTCTGTTGAAGATGTAAAAGCTGTGAAGGAAGGGGTTTTTAGAGGGGGCACCCGTAAAAGATTTTTTAAGCAGTTGGGTGGGGTGAAGAAGGTGAAGTAAGGGATGACGAAATCATTATTGTTTGCTGGAAATAATTCTCTTGTTATCCAATCAGTGATAATCCAGACTTAATAGAACACCTAAAATATCCTTAATCCAAAAATGATGGAATAAGCAGAATAGTCGGAATGCCAAGAAATATGTTCACCTAAAATTTCGCGGTTCGATCCTACTCTTAATTCTATACTATATCTATCGTTATAGCCATATCCTAACCCCAAAATAAAATTGGGGCGGGAGCTAATTTCCAGGTCCATGAGATCTTTTCGTTCAGCCGTAATACTTGAATTCAAATTAAAGTCAAGAACGAAAGCCCCATTTATAAATAGCCTGGATCTTTCGCTTAAAAAGAAATTATGCCTTACTCCAACAGGGACTTCGATTGATTTATAATCTACTTCCACATTGGTCTTTTTGATAATCGAATATACCTGAGTGTAAGTTATTTCCCGTTCAGCCTTAAAATATTGATAGGTGGGTTCAATAAAAATAATCCATCTATTTTTATTGTAAGGAAGAATATATTCAAGTTCAACTCCAAACCTGAAATTCTGATTGCTCCCAAAATCAATGTATTTTATGCTGGAAGAAGAATTCTGAATGGATAAAGAAGAAAAGCCAAACCCCGGTTTTATGCTTACATTGGTTGATTTCCGTTTTGTCGGTTCTGCATAATTTACCAAATCTGATTTTGCGCATTTATTGTATTTGATGAATATACCTACCAAATCACTTTTCGTGTATCTGATCTTCAGTATTTCATCGATGTCGATATTTTTACATTTCAAATGTTCCCTAAGTTGTTGTTTATAAGTGTTGTTCTCTTTAATATAGATTTTATTGTCAAGATAGGTCTTGAATACTAATTGCTCAATTTCAGTACTATCCACATTAAAAAAATACCGATTTAAATTGCTTTCCGTATACGTGTAAAGATTGGCTTTTCCCTGTATTAATTGCTGGAGAAACAGGGTTTCTTCATTGAATTCGGGATCCCTATTTTCTTTTAAGGTGCTGATATTTTTGACAGAGCGATCAATTTTTACCAGAGCCCTCTTGTATTTTAAAAGTTCGCCGACACCAAATTCCTTTACCTTTACAATGGAAACATCGTGAGGTTCTGAACCTTCTGCCAGTTTATATTCAAACCCCGTAGGATTATCTTTCCAATCCACATTCTTAATGAAACACTCAACCCTTTCGTTGTCATTTGTAATGAAATAGCCCTTTTCAAAATTGATTTGGGAATAGCAAATGGTGCTAAGTAGGATTGCTGAAATTAGCAGTAGCTGTTGTTTCATTGCAAACTTGAATTGAGTAAGAAATTGTTTTTAAGCTTGAAATCAAAAGTTTTTTTAGAACTATTAATTTCAAGTTTCTTCAATTGCAAATGTACCATAATTTTTTGCTCAAGTGCTTATTTTTTCAAAAGGTGTGGGGAATGAATCACAATTTATTTTATCATCTCTACCATAGACTTGAAGATATAAAAAACTGGCAGACATCATCAACCGTTTCAACCCCAATGCGTTTTATTCGATCGAAGAGGTGAAAGCCGTGAAGGAAGGGGTTTTTCGGGAAGGCACACGGAAAAACTATTTCCGGCAATTGGTTGGTGTGAAAAAGGTGAAGTGACTTTTAAATGCGAACAGGGTAAAAGGCTCAAAGCTTTAATTGGAGATTTCTAAAATAACATTGTAAACCCCGATTTACTTTTTGCAAATTTTTCATAGTCAATCGAATCCATTATTCGTTGAGCCAGGTATTGCTTTCTTAATAGTTTAAGCTTATCCCACATAATTTGGCTTTTTACAAAGGTATAGAAAAATCAAGTGTGAACAGAAGTTATAACTATTTTTGTTTCTTTACAACTTACATGAGAATTGTATTTTACATACTTATGCTATTTGTTGCATTCTTTGCAACTGCCCCACTTTGCTCACAAACCGGCATTTCCAATATTAGATTTGAAAACTTAGATGTTTCGTATGGCCTGTCGAATAATACAGTAAATGAAATTCTCCAGGATAAATATGGCTTTATCTGGCTGGCTACCGATGATGGATTAAACAGGTATGATGGCTATGATATTGAAGTTTTCAGATACAACCCAAACGACAGTTTATCGATAGGTGGAAATTATTTTAATGCCAGGCGCATAGTCAAATGTAAGAATGGGGATATTCTTGCCCATCCTAATAATAGTTTGGACAGTTATTATTTTTACGATTTCATCAGTGGTTTTATTCCTTGGCATAAATATTTGAATTTTAGTATTTTTGATAAAATTGAGTATAGAGATTCTCTCAATTCAAATTTATTACTCGATTTTTACTTCGATAAGCCAAACGACCTTTTGTACATAGTAGATCAAAATGGATTTTATGACCATCCCTTTTTTCTTAGAGATTTGAACAAAAATTTTATCCTGACAGGTAATTCACTATTGACCTTGCTTTATAATGATTTATTTATCATTAATTTGGATACTAAATTGGTAGAGAAACAGAAATCTTTTCCTGAAGATGTTTCATTTTTCTATAACATTGACACAACTAGTTTTTGGATAAGAGGCACTACTGATTTGTTTCAATACAACCTTGAATCAGGAGAGACACGAGTTGTTGTCGATAACCTATCTTCTTACTGTCTACCCTATCAAGATAGCCATAATAGGCTATGGGTGGTCACACAAGAAGAAGATGCTCCAACAAATATCGTCATTATCAATCCAAAAGGTTTCGCAAAGACAATTGACCTATCGGGATATGGTTCGGGAAACGATTTTCGGATAAATGCTCTTTCCCCAATCGATGGTGAATTATGGGCCTCTTCAACGAATAATGGATACCTTGTTTTTAATCAAAACGACAGTATTATTGGGCACATTGTAAGAGATGGGGCAAACCCCAACAGTTTGCCCGATAATTCTGTACGAAAAATATTCGCGGACAAGGACAAAAACTTATGGGTTCCAACCGAGCAAAATGGTGTGGGGCTATCGGTTCCCAACCGTTTTACGAATATAACCACCAAAACCAAATCTCCCTATCGCCTTGGTTCCAACGATGTGCATGGGATGTATTTCGATAGTAAAAGCAATACCCTATGGGCGGGGAGCCACGGTGATGGAATTTCACAAATCGACCTATCGGGAAACAAATCCAGCCTACACCTGCAAGAGTATGGATTGGACTTACAAGTGGCCACAATTTTCGTGGAATCCGACAGTACCCTTTTGATAGGATCGTTTTATAAAGGTATTCACAATGGCATATCCAGGTACAATTATCGTTCGAAACACCTGCAAACACTCTATTCCATAAAGGCACAAGGCCTAAACGACCTATATATTCGAACTATTATTCGCGATAGCAAAGGCAATATCTGGTTTTGCTCAATGGGAGCTTTGATTAAGATGGACTCACAAGGGATTTTTACTGAACATTATCTTAGCGATTCCACAAACGACAACAACTGTAATCTGATTTTTACGATTATTGAATCTGTCGATGGGACTTATTTCGTAGGCACAGAGGCAGGCATAATTAATTTCAACCAAAGCTATTCTATATTGAAAGAATATGATTGTGAGCGGGGGGTAGAAAATAAGCTGACGAACAAAACCATCTTTTGCCTTTACGAAGATGAATCGGGAAACCTATGGGCAGGAACATTTGGGGGCGGGCTTCAAAAAATCGATTTAAAAACCGATTCGATAAAATCCTACAACTCATCGCACGGCCTGTGCAACGATGCCATTTATGGGATTATAGAAGATAGCAATGGCTTGCTTTGGCTTTCGACCAACAATGGCCTTAGTTGCTTCGACCCTTTAAAAGAAACTTTTAGAAATTTCAGCACCAAAGATGGGCTGGTGTACGATGCTTTTAATTTCGGGGCATATTGTGCTGACACAAATGGGAACATATACATGGGCACACACGAAGGGCTTACGTGGTTTCACCCCGATTCGGCACTAAAAACAAAACCCGTTGGGCAGATCGTAATCAAGAAAATTGAGATACATGGAACGGGACGGACGTATAATTTCCCCGATTCGACCGAAACAATCGAAATCGCTTACCTCACCGAAAATCTTTTGTCGGTCGATTATGTGTGCCCCGAGTTTGCAAATACCGATAACATCCATTACTCTTATCGTATTGATGACTTGAGTGATGATTGGATCGACCTTGGGCATCAACTTCAATTGGTACTCTCGGGGCTTCCTTATGGGATCCATAAAATAAAGTTTAAAGCCACAAAAGTTCCCGACGAATGGAACAGCAGTTTCACAAGCATCACCATTTTTATTAAACCACCCTTTTGGGACACTCTATGGTTTAGGCTTGGTGTCGTTGCCATTGTTCTATTTATTTTTCTTGCCATACTCTGGAACCGGGATCGAAATACCAAACGTGTTAGTGCCCTCCGTACACAACTTGCGCACGATTTACACGATGAAATTGGGTCAAACATAAGTAGTATAAACCTGATTGGACAACGAATGATTCGCTACAATGAGAAAGATGAAAAGACCGAAAAACTCCCGGGCGATATTGTTTTATTGAGCAATAGAACCATAGAGTCCATGAGAGACATTATCTGGTTTATGAAGCCAGAAAACGACAGTACTGAAAAAATCAGGATAAGGCTAATCGACTATATAGCCAGGACTTTAGGTGAATTGGATTACGAACTGAATCTGGATGCTGAATTTTTTCAAAGGGATGTGGCTCCCGGAATCATTCGAAACGTATTCTTAATTATAAAAGAGTTGGTAAACAATATTGCCAAACATGCGCAGGCAAGCCAGGCCAAGGTAATTGTGAAACGATCGGGCAACAAGGTACATATTGTGGTAAGCGACAATGGGAAAGGGCTTGAAAAATTGCATGAAGGGACCGGTATGAGCAGTCTTCGAAAAAGAACAAAGGAAATAGGTGGGACTCTAAATATTGATACCAAACCAGGGCAAGGCACAACAATATCATTACATACAACTATTTAACATGAAGACAAGTACCATAATCATTGAAGACAATGTAGAATACTGCAATGAGATTATTGAAAAATTGCGACTAATCGAGAATGTGCAAGTTCTTGGTTGTTTTCATTCCCTCGAAGATGCACTGGCTTTTCTCGACCGGGGGCAAACAGCAGATTTCTTTTTGGTCGATATTGGCTTGCCTGGGATGGACGGGATATCCGGTATTGGGGAAATCCTTATGCGCAACCCGGAAACAAAAATTGCCATGCTCACCATTTTCGATGACAAGGAGCTTGTTTTCAATGCTCTTAAAAACGGGGCTTGTGGCTATCTTTTAAAAGGCGAATCGGAGGGCCGCTTTCAGAAAGCTATTGAGGAAATCGTTTCTGGAGGAGGGTTTTTCACTCCCTCAATAGCACAGATGGTACTCAAATTTTTCAGGAAGAAACCATTTTCGAAACATAAAATAACCAAAAGGGAAAAGGAAATATTGCAACTAATGTCCGACGGGCTTGCAAAAAAACAAATCTCCGACCGTCTATTTATTTCCTACAGCACCGTTGACAGCCACGTAAAGAACATTTACAAAAAGCTTCATGTAAACTGCGGGGTGCAAGCAGTGATGAAGGCCAATGAGGAAGGATTGATATAATTCTTTCCTGATTATTGATAAACGAAAAATCCCGTGTTTACGGGATTTTTTGTTTATCACGGCTTGTTTAGTTTTAGAGCCATAAAAGGAGAAGCAATTAGCATACGGGTACAAATGAGAAGACTATTAAAAAAACTGTTCCAGATTTGACAAGCAATTGAAATACCGGTTATGAATAATCCAATCACCCAAAGGGAAGTCGAAGTGCTGTTATTGGTGTCGGAAGGCAATACCAAAAAGCAAATCTCCGAAAAACTGAATATTACTTATCACACGGTTGATTCTCATGTGAAAAATATTTATGCCAAACTCCAGGTCAATTGCGTGGCACAGGCGGTAATGAAAGCAATGAAAGAGGGATTGATATAAAAACTGAAATAGAGAGAAGGGAAGTCTATAAATTACAACAGAAAGAAACGGAAATACTCAACACTAAATATTTGAAGAAAATTTTACGCTATGAAAAACAAAACTATTCTATTCATTCTGCTATTTGCCCTTATTGGCAAAATTGGCTATTCGCAGGGCATTGGTATTGAGCCAAACACAAACATCATGGTACTTGAGGGCACAACCCTTGATGTAGCTGAAGGTTATCTGGTGATAAAATCGGATGCCACGGGCGATGCTTCCTTGCTGGACTACGGCACTGTTACTTATAGCGGAGGAGGCGAAGCTAAAGTTGACCGCTTTTTAACTGCCGGGCAATGGCATCTGGTCTCATCCCCGGTAACCAGCATTACGGTTGCTCCTTTTGCCGGGAATTACATGCAGTATTACAACGAAGTAAGCGATAGCTGGTCTGATATCACTTCCCTGAGCTATGTATTAAACCCCTTGCAAGGCTATGCCTATTGGGCGACTGGTAACGGAACATCGACGATGCAATTCAATGGGACTACTAATACTAGTAATAAAAGTATTCCTTTTACGCTCAATGGGGAAGGATATAATCTTGTGGGCAATCCCTATCCATCGGTACTCGATTGGGATGAAGTGGTAATCCCAACAAATCTGTCGGCTGCGATATGGATTTTTGATCCGGATTTTGGTGATTATGGCGACTACAGGTACTACATAATTTCAGGTCCACCTCCTGCTATTACAGCTACTCAATACCTTTCGTCAAGCCAGGGTTTTTTTGTACGGGCTTTAACCGGACCAGGTACACTGGAACTGACCAATGATGCACGACTCCACAATAGCCAGCCGTTTTATAAAAATAGCACAATCGACCAGATACTTGTGGTAAAAACAACGGGGAATGGTCTTACTACCCAGGCCACTGTCAGATTCCATTCCGAAGCTACCGACCAACCTGACAGGCTTTTTGATGTTCCCAAAATATTCGGCTACAGCACAGATGTTCCCAATGTTTATACTATGTGTAACAACGAGGCAATGGTAATAAATTCACTACCCCCACTTAGTGGAAACAAAATTGTTCCACTTTATTTCCAAGCCGGGCTAAGTGGCAGTTACAGTTTTCAAGCTTCCGAAATTCAAAGTTTCGAGCCCACTGTACAAATATATATTGAAGATGTTGCCTTAAACTATTTTCAGGACTTACGCACCAACTCTGATTATTCCTTTGCTTATACAACGGGAGTGGAAAAAGAATTCAAGTTGCACTTCAATCCTGTTATAACCGACATAATAGAAAACAATAAATTGAATGTGCAATGCTACCTTGTAAATGGAAACCTGCATGTAAACTTCCTTCAAAATAATTCAGATCAATTTAGCATTAGCGCCAATATTAGGATGTTCAGCGTAACAGGACAGGAAGTCTTGAACGAACAAAGCACACAAGCCAATAACTCGTTTCCATTTAGGGGAAGTCAGGCCGTTTACTTTGTTCATATAAGCAGCGAAAAAATAAATTATTCCACGAAAGTATTCAACAACTAAAAAATATAACTATGGGAAATTATTTACGAACCCTGCTCCTGGTTACCTTGCTTGGTATAGCAGCCGGGGCTTTTGCGCAACCCACTCCCCCCAACGAGAATGCTAATCCCGAAGGCACCAACGACCCTATAGGTGGCGGTGCCCCCATTGGAAGTGGTTTGGAGCTTATGCTATTGCTTGGCGGGGCTTACATAGGAAAAAAATGGTATTCAACAACGAAAGAAAAAACAACTAAAACTAAATAAGATGAAAAAATTATGGACAATCCTGCTTGCACTATGCCTTTTTGCAAGCTACAATTTAACGGCTCAGGTGGCCATAACAACCGATGGCAGTATTCCCGATGGTTCAGCTATGCTCGATGTGAAAAGTACCGACAAAGGTTTGTTGCCTCCCCGCATGACAGAGGCACAACGAAATTCGATCAGCAACCCTGCTGCAGGATTGATCATTTTCAATACCACCAGCACAAGCCTTGAGTTTTTCGATGGAACCGTATGGGTAATCATAGGGCAAGGTGGCGTGAGTTCTGTTCTTACTGTAAACGGGACTACAACAGATGTTACCTGCAACGGAGAAGGAGATGGCAGCATTGACATTTCGGTAGCAGGAGGAACAACACCATACTCTTACAATTGGACAGGTGGCGCAGTAACGGAGGATATATCTAGTTTGTCAGGAGGTAGCTTTTCCGTAACCGTAACCGACGCTAATAGTAATACAACTACCGGTAGTTTTGATATTGATGAACCAAGTGCCTTTTCGTTAAACGAGGATATCACAGATGTATCCTGCAATGGTGCCTCCAATGGCGAAATTAATATTACAGTTTCAGGTGGTACTCCGGCTTACTCTTTTGCTTGGACAGGAGGAGCAAGCACAGAGGATGTATCTGGTTTAACAGGAGGAAGTTATTCAGTTACAGTAACCGATGCTAATGCTTGTACCGTAACAGGAAATTATTCAGTTGATGAAAATAGTGTTATTTCAATAAGTACTACTTTACAAACCAATGTTAACTGTTATGGTGAAAGCACTGGTGCAATTGATATATCCGTTTCAGGAGGAGCTGGAGGATATACATATACATGGACCAATACAGCAAGCACACAAGATATTTCAGGAATTGCTGCCGGACCTTATTCTGTAACCGTAACCGATAGTGACCTGTGTATAAAAACTTCCGGTTTCATAATTTCCGAGCCAGACCTATTGTCAGCATCAGCAACAGGATCAGCCTTAGATTGTAATGGCGATTCCGATGGAACTGTTTCCCTGGATGTGATAGGAGGGACTCCAGCTTACACGTATGCATGGAGCAATAGTGCAGAAACTCAGAATTTAAATGGTGTAAGCGCCGACACGTATAATGTAACTGTAACCGATGCCAATGGGTGTATGGAAACAGCAACAGCCGATGTAACTGAGCCTGCATTATTGGAAATCACAAATATTGATGAAACTGACGAAAGTATTGCAGGAGCTGGCGATGGTAGTATTGACATTACGGTAACAGGTGGCACAACCACTTACACCTACGCCTGGAGTAATTCGGAAACAACAGAGGATATTTCTAGTCTTGATGATGGAATTTATACTGTAACAGTAACTGATGCAAACGCATGCGAAGTCACTGGAGAAGGAACAGTTGATGCACCTGCAAGTAGTTTTACCTGTGGTACTTCCACTATTTCCGATTATGATAATAATGTTTACAACACGGTGTTAATTGGCAGCCAGTGCTGGATGAAAGAAAACCTGAATACTACACATGATGCTAATGGCACCAGCATTACAAGGATGTGCTATAATAACAATACCAGTAATTGTACAACGTATGGCGGATTATACACCTGGTATGTTATGATGAATGGCTCTTCATCCAGTAGTTCTGTGCCCAGTGGGGTACAAGGCATTTGCCCTACAGGTTGGCATGTGCCAAGCGATGCCGAATGGACCAACTTGACAGATTACTTAGGTGGTTCATCAGTAGCCGGGGGCAAACTAAAAGAAACAGGCACATCTCATTGGGCCAGTCCAAATACCGATGCTACTAACTCGAGTGGATTTACAGCCCTGCCCGGTGGCTACTACAATACATATTCTTACAGCAATTTGGGCAGCCACGAATACTGGTGGTCGTCTACGCAGAACTCCTCCGACCTCGCCTGGTACCGGAACGTGAACTACGATAGCGGTAGCGTGTACCAGCCCAATGGCACCAAAAATTACAGGTTCGCGATTCGTTGTATCAAGGACAATTGACAATTTGTCTATTTGAACTAATACCCCGCTTTGCGGGGTCGAAAATTTTTGAAAAAAGTTTAACATATCCACTTTAACAACCCTGCCGCTTTTGGCGGGGTTGTTTGGTTGCTGGTCAGCGTCGGCGTCGCTTTGAGCGACACCGACGCTGGCAGGAATTGCCTTGCTGAATAAACGGGCTAACTAATCTGCAAACAGATTCCTCACTACGTTCGGAATGACCCGGGCAGTGGTTTATGGGAGGGTAGTTGGATGGGATGGTGGAGCCATCCCATCCAACTACCCTCTTTCCCCTATAGCCCCGTCATTTCGAACCCCGTTTTTTGCCCCTGCTGGTGCGCGATTGCATCGCGTACCTTCTAATTGCTAATCACACGATAAAATCATGCGATAGCACCTGTGATTTAGCACAGTTTTCAACAGGCGAGCGTCGGCGTCACTTAAAGTGACACCGACGCTGGTTTCTGGTGAAGATGAGTAGAATTGAAGAAACGTGCTACCGAAACCGTTAAAAGATTTCTCCCTCTTACCTGCAAAGGCTCAATCGACAGATTGGAACTTTTATATTATCGTGTGGGTGCTAAAACAAAGGGCTACCGAACCCGCCAACAGATTTCTCCCTACG
>JAIOYV010000083.1 GCA_021740905.1 Bacteroidales bacterium
GTTTCAACAAGGGGAAAGTCGAATTTTTTATACTTTTATGCAGTGGAATAAAGCCCATAATTTTTTTTAAAAGTTTGCGCTTCAAAAATTGGAATTTTCGGGCTTTATTCCTATATTAATCTTTCGGACAGCTATGATCACGAATACATGAAAAATCTGCCTAATTTGAAAAATAATATCTGTGAATCTGTGGCATAATCCCACATTTTATACTTTCGTAGCTGAAAAAAGTAAGAAAATGAAAAAGAAAATACAGCATTGCAAAAAACCTGTTGAAACATCCGAGGCCATCTTTTCGAAAAACAATATCCTGTGGCTTTCCGTTTTGCTGATCTTTACTTTTATCATTTACACCCTCTCGTTCGACAACGAATATGTGAAATGGGACGACGACTGGATGGTGTACGAAAACCCCGATGTAGTTAACTTTTCCGGGGCTTCGATGGCCCATGCCTTTTCCGAGTTTTACAATGGACAGTATAGCCCGGTTTGTACCCTAAGCCTGGCGGTGCAATACGCAATAGGAGAGGGGAGTCCCTTTGCTTTTCACTTATTTGGCATACTTTATCATTTACTGAATATTCTCCTTGTTTTTTGGTTGATACAATTACTTTTCAAAAACCGGTTTATGGCTTTTACTGTAGCCACCTTGTTTGCAGTACACTCGCTACAAGTTGAATCGGTTACCTGGATATCGGCGCAGAAAGTAATACTATATACTATCTTCTTTCTGGCCTCGTGCATTTCGTACATCAAATATGTGAATGAAAAAAAAGGGCTTCTCTATATCCTTTCAATGATCTTTTTTG
Organism: Bacteroidales bacterium; assembly: GCA_021740905.1. Classification (GTDB taxonomy): domain Bacteria; phylum Bacteroidota; class Bacteroidia; order Bacteroidales; family M50B96; genus JAIOYV01. Next base: position 810 of record JAIOYV010000083.1, read on the forward strand.
CCATATCGTTTCTTGCCAAAGAACAAGCTGTTACACTGGCAGTTACCCTTGTGGCCATCGATTTTATCATGAAACGAAAATTGCTCGAAAAAAAGGTGATACTCGAAAAAATACCCTTTTTTATCATGGCTGTGATAATGGGGATTGTAACCATTTACAGTTCGCGCACGGGCGAATTTTTCACCGATGAAAACAAAAAACCTATCATAGAACAGATTGCTTATTCGAGTTATGCCCTTGTGCAGTACATCCTGCAAATGATATTTCCTTTCCGGATGTCGGCCTTTCATCCCTATCCCAACGAAGGAAGCAATGGGTTTTCAAACTTGCTCTTACTTTATTTTATTCCGGTAATCCTACTTATTTATCTTTTCTTTAAGTCAATAAAAAAGAACCCGGTTATTGCATTTGGTATTCTTTTCTTTATGCTGAATATTGCATTAGTATTGCAAATTATGCCTTTACGTGATTTCATCACTGCTGATCGCTATGTGTATATCCCCGCCATTGGTTTCTTTCTGATAATTGCCTGGTACGCCAACATCATCATTCAAATAAACAAAAAATACCAAACGGCTATAATCTCGGTTTTGGCTGTCTGGGCCTTGCTCCTAAGTGTGGTTTCGTACCAACGTGTAAATGTATGGCAGGACAGCCTCACTTTGTTTACTGATGTGGTTACCAAATACCCCGAATCGTCCATTGGCTGGAACAACAGGGGTTTGGCCCTATCGAACCTCGACCGGAACAAGGATGCCATCGAAGATTATAAAAAAGCCATCCGGTACAATCCAACATCCGTATTTTGCTACAATAACATTGGGATAAGTTACAAGCAAACGGGCAATTACGAAATGGCTTTTAAAAGTTTTGATGCAGCCATCCAGATGCGCCCCGAATTTGCCCAGGCTTATTTTAACCGGGCCGATGCAAAATCTGACCAGAAAGATTTTGCAGGAGCTATCGCCGATTATGAAAAGTTCCTTCAACTCAAACCCAACTATCCAAAGGCTTATGTGTCAATGGGAATAACCAAGGCAAAAGCCGGTGATTTCCAGGCAGCCCTTGTCGACCTGAACACGGCTGTTCAACTGCAACCCAATAATTTCGACACCTACTTAAACCGGGGGGTAATCCATCTTAATCTGAAAAACTATTCCGAGGCTATCAACGATTTCAATTCAACACTGAAATACAGGCCCAATTTCAACTATGCTTTTTTCAACAGAGGAATAGCTAAAGTAAGCCTGGGAGACCAAACAGGAGGATGTTCCGATTTACAAAAGGCCTACCAGTTGGGGTTTAAGCAAGCTTCCGGGGCCTTGCAGAAGTACTGTAAATAAAAAGATTACATCCGATTATTCAAAAAATTCGTAATTTTGTAAAAAAAGAAACAATGACTGATTTTAAGGCAAAATATATAAACCCTTTTACCGATTACGGATTTAAAAGGTTGTTTGGTGAAGAACCAAACAAGGATTTATTGCTCGATTTTTTAAACGAATTACTTAAAGACCAGGAAGGTGAGATAAAAGAAATTTCCTACTTGCCAAACGAAAGGCTTCCAATAACAAAAGGGGATAGAAAAGCTATTTTTGATTTGTATTGCACAAATGAAAAAGGCGAAAAATTTATTGTTGAACTTCAAAAAACAAAACAAAAATATTTCAAAGATAGGACTCTGTATTATTCCACATTTCCCATTCAGGAGCAAGCCATTGTTGGAAATGACTGGGACTTTGAACTAAAGAATGTGTATACTATCGCTATCCTCGATTTTGTTTTTGATGAAGATAAAAATGAACCTGAAAAATTCCGCTATGACGTAAAATTATCCGACATCGAAACACATAAAATTTTCTACGAAAAGTTGACTTTCATTTATTTAGAAATGCCAAAGTTTAATTTGACTGAAAATGAATTGAAAACCAAATATCAGAAATGGCTTTTTATATTAAAAAATCTAAATAAACTCGAAAGGATTCCTGTTGAATTAAAAGAAAGCATCTTTTTAAAATTATTTGAAACTGCCGAGATTGCTAAACTTAATAAGGATGAATTCCGTCAATATCAGGAAAGTTTGAACGCATATAGAGACATTAAAAACTCTATTGACACTGCATGGGAAGAAGGAAGAGAGGAAGGAAGAGAGGAAGGCGAAAAAAAGAAACAGATTGAAATAGCAAGAGGAATGAAAATGGATGCATTGAGTATTGAATTAATTACAAAATATACAGGTTTGTCAATCTCTGAAATTGAAAAATTAGATGATTGATTTCATCCTTCAAATTGAATAAACTTCATCTCTATTTGTAATTACATATTTTGAACAACAACTTAATGAACTCAACCAAAACCCCATCAGTCTTAATCATTTATACGGGCGGTACCATTGGCATGGTGCAAAACCCAGCAACCGGGGCATTGCAACCCTTCGATTTTGCCCATATCCTGAAACAAGTGCCCGAATTGAAATCTTTCGGCTACCGGCTCGATACAATAACCTTCAACCCAATTGTGGATTCATCGAACGCCAGCCCGGCCTTTTGGGTAAAGTTGGTAAAAATCATTAAAGAAAAATACAATGAGTACGATGGCTTTGTCATTCTGCATGGTACCGATACGATGGCCTATTCGGCATCTGCCCTGAGTTTTATGTTGAGAAACCAATCGAAGCCTGTTATTTTTACCGGATCGCAATTGCCCATAGGACAACTACGGACCGACGGTAAAGAAAACCTGATCACGGCCATCGAAATAGCTGCGGCATCGCAAAACAACCAGGCTTTGGTGCCTGAGGTTTGTATCTTTTTCGAAAACCAATTGTTCCGGGGCAACCGCACCACAAAATACAATGCCGAACATTTCGATGCCTTTCAATCGGACAATTACCCAAGACTGGCAAAGGCCGGGATCAACATAAAGTACAATTATTCGGTTATTCATTATCCCACTCATCAATCGGTCTTACAGATTTACACAAAGTTAGATGCCAATGTGGCCGTGCTGAAGATTTTCCCGGGCATCACCAAAAATATCGTGGAAGCCATTCTCAATACCAAAAATCTGAAAGCTCTGGTGCTTGAAACTTTTGGTTCGGGCAATGCACCCACCAATACCTGGTTTGTCTACCTTCTGAAAAAAGCCACAAAAAAAGGTATTATTATCCTGAACGTGACCCAATGCAGTGCCGGAAGCGTGGAAATGGGCCTCTACGAAACATCAGTCCCATTGCTCGAAGCCGGGGTAATTTCTGGCTACGACAGCACCACCGAGGCAGCCATCACCAAATTGATGTTTTTATTGGGAAACAAAACTTCAAGGCAGGAAATTGTGGATTGTCTGAACCAGAGTATTAGTGGGGAGATTACGGTGTAGGACAGTTTATTGATTACTTCTGGGACTTTAAGTTTCAACTGTACGATATTTTCGTACAGTTCAGAAAATCCTTCAGCAATCAACTTTCGTTTTAAGTCGCTCCACTACCTTCGAGGATAATTGCTTTCGGTAAGGGTTTCAATGATAAAAAAAAGGAAGAACAATTGTGATAAAATGTTTTGTAATACTTGACAATTGTAAATTATGCAATATGGATTTGGCAAAAACCACTCTATTCTGTGAGATGGAAATGGCAAAACAGATACAAAATTGTAAAAGGCACAAAAGGAACGGACTACAAGTTCATGGCGCAGATGGTTGGCTTTTATATCTTTTCCTCAAAATAAATTATCTTTGTAAGAAGAAAACATTGACATTATGGATATACAGGCAAGGAAGTTAAATCTTATCGAAGAGTTTATTCGGATTACCGATGAAAAAGTAATCACCAAAATCGAATCATTTTTACATACCGAAAATAAGGGTACTCAGAATAAGGGCTTTAATCCAATGTCCATGGAAGAATTTCATGAAATGATAGATAGATCGATCGACGACCGTAAAAATGGAAGAGTTGTTTCACATGAAGAATTACTCGAAGAAATAAAGTCATGGAAATAAAAATTGAGTGGTCATTTCAATCCCGAAAACAACTTCACCATATTTATTCTTATTACTCAAAAAAGGCAAATTTTAAAGTTGCAAAAAAAACAGTAAAAAGTATTACAGATCGCACGTCGATATTGTTTAACAATCCACTTGCAGGACCAGAGGAAGAATTATTATCTGAATACACTCAACATTTTCGGTATTTAGTTGAAGGCAACTACAAGATAATCTATTGGATAGAACAAGATGTTATTACCATTTCTTCAGTTTTTGATTGCAGGCAGGATCCCTTGAAAATGATGAAACTATAACAATGGTGAATCATTATGCCAATACTTCTGTAGATTGAACTAGACTACAATAACATCGAATTTGCCCTCCAGAATAAAATCCCTTTGTGGTTGTTTGGGTTTTTGTATTGAAGTAATAAGAATGTTTTAAAGCTTACGAGTTTCAATTTTGCAGCTCAAAATGAAGAATTATTGAGCCAAAAAAGGATTGTTTGTGAGCTTCAAATTTGGAATAATTATCAAGAAATAGAATTGTCAACGTTCTCGGGCTTTGCGTTCGGGCGGGTTTCGGAGTACAAAACTATCAACCTCCACTGAACTTGAATAGAAGCACAAAGCTCCAAGTTTGCACGTCAACCCGCCTGATGCAAAACCCGTGTTAGTGGCTGTGCTAATTTCCACCCGTCGCATTGTACCAATTGTCTTTGTATTCAGTCCAAGAGTCAACATAATGTTCGTTCAAAATTATTATGTCCTCTATATTATTTCCTGTCCATTTTCTTAATTTCCTCTTGGAAAAAATCATTCCATTAGAGTCGTCAAGAAAACTGTTACAAATAAAATAGTAAATGCTGTCATTTCGGTCAAAGTTATATGAATTTGTCCCTTTGAAAAGTTTAAGAAATTCATAGAATTTAGTCTGGTCAAAACTTAGCTTTTGAATTATACTGTCTGTGTGATAAATTTTAATGAAACCAATCGAGTCTTCTTGATGAATATATTTTAGGTCTGTTGATGTGCGATAGTCATTTATTCCAATTTCCTTTTCACTATAGCTTAGTGTCTTTAGTGAGTCAAAGTCCGCAAGTTTATTGATGAATAAGGTCGCATTACTTATGTCCAATTTGTTGTTGAATGGATTGCATGAAGTTAGTCCAACTGTCAAAATGAAAATTATGTTCTTTACTGTCTTCATAGCATTGCCACTAACATGTAAATATTTATACCTTATTGCATATATTCACCCTATTGGGTTGTTTATATATACAATTGGGTTTACTTCTATTATACCAAAATTTCCTATTTTTTAATCAAATCTTCTTCTTCCTCCACCGCTTATTAAAAGTATCCTTCAGTTCCGGGAATTGGCGCTTTTCGCCCCAGGCAGCGGAGGCCAGCTTTTGGGCAGCTACGTTTTTAAGTTTTGAAGATCCCAAGTTTTGAAGCTTCCGGTGTGTCATGGCAAATTGAAAGCCTTGCATGGCTAGCTTTTCCTTTTTTGGTGAAAGTCCGGCATCAACAGAATCGCGGCGGTTGTATAGCAAAAGTTTGTGAATGTCAATTTTTACCGGGCACACTTCGGTGCATTTGCCACAAAGCGAGGAAGCAAAACTAAGGTGCTTAAATTGCTCCATTCCATTAAAATGTGGTGTGATAATAGAACCGATTGGGCCGCTATAAGTGGCATTGTAGGTATAGCCACCAATATTTTTGTACACAGGGCAGGCATTCAGGCAGGCACCACAACGGATACATTTCAGGGCTTCGTGCTGATCGTCTTGTTCAAAGAGATGGGTGCGGCCATTGTCCAATAGAAACACATACATTTCTTCTGGGCCATCAATTTCATTTTCCTTTTTGCAACTGTGGAAAAGGGTATTATAAACTGTCATTTTCTGGCCTGTACCATGCGTGGCAAGCAAAGGCCAAAACAGGTCCAAATCATCGATGGATGGAATAATCTTTTCAATTCCGGCAATCACAATATGGGTTTTCGGAAACGAAACTGACATCAGCCCATTTCCTTCGTTTTCGGTAAGGGCAATAGCGCCGGAGTCGGCAATCAGAAAATTGGCACCGGTAACACCAATATCAGCACTTATGAATTTCTCTCGCAAAACCCCACGCACAAAATTGGTCATTTCGGTGGGAGTGGAGCTTATCGGAGTATCAAAGTGTTTGTTAAAAAGTTCGGCAATCTCTTCCTTCGATTTGTGCATGGCCGGGGTAACAATGTGGTAAGGCTTTTCTCCCGCCACTTGTACAATGAATTCTCCCAAGTCGGTTTCTACGGATTCAATCCCAATCTTTTCGAGGTGGTGGTTCAACTCAATTTCCTCGGTGGTCATCGACTTGCTTTTCACCAAAACCTTTGCTTCTTTTTGCTGAAGAATGGATATAAGTTGCTCGATGACTTCCTTTTCATTCTGTGCCCAAAAAACTTTTACACCCCGTTGAATCATGTTTTGCTCAAACTCAATCAGATACTTATCCCAATTTTGCATGATCTGTTCTTTACGGTACGATGCCCGTTGTTTGGCCAATTCAAGATTGGTGTATCGCAGTTTTCCTTTATCCACAGCTGCATCGTACTTCGACATGTTGTACCGGATGGTTTTTCGATGGTTCAAATCGAATGAAACCCGCTCGGATTCCGTGGCAAAAAGTTTTGAATTGTCTGACATTTTTATAAAATTGGTATTTTATTAACACGGGGGATATGTCGGCCACCCTCAAAACCGGTATTTAAAAACTTCTCTACAATTTCTTTTGCTTCATCGACCGAAACAAAACGGGCAGGGATAGCGCAAATGTTTGCATCGTTGTGCAGGCGAGCCAGTTCGGCCAGCTCTTTTTTCCAACACAAAGCCGAACGTATCCCCTGGTGTTTATTGGCAGCCATGTTTATTCCATTACCACTTCCACAAAGCGAAATTCCCATATCCGATTTTTTACTTTCAACAGATTCGGCCATTGGATGGGCAAAGTCGGGATAATCGCAACTATAGGTTGAATAGGTTCCAAAATCTTCCACTTCGTACCCTTTATCCTGCAACCAGGTTTTCAGTTTTTCTTTTGTTTGATAGCCTGCATGGTCGCAGGACATGGCTATTTTCTTTATCATGATCTACTAATAATTATTAACTTCTTTACAAAGGTATCAGCTTTTTCCTACAATGCTATTTCATCTTAACTCAAATTTTGTACAGCTCAATTTCTACCAACAAAAAAACCACTGACTTTTATCAATGGCTTTTTTGCAATTCATCTGATTATTAATCACTCTACAATAATCAATAAACATTTAAATATTTTCGGTTTCTACTATCTTGGCAAGCAAATCACCATACGGCAAAAACATCAGTTTACGTCCTTCAAATTCAATTTCGGTACCGGCATATTTCTTAAAAAATACACTGTCGCCAACCGATATACCGGGATTTTCAATATTTCCAATAGCAATCACTTTGGCAAATTGTGGTTTTTCCTTGGCCGAATCGGGAATATAAATTCCACTTGCAGTTACTTGCTCTTTTTGCTCCTCTATTTCAAGGAGTACATTTTCGTTTAAGGGTTGTAATTCTTTCATTCTTTTATTTTTTTTAGTATTTAGTAATCAGTATCAAGTAACAAGATAATGTAATATGATCCTGCAATAATAATTCTTCAATTTATTTCAATCCTAATAATCTGTCAATCTTATTTTGGTCGAAGCCTACTACAATTTGCCCACCTATTTCAGTTTGCGGAACTCCTTGCTGACCCGATTTACGAACCATATCGGCTGCTGCTTTTTCGTCTTTGGAAACATCAATTTCACGGAACTTAATATTGTTCTTTCCAAAATACGTTTTAATAGTCCTGCACCACGAACAAGTAGGAGTTGAATACAAAACCACCCGGGGTTGTTTTGGTTTGCCATCGTCACCCACACTGAAAATAACATTACCAAACAGAGAACGGTAGTAATCCGTGTTCATACATCCTTTTATCACATTTTTAAATTCTCCCTCCTCAAACGACAACATGCTCGGTACAGTGCTCACTTCATAATTAAGATGAATGTCCCGAACAGTAGTAACATCAGCTGTCATCACCTTCAAATCTTTGCCCTCCTTGTACGCATCATGAATGCTCTTCATGGCACATTCACTCAGTTCCGATCCTTTTTTATGTAACATCAAATAAGCCTTTTTCACAGATTGCACTTCTGTCAATAGTTCATCATGCGATTTTACCTCTTTTATCATTTTTGACTATCTGTTTGATTTGTAATTTTATATTCAATTTTCTGGCTGCAAAAATATAAAATATCTAATTATCTACATAAGTTAATTTATTGATTGGGAAATTAGGGAATTGAGTAATTAGTGAGTTAAGGGTTTTCAGGACGAGACATACTAACCAATTTTCCTAATTCCCCAATTGCTTCTCAAACTAATCCCCCATATCAATATGGTGTTGATAGAATATGCAAAACAGGTTAATAAAATAAACATAAAAACTGATAAAAATATTTGGAAAATTAAACCCTAAAAAAGCATTACGAAAAAGGATTTTCACTTGCAATTCTTTTTTTCATTTCGGCGAACAAAGTTTTTAACACAGAATGAACCCCATTCGCCAGGTTAAAATATCACCATTTCACTTATCAACTTTCTTTCAAAATTGTTAATTAAAATCGAATCGTATTATTTTTGAAGGAAATAGGTAATTTCGCAATGTTGAAAAGCGTTTAACACTTTTTGATACTTGGAAAATTGAGGAGTTTTCAAACAATTTTCAAACAGTATTAACCGCATATTAATAACAACATATTTCTTTAAAATTAAATAAAATATATATATAATGAATGAAGAAGGTTTAGTTGAAAAAGGTTTTTTGGACATCGAAATAGACAGCTCTATTGACTTTGTAAAGGAAATCAACAAATTGAAAAAAGAAAAAAATGCCGTCATCCTCGGGCATTATTATCAAACAGGAGAAATACAGGATATTTCGGATATTGTGGGCGACAGTCTGGCCCTTTCGCAAGCGGCTGCCAAAACCACGGCTGATATGATTGTTTTTGCCGGGGTCCATTTTATGGCCGAAACTGCAAAAATACTTTCGCCTGACAAAAAAGTATTGTTACCCGATTTGAATGCAGGTTGCTCGTTGGCCGACTCGTGCGACCCAGTGGAATTCAAAAAATTCAAAGATAAACACCCTGGTTACACAGTAATTTCTTATGTGAACACTTCCGCAGAAATAAAGGCCCTCACTGATATTATTTGTACTTCTACGAATGCGAAAGCTATTGTGGACAGTTTGCCCGCCAATGAAAAAATAATTTTTGCCCCCGACAAAAACCTCGGCAATTACATCAATTCGGTAACCGGGCGAAACATGTTGCTTTGGGATGGTGCTTGCCATGTGCACGAAAAATTTTCGCTTGAAAAAATTCTGGCCTTGAAAAAGGAAAATACAGAAGCCAAAATCATAGCCCATCCTGAGTGCGAGAAACCCGTTTTAATGGTAGCCGAACATGTTGGGTCTACGGCATCATTATTAAAGTTTACACAAAGCGACGGGGCTAAAAAGTACATTGTGGCCACAGAGTCGGGCATCATACATCAAATGCAGAAGGCCAGCCCAAAAAAATTGTTTATACCGGCACCCCCCAACGATTCTACCTGTGCCTGCAACGATTGTGAATTTATGAAACTCAACACGCTTAAAAAGCTGTACATTTGCATGAAGTACGAGAAACCTGAAATTACGCTTTCTGATGAATTGATAAGAAAGGCAGAAAAGCCCATTCGCAGGATGTTGGAGATTTCGGAGAGACTAGGATTATAGAATAAATTAAAATATAGACAAAGAATAAAACAGAGCATGAAAAACCTCTTCATCATCTTATTTTGTTTTATTGGTGTTTCCATATTTGCCCAACAAACAGACACCCTTGCACCTGGTTATACCCGCTATTTTTACGAAGATGGGAGCCTGTCAAGCGAAGGGATTATCCGCGATAACCAGCCCGATGGCTACTGGCTTACCTACTATGCCGATGGCAAAATAAAATCAGAAGGAAACCGCAAAAGCTTTAACCTCGATGGTGTTTGGGTTTTTTACAATACAAAAGGCGATACCCTTGAAAAAATAAATTACCGGGCCGACAAAAAAAATGGATATTACTACAAATACAATTGGGAATACAAAGATGATTTAAAATCGGGTGGCTTGGTGTCGAAAGAACTTTATGTAAACGACAAGCTTCAGAATAAATCATTTTATTATTATTCAACAGGCGAGCTATATCAAATTGCGAATTACAAAAACGATAACCGGCATGGCAAAGCTTTCGAATATAACAAAGAGGGTCGGATTGTGTACGAATTGGAGTATAGACAAGGAGTTTTGACTCAGCGTACCAAAGTGAATTACATCGACAAGAATGGACTGATGCAAGGCCTCTGGCGCGAATATTACTCCAACGACAGGGTGCAAACCGAATCAACTTATTTAGATGGGCAACTTCATGGCTACTACAAAGAATACGATGTACGGGGTCAGTTGAAATTGACCAAGCGATATTTCAAGGGCGAAGAAATACAGGACAACCCCGAAGACAATGAAGAAATTCAAGAGAAGCTTCAATATTATGCCAATGGAAAAGTTCAATCGAAAGGTGGATTTTTGAAAGGTAAACCAGTGGGTGTTCACCGAATTTATGATGAAGCAGGAAAAGTGGTATCATCAGAAGTTTTTGATGAAAATGGTAATAGGGTAGGAGAGGGGCTGATAGAAGAATCGGGAACCCGTAAAGGCAACTGGCGAAGTTATTATGAAACCGGCGAACTGCAATCCGAGGGAACTTACACAAAAGGAAGAAAAACTGGCAAATGGACCTATTATTTCGAGAATGGGACTATTGAACAGACCGGAAGTTTCAGGAAGGGAAAACTCGATGGCAAGTGGATGTGGTATTACGATACGGGCGAACTTTGGCGCGAAGAGCTTTTCATAGATGGTCGTGAAGATGGCGAATCCATAGAATATTCCAGCGAAGGCGGAATTATTGACAAAGGTGTTTATGTAGATGGATTGCGCGAAGGAGAGTGGTTTAGTCAATATGGTGACCAAATTGAAAGAGGAAAATATGTTCAGGGTGAACGCGAAGGAGAATGGAAGTTCTATTATCTAAATGAAAATCCTAAATTTGAAGGAAAATTTTTTCAAGGAACCGAAGACGGAAAACATCGTTGGTATTACGAAAATGGGAACCTAAAAGAAGAACGGTATTATGTGTATGGAAGCAGGGAAAAAATGTGGAAGTATTTCAATCCAGATGGCACCTTGTATATGACTATCACCTACCGAAACGATAAGGAAATAAAGATAAATGGAAAACGGATTGACGACGATAGTAAAACTTAAAACAGCATAGGCACAACATGACAAGTTCGGAAAAAAGCTATAAAGTATTGGTGGTTGAAGACAACAAATTGAACCAGATGATTATCATGAACAAGCTGAAAAACAATAATCATTTGGTCGATGTTGCCAATAATGGAGAGGAAGGGGTTAAGCTTCACGAAAAGAACAAGTATGATTTTATCCTGATGGACATTATGATGCCGGTTATGGATGGCTACGATGCAACCAAAAATATCCGAAAATCGAAAAAGAACAACAATATCCCTATAATTGCCATCACAGCCAATGTGCTCGACCACGACAAAAATAGATGCCTGGCTTCTGGAATGAATGCCTATCTTTCGAAACCCTTCGACTTTAACGAATTGAAAGAAATCCTTGCCACCCTGGGTTTCTTTATTTAGAATTTTTTTTTGATGAGCGATAAAATAGACCTTCATAATCAACTGTTAACAAACGATGATCAGGAAATAGAGAAACAATTACGTCCTATTGAATTTAGCGATTTTAGTGGACAGGAAAAGATTGTTGAAAACCTGAAGGTATTTGTGAAGGCTGCCAAAATGCGTGGCGAAGCCCTCGACCATGTGCTTTTGTTTGGTCCCCCCGGTCTCGGAAAAACTACCCTTGCCAACATTATTGCCCACGAACTCGGTGTTAGTTTGAAATTAACTTCGGGTCCGGTGTTGGATAAACCTGGCGATTTGGCCGGCCTACTCACCAACCTCGAAGAATTCGATGTGCTTTTTATCGATGAAATCCACCGCCTTAGCCCAATCGTAGAAGAATACCTCTACTCGGCCATGGAGGATTACAAAATCGATATAATGATAGACAAAGGGCCAAGTGCCCGGTCCATACAATTAGAACTTCATCCTTTTACCTTGATTGGTGCTACCACCCGCTCTGGTTTATTGACCAGTCCTTTGCGGGCACGTTTTGGTATAAATTCGCACCTCGAATATTACGATGCAAAAGTACTTACCGGCATAGTGGGACGATCGGCAAAAATTTTAAATGTACCTATAAGCCCTGAAGCTGCCGTGGAAATAGCATCACGCAGTCGCGGAACTCCACGTATTGCCAACTCCCTGTTGCGCCGTGTGCGCGATTTTGCGCAGGTAAAATCGAACGGCGAAATCGAAATAAAGATTACCCGCTATGCCCTCGAAGCCCTGAACATCGACTCGCATGGCCTCGACGAAATGGACAATAAAATTCTCCTTACCATTATCGACAAATTCAAAGGAGGGCCCGTTGGGCTTACAACCATTGCCACAGCGGTAAGCGAAGAAGCCGGCACCATCGAAGAAGTGTACGAACCATTCCTAATTAAAGAAGGGTTTATCAAACGCACACCGCGTGGCCGCGAAGTAACCGAATTGGCCTATACTCATTTGGGGAAGATAAATATTAATAGGCAGGGGACGCTGTTTTAAGTTGGCGTTGGGAGTCAGGGAGCGATTCAATTTGCTGCCCCGACTATAAACAGGGAAAATCTATCAAAGCCTCTCATAAAGCATTACAAAACCATCATCCGACTTATGTATTAATTTGAAATCGGTTGATAGTAAATCCTTCAATTCTTTCCATTCTTCATTATTGATTGTTGTGGTATTGCCATAGATAAGGATGTTATCTATTTGTAGGGTTTTGCTCGATCCCGGATTACTTTTCCAGTAGATTCCATTCATGGAGGTTTTATCGCCCAGCAAGATATTAGGGAAATCCTCAGTATTCCACTTCAACGGAAACCAGCCGATGCTTGCTTCATAATTTTCCAGGATTATTAATGGTTTGTCAGCACCGAGGTAATTGGAGAAGTGAGGCTCCAACCAATTACCTGTAAAGTTAATGGGCAAGACAATGCTGTTATCATTCAAATATTTACTGCTATTATAAATCGAAATGGCATTCTTGTCGAGGTTTTTTATTACCCGGTTTTGATGTTGGTAGAACAGGGTTAGATGCAAGCTTACCACGACCAGAACCAGAAACCGGTTTAGGTTATTTTTTGTTGTACGCGAGCAAATCCAGGCCAATGCAAACAGATAGGAAATCAGGCAGTATCTATCCGACATCATCCCGGCACTCGACCCATTTGGAACTGAAAAATAGAGCAAAAGGGAGATTAAAGTCGGGATCAAAAGTACGTCTGCCTTTTTGAAAGCGATATCTTTTATTTTCATGCCCTCTTTGATAAAGGGTATAATAATCAAGATAATAATAATATAAAAATAGTGTTGTGTAATAATTTCATCGGCACCATAATCGTACACAATAAAAGGACGGGCATCAAATATCCATTTGAATAATTCCTTGTTTGACAGGGCCTGTTCGGAGGGGAAAAAGGTAACCTTTTCGAAAAAAAGAAACAAGAAGATCAATGCTGGCAGGGAAGTCAAAAATAATAACAAGAGTCGATTACCAACATGTTTGAGGGCATAATTATGGTCTGTCGTATTTTTATAATAATGGTAGGTGGATTGTAGGATGAATAATCCAAGTATCAACCCCAGAAGCCCAAAAATCAAGACATTCGAAAAATAGGTAAGGGTCAGGAGAAGAAATAGCAAAATGTACTTCCTAAAATTGAAACTATCCATATTCTTTAAATAGTACCCCAGTGTAAGAAACAAGAATACGAAGGATATGCTAAAATTATAAAAACCCAGGTGAAAGAGGAACGAATAGATAAAAGGAAAAATAAGGATACTTAAAAAAGGGGCATCGCTATTCAGTTGTTTTATTAAATACCGAAAGGAAAGTGCCATGCCTGCCACATAAAGAATAATCAAAATCTTTTCAGCCATCCATGCAGGCAATAACAAAATAAAGATTCCCAATATAAAGTGCGATATCCAGTTGGGGATTGGGATAGTCGAAATCGTATAAAAATCGCTTATTGCATCATTCCCCTGCAAGATTTGGCCCAACAGGTTTGAGTTATACAAGTGCGCAGCTCCATCCATAGAGGGATAAAACTTTGTGAAACACAAAAAGACAAGGTTGGCAAATAAGATGGAATAGAAGAATAGCTTGCTTTCGGTAAATTTTAGGGATAAAATATTTTTCATCATTTTATCTCCTCATAGTCGACAAAATCCCCATCCTTTTTAGAGGATTTGCTTTTTGAGCCAGGTTTAGTGGTAATGGTCACTTCTCCTTCTCTTTTTATTTCGGGTTGCTGCTGATTGAACGGGTTTTGGGAGCCCTCCATCATGTTGTTCATAAAACGGTTCATGATTACCGGGAAGAAAAGCCTGAACAGGTATTTCAATCCGTAATAAACACCGACTATGATTAGAATGGTAAGAAGAAATCGTGGCATAAAAAACAGTTTATTCTGATGCAAAAGTAAAAATTATTACAAGCAAGCCCAAAACAGGCAAATCCTTTAACACTTTTTATAAAAGAGAAATCCGGGCTATTAACCCGGATTTCCAAATATATCTCATTCTTTTTTGATTCATCAATAATCAATCGAAAATAATCATTTCTAATACCTGTAATGTTCTGGCTTGTAAGGTCCTTCTTTGGAAACACCGAGGTATTCCGATTGCTCGTCGCTCAAAATGGTAAGCTTAACACCTATTTGTTCCAAGTGCAGGCGCGCCACTTCTTCGTCCAATTGTTTCGACAATCGGTACACTCCCACTTCATAATTGTTTTTCCACAAGTCGATCTGGGCCAGGGTTTGGTTCGAAAAACTATTGGACATCACAAAGGATGGGTGCCCGGTTGCACAACCCAGGTTCACCAGGCGGCCTTCAGCCAGCAAAATGATTGAATGACCATCGGGGAAGAAATACTGATCGACCTGGGGCTTGATATTCACTTTGCGGATACCCGGCCAGTTCTCAAGTTGATCGACCTGGATTTCGTTGTCGAAATGGCCAATGTTGCAAACAATCGACTGGTCTTTCATTTTCGACATGTGTTCGGCAGTGATTACATCTTTGTTACCTGTAGTGGTAACATATATGTTCCCTTCCACCAAAGCATCTTCTACTGTTTTTACTTCGAAACCTTCCATGGCTGCTTGTAATGCGCAAATTGGGTCAATTTCGGTAACAATAACACGCGATCCATAGCTTTTCATCGACTTGGCCGAACCTTTGCCCACATCGCCATACCCACAAACAACCACAACTTTACCTGCCAACATAACATCGGTAGCGCGCTTTATGCCATCGGCCAGTGATTCGCGGCAGCCATACAGGTTATCGAATTTCGACTTGGTGACCGAATCGTTTACGTTGATGGCTGGAAACAGCAACTCGCCCCGTTCCAGCATTTGGTATAGGCGGTGCACCCCAGTGGTGGTTTCTTCCGAAACGCCTTTTAGGTCTTTCACGGTCCTGGTCCAACGACCGGAATCTTCGGCCAGTATTTCTTTGAGTTGGTTCAGGATTACAGCTTCCTCGTGGTTTGCTGCTTTCTTATCAAGAACCGAGGCATCTTTTTCTGCCCGGAAACCGATATGGACCATAAGTGTGGCATCGCCACCATCATCAACAATAAGGTTTGGGCCTAAGCCGCCGGGGAAATTTAATGCTTGCGCGGTACACCACCAATATTCTTCCAACGATTCGCCTTTCCAGGCAAAAACGGGAATACCTGCTTCGGCAATTGCTGCGGCAGCATGATCCTGGGTCGAAAAGATATTGCAACTTGCCCAACGGACATCAGCACCCAATTCAACCAGTGTTTCAATCAACACAGCGGTTTGGATGGTCATGTGCAAGGATCCTGTAATGCGAACGCCTTTGAGAGGCTTTTCAGCAGAAAATTTTCTACGGATGGACATTAAGCCCGGCATTTCATGTTCTGCTATTTCAATTTCTTTCCGGCCATAAGCAGCTAGTGATAGGTCTGCAATTTTGTACGGTAATTTTTCAACTAAAACTTCCATTAATCTTTTAATTTATTTTCTTTTTATTTAAAATTCATTTGATTTCCCACTCCTACGGTAGGGTGAATATTTTGTTTTGCCTTTTTTTGCCCCGGCAAAGTTATACCAATTGTACATAAAAATGTGCTAAAAGCTATTTTTCTTGTTTCAATTGTAAATGCCGATACATATTCAAAGTGCTTTTAAGGCTTTATGCAATTAAAAACAAATTTTGATAAGTAATCGGTATTATTTAATAAACAATAGCTTGGTCACACTCGTTTCCGAACCATCCTCGTTGCTGCAAAATACCAGGTAAACCCCAGTGCTTAACCTACGTCCCGAAAAATCTTTTCCGTCCCATATAGCCTGACCACCCAACGACTTTGTTTCATACACAATATTTCCGCTCACATCAGTAATTTTTATTATCGCATTGGTCGTGGTTCCCTTTATCACAATATCTCCCTCAAAACCCGGGCGGACAGGGTTCGGGTAAACATACAATCCGCCAAAATCAGGTTCGCCCCCAGTAGCCGTTCCTCGATAGGTAACAATCCCTTTGTCGGTGCCGAAGTACACATCCCCGTTTTTTTCATCAATAGCAATTGAAATAATGCTGTTTGAAAACAGGGGGCTGTTGTCGACATTGAAATTCAGGATTTGCTCGGTGGCATCTTCCGACATAAGGTAGACACCGCCCCCATCGGTGCCAAACCATTTTCGGTTGGCCCCGTCTATTGTGATGGCTGTAACCGTTTCGGTGCCCAACAAGTGTTGCGGGCTACCATCAATCTCAACAATAATTCGTTGGGCATTGGTCGATGGGTTTTGTAGAACACTATAACTATTGTAATACACCAAAACCCCCAGGTTTGTGCCCACCCATACCGCTCCGTCTTGATCTTCGGCAATGGAATATACATCGTTTATGATTTCTCCGTCTTCGTCGCGCACCGAAATTTTTGCTTTCACATCGTCTGTGTGATCCTCGTAGGTTCCCCGCTCATCAAAAACGAACAAACCATTCCCTCTCGGAAGGATTAGCCATTTTGCTCCAGACTGCGTAGGTAATATATCACCGATATCATCAACATTGATGCTGTTGGCATAAGGGAAACTGAACCATTTTTTATCCTCATAGCGATAAACCGAAATAGGATTGGGCACACCTCCTGCATTGGATACCCATAAATTGTTGTATGCATCGAACTCCATCCCGCCAATCTTACAATATGGGCCAGCAAAAACGGTTTGAAGGCTACTGTTCGAGTCATTAAATATTTCGGTTATTTCATACGTGTTGGATGCTCCTTGAAAATTAAATTCGAGTATCCCACCCCCGCCCCATGATCCGGCATAGATGTGATTTGAATTTGTTGGGTCGATGGCAACTTCGGTAATGTCCCAGATATGGGTGGGCATGGCTGGCGTGTTGTCGTTGTAATAGGATTGCCATTCATTGTCGATAAGAGAATACACACCCTTTTTCGAAAATTGGTTTCCCCACGAAATGTCCCGGCTCCCACTGGCGACCCAAACCTTGCTGTTTTTTATATCCATATCGAAAACGGAGCTACTATGCGGGCCATTTGGGTGGATAAATTCATGTATCCAGTCTTCAGGATTTGATACCAAACCATAGTTATCATCGGCTATCCACAAGATCATGTGAGCATCAAAAATAGCGTCATTGGCACGGAGCTTATCCGGTCCATACGCATGAACATCATTTGTTTGATTGCCTTGTGCATCGAAAACCGAAACCGCATATTTCGAAACCGTAATCAGAAAGCCATAACTACTGACCAGCCTGATATATGTCGATTGAACAGAATTTATATATACCGACCAATTGGTATGATCGTAAACATAGATAATGTCGTCCCCGCTGTCGTCGTTTTGATTGTTGGCATATATTTTTCCGGCATAAGCTGCAATGGTATTGAACTTTTTATCTTTTACCAGATCATCGTTAAAAATGTGCCAATTCGAATAATTGGCAAGGAAGTCGTTGTTTATGTCGGCCTGGAAAATGCCCTTTTCGGTGGCTGCAAAAAGTGAGGTCCCATCAAAAGCCAGTTCGAATACGTTTATCCTCTCACCCAGATCGCCAATGTAATAGGTATCTTTTATCTCGCGGTTTTCGAGATCGATTACGACTATCCCAAAACCACACGAAAGGTAGGCCAGCTTGTTCACAAACAAGATATTGTAGATGGTTTTTGTCCCGGTCATGATTTTATCCTTGATGTCGGGTAAATTGTAAATCCGTGTACCCTGTACAAGATCGATATTGGCATTGTCGTAGGCAACAAGCAATATATCAGTTTCCTCGTTGTATTTTATCACACTGATGCCTACATCGGACATCCCGCTTACTTTCGACATTTTAGTTAACGACTGTTCGTATTTTTCATAATAAAACAGACTGAATTTTGTGGAACAAAAAATCGTCTCGCCTTTTTCGGCAATCGAATTGGCCGAGTTATAGGGTAAATGTTCGCGCCATTCGCCCAGGGCAAACTGAGCCATGCCATGCCAGGGAAGGAATAGGATGGCAAATAGCGAAATTATCAATCTACGGGTATTCATGTATCTATTTCTTTATGCTCTTTTTGGTTTATCCATCATGCTCTTTTTCAACCTGATTTGAAAGTGCAAAATTAAACTTCTTTTATTAAGTAACGAGTCCATGTTAAACTACCTTGATTAACAATTTATTATTCATGTAGTTTAAATATATTGATTAAATCTGCATCGAAAAAATTTTTGATGCCTTGGGAATTTAGACGACAAAGTAAAGTTCAGCTTTAATTTATAATTTTGAAGCCATAAATATGGATGCAAAATTATATAGAATGTACCGTACTTTAAAGTTTTTCGGACCAACTATTTTGAATTATTATTATACGGGAAAATTCATTATCAGTTTGTTGGAGAATCCTTGTACGTATCAATAATATTTTAGGAATGAATCGCCAGAAGAAAAATCTTAATTTACACACGGCCCTCTTTTATACTATTTTACTTGTTTTTGGCATCATTCATATCATGATACCGATATTAAACCATTACTTTTTTAGAACACATACTTTTGATTATGCGGCCTATAATTTTTCCTTTTTCGATTATTCCCATTTCAGGATAAGCCCAAGCCCTATATACTGGAGCAATAGTATGTCTTTTTTTCAAGATCATTTTTCACTGACCCTCTTTTACTTTATCCCAATTTATTGGTTGTTCAACTGGCTTACCGGCACTTACACATTAATTCTCATACAAGCATTTTTTATCCTTTTTGGGGCATGGGGAACCTATAAATATGTGAAGCTAAAAACTGTTTCGGAAAATTTAGCCTTGTTCGCCATGTTGTTTTATTTTCTTTTATATGGAAGGTACAGTGCATACAATACCGATGTAAACTTAATGATAATTCTATCGGGAGTAGTGCCTGCCTGGTTATATTACTTCGAAAAGAAAATGTGGCTCACCTTCTCTTTTTGGACCTTGTTTTTGGTGTTGGGGCGCGAGAGCATCCCTCTTTGGCTCATTTTCATCAGCCTTTTCCTTGTAATCGACAATTGGCAGGATAAAGAAAAAAGGCGATGGGCCTGGTACACCATGGGCTTTAGTTTAATTTCTTTTGTGCTGATTATGGAAGTTTTCATCCCAATGACAGAAAACCCGGCAAGGCCATTTAGTTTGTTTAATTTTAACGCATTAGGAAAAACCCCCTTGGAAGTGTTGCTGTTTATGTTCAATTATCCCGAACAAGTTTTTTATATGTTGTTCGAGAATCACTTACCCAAAGGAGGCTCTCCACATTTTAAACTTGAGATGTACTATGTTTATCTTGTTTCAGGAGGATTTTTATTGTTCCGTCACCCGAAATATTTTATACCATTCATCCCGATTGTGTTACAAAAAGTATTAAACGATTCCGATACCCGTTGGGGCATTTATTCGTATTACACCATTGAATTTGCAACCCTTCTTCCATTGTTTGTATTTGTTGTGATAAAAGACCTAAAGGGAAGGTATGTTCAAAAATTCCTTCCATGGATAGTTTGCACCTTGGCTATTTTGGTTACAGTAAACAAGATGAAAAGTAGTAACACTCAGTTGTCATGGGATCATAGTACAAAATTTAATTTTTATCGTCAAGGGATGTATTCATCCGAATTGGATATTGACCAGATGTATGAAACACTGAAAATGATACCTGACACTGCGGCAGTATCATCAACAGGCAATTTTTGCCCTCATTTGGCAAATCGTGAATATTGCTACTACTTTCCTCGTGTTGAAGAGGCGGAATATATTATTCTACAATTGGATGTTCCTCAATTCATGGTTACGGAAGCTCAACTATTAGCTGAATTGAACAAGTATATTTTTAACCCTAAATGGACGGTTGTAAAACACGAAGGTTCAATAATTTTGTTGAAAAAGCAAGAACAAAAAAAAGACCAAATAGATGATTGGCTAATTGATTGTGAAACCTTTTCTGCCGACAGTAGCCTTTTCACAGTGCCATCTTCGCAGATATTTGCCGAAGGGGGTAGGCACAGAAGCAATGAAATGGCTTTTTCCGGGGAATATTCAATAAAGCTATCTCCAAGCACATATAATTATGGGCCCTATTTAAAAGTTGACTCTATTTTTCCGGGCGATTATATTCATGCTTCCATCAGGAGAAAAGGAAGTCACGGAGTCCTTATCCTGTCTGATGAAGTCAATGGACTATATGTTTCGGCCAAAAAATCATTTGAAGAAAAAGGCTGGGAATTGCATACAATCGACCTTACAATAAAAGACAGCCTTGTAAATAACAGACTGGTTATTTATGGCTATAACCCAGAGAATATCGATGATGTTTATTTCGATGATCTGCACATTCAAATTTATCATAAAGGAAAAAATCAAGATTAATATCAATTCTTAACATTACCCATTCTTTAGAGAAGAAGGTCGATCAATTGACCTGACCCATGCTGAAATATCATACGTTCAAACCATTTTGTATTTTAAAATGAATTGGGCATCTTGTGAATGATAAAAATGAGTTTTGCAAAAGCGCGTTCAATATAGGCAACAAGGCATGATAAGAAACTTTTTCTTATGGTTTTTATATTTACTACCCATAG
Organism: Bacteroidales bacterium; assembly: GCA_021740905.1. Lineage (GTDB taxonomy): Bacteria > Bacteroidota > Bacteroidia > Bacteroidales > M50B96 > JAIOYV01. The sequence goes on from JAIOYV010000083.1 coordinate 22,274, forward strand.
TGGTTTTTCTTCCTTTTTCCGCTTTCGGACAGGTAAATACTAGCGATTCGATCGTGGTGCAAAATGGCGATACGATTCCTTCGCGCTTCTATACCGAAATATTGATCGACACAATGCAAAAGAATTATCAAGGCTGGGAAGAAAGCTATGTCGATTTTCAAAAACGACTTAAAGTAAAAGCCTACAAATCGCGATTTACGAAAGAATTATACAATCTGATATTTAAAAACCCGGGAAGCAAACCCGATACAATTACCCGTGAAAAAACCCGGAGCATTGACGTTTTTATTCCACACGAAGGTAAATTGATCTCCAAAATAGTATTGTTCAAGCTCGAGCCATTTGGCCCTACAATCGACGATTTTATCCGCGAACCAAATACATGGCTAGCCAAAATGGCCAATAGCGTGCAGATCGACACACGCAATTTTGTGGTGCGCAACAATTTGCTTTTTAAGGAAGGCGACAAACTGGTCCCCTATAACCTTGCCGACAGCGAACGCATCCTCCGTCAGTTGTCATTCATAAGGGATGCCCGCATACTTGTTATCTGGGCCAGCGAAACGGAAGTCATCCTGCTGGTTACGACCAAAGATAATTGGTCGATTGTGGCTGGGGCAAACCATTTCAGCAACGACAGCAACTCGGTACGTTTTTACGATCGGAATGTACTTGGCATGGGCCACATGTTGGAACACGAACTTTTAATCCGAAACAACCAGTTTGGTTATAATGGCTATTACAAGGTCGATAATATTGGGGGAAGCTTTATTACAGGCAGTACCGGATACACCGATGCTTTTAGCTACAAAGATTATTTTATCAGCTTCGACCGGCGATTGCTTTCACGAAAAATTAAATATGGGGGTGGGATTACCGTTCAGCAAAAACATTCGATGATTGTCGACAAAAATGAGAATAAGTATTTTGGCTCACCCTTGACCTACAACAATTATGATATCTGGTTGGGGAAGAGGTTTTGTATTGTACCTCGCACAAAGAAATGTCCCGATAATATCGAATTGCTCTGGTCGGTGCGCTATGAAAACCAATTTTTCATCGAGCGGCCTAATGTTGATGCATTTACGAATTTTTATTATCACGACAGGGAATTCTACATCACCAGCATAGGGTTTGCCAAGCGGAATTATTACACAGCACGGTTGATCAATTATTTTGGTGTGAATGAAGATATCCCAACTGGTTTCAAATTCGAGCTAAAGGCAGGTTTCGAAAAACGCGAGTTTTATAATCGACCATACACCGGCATCAGTTTTTTAAGGAGCAATTATTTCAAATATGGCTACTACTCCCTGTTATTGGAGTATGGAAGTTTTTTTCGACATGGCCATGCGGAGCAGGGTGTTGTTTCGGCTACCCTTAGTGGTTTTGGTAATGGACTCTCATTTGGAAGGTACAGATACCGTCCTTTTTTTAGGTTGAATTATTCGACTGGGATAAATCGTTTGTACGGCCAAACCATCAACTTGAATGGCGAAAATGGGATCACCTCGCTATTGGGCGAAACCAATGGCTTGCACCGCCTGGCATTTAAACACGAAAGTGTGTTATTTCAAATGAAAAAATTTGCTGATTTTCATTTTGCTTTGACAGCCTTCACCGATATGGGTTTTATGGGTTCCCAAAAAAGCTTTTTCGACCAGTATGATTTCTATTCGGGCCTGGGGCTGGGCATCCGTATCAACAACCACAACCTCTTTTTCCAGACAATTCAACTAAACTTTGCATGGTTTCCGGTAGTTCCCATAAATGGTTCCGAATACAGGATGAATATTGGAAATTCATCCAAATTCCAATTCAGGGATTTTATCATGGAAAAACCCGACATCCTGCCATATAACTAATGTCCAATTTTTTGTGTTGATGGTAAAAGAATCCTTTCTTTCTTTGCATCATAGATACCGAAACTAAAAACAAACTCCATTTAGATATGGGCAGGGGCATGCAAAAAAACATAAACTTCATTTTCTGGTTGTTTGCCATAACCCTGGCGATAGGGCTTACCATCCCCTTTTTGCTGCAGGAAGGCATGTTTATGGACGGGATATTATATACTTGTGTTTCGAGGAACTTAGGGCACGGGATCGGCACATTTTGGTTTCCCCAGTTTAGCGAATTGAACGTGGGCGGCCTCCCTTCTTTTCACGAGCAACCCCCTCTGGTTTTTGGTATCCAGGCGGTTTTCTTTTACCTTTTCGGAAATAGCATTTATATCGAAAGGGGATACACTATTTTGATGCTTTTGATCCACATTTATCTGATCCATTTACTTTGGAAAGAAATAAATGTGGGCAACAAAAAGCAAAGCTCCCTGGCCTGGTTTGCGGTGATCCTGTGGATTTCCATTGCATTGGTTTTTTGGACCTTTCGCCACAATATGCAGGAAAACACAATGGGAGTTTTTACCCTGCTCTCGGTTTTGTTCAGTATACGAGGGTTGAATAGGCCCAGCCGACAGCTATGGTTTTTCGTACTGTCTGGTCTTTTTATTGGACTGGCCATACTCAGCAAAGGTTTTCCGGGTTTCTTTCCCGTTGGTGTCCCGTTTTTATATTGGCTTGTGTATCGAAAACCGGGTTTCGGACGAATGTTTTTTTCGTCTTTTATTTTGATTGCAATACCCATTGCCCTGCTTGGTTTTTTACTTTTGTTCCCCGATGCCCGCCAAAGTTTGAGCTATTATTTTTTCGACCGCTTTATGCACCGGCTCGATTTTATGCCCACCATCGACAACCGCTTTTATATCATCCAACGATTGCTCATGGAGCTTATCGCATCGGGTGTAATTGTGGTATTTTTGGCTGTTGTGCTTAAAATACAGAAAGTTACACTGATCACTAAAAGCAATGGTAAATTGGCTTTGCTATTTTTGTTGATCGGTTTTTCAGGCTCGCTTCCCCTTTGTTTTACGATGGTACAAAAAGGTTTTTACATGACACCTGCCCTGCCATATTTTGCCATTGCCTTGGCTTTTTTGGTATCGAATGGTTTACAGGAAGCCATAAGCCGGATTTCTGAAAAAGGTATCGGTTTCCGAATTTTTAAGGTTTTAACGATTGTTCTGTTTGTGTCTGTTCTTGCCTTTTCGGTGTACCGGATTGGCAGTTATTCGAGGCACAAAGAAATGATCGAAGATGTGAAACTTTTCTCGACTGTTGTCCCTAAAAATACAACAGTTACTATTCCTGATGAACTTTGGTACGAGTACGACTTTATCTTTCAGGGCTATATGATGCGCTATGCCTACATCAGTATAAGCCCGTATAAACAGTACGAATATTACATCCGTGAAAAAGAAGGTCGTTCCTCCATTCCAGAGGGATATTTAAAAGTTGACTTGCCCACACAGGAATACGACTTGTATAAAAGTCAGGTAAACTAATGCGTACTGGATTCGGTAGAGACTCACGGCCTTGCATTTCTACAGCTACCCATTGCTCACTGCTGACTGCCCTCCTATGCTAAAGCTTCGGTGGGTAGACCTATTGCGGACTGGAAACCACCTCCATAAATACCCGAAAACCTAAATTTGGAGTAGGCTTTTCGTATTCTTTTTGCTGATCGATGCGCAAGTCGAAGCCAAAGTCGTTAACTGATCCTCCTTTACAGATTCCATTTTCCTGTACCATTTCGGCTACGTTTCCACAAATGTTGTAGATACCAAATCCATTTGGCCAGTATGATTTAACTGCATTAGCAATAGAGGTTTGATATTCTGATGTGCTGTTCAGATTATGATGTCTACATTCAGCTATTACAGGATTGCCAGTTGAGTCGGATTTAATTCCTTCGTCCCCAATTCGCTTGAAATTGTATAAAAACTGTCCATCATAACGACGCAAATAGTAACCTCCCATTGCGTATTCTGTATTACGGTATCCTCCACGTGCTGCCAATTCCCATTCTTCGATGGTTGGCAATCGGAATTTCACTTTGGCAAATTTCTTCTTCGGAGCTGAATTGTATTTCTCAGTTAGCCATGCGCAATAGGCCAGGGCATCGTTATAGGAAATATTGCAAACTGGGTAATCCTGATAAGAAGCATGGTTGTGATAGTGGTCTTTGTAGGGATCGTTGTAGCCATTTTTATGGCACCAACCTGTCGAGTCTGGTAAATGCTTTTCCCACCCAGAAGTTTGTTTCTTTTTCAGATCGTTCAGAAAAAAGCGATATTCCTGGTTGCTCACTTCGAATGCATTTGCATAGAGTCCTGGCTTTATGAGGCAAAATGATTTGTCCAGCTTTTTTATGCTGAATTGGTGCTTGTCTTTTTTTCCGGCAGTAAACGCAAAAAAGCTGCTTATTGTCAGCAAAACAATAATTGTCCGTGTAGTAGTTTTCATAGCATGTAGTTTTGGTAATGTTGAAAAACGGAAATAGAATTGAAATAATTGTGTAAGGAGAGGTGGCCAAACTCCGATTTATTTCAAAAACAAACAAATCCATTTTTTACTTGTTGATTTGTTGGAAAGGAATGGGCGTAAAATGAATAAAATTAGAATAATACTTTTTGGGAAATGGCTGTTTGTGACAGTTTTCATGGTATATGCAACGACGCCATTCAATTGCGCCGCTAGCTTATCAAACGGGCAGGATTCTCTTATTCAACACGCATTATCGTTGGAACAAGGCAGGGAAAAGGCCGAATTGATGAACGACCTTTGTCTTCAGTTATATTATTCTAATCCAGATACTGCTTTTTATTTTGGACATCAGGCATTAGAAATAGGAAAGCTTCTGGATAATGACACGATCATTGGGAAAGCGTATAACCGGATTGGTATTATTAAGGATGTTACGGTACAGTGGGACAGTGCATTGATCTACTACGACAAAGCCAAAATCCATGCAAAAAGGGTAAATGATACCATTACAATGGCCAGTGTTTTTAATAATATCGGACTAATTTACTGGAACAAAGGTTTGCTTGATCAGGCTGTCGAAAATTTTAATCACTCGTTGGTTCTTGCCGAAGCTGTTCATCTTTCTAAAAGTATGGCCAATGCGTACAATAATATTGGTCTTGTTTACTGGGATCAGAAGCGAATTGACCAGGCCATTGATTATCAATTTAAGGCATTGAAAATAAGGCAGAAAATCAACGACAAGTATGGCGAAGGAGCCTCTTATACAAACATTGGAATGTTGTATGATGAAATCAAAAGGTTTGATTCGGCCATTGTTTATTTCAGGGAGGCTATCCGCTTAAAAATTGAACTGAACGACATGTACGGGCTTGGTAAAGTATATACCAATATGGGTTTGACATTCGATAATATCAACCAGCCTGATTCGGCTGTTATTTGCCTGCGAAAGGCCATTGATATTCATCAATCTACCAACAATTTCTACAATGCAGCCTCTTCAATGTTTAATCTTGCCACCATTTATTTCAAATTGGAGGAATACAAGAAATCGGTGGACGAGCTTAAGTTGGCCAAGGAAATTTCAGAGGTCTACCATTTTCATAAGCTGATATACAAAATCTATCACTATATGGGATTAAATTATCAGAAGCTGGAAGATTATAAAAAAGCTTCCGATTATTTCTGGCAGGCAAATCTGGCTAAAGACAGTCTTTACAACGTCGAACGAGATCGGGCGGTAGAAGAAATTCAGTCGAAATACGAAACAGAAAAAAAGAACAAGGAAATAGCCCTGCTAGAAAAAATGCAGGTAGAACAATCGCTGGTTTTGGCCAAGCGGAAAAGATTTATTTATCTGCTCATCGGGTTGGTTATACTCACCCTGTTATCGGCCATAATATTTATTCAGAACCACCGATCGAAGTCTGCTACGCGCCGAAACCAAGCCATTATTGAAGAAAAGGAAAAAGGACTACGTGCCATTGTAAAGGCTACGGAAGATGAACGGAAACGGATTGCCAAAGATTTGCACGATGGTGTGGGGCAGCAAGTTAGCGGATTGAAACTATTCCTTCAGCAAATGAACCTGGCCAAAGATGAGAACTTGTCCAAAGCAGCAAAGATCAATGAAATTGTAAACGAGTTGGGAGAAGACATCCGGTCTATTTCACATCAGATGATGCCCCGTTCGCTCCAGGAACTGGGACTAGTGGATGCCCTCAACGATATGCTGGAAAAGAGTATTGGCCGTGGCCAATTGAACTATCATTTCGACCATTTGGGAATTATCCACAGGTTTGACGAAGAGGTGGAGGTGGCTATTTATCGGATTTGTCAGGAGCTTATCAATAATATTATTAAACATTCGGGTGCCGAAGAAGTAAAAATTCAGCTTATGCATCGAAAAAATTTATTGATGCTTATTGTTGAAGACGACGGAACCGGTATTTCCGACCTTGAAAATATGAAAAATGGAATTGGTATGTTGACAATCCGAAACCGACTTAAACTCATCGATGGGGATTTCCATATTGAAAGTGAGCCGGGACGGGGGACCACCGCAACTGTAAGGGTAAATTTAAAATGAAAGAGGTAAAAATTATACTTGCTGATGATCACCAGATTATCATCGATGGCCTTGATTTACTGTTGTCATCGCAGGATGGTTACAAGGTAGTAAGAAAAGTTACCAATGGATCGGAACTATTAAAAGATATTGAATTATTTCAACCCGACTTGGTGATTTCCGATATAGAGATGCCGGGTTTGAATGGGATAGAAGCTTCGAAGGAAATAAAAAAGTGTTTTCCGAATGTTAAGATCATTATCCTTAGTATGTACAAGGAACCAAGCCTTATCAGGCAACTTATTCAGTTGGGAGTTGACGGATACCTCACAAAAACTTCCGATCAGGAGGAATTGCTGGCCGGTATCGACCGAGTGGTTGGCGGACAAAAATATTTTGGCAGCGATGTAACCGTTGCATTGACCAACAGTATTGATAACCAGCGAAAAGCAGAAGGTGATTTGGATAAACTCGCCCAGCTTTCCGAACGAGAAAACGAAATCCTGAAACTGGTCTGCGAAGGATTAAACAACAAGGAAATTGGAGAACGTTTATTTATTAGTCATCGTACTGTCGATACCCATCGGACCAATCTTATGCGAAAACTGGATGTTCATTCCGTGGTAGAACTCATCCGCTTTGCCATTCGGAACGGGATAATCGAAGGGTAAAAAATGATAATTTCACATTTGATATTAAATCTATAGTTGTCTATTTCAATAGTTCGTTAAATATGTTGATAACTTTTTGATAATCAGTGAAATAAGTGGCAAAATTATTTGTTTAAATCCCTGATAGTCAGTATCTTAATGGATTTACCACAATCTGTTCAAGTATGACTACCAGGGAAAATG
>JAIOYV010000006.1 GCA_021740905.1 Bacteroidales bacterium
AACAGTTGGCTATGAATTTTAATTCGTCTTAATTTTATCAAAGCATGATATTTCGTTTTTTTTGAAATATTACGCCTGCAAATCAGTACTTTAACTCATGGAAATCAAGATTTTCAAAAACTACCGGACAGCTATGATTTGGCATATAGAAATATTCTAATTGTATTTTCTTAAAAGCTAGAATGGAAGCGAATCCGGAAAATTTCCCCCATTCTATCCCGATGCAGTCGGGACTGCGGGAGGTTAGGGGGTGGAATTACGTGCAGGAACTCCCCCCTCTTATTCTCCCCCAAGGGGGAGACAGTGCTCTGTTGCATCCTTTTGTCTAAATGAAATCTGATGTTTTCTTTGAACATATTTCTTTGAATGTATTTATTATGTGCCGAATTCAATTGATTTTATATTTTCACAGTCGATTTAAAATATAAAAGGAATCATCATTTTTACTTCTTTTTGATATTTCAAATATTGATTGCCAAATTCATTGACCAAACGTTTTTCTTCGAGCCAGGCCCCAACAAAAAGATAGATGAGGCTGATACTGAAAAATATCCCATTCTTTTCGCTCGGTGCTTGCAATAACCAGCCGATCAAAATGATAATACTGGCAAAGTAAATGGGATGTCTCACAAATTTGTTTAAACCGGTAATTTGCATTGTTTCCTGAAAATTTCCATCGCCTCGGGCTTGCAAATATCCTGAAAATTCAGCAAAACTATAGTTTCTAAATGCTACATAGCCCAATACAATCCCAACGAAAACAATTGTCCATCCTACTGTTTCCATCCATGCCGGTGCAATAAAAATCCATTCAGCCGGAAGTTGTTTCTGATACCAAAATATCAGCATAAAAAGAACGAGCGATTGGAAATTATAAACGGTGCTGTAGAACTTGAACCAGCGGGGTTTCAAATCTTTAAAAAAGCCCTTTACCGGATAACTGGCCAACAGGCTATGCAAGAAATAATAGGCCAGCCATAGCGCGGTAAGGCCAATCATTCGCGTGTGCGCTTATTAAGTTCTTCTTCGCTTTTCTCGATGCGTTTCATCCCTTTTTTAATTTTCAGGTGCCTACGGATGAGGGCAAACATTACAACCAAATATAAAAGGATGGCCAATATAGCTTTCAGGTTCATTACGCTAAATTATTTGCCGGCCCCTTTAAAATAATGGTCTTTCTCGGAAAACAATACGTTGAAAGTGGTAAGGCTACCATACGAGCGTGTGATGTATTGCTGGATGTTTACCTTTTCCTCATCGCTAAGCGAAGGATGGCTGTTGATGTTTTGCTCGAGTACCCTGAGCCTGTCGCGGAGCATGACAATTTTGTGAAAAAACACATCGATGGGTATTTCCTTCGATTGAAGCGCGGTGTTGGCAGGTTGTATGATCAGTTTCCCGCCTATCCATTTTTCGCCTATTGGGACTACTTCCTGCAAAGCTCCAAAACGATCCAATACATACGAAATGGCCTCGTCGATCTGGGGCAGGGTAAGGCTGTTTCCTATGGCCGGCCTTTCGGGCGATTCCAGTACCTGAAGTTCCTCGCTTCGTTTCGAGATTTCCATTTTTCCTTTCGAGGCAAAGTAAATCTCGTAATTGGTCAAATTCACTTTGCTTACTAAACCTTCGCCGTACCGGTCGTGGTCGATCCTGGCCCCGGCAACTAATTCTTCCATATCTCTATATTAATATTTGAACTTTCGATTACAAAATTATTCATTTAACTTATGGCCGCAAAATTTGCAAAATGTGGCATCGCCCGCATGTCCCTCGGCAAGACATTCGGGGCAAACCTGCGTGGTTAGGTTGGTAGTCCCTTTTGCTTTGCTAAATTCGGCAGATACAATACCGGTAGGCACTGCAATTATGGCGTAACCCAGAATCATGGTGAAACTGGCAATGAGTTGCCCCAAGGCAGTTTGCGGGGCAATGTCGCCATAGCCTACCGTGGTGATGGTTACAATGGCCCAGTATATGCTCCGGGGGATAGATGTAAAACCATGCTCCTCACCCTCAATCAGGTACATTATGGTGCCAATAATGATCACACTTATCAAAACCACAAAAAGGAACACCGATATTTTGGCCCGGCTTGCGTGGAGCGCTTTCGAAATGGTTTGGCTTTCCTGAACATAGCGCGATATTTTCAATATCCTGAAAACCCTGAGCAAGCGCAAGGCCCGGATAACCATCAGGCTTTGGCCACCAGGCAGGAAAATGGCGATGTAAGTCGGGAGGATAGAAAGAAAGTCGATAATTCCATAGAAGGAAAAAATATATTTGAAGGGCTTATTAACGACCCAAATCCGCAAAGCATATTCTAACGTAAAAATGATGGTAATACACCATTCGGCAATTTTCAGATATTTGCCATAGCCCGTACTTATAAAAGATACACTTTCGAGCATTACAAACAGAATACTCAACAAGATTGTGACCAACAAGCTATTATCAAAAAATTTTCCTGATGGTGTATCGGCTTCGAAAATAATGTCGTAAAGTTTTTCCTTTTGGGTCATATCTGTCGTTTTTCAAAATCAAAGGGTAAAGATAAAAAGCGATTCCGAATTAATAAGGACTGAAAGGAATTCTTTTCAGTCAATCCATTTTTGGTTGAACAAATCCATAAGCCTGTTTGCCGGAAAGACACTGAGACGCAATGAAAACAAATCGTTTATGAATAAATGAGGATGGCTATCTTTGCTGATATAGTCATCGGATGAATGGTTAGATTGGTCTCCCTCCTTGATGGACCATTTTGCATTTCATTATTCAACAATAATCAATCGACATTTTTTTACTTTTGTCGAAAACATTGCAATATGATAAAGCAGGAAATCCGAAATAATTTTATCGAGGCCAGACAAGTGCTCGACAACTTTATGGACAACCAACAAAACTGGCAGGCCATCGAAAAAGCGGGAAATATTTTAATCGATGCCTTTCGCGCCGGGAAGAAAGTTTTGTCATGTGGCAATGGTGGCTCCATGAGCGATGCCATGCACTTTGCCGAAGAACTTACTGGCAAGTTCCGAAACGAGCGGCAAGCATTACCGGCCATGGCAATTTCCGATCCGGCATACCTGACCTGCACGGCTAACGACTACGGCTTCGATTCGGTTTTTTCTCGCTATGTCGAAGCATTTGGGCTGAAGGGCGATGTTTTGTTGGCCATCAGTACAAGTGGAAATTCGCCCAACATCTTGAAAGCTGCCCGCATTGCCCGCGAGAAAAACATGCACATTATTGCATTAACAGGAAAAGATGGTGGGCAGTTGGCCAGCGAATGTGATGTGGAAATCCGTGTGCCCCATTTTGGCTACTCCGACCGCATTCAGGAAATCCATATAAAAGTGATCCATTCACTGATCCATTTTGTGGAGTTGGAGATGGTGTAGGTGAGGGATTTTAAAACTGAAGGGTGAAGGGAGGGAGATTCCTCACTGCGTTCGGAAAGTCGGGGAACGATTAAAGATACCTAGTTTCACCCAAAAAAATGCAGAACACCTCGATTTTCCGAATGCAGTGAGGAACCTACTATCAAATACCCACCGCTGTTATTCAAAAAAAAAGTTTGATCAACTATTCTTGCTAATTCATCAAAGACAACACAAGGCCATTGAACAAATTCACCAAAGCATCGTATAGTGAAGGATTAAATGAAAATCGGTCGTTGAACTATGTTATTTAACTCATTAGATTTTGCCATATTCTTGCCAATAGTCTTTATTCTCTATTGGTTTGTGGTGAATAAAAGCATTAAGAATCAGAACATTCTGCTGTTGATCGCAAGCTATGTTTTTTATGGCTGGTGGGATTGGCGTTTTTTATCGTTGATCGTGTTTAGTTCGCTGGTCGATTATATTGTGGGTTTGCGCTTATCGAAAACCGATGTCAAACGAAAACGGCAATTCCTTTTGTTTATCAGCGTTTTTGTGAACATTGGTTTTTTGGGCTTCTTCAAATACTACAACTTTTTTCTCGACAGCTTTGTGTCGGCCTTTTCACTGTTCGGACATGACATCAACCCTCATGGTTTAAATATTATTTTACCTGTCGGGATCAGTTTTTACACCTTCCAAACCCTAAGTTATTCCATCGATATCTACAAAAAAAAGTTTGCTCCCACCGATGATATTATCGCATTTTTTGCCTTTGTAAGTTTTTTCCCTCAGCTGGTGGCCGGGCCAATCGAAAGGGCATCCAATCTTTTGCCCCAATTTCTTAATGCAAGAAAGTACGATAACGCTCTTTTTTCCTTTGGAGTGAAACAAATCCTTTGGGGATATTTCCTAAAAGTGGTTGTTGCCGACCGGGCCGGTATCTATGTGGATGCGGTGTTTAACAATGTCCACAACCATGGGGGCTTGAGTTTTTTGGCTGCCATCGTGTTTTTTGCTTTTCAGGTGTATGGCGACTTTGCCGGCTATTCCTACATCGCCATCGGCACCGCAAAGCTTTTTGGTTTCAGGTTGATGAGAAACTTTAACCGGCCTAACTTTGCTGCATCGTGTGGCGAGTTTTGGAAACGATGGCATATTTCGCTTTCCACCTGGTTCCGCGACTACTTATATATCCCTTTAGGTGGTAACCGGGTAAAAAAACCTCGGTGGCTCTTCAACATATTTATAACTTTTGTGATAAGTGGCCTCTGGCATGGTGCCGATTGGACTTTTGTGATATGGGGTGGCCTAAACGGGATTTATCTGATTGTTGAAATCCTCTTGGTGGGCAAGGGGAAAAAAGGGTGGTACAATGTCCTGATCACTTTTATTTTGATCAATTTTTCACGGATATTTTTCAGGGGCAATAGCCTTTCCGACTCGCTGTATATCATCAAAACCATATTCACCAACCCGGGTAAATTGTACATTGGGTTTGGCGACGATGTTATTGCGCCGGTGTATGCCGTAATTGCCATAATCCTCTTGCTTATCGTGGAGGCAAAAAAAGAATATTTCAATTCTCTTTTCACGGTTTCGCATAACAAGTCGGAGCTCGTGCGGATGTCGGCTTATGCCATGCTGGCCTTCATCATCCTATTTCTTGGGGTATTTGGCGATAACCAGTTTATTTATTTTCAGTTCTAAAGTATGGTCAAAAACGAATATAAAATATCAGCAATAAAGCTCGCCAAGTTTGTGCTCATCTTTCTGGCCATCGACTTTATATTTGGGTTTGCGGCCAAACAACTGTTTTTCAGCCAGAAAACCGGCAAATATGCCAGGATCACCTATTCGATAGAGGAAGCATCACCCGATATTTTAATTTTTGGAAGTTCGCTGGCCAACCGGCACTATGTTCCCGAGGTAATCGAAAAAGGCCTGGGCCTTACGTGCTATAACGCCGGTGTACAGGGCCGTGGATTGATTTTTCATACGGCCCTCGAAAAAATGATCCTGGAGCGGGCAACTCCCAAATTGATTATCCTGAATGTGAACCAGAACTGGATGTACAAATCGGAAACAGCTTATGATGGGTTAAACGATTTTGTGCCCTATTATTGGGACTATCGCAAAATACTGAAACCCCTTCTTAGCCTGAACACCAAAATGATTGATTACACGCTACTTTTTCAGGCATATCAAACCAACTCGACGATAGTCCATGCCATAAAATACTTTTTTTCTCCACAAATCGATTACAAGGGATACCGCCCTATGTATGGGCAAATGATGCCCCCCGAAACACCTGTTTCCAGTAAAGGGCAGAAAGAAATCCCTGAGGTTGGCGAACTTGATACAGATTTCATCGAAACTTTAAAATCGTTTATTGCCTCGGCACAAGCTAAAAATATTGATCTGATTTTTGTGGTAGCCCCATTGGTGGAAGAGGTCGATTTTTCGAAAAGCACTTCGCTGATAGTCATGAAAACCATTGCCGCCAGAGAAAGCATTCCTTTCTTCGATTTCAGCAACGATACCACCTATAAATACAAATATGATCTATTTGCCGACCCAAACCACCTAAACAACCAGGGTGCCCATATCTTTTCACAGGCTATGGTGGACAGTATAAAGGTGGATAGTTTATTTGATTTGGCCCATAGGTAAATCGGTTTTAGAGATTCCAGTTTGATCTATTTCTATCTTTTAATAAATCATCTCTCAACGCAAAGAAATGCTAATACACAAAATTATTTCTCCTGCATTTCCCTACAATAATAAATTCTACATGAGCGGTTCAATCCACTTTTAAGATTATTAAAAACGTACTATTCACAGCCTCTCAATGATTAGGATTGTTAAATTTGAAACTTTAAAGATTTACAGTAGAAGAACAAAAATATTAAGGCTAAGTTTGCCTGAGTAAAAAATGAAGAAAGGTCATTCTATTTGATTGAAATTGGATAAATACCAATAATGCATTGATTATCAATAAAATCTTATTTGACTGAGATTCGGAAACATGGAATAGATTTGAAATGAAAGCCTGGATTAATAGAGCAAAGGAGTTTTTGATTAAGAGCCTTGATAAAGTACCTCAGGAGCTAAACGAATTGGATTGGAAAGAAACACTATCGCCAAAAAATGACAAACTTTGCAAACATATCTCTGCTTTTGCCAATCACCCAGGAGGAGGATTTCTTATATTCGGTATTGAGGATAGTACAGCTAAACCAATAGGAATAAATAACAAAGACGCAAGCAATATTGTTGATCGTTTAGCAAGTTTGTGCCGCGATGGAGTATCTCCATTAGTTGGCATTGATCATTCCATCGAAGAAATTGAAAATGTCCCATTACTATTTGTCCATATTAAAGAAAGTGCTGTAAAGCCAGTTCAAATTGCAGGAAAAACGATCGAAGATAGTTTTATCCGAAGTGGTGGTACAACTCGAAAAGCTTCCAGACAGGAAATTGGAGGATTACTGCTAAACAGTAAAACGCCCGTATTTGAAGAATTACATGCTTCAACACTTAAAAATCAAGTTGAAGTGATGACATTGCTTGATTATTCCGGGATTTACAAACTTCTTAAAAAGCCAGTCCCTTCCATTGCTGATGAAATATTGTATTGGATGCAGCAAGAAAAGATGATTGTTGACGTGGACGGCAATGGGTTTTATATTACGAATTTTGGAGCATTGGCAGCTGCACAGAACCTGAGTGATTTTGATGGATTAGCTCGTAAATCTATTCGGGTAATCAAATACGAAGGAAAAAACTAAGCGGGAGGCAGCAAAGAATTTCCCGGTTCTAAAGGATATGCCATTGGCTTTGAAGGTTTAATTCAATTTATTAAAGGGTTACTGCCGGGCAGTGAGGTCATTAAAAATGCGTTGAGGGAAGAAACATCGGTTTACCCTGAAATAGCTATCCGTGAACTAATTGCCAATGCGTTGATACATCAGGACTTTTTAATTCGGGGAAGTGGTCCGATGATTGAAATATTTGAGGACAGGATTGAAATTACCAACCCCGGACGCCTCCTTCCAAGTAAAAAGATTGACCGATTAATAAGAACAACCCCGGAATCCAGAAATGAAGTCCTTGCTGCAGCATTTCGCAGGTATAACATTTGTGAAGAAAGAGGTACTGGTTTTGAGGAGGCAGTAATTGCAATTGAATTTTTTGGATTACCCCCATTGAAATTTGAGGAGTCAGAAAATTCTTTTAAAGTGATATTATCCGCACCAAAATCATTTGCTGATATGTCTATTCAGGAAAGGATTGATGCTTGTTACCAACATGCAATAATTCAATACTATGGAAATGGTGGGATGACTAATGCTTCATTAAGGCAAAGGTTTGGAATGCACGATAAACAAGCGTCACAAATATCAAGGTTAATAAAGGATGCTATTGATATTGGAAGGATTAAATCAAAAGACCCAGAGAGCGAATCGAAAAAATTCAGTATCTATGTTCCTTACTGGGCCTAGTTTATTTGATTTGATTCCAGACAAAAATTATAATGGATAGAAATTCAGCATATTATTATTTGATTAAGATTCGGAAACAATAAAAACTTATCAATCAAAAAACAGGCAATGCTATGTCGATCCATTAATAGAGCTTAACTGGATAGAAATGATCGATCCTGACTCCCCATCACGAAAAGACCAGAAATACAGGTTAACCCACAAGGCTAAAAAGTTATTGGAAATAATAGAGAGCTAGACGCCTTCTGAAATTGTTAATAAGCGATCATACATTTAATGCACCATTTTAAGCCTGGCTTTTTAGTGACTACATCTTGTGATGCTCATCCCATAAAATGTAATAACCAATAAAAAATCATATTTGAAGTATGAACTTTTATTTAGCTTTGCGGCTGGTAAAAATAGGTTTACCATCATAAAAATAAATGGATTATGTACGGAGAATATAAAGAATTCCTTCAACAGGAATTGAAACAAATACAGGATGAAGGCCTCTACAAAAACGAACGGATTTTAACTACTGCACAGGGTGTGCAAATAAAAACCGTGAGGGGTCTCAATGTCTTGAATTTTTGCGCCAACAATTATTTGGGCTTGTCGTCCGACCCACGGGTTATGGCGGCTGCCAACTATACTTTTTTCAAGTACGGGTACGGGATGGCTTCGGTGCGGTTTATCTGTGGCACGCAGGAAGTCCACAAAGACCTTGAAAAGCGTTTGAGCGATTTCCTTGGCATGGAAGATACTATTTTGTATTCATCGGCTTTCGATGCAAACGGGGGAGTTTTTGAGCCTTTGCTGGGCGAGGATTCGGCGATTATCTCCGATGCCCTCAACCATGCCTCGATTATTGATGGCGTGCGTTTGTGCAAGGCACAGCGTTTTCGTTACAACAACAACGACATGGCCGATTTGGAAACCCAATTGATCGCAGCTAAAGATGCCCGTTTTAAAATGATTGTTTCCGATGGTGTATTTTCGATGGACGGCATCATTGCCCAAGTTGACAAAATCTGTGATCTGGCCGATAAATACGATGCCCTCGTGATGATCGACGATTCTCATGCTACCGGTTTTGTGGGTAAGAATGGCCGGGGCAGCCACGAGTATTGCAATGCCATGGGCCGGGTCGATATTATCTCCACTACTTTTGGCAAGGCACTGGGTGGCGCATCGGGTGGTTGTATCTCCGGGCGACAAGAAATCATCGACCTGCTTCGTCAGCGTTCACGGCCTTATCTGTTTTCAAACTCGGTGGTACCGGGCATTGCCGGGGCAACTATCGAAGTATTAAAAATCCTGACCGAAAGCACCGAACTCCGCGACAAGCTTGAGGCAAACACTAAGATGTTCCGAAAAGGAATGACTGCTGCCGGATTTAATCTGGGCACCGGAACCCATTCGATATGTCCGGTAATGTTAGGTCACTTGCCAAACGATGCACAGGTATCGCAAAATTTCGCCAACGAATTGTTGGAAGAAGGCATTTATGTGATTGGGTTCTATTATCCGGTTGTCCCAAAAGGGCAATCGCGCATAAGGGTGCAAATTAGTGCCGCCCACAGCGAAGATCATATTAATTTTGCGATTGAAAAGTTTACTAAAGTAGGGAAGAAATTAGGGGCAATTTAATCTGCATATTCTTTCAACCATAAAAATACCCTGTCGATAATTCATATTGACAGGGTATTTTTATTAGTTCAAAAACGAAACACGAAACCAAAAAACTACATAAGTGTAAACCTAATACTGAACCCAATGCTTGTATTCGAAGTTGGGAACGACAAACTCACATACGGTTTATTGTTTGAGTAATCGGTGAAGAACCGTACATTGAAACGCTCACTCAACACATAATCAGCATTGAACTTAATGCCAATAATCCGTTGCCCCGATGTAATTTGGTCAGGGCGTTGTAGTCCTGAAGTCGCTTGATTGGGCAAATCGGCAACCTGTCGAAGAATAGTCCAGTTTTGGCGTAAGGAGAAGTCGATCCGCATGGTGAGATCTGACTTAAATTCCTTTCCCGAAATATATAGTTTCAGATCCTGAATCCGGTATCCCCCCCCAATAACATATTCCTGGCTGCGTACCTCTGTTAATTGTTGATTTGAGAATGCAAGTGTAAGGTTACGGGTTTTCTTTACCTCCAGCTTTGTAGTAAGGCTATTGTTCCAGGTAAGGTCGAAATTGATAAGCGGGCTAAATTGCTCGTTTATCGACACTGAATTTATCTCTTGCTGGGGAAGGAAATTATTCAGAAGGTCACGGGTCATCGAAAAACCATCTTCATTGCTCACAAATTCAAGGTTGGTATTGTACGACCCAACATTGTAAGTAGAACGGTAGGTATGACCGATGGAGACTGTTTTAAAATATTTCTGCACCAATTCGACCTTCGACAACCCATCCCAGGTAATGCGCCAGTTGGGCTTTAGGTGCCACACTGAAGGAAATACATCGAGGGTGATTCTACTGGGGTCAATTTTTCCGTAAGCAGATAAAAATGCAGGTATTAAAACTTCCTGTGAAGTAAGCCCGTAACCATCGGGATAGCCATCGGCATCAGCGGCTCCGGTGTAACTGGGATCAGAGGCAAAACGCTCGTTACGTAAACGTTCGGCAATAGTAATCCTAGAGTCCTTAAATTTCTGGAATACTTCGGATGAATAATCGTCGCCCAATTTCTCAAAAGCAGTGCCCCAAGTCCCGAAAGACATTGAGAAATTTCCGGTAATCTTTCGGCTGTTGGCTGTGAAAACACCATTTTCATCAGCCAGATAAAATTCTGTCACATTTTCCGAAAAGCTGCGATTGGCAGTCACATCGATCCGCATACTTTCGAGGGGTTGTATCGAACTCCTTAAATTAATGGTCTGGGTAGAGTTCATCGTAAATGGTGAATTCAACGTAGGATCGGTCGAGAGCCACCCTTTTTCTGCCGCATCAACAGCAAATTGATCGTCCTGCCAACCCAGAATAAAGGGCACTCCGGGTGCGATCCCTCCCCCTTCATAATTTTCTGTTCCAAAGAATTTGGTCTCGGGAAGATAGCCGGGCAATATTGTCCCGTTATTGAAGGAGTATGAAATGGACAAGTTTTTCACGCTCATCATAAGGGCAACGCTTCTTTCGAGGATAATTCTCAGGTAATTGGGCCTCACTTTTTTACGCCCCTTTACACTTATCCTTGCGTTTTCCATGTCCTTATCAATCTTATAGGTGACCCGGTTTTCGTTCACAATTTTCTGTTGACCGAACAATCGGTTCCCCAGCGAGTCGTACACGGTAACCTGCACATCTTCTGTTTCCAATTGGTGGTTAATCGATTTTGGGATATTGGCCTTAAAACTTACCCCATCTTTGGTATACTCCACATGCTCGGTTTCTCCATCGTCTTCTTCTTCGCCGTCCTTACCGCCTTTGCCCTTCGGACTTTTCGATCTGGCTCCTTGTCCTCTGGATCCGCCGCCGCGGCCTCCATATTTTTGGTTTATTTCTTTCAAATAAGGGACTTTATTGTAAATGGTTAGCAAGTTTGCCTGTCCGTTAAACTGGCTTGTCGAAGAGTTTTTAATGGTATTCCCCAAGGTAATGGTATCCGAAAGAATGGGGCTTGCCGTCCAGTCGTAGGTAGCATTATAGCGTGTCGACAGGGTTACCCACTCCAACAATGGCAAGCGATTTATAGGCACATTCCAGTTTATGTTCACCATTTGGCGATATTGGGTAGTACGGCCAAAATTCCTTATGTTTTGCCAAACCGAGTCACGCCATGCCTGGTATACTTCCTTATCTCCATCTTTATCTACAATCCCATCAGGCTCATCAATCCTTGCCTGGTTGGTGGCTGAGAAATCCATCTTTATCGATCTCGACAAATCATACTTCAAATCGTACTGCCGGTTCCAGGTAAAGTTTTTATTATAGGTAGGTGGGATAATTACATCTGCATTGTTCAAATAATTGGTGCTGATATTGCGCAACTGAACCGCTTGGTAGTCGCGGTTAAGATCGGAACGAAAAGCGATTTGTTGAGGCAAGTAATAAAAATTAAAATCCTTGACCAAGCGCATGGCCTTCGATTTCATAAGCTTGCCCGATGCCTTTTTAAATGGGCTTACATTGGTGGGCCGGGTACTATAATTATAGGCCAGCCCTCCCCGGTAGTTCTTTTGTAGGTTGTATTCGGTATTTATATTTCGTGAAAAGATTTCGCTATAGGCATAACTTACCGAAAAGTTCGATATATCGTAAATCTTTGGCTGCTCCATGCCCCGTTTGGTTATCTGAACATTGGTAAAATTAAGGCTCTTCCTCCTGGTATAATCCTGTGCAGCATGTTTAATCGAATCTCTGTCGTGTTTGTTTGCGGCATTGTCAAGGGCAATATCGAATGGGATATCCGGGTCGAGTGGGTTGTATTCAGGATTGCTTACCGACTCACTAATACCTACGTACATGGGGATCCGAACTCCAGACTCCTCGGAGAAGAACTTGCCCAATTCGAGGTTCGACGAAATATCATAGGCATAGGTCTCTTCTTTGTTTCGCTCGCTCACTTTTTTCTCGATACTCCCAAAACCTGGCTTGCTAGTGCTCCCAGCTATGGTGATATTTCCAAAATCGGCCAACTTGGCCATTATCCTTGCATTCGCCGCCCATCCACCGTTTTCGTCGAAATCGGTGAGGCGCAATTCGTTCAACCAAACTTCGCCCGATTTGGGCAGGCCATCGTCCCAGTCGTCGGCAAATTCGGAGTTTGCTTTTGGGTTCCGGATACCGATCATAATTGTCCGGATATTGCTCAGGTTGGGGTTTCCCATTATGGTAACCTTGTTATGAGGATAACCATCTTCACCAACCCTGTCTTCATCGAAGATCGAAAAAGGGGAGGTAATGTTCACATTGATGGGGTCGGCACGATTGCGATCGTTGCGAAGCTGTTTCACGGTTTGAAATGCTTCTAAAGAAATATCGATGCGGTTGATATCGGGCCAAACTAATTTACGGTCGTTGTTGTCGTCGTTGTTATAATACCCCAGCTCGGTAAGTTTAAGTGGGACTTCATACTCATAGAAGTTAGCTTTATAATCGGATCCCAGGCGGATGAAAACCCGCAGGTCGTCATCGTTCAGGATGTCGCTCAAAGCTTCGGCATGAACCTCCATTTTTAATCGTTTATACTGTCGAATGTCCATATCGACCGAACGGTAGGCTGCACGGGCATCACCGTCTTCGAGGTTTTGGACACTAAGCACAATCGACTGTTCGTTCAACTGCCGCAACTGGGGGTTGGTTGGGTCGATAACCCTGTCGATACCCGGAGGTAGTACATAGTTGACCGGTGTACGGGAACCGTTTTCTTCAATATTAACTGCGGAAACGTCGAAGGCGGCATCGATGGGCTGTGGTGTTGGTTCGTATTCCCCGGGCCCGCGAAGGCTCAGGTTGTACTTGCGCCATTCGCCACGTACCAAGTCCATTTTCGCAAAGCGAAGGATTACATCCTCGTCAAAATCGCGGAGAAACAACCTCATAAAGCGGATCGATTTAAAATCGGAAATAGAACCTACTACCTTGTCGGGTTCGTAAACCGGTATTTTAAATTGATACCATTTTACTTCACTCTTTTTTCCATTTTTTAAAGTCACCGACGCAGTTACCACATCGTTGATGTATTTTCTATCGTGACGAAGGTTTTGATAGGTAAAAGGAACTACATATTGATAATAGCTTTCTCCTTCGCTCAAGGTATTGTCGCGGTTTATGTCTTCGGCATCAGGAATGTTGGTGGCTGTTGTGGGGTAAGCCTCGCTCGATTGCTCGGTGGCAGGCGAATTACCTTCCATGCTGTTGAATCTCTTATAGCGGTCGAGGATGCTTACCTGTGCCGCATCGTAATCGCCGCCCCTGAAATAGTGGTAGTCGTCGTTCGAGGGGTCGTTTTGTATTTGATCGTAAGCTGCCTGGTTCAGTTCCCCAATATTGTAGAGCGAATCGATCTCGGCGAGATAATCGGTAAAAAAGCCTTGCTCCTGGCCAAACTGACTCGATAAACCATCGAAACCAATATCCTGATATGGCCTGCCGTCGATGTTGTTGTCGAAGGCATTTACCAGCGACTGCACCAAAGGAACGCGCCCCCAGGCTGTGGTATCGACAAATGCCAATGCAGGGTCGTCGGAGGTAGGATAGCCGTTTTCAAAAGCTTTTCGCGAATCTTTCAAAATATCTTCTGAAATATTACCCAGGTTGAAATACAGATTCCCACCCGTATGCGAACTGTCGGCATCCTCGGCAAAGGGGTCCATCACCCAAAATTCGATAAACTCGATATTGGCCGACTCAAAATCGCTGGTTTCAATTTTACGCATTATACCACCCCACCGGCTCGATGGATTTTCCAGCAAACCACTGCCGTCCTTTCTCAAACCATCGGAATAAGCGGAGGGACCAGTTTCGTAATTATATTGTCCTCTTTCAGAAGGGTAAAAAGCCAGGTTCAACACAGGGATATTGGTGGGGATCCCGTTGGGTGTTTCTTTGTTTGGGAATATTTCCTTTTCGAAAATCTCGCGCACAAAATGCGAGGATTGCTGGTCTGCATCGCTTGCAATATGTCCCGGTGTGGTATTGTTGTTTCGAAGGAAAAGTGGGTCGATGTTGTACCAGGCCAGACGTGCCCGGTTAAAACCATAAGCCAGGTCATTGTTCAGCTTGGCTTCGGGGAACAAATTGTCCTGCATTTGGGGTGTACTGGCAAGCACCCATGCCCCAATAGTTTTTATGTCGATGGATGTTTTGCTGCCCTCAAAATCATCAATATAAGAAACCCCGTTTTTGTCGATGGCTTTCGAGTGGCCTGGTATCAACTGGGCGAATTCACCATACGCTGTGATTGACGATTTCTCTTTGGTTTCGATAAACGGTAACCAGTCGACCATTTTGGTAAGGAAGGGGACATCAGTACGGTAATTGGCATCGAAACCCCAAATAGTATTTGAAATGGGTTCGTCGCCAATATTTACTTTCGAGGTCAGTGGCCGTTCGGTCAGGTTCAGCACAGTGGCTCCAATGTTGAAATCCTGGTTGAAGCGATAATCGAGGTGTGTCCCCAAAAGGGTTTTCGACTGGATGTTGAACATCGAATTGCTTTCGAGCGATATGCTGATCGGCGTGCCCGATTCCAGCAACCCGGCATTGATTATCTTCACACGGCCCAGGGTATAGTCGACGGTGTAGTCCTGGTTTTCGGTCAACTGCATCCCACCGGCGGTTACTTTTACCGAACCTTGCGGCACGTTTAGGGCGTTCAGCGAAATCTCCGAACTCGACGACGACTGGTAGGTTCCCGCCAGGTAAAATTTATTCTTTTCGGCTTGATTGGCGGCAGTGGTTTTGGTTGAATCGTATAATTCCTCATACACATACTTTTCAGCAATTGCATCAAAGTCGGGATTGCCACCGGTGATTTTTTTGCGCAGGAACGAACCAAAAGGCTCGCGGACCGGAAAGATAATCCGGCCATTCGACGGGTTGATGGTGACACCGGTCACAAAATCGAAGAAACCATCTGGCGAAGGGTCGAGGTTCGAGTTGAGATTGTCGAGATTAAGCGCCTGCAACAAGGGCATCCCGTTTATCCCACCATCGGCAGCCTTAGGCCCCTCAGCAATGTAGTTAATGGATGTACCTGTAAGGTCGTTCTGGTACATTACATTCAGCATAAAATCTTGTGGGTTTACCTGATAGGCACCAATTGCGTAAATGTTTTTCATCATCAGCTCCCAGGTCGGGTTGATGCGTGTTTTAGGTGGAGAACCGAATTTTACTGTTGGTGATAAATAAGTCCCCTTTAGCAATTTTAGGATAAGTGCATTGGGGTCGGCGGGTGCTTCCGACGAAAATTCACCTACCTGATAGGTTTTTCCCAGTACAGTGTATTCAAAGGCAACGGCCAAAACCTCATCGGTGTTCAAGGCCGAATTCAGCGATATATAACCCAGGTTATTGTTGATGGTATATTCAGACTGGTTCAGCTTCCGGGCTTTTTCAACTTTTTCGTAATCTTGTCCCGATAGAAATTCTTCGCCCACAAAGTATCCCGTACCAAGTATGGTCGAGACCTGGCTGACATCGCGGATACCAGCATAATCAACCGACATTTTTCGATAAAGATCATTTACATTATTGTTTGGGTAAGGTGCCAGGGATAAATCGGGGGTGGCAATAATTTCGTTGAAGATGTTCGAGTTTCCAGCATACAACCCATATTCAGGATTAGTAGGGTTTGCATATCGCGCTTCACCCAAATCGAGGAAAGCAACCAAGTTACGCGCTTCGGTAAAGTTCCCGCTTTTGTTGGTCACCCATACTTCCACCTTGTTAATGGTTACACCGGAAGTAATAATGGGCATATTGCGCAACGATTCATCGTAGTGGTCCTTGAAATATTGCGACAGGAAAAAGTGTTTGTTGGCTTCGTATTCATCGCCCCAAACTTCGAAATCCTGAAGCTGCGCGCCACCCTCCACAGTGATTTGCGACGATTCGCCTTTTTGTTGAGAGAACACAGTAGTCATCCTTAGTTTCCCAAACTGAAGTTCGGTCTTTATCCCAAACAAGCTTTGGCTACCGGTAATCAGAGTTCCCGATAGGGGAAGTGTAACATCACCAGCCTCAATCACCTGTATAATTTCGTCCTCTTTGCCCTCGTAGCGAAGGTTCATTTTATTTTCGAATTCGAAAGTCGACTCTGTATTATAGTTGGTCTGAATGCGCATTTTGTCACCGATCTGGCCGGTCACGTTCATTTGTATTTTTTCCTGAAAATCAAAAGTTGTTGTACGCCTAAGTTTAACCGGCAGCGAAGGGTTGTCGGTCTTCTGGATATTGACGCCAAAGATCAGCTCGGCAGATCCCTGTGGCTGTATGTTGATGGTATTGGATCCAAAAATATGATCGAATATTTCGCCCCCCACGTGCAGTTTTGGGATCAACGAACTTTGGTTGGCAAAGCTTTCACCTCGTGCACGCTGGCGAAAATAGTCCTTAGCCGATTTATTAAAATCATACTCCACATACTCGCTCACGGTCATTGAGCCTGGTCTGCGGTAATCGAGATTTCCGATTTTTTGTTTGAAAACGTATTGCCCTGTTACAGGGTCGAATTCAACCGTTGTGCTAATGTTGGAGGGCCTGCGTAAATCGAGGCCTGAAGGTTCGTCGTTGAAATTGTTTACGGGGTATTCGTCCTCATCATCGAAAGGATATTGCAAATTCACATCGCCGGTATCGGGGATTTGGACCAACTTATCGGAAGGGATCTCATCAAACGGAAAATAATCCACCACATCCCTTGTGCTATAAGCCTGACTGGCCCATATACCTGAGATGAAAAAACCGGAGATGATGACTATTGTTAAATACCTGACTATCTCTTTCAAACCTAATGTATCTTTTTATAATTGAATCCAAAAAAAAAGCAACTAAACTACAGTTGTTTTAGTGCTTTCTTAATCAGTTGTTCCACAGTGAGGTTGCTTTCCTGCTTCACAATTTTCCAAATCACTTTTTCAACCGCACTTTTTGCGAACCCCAACATAATTAATGCAGATAACGCTTCATCCCTTATAGTATTGCTTCCCTCAATAAAAAATTCTGCTTGCTCATCGCTCTTTCCCACTTTGTCTTTTAGGTCAATGATCAAACGCTGGGCAGTTTTAACCCCAATCCCTTTCACACTCTTTATCTGGTCGACATTTCCCGATAGGATTGCATGGCGCACTTCATCGGGCGACATCGACGATAAAATCATCCTCCCGGTGTTGGGGCCAATGCCCGAAACCGAGATCAAATGCCTGAAAATATCCCTCTCTGTTTCAGTAAAAAAACCAAACAACAAATGCACATCCTCGCGGATTACCTCGTGGATAAATAGTTGACAATCGGCTTTGCCCTGGATGGCCGAAAAAGTATGTAGCGAGATATTTATAAAATAGCCAATGCCCCTATTTTCCAATACCGCACAGGCCGGAGTAAGCTTAAATAGTTTTCCCTGAATGAATTCGAACATATATATCGCCTAAAAAATGAGAGGCAAAAGTAATAAAAAAGGAATTGGGAAATTAAGAGATTTGGGAAATTGGGGAAATAGGAAATTGAGGTCCACCTACGCTGAAGCTTCGATGGATAAAAATTAGGGAATTGGGGAGCGTTGGGCGATGTGAAAGGCAAATTGGCGGTTAGCTTTAACGCCAGGATAGGGCGTTTTTTATTTTTACTATATTCCTTTCTCTTTCAAACGAATACGTTTTGTCTTTCAAAATACTAAGTTCGTAAAGTTGAAGCGCTTTTTCAAGGTATTTTTTTGATGCATCAGAATTGTTACTAAAACCTATTTGAGCAATATATTCTGCTAACCGCTCCATATTCTCAGCTTTAAACCCCTCGAAATTACTTAAATAGGTATTTGATCCTTCCTTGTCCAAAAGAAGAAAATTATCCAGGTCGAAGTTTAACTCATTTAATAACATTCCCTTCGTATCGTCAACTTGCTTCTCAATATGTATCGCTAATCGATCGTGCCCACCCATAATTTCTTGTCGAATAGCACTTAATATCAGTCCAATTTTCTCAATTTCCCTCAATAAGTAGTCTTTTTGTTCCATCGTTTTTTAGTAGGTTAGTTTTATAATAGCTTACTTGCCTGTGGATGGCCAGTAGCGATGTTTTTATGCTATTGGCTATTCTGGTATATTGGCAAATGTTGATTTCTTAATAGGCTATTATAATTACTACTTCATATTCATCTAACTTTTCAAGATAATTTTGATTAATACCGACATTTTCACCATAATCAGCATTACTATATTTATCTCTTTCTTTTAAGTCTTTCTCAACTAGGTTCAATAAAGAATATAATGAACTATCATTCGAATGAATTAATATGAAATAAGTATAATATGAACCACGTAATTGTACAACATCTAATGGCTTTTTATTATACCAACAGCTGTCAGAAATCGACAAATTATTAAACACATTATACCCTCCCCAAGCACTTTCATGATTAAGGTAGGATATACTATCTATTTTTGAAATTGCCAATAAAAATGGATTTATTAATTTGATTATTGCATCCTGATATGTTTCATCAATATAATAATTATTTTGAATTCGGATAATATTCTGATATAGCACTATGCTATCATCAATAGAATTAATAAAATTACTAAATAACATATTCTTCGTCAAGTACCTTGTAGATGAAAGCGAATCAATTTTTAAATAGTAATCTGCATTTGAAAAATAACACTCAATTTTTTCTCCACCCTTTAAATGAACTTGGACATGAGCATATATTTTAGTCGGAGTATCAGCTTTTAGGTTACAACTCCATATAAATAATAAAATCAAAACAATTAATCGGTTCATAATAAGTATATAAATGTAAATTTATTCGAACTCCTATATATTTGCTATAAAGTCAAAATTTACCATATAATTGTATATCCCACTTATGTACATCGCATCAAACTTCTTGGTCCCAATGCGTTCACTTGTCCATGATGGTCTTGTTATCAAAGCCCAGGTTTAGTAATCATCAAAACTAACAATTCTTTTTAAGAATATATCCTGTTGATGTGATTAAAGGTGTACGACAAAGACCACTTGAGAAAAAACGTTTTTTCTTTTTCAATTCCAATCCACTATGGAATTTGTCGTACATCCAGTCAGGTGTACGACAATTTTCAAATCATAATAAATCGTAACTTTGTACAAAATTGAATAATATATGGGAGTGCCGGAATTAAGAAATAAGCTTTATGATTTTATAAGTCATGCCGACGAGCGGTTTTTAAAAATGATTTATGCCATGAGTAAAGAGTATCAAAAACCTAATTTGGTGGGATATAATTCGGATGGTTCGCAAATTACTCAACAGCAGCTTATAGACCGCGTATAAGCAGCCTCAAACCGCGTAAAGTCAGGTGATTTTATTACCCAGGATGAAGTGGAAAAGGAGATTGAAAATTGGTAAGGAAAAAAGCGGAAATCAAATTGCACCCAAAAAAATGTATCTTTGAAAAAAGTTAAATTATGAGTTTAGCACTGACAAATAGAACCATTGATAAATATTTTGGATTCTTGACAAACCTTGATATTAGTTCAAAAAAAAAGCTGATAGTCAAATTAACTGAATCAATAGAGCCAGTAAAAGACAGCTCTTTTGATTTAAGGAGCTTATATGGCGCCTGGGAGGATTCAAGGGATTCGGATGAAATAATAAAAGAAATCAGGGCATCACGAATTGAGAAGAAAAATTTAGCTGACTTCTAATGACATACTTGTTAGATACAAATATTTGCATTCATTTTTTAAGAGGGAGGTTTAATCTGATTGATAAACTTGAAGAAATCGGTCTGAAAAATTGTGCGATTTCTGAAATAACCCTTGCTGAACTTGTATTTGGAGCAGAGAACAGTGAATCCCCTAAAAAGAATCTTGGCATTGTTGAACGATTTGTTGAGCGGGTAACGACACTTCCCATTTACGACACGATTTATCTTTACGCAAAGGAAAAAGCAAGATTGAGAAAATCCGGAACAATGATCAGTGACTTTGATTTATTAATTGGATGTACTTCTGTTGAAAAAGAACTGATTATGGCAACTGAAAATGTTCGTAAATTTGGGCGGATTTCAGAAATAAATATCGAGAATTGGATCAACAGAAATTAATCGTATTTTTTTTCCTTCCCCATAATTTTATTCAATATTCCAAGTATTAGAAAGCGATAATGTATATTTGGCACCGCAATGAATCATGTAACCCGACATACGATATTCTTTCTTTTAGCTCTGATATTGTGCACTATATCAGCCTCGGCACAAACAAAAAAGGATTCAATCCCAAACATCATTAAAATATGGAATGTTGAGATGGAGCCTTTTCGGGTCGATTCGGTTGAGCTGGACACCTTATTGATGGACTTTCAGGAATTCAACCCAGTGGATGAGGTTGAAATAATCCCTACCCATTTGGGCAACGAAGGGCTTCCCTATAAATCGAATATCATTCAACAGCCAAACTATGTTTTCCCATTTCTGAATTTCGATGCCTACTTGTTTACTTCCGATAATGTGAATTACTACAATACAAGAAAGCCTTTAACTTACCTTGAATATATAAATGGTGGTGGCAAGGATGTGAAAACACAGTTCATCAAAGCTTATCACACACAAAATGTAAATCCTTTTTTGAATTTGGGTTTCAGGGTAAATGTGATCCACGCTTTGGGCGATTATTCCCGACAGGAATCGAAGGATAATTCCTTTGGGTTCTGGTCGAGTTACCAGAAAGACCAGTACTCCTTGTTTGCCAATATCAACTTTAATAAGTTCAAATTATTCGAAAATGGCGGGTTTGCGAACGATTCTTCATTCGACAACAATACATTCACGGAGACCCGCTACATCGAAACTGTATTGACCAGCGCGAAATCGACCAACCGCTTGATGGAGGCCTCGTTGTCGCATGGCCTGGCATTGGGTGGCTGGGACGACAGAGCGGACTCAATTAAGAAGGAAAGCTTTTTTCAGAAGATAAAAATATGGCACAATTTCAAGTATTCGCGCTACAGCCGGGCTTTTGAGGACGGGGAAAGCGATTCGACAAGCTATCAGAATATTTTTTACGACAGTACAGCCACCTATGACAGTGCGTATTACCACACCCTCTACAACTCATTAAGCCTGCGTTTTGTTCCCGGAAGGAATTTGTCGTCGGGGATTTCTGCAGGGGTTTTTCATCAGGCCGAGGCCTATTCGAATTACACCAATAACCCAACCGAATCAAGTTATGGCTTGGTCGGGAGCTGGACAGGTTTCAACTCGAAAAGGATTAACTGGATGATTGACGGTAAATTGTACCTGGCCGGGTACTATGGAGGGGATTACTCTGCCGATGCCCTTTTCAGGCTGGTTTTGACGAAAGACAGTTTGGCTCCTGAAATCCGCTTTGGAGGGACTATTACCAGGAAAACGCCTTCGCACTTTTATTCTGGCTATTTGGCGAACCATTATATTTGGGACAGAACCATGAACCCTGTGTATTATGAACACTTGACAGGTGAATTATGGTGGCCCAAATTTCAACTGAAACTCAATGCAAAAACAGGCTTGTTTACCGATTTTGTGTATTTCGACCAACAGGCTGCCCCAGCTCAATTGTCAAACTCAACTCCCTTTTTTCAATTTAAAGTAGACAAGGACATAAGGTTCTGGAACATCCAATTCAAGAATACACTGTTGTATCAAAAGTCGGGCGACGAGGAAGTGTTTGCCGTTCCCGAACTGTCGTACAAAACTACATTTCTGATAGAAGGCTTCCTTTTCGCGAAGGCACTTTTTTCTCAAATTGGGTTTGAACTAAAATACCAAACGGCCTATTATGCCAACTCTTATATGCCTGCCACCGGCATCTTTTTTACCCAAACTGAAAAGAAAATAGGCAACTATCCTTTCGCCAATGTCTTTTTAAATCTTAAGATCAAACAAGTCCGGTTATTCTTCAAATACCAACATCTTAATGAAGGATGGCTTGGTAATAACTACTATTCAAGCCCTCATTATCCCAACAAACCGGGCCATTTTTACTTTGGGTTAAGCTGGTTCTTCACCAACTAATCTTTGTGAGAAAACGCCAATCTCACACCACGCGCAATGCACGTCCTCAAAAAAAAAGGCTGTTTACAAAACGGAATACCGATTACTAATTGAAATGCGCCTTTAGTTCGCTTCCCTCCTAAAACCCCTTCAAATATGTATCGGCATTTACCATTGTAAATATTAAAAAGGCTTTCAGCGCATTTTAATACACAAATGGTATAAACTCCCAATTCTCACCCAACGTCATGAAATTGTATGATGCTTGACGCTTTCTTAACACAGATTTGAATATATTCAGCTCTTGACACGATCACCTATAATATTGATTATGTGCGATCTATGATTTTATAAATGCTTAATTATTGTTAAAAGTTTTGGTGGCTCAGAAATTAATCCTCATCTTTGCACGTACCAAAATAGTTGTAAACTGAAATGGGAGAGAAAACAACTTAATATCGGGAATGCAAATTCTGCATTAAACTTATCATTAAATACTTTGTTATATGTGCGGCTTACTTTTTTAAATGTAACTAAGTGTGAGATAATTACGTAAGGGCACTTCACCATAAGAAGGAAGATAATGAAAAAACAATATCGACAATATATATTAAAAGTACTTTTTTCAATGACATTCATTTTTTTCTTTTCCTGCGATCAGGAAAGAATGATGAATCCAATACCTGATGGGATGGGAGAAAATTCCCGTATGAAAATGATCAGGGAAGAAGGGAAAATTGTTGCAGTAACAGATTATAATTCCACCAATTACTTTGTTTACAAGGGCGAGCCTATGGGCTACCAGTTCGATTTACTGCAATCGCTGGCCGATTACCTCGGAGTAAAACTGGAAGTAATTGTAAGCAATAACCTGGAAGAAACATTTAAGTATCTGCAAGAAGGCGATTGCGACCTGATTGCCGTAAACCTGACCATTACCAAGGAAAGAAGCAAATTCCTGGACTTTACCATTCCTCACAGCCAAACCCGTCAGGTGTTGGTGCAGAGGAAACCTGATAAGTGGCAGCGAATGAGTAAAGATGAAATGGAAGGCAATTTATTGCGCAACCAGCTCGATTTGGGGGGCAAGACCGTGTATGTGCAAAAAAAATCGACCTTTGCCGATCGCCTGAATTCCCTAAGCGATGAAATTGGCGATAGCATCCATGTGGTCGAACTTCCCAATTATGAGACAGAGCAATTGATCCGCCTGGTTTCAGAGGGTGAAATTGATTACACTGTTTGTGATGAGATTGTGGGAAAAGTGAACCAAACCTATTTTCCGAATATCGACATTGAGACTGCTATAAGCTTTCCCCAAAATTTGGCCTGGGCTGTTAGAAAGGGCGATAAAGATTTGTTGGAAAGTGTAAATGCATGGCTCGAAGATTTTAAGAAGACAGCACGCTATGCCAATACGTACAAGAAATATTTCAAGAATGCACGCTCGGCCAATATTGTAAAAAGCGACTATTATTCAGTAATGGGAGGGAA
This sequence comes from Bacteroidales bacterium, assembly GCA_021740905.1. Lineage (GTDB taxonomy): Bacteria > Bacteroidota > Bacteroidia > Bacteroidales > M50B96 > JAIOYV01. The sequence goes on from JAIOYV010000006.1 coordinate 24,055, forward strand.
AGTCTCCGAATTTGATGACATCTTCAAAGAGCAAAGCAAAGTGATTGATTGGGATTGGCGTTTACTTGCCAGCTTGGTTTATCAGGAGTCGAACTTCGACCCCGGAGTTAAATCCTGGGCAGGGGCTTTCGGGCTTATGCAATTGATGCCCACAACAGCTTCTCGCTACGGTGTCGATTCATTATCATCACCCCTTCAGAATATCAATGCAGGCGTTCAATACATCCAATGGCTCGACGGAATCCTGATCGATAAAATAAGCGACCCCGCAGAACGGCAGAAATTTGTAATTGCCTCATACAATGTAGGACTGGGGCATATTTTAGACGCCCGGAGGTTGGCCAGTAAAAATGGGAAGAACCCGGATGTTTGGACGGACAACGTAGATTACTTTATCCTGAACAAATCGGATCCTCAGTACTACCGCGACCCGGTTGTGAAGTATGGCTATTGCCGTGGTGTGGAAACATTTAATTATGTGGCTGAGATCTATGACCGCTTCAACCATTACAAAAATGTAATTGTCGAGAATTAGCAGGGGAGTCAGTTAGCTTTCTGTAAGCCCTGCATTTTGAATGATTTCCCGAAATTCACTCAGGATCATTGCGGTTGCTCCCCAAACATGGTAGGGACCAATTTCGAAATAGGGGGCAACAATGTGATAATTGTCCCGGCTCAAATCTTCTACTTTTGAATTGGATGGATGGAACAAATCAGCCAGATCGACTTCTATCAGTTGGTTCACTTCCTTTGGTTCAGGCACAAATACAGGCTGATAATCCACGTATCCAACAACAGGCAATATCTGAAAATTACTCACCGGTACATAAAGGGGCGTAAGCTTGCCAATAACCTTTACATCCTCAGGCATAATCCCAATTTCTTCTTGTGATTCCCTTAATGCGGTGGCAATTAAGTCTGCATCCCCTTCTTCATGTTTTCCACCTGGTAAACTGATTTGTCCACTGTGGGCTCCATCGTATTTATTTCGCTCCATTAGCACAGTGGCCACTCCCCCACCCTTTGGGTACAACAAAATAAGCACTCCACTATTTCTGGCCAGGAATTTATTCCCGGGAAAACCTTTGCCTGAAAACCGCACTGATGGGGACATCTTTTGCTGGGCAAACAGACCCGGTAATTTCTTCTCCAGTTCCTTGCTTAGGCTATGTATATAGGCTGAAAACATGGATGCAAAGATAGAAAAGGGGGATCAAGCTTCATCTTAAAAATTTGTAAAAAGAGAAGCTCTCAACAGATTATGTGAATCTCCATTGTGTAGTTTCTCTCGCTACGGCATAGCTTGTCCCGAATTTCTGGACATTCTGTGCGGGTTGAGTGGTTGATTGTCAGAATTAGCGTCGGCGTCGCTTTGAGCGACACCGACGCTTGCGAAAACGGAACTACCGAGGGTTTCGCTTTGAGCGAAGCCCTCGGTGGAGCTGGGTGTGAGGCTGTTACAAAAAAGCCCGCCGAGGGGTCAGCGAATGGCAATAAGAGCTTATAAATTTATTAACAATCCTGTTAAATTCATGTTAAGCTAATAATATGGAGTGAACATTTATACTATTGTAGTAGTTTTACCCTGTGAAATAGAACCTATAAAGTGATTAAGAAAGTTGCAAATAGTATCATTGTCGTAATCCTGTTGATTTCCACTTCAGGGGTCATCATCAATAAGCATTATTCCAATGGACAACTTTATTCCTCTTCGCTTTTTACAAAGGCAAAATCGTGTTGCGAGGCTGACACTTGTTGTCACTCCCAAAATGATGGTTGCACCGAGGAAACCAAAGCGTATCGCTTAGTCGTGGATTTCGATTTTACAAACAAAGTACAAATTGACCCATCGGGATTTGCGAATCTGATTTTTGCCATCTCTTTTGTTGATATTGAAATCGTTTCACCCGAAACATCCATCAACAAAAGCTTTTTATTTTACATTGATCCACCACCTTTGTTGGCCGATATACCGGTCAAAAATTGCAGTTTTCTTTTATAGATTAAACAGAGATTTGTTTTGTGCAGGCCATTAAATTGTGCCTGTTATACTTGTATCTACCCTATACAAATGAATCCATGTAAACTTTTTTATCTGTTTAAAACTGTTGTATGTTAAATAAAATCATAAAATTTTTCCTTGAAAATAGACTGGTTACCATCTTGGTGCTGATCATTTTTATTAGCTGGGGAATTATTACTTCGCCCTTTGGCTGGGATACCGGGATATTGCCAAAAGATCCAGTACCAGTGGATGCCATCCCCGACATTGGCGAGAACCAGCAAATTGTCTATACCGAATGGCCGGGCCGTTCGCCACAGGATATCGAAGACCAGATTTCTTATCCCCTAACGACTTCACTTCTTGGAATTCCGGGGGTGAAAACGATTCGGAGCAACTCCATTTTTGGAGTGTCGAGCATTTATATCATTTTTGATGAAGATGTGGAATTCTATTGGAGCCGTACAAGGATTTTAGAAAAGCTGAATTCGCTTCCGGCAGGTACATTGCCCGAAGATGTTTCTCCGGCATTAGGCCCTGATGCCACGGCATTGGGTCAGGTTTATTGGTACACCCTCGAAGGACGTGACAAAGACGGCAATCCGGCAGGAGGTTGGGACCCACATGAATTGCGGACTATCCAGGATTTTTATGTGCGCTATTCATTAACGGCAGCCAAAGGTGTTGCCGAAGTGGCTTCCATTGGTGGCTTCGTAAAGGAATATCAGATTGATATCGATCCCAACGCCATGAAAGCCCACGGGGTAAATGTGATGCAAATAATGGCTGCCGTGAAAAACAGCAACCTCGATATTGGTGCACGTACAATCGAATTCAATCGGGTAGAATATTTGATTAGGGCAAAAGGTTATATAAAAAGTCTCGAAGACCTTGAGAAAAGTGTGGTTGCCGTCCGGGATAATGTACCCATCCGATTGAAAGATGTGGCGATGATAAATTACGGTCCAGCAACCCGTCGCGGTGGGCTTGACAAAGGAGGTGCCGAAGCGGTAGGAGGAGTGGTTGTTGCTCGCTACGGATCAAACCCCTTGGAGGCCATCGACAATGTAAAAGCGAAAATTGCTGAAATATCAGCCGGCCTACCTTCCAAAGTGTTGGAAGATGGCACTGTTTCAAAAGTAACCATTGTCCCTTTTTACGACCGCACCGGATTAATAAAAGAAACATTAGGAACATTAGAGGAAGCCATCACCCTCGAATTGCTTATCAGTATACTAGTGGTCATCGTTTTGGTTTTAAATCTAAAAGCCTCTATACTGATCACAAGTCTTTTGCCCATTGGGGTCCTCATCACTTTCATCACCATGCGCCAGTTTGGGGTCGATGCCAATATTGTAGCCCTTTCGGGTATTGCAATTGCCATTGGGGTAATGGTGGATGTGGGGATCGTGTTTACGGAAAACATCATCAGGCACACCGAAATGGAAGAGAACATTGGAGCAAAGGGAAAGAAATTGGTCGCTGTGATATACGAAGCCACTACCGAAGTTGCAGGAGCCGTGATCACAGCACTTGCAACAACCATTGTCAGCTTTCTTCCGGTTTTTGCCATGGAAGCTGCGGAAGGAAAGTTGTTCAAACCCCTGGCATTTACGAAAACCTTTACCATGCTTTCGGCTTTGATGATTGGATTGATCATTATCCCAACGCTGGCCCACTTGGTATTTTCCATCCGTTTCGACAAAAACAAACTCAGGAAAATCTGGAACATTATCTTGATTGTTTCTGGTCTTTCACTTTCTATTTTTACGGGTTACTACATTGCTTTGGCCCTGACAGCTTATGGCCTGAATCACTTTTTTGCTGACAAATGGCCTGAGACCAAAAAATCATGGATCAACTTTATCAACATTGGAATAACAGTAGTTGTGGTTGTTTTCTTCCTCACAAAAGCCTGGCTGCCTTTGGGAGCGCAAAATACCATGTTTGCCAATTTCTTGTTTGTAATCCTGATTGTTGGATTAATATTAGGTGCCTTATCGTTGGTTGTAGTTTTTTATCCCAAAATTTTGAGATGGTGCCTTGAAAATAAATGGACTTTTTTATCTGTCCCGATCCTTATCGTGGCCTTTGGGATTACAACCTGGCTGGGTTTCAATAAGATATTTGGCTTTATGCCCCAATTCGCCAAAAACACAAGCGTTTACAAAAGTTTGGTTTCCTCTCTCCCTGGCATTGGAAAAGAGTTTATGCCTTCACTCGATGAGGGTTCTTTTCTTTTGATGCCAACTACGATGCCCCATTCCGGGATTGAAGAGAACCTCGAAGTGATCCGCATTCTCGATAAAAAAATCAATTCCATTCCTGAGGTCGAAAATGTAGTGGGTAAATGGGGGCGTGTGAATTCGGCTCTCGATCCTGCACCAACTTCCATGTACGAGAATTTGATCAATTATAAATCGGAGTACATGCTGAACGAGGATGGCCATAAAATGCGCTTCAAGGTAGATGATGAAGAGGCTTTTATTTTGAAAGATGGAACGACTTACAATCCAAAAAAAGAAGGTTTCCGTTTGATTGAAAAAGAAAACCTGACCGAAGATAAAAATGGAGAATACTTCCGGCAGTGGCGACCTGAGATCAAATCACCCAATGATATTTGGGACGAGATCATCAGTCAGTCGAATATACCAGGATTGACCTCAGCTCCAAAATTGCAACCCATCCAAACCCGTTTGGTGATGCTGCAAACAGGGATGCGTGCCCCCATGGGGATTAAAGTTTTTGGCCCAACTTTGGAATCCATCGAAAAGGTGGGCTACGAACTTGAAAAGCACCTGAAACATGTGGAAGGAGTCCAGGGAATGTCGGTATTTGCAGACCGCGTGGTGGGCAAACCTTACCTTGAAATGGAAATCGACCGGGATGCAATTGCTCGCTATGGCCTTTCGGTGAAAGACCTTCAATCGACCCTGAGCAGTGCCATTGGTGGGATGCAATTGACCACCACCGTAGAAGGGCGGGAACGATTCCCGGTGCGCCTTCGGTATGCCCGTGAGTATCGAGATAACCCCGAGGATTTGAAAAAAATCCTGATTCCGACTCCGATAGGCACTCAAATCCCTCTGGGCGATTTGGTAAATATTGAATACACACGTGGCCCACAAATGATAAAAAGCGAAAATACCTTCCTGGTGGGTTATGTGATTTTCGATAAGAAAACAGGTTTTGCCGAAGTCGATGTGGTTGAAAATGCACAAGCCTATTTGAATAATTTGCTTAAGGAAGGAGACTTTGAATTGCCTGCCGGAGTGAGCTATGTATTTACAGGAAACTACGAAAATCAGATCAGGGCTACAAAGCGACTGATGATTGTAGTCCCAATTTCTTTGATGATTATTTTTCTGATCCTTTATTTCCAGTTCCGGTCTGTCATTTCCACAACCCTTATTTTTACCGGGATTATCGTTGCCTTGTCGGGTGGCTTTATCATGCTGTGGCTCTACGGGCAAACCTGGTTTTTGGATGGTTCTATGGCTGGGATTAACATTAGGGATTTGTTTCAGGTGAAAACCATTAATCTGAGCGTGGCGGTCTGGGTCGGATTTATTGCCCTGTTTGGGGTTGCCACCGACGACGGCGTGTTGATTAGTACCTACATCAAACAATTGCAGGAAAAACTCAATCCCAAATCGATTAAAGAGGTCAGGGCCCTGGTCCTCGAAGCTGGATCGAAAAGGGTGCGCCCGGCCATTATGACTACGGCTACTACCATCATTGCATTAATCCCTGTCCTCACTTCCACCGGAAAGGGGTCTGATATTATGGTTCCGATGGCCATCCCTCTATTTGGTGGGATGACCATCGAAGTGTTGACCATGTTTGTGGTGCCGGTGCTGTATAGTATGTGGCAAGAGAGAAAGGTTCGGAGGAATTCAATTGAGATAGAATAGAAATAGGTTGAAATATAATAGAAATAAAATGGAAATACAATTGAAGAAAGTTGAAATACAATTCATCTATAAAATAAATACATTTGAAGTAATTGGAAATAAATAGGAACAAAATGGAAATATGTTGAATTGGGATAAATTAGAAAAAAAATCAAACACATTAAAATTGAATGAACATGGAAAATAGAAAATACATCGTCTTGAAAGACCTGGAGGTTTACCAACTGGCGCGGCAATTATCAAGAATAGGTTGGGATATTTTTGAAAGTCTTACCTGGCAAGATAAAAAGATAATGGGCGATCAATTTATCGAATCAACCGATTCGATTGGAGCCAACATCGCCGAAGGATATTATAGATTTCACTATTTGGATAAAGTGAAATTCTACTACTATAGCAGGGGATCACTGGCCGAATGTAGTACCCATTGGTTGGAGCTTCTTTTTGAAAGAGGTAAAATTCAACAGAGTGTTTTTGATGAATTTGTTCGGGAGTCAAAGCGATTGGAGATTAAGTTGAACAACTTCATTACTGTTACCTATAATCAATCTCAAAAGCCAAAAAAATGAAAATCCTAAAACAACATATTTCAATTTGTTTCTATCCATTTCTATCTATCTTTAAGTGCGGTAATCTATTTCCACTTATTTCAAAGTATTTCAAAGTATTTCAAAATATTTCAAAGTATTTCTATCTATTTCTATTTATTTCAATATCCTTCAGTGTCAGTGCACAGGGCGATCTTCAGAACTACCTACAAACAGCCGCCGAAAACAATCCTGGCCTAAAGATGAAGTTCAATGAATATATGGCAGCTCTCGAAGTTGGCCCACAGGCTAAAGCATTGCCCGATCCACAGGTGGCGTTTGGCTATTTTATTCAACCTGTAGAAACGCGGGTTGGACCGATGCGAGTGAAGATATCGGCTTCGCAAATGTTCCCCTGGTTTGGCACTTTGAAAACGAAAGAATATGCAGCCATCCAACTTGCGAAAGCAAAATATGAAGCATTTGAGGAAGCAAAATCGAAACTATTCCATGATATCCGGACTATGTATTTCAATATCTATATCAACCAAAAGGCGATTGAAATTACAATGGAAAATCTTGACTTACTCGGCAGCTTCCGCAAATTGGCCAATATTAAAGTTGAGTCGGGCCTGGTGTCGGCAGTCGATGAGTACCGGATTGAAATAGAAATTGGCGAGCTTGAAAATCAACTGGCTTATCTAAAAGACAAAGAACAGGTGTTGCAAGTGATGTTCAGCAATCTTCTCAATACTGATAAAATAGATCAGGTTTCTACACCCAAACTTCTATGGAATGATGACTTCCCTTTGACAAAACAGGAAGCACTCGATTCAATCAACAGAATGAACCATCAGCTTTTAAGCCTCGACATGCAACAGGAAGCTTTGCGCCTTCGTCAGGAAGTGGCTTCCGATATGGGAAAACCTACTTTTATGCTTGGCTTCGATTATACCGTGGTTGGAAAGGGCGAAAACAACATGGCCGGAACCGATGCTTTGGTGTTCCCAATGGTTGGCATTACAATTCCTCTTTATCGGAATAAGTATAAGGCAATGGTAGAGGAAGTGGTTTATATGGAAGCTGCCAAAGAAAACGAGAAGCTTGAAAAAACCAATATGCTTGAAAGCCTTTTCGAAAATGGCTGGAAGGATTATGTGGATGCCAACAGAAGGATCACTTTGTATATTTCTCAACTCAACCTGGCCAAAATATCGGTAAAACTTTTAGAAACCGATTATGCCACGGGGAATAAAAACTTTGAGGAGATTCTCCGTATGGAGCGTAAACAGCTAAAGTTTAATTTGGAACTTGAAAAAGCCAGGGCTGATAAACAGGCGGCGATATCATTCATCTATTATTTAATGGGCAAATAAAAAAGTCATGAAAAATATATTTCAAAACATAAAAGAGAACTTCAAACTTGTAATTGGGGTATTAATATTTGGTTTACTGTTGGGATGGGTTTTCTTTCATTCATCTGGAGAAGCAACAACTTCCGCTCAAGAATTGAATGGACACGAAGGCCATAACCATGAAGCGGAAGCCCCAACTGTATGGACTTGCTCCATGCACCCACAATTTAAAATGGATGAATTTGGCTTGTGCCCGATTTGTGCCATGGATCTTATTCCCTTAACATCTATGGCTTCAGGTGGCGATGATGTTGACCCCAACGAAATTGTGATGAGTGAATCGGCTGCAAAGCTGGCTTCCATTCAAACTATGATTGTCACAAAGGGTGTCCCAAGCAAAACTGTTTACTTGCAGGGAAAAGTCCAGGCCGATGAACGAAACATTGCAGAACTGACATCTCGTTTTGGTGGTCGTATTGAAAAGCTATTTGTGAATTTCACAGGAGAGAAAGTGCAAAAAGGCCAAAAGCTTGCAACGATTTATTCCCCGGGATTGGTTACTGCACAACGCGAATTGTTGGAAGCAATATCCTTTAAAGACAGTCGTCCTTCCTTGTATATTGCAGCAAAAGGAAAATTAAAGCTGTGGGATTTGACCGATGACCAAATCGAAGCCATCGAGGAAAAAGGCGAGCCGCAGGTTTATTTCGATGTGCGATCACCCATTTCGGGAACCGTTTCCAAACGACATGTCACGATTGGCGATTATGTGAAGGAAGGAACCGGACTTTTTGAAGTAATTGACTTATCGAAACTTTGGGTGATGTTTGATGCCTACGAAAGCGACTTGCCCTGGATAGGTCTTGGAGATGAAGTGAAGGTTACTGTGCAGGCATTGCCCGGACAGGACTTCACCGCAAAAGTTTCCTATATCGATCCTTTTTTAAATGGGACTACCCGTGTTGCAAAAGTAAGAGTAGAGCTTAAAAACATAAACCAGGACTTGAAACCCGAAATGTTTGCCATAGGGATTTTAGAATCTAAAATTGCTGAAAGTACCGACCAGGTACTAATCCCGAAGTCATCATTATTATGGACGGGAAAGCGGGCCGTGGTTTATGTGAAAGTTCCTGATCGTGAATCCCCATCTTTTTTGTATCGTCAGGTTGTGCTTGGCCCCGAGGCAGGTGCTTTTTATGTAATAGAGGAAGGATTGGAAGAAGGCGAAGAAATAGCGGTAAACGGAGTATTTAAAATTGATGCTGCCTCACAATTGCAGGGATTGCCCAGCATGATGAACCCTGATGCCGGAATGGCATCAAGCGGTGATGATGAAATGGACTTAGAAAATGCTGATGAAGCCTTCACCGTGTACGGGAATTGCAGCATGTGCAAGGAGCGCATCGAGAAAGCCGCCATGTCCGTAAAAGGAGTCATGGAAGCAAATTGGGATGAAAACACTAAATTATTACAACTAAATCTCGATAAAAAAGCTGATATTGCAGCTGTCCATAAAGCAATAGCCCTTGTAGGACACGACACGGATCTTGAAACAGCAAGCAATGATGTATATGAAACATTACACGAATGTTGCAAATACTCCAGACCGGCTGATTTGAGTAATAAAAGTATTAAAGTGTATGGCAATTGTGGAATGTGTCAAGAACGGATAGAGACAGCGGCACTTGAATTAGATGGGATTATTAAGGCAACTTGGGATTCGGAAACTGGGATACTTCGGCTTCAATTCGATCCAAATGAAATTAGTGTGGATGAAGTGGAACAAGCAATTGCAGCTGTTGGTCACGACACCGAGAACCATCGTGCCCCGGATGATATTTATAAGAAATTGCCAGAATGTTGTTTGTACGACAGGCCTGGAAAAAAATAATTCAGAATTAAATAGGAAACCATTAATTGTAGAAATATGAATACAAGCATTAACAAAGTAATTATCGTATGCCTTCTCCTAATCCTTCCCGGAATGTTAATGGCCCAAAAAGTGGTTTTAAAACCAACGACGGTTGCAAAAGCTTTTTATCACGATAAGTCGAAAGCATTGCGGGATATTGACCCGAAGGATCCAACTTCAGTGAAAAATACCTGGCCAGGTGGAGTTGTTCAGAACAATTTCGAACACCGGAAGTATGTAAAAACCAACGAATCAAAGTCGGCTCAGGTAGACAGGGTACTTCAAAAAAACATGGGCACCCGGCAGATGAGCCAAAACATGGATGCCAATTTCAACGGCATGGGACGCGCTGATGCGGGTGGTGCAACACCTCCAGATCCATCGGGGGCGGCAGGGGTAGAGCATTATTTTCAGATGCTGAACCTGGCTTTTGAAATATACGACAAAAGTGGGGTTTCGGTGTATGGCCCTTCGGCCAACAATACCATTTTTGATGGTTGGGACGATGGTCAACCCTGGAACAATACCAACGATGGCGACCCAATTGTGCTGTATGATGACCAAGCCGACAGATGGATGGTTTCCCATTTTTCACTGCCCTCATGGAATGGCCCATATTATATTTTGATTGCCTATTCAGAGACTAACGATCCCCTGGGTTCCTATTATCGCTATGCTTTTCAATTCAATAACTTCCCAGATTATCCAAAATTCGGGATTTGGCCTGATGGCCTGTATCTTACCTTGAACAGCAATTCCAACAACGCCGCGGTATTCCAACGCGATTCAATGTTGGTGGGTGGAAATGCAAACATGATTTCTTTTTCCATCCCTGATTTCCCGGGTGGTGGTTTTAGGAGTGCGCTTGCTGCCGATTGCGACGGCACTTTCCCCGCTTATGGCACGCCCAATTATATTACTTACTACAACGACAATGCCTGGGGCAGTTATCCCAACGACCATTTGCGCATTTGGGAATTTCATGCCGATTGGAACAACACCGGCAGTTCGACACTGACATTGCAAAACACACTTATTACCGAATCCTTCGACTCCGATTTCGGAAGTGGATGGAACAATATCATGCAACCTAATGGTCAGAAAATTGATGCCATCGCCCAAGCTATGAATTTCAGGATGCAATACCGGGAATTTCCAGACCATTCGTCTATGGTTTGCAATTATGTGGTTGATGTTGATGGAAACGACCATGCCGGGATTCGCTGGTACGAGTTGAGAAAAGATACAGCAAGTACAGCGAGTTGGACCATTTATCAGCAGGGGACTTATGCACCCGATGCCGAGAATCGCTGGATGGGCAGCATGTCGATGGATATGCACGGGAATATTGCATTGGCCTATTCAGTTTCTTCATCAACCACCTATCCTTCACTCCGTTTTACAGGACATACCGTGGGTGCTCCACTGGGCATTATGAATATTACCGAAACTGAAATTTTTGCAGGCACCGGATCTCAATCAGGTAATAACCGCTATGGCGACTATTCGCACATGAGCCTCGACCCGGTTGATGATGAGACTTTTTGGTTTACTTCCGAATACATTCCATCGAGTGGAAACTGGGAAACCCGGATTGCCTCATTTCATTTCGATCCTCTTGAGCTTGTGCCTGTCGATGCAGGTATTCTTTCGTACGAAGGTCCTCTAAGCAGTTCAACCTTAAGCAACCAGGAAGCAATTTCGGTAAAAGTTGCCAATTTTGGCACCGATACACTATTGAACATCCCTGTCGATTTGTATGTCAATAACACGCTGGTATCGTCCGATACCATTGTGGGGACCTTGCTTCCTGCCGACTATATTATCTATACCTATACCAATCTGGTCGACATGTCGGCCATTGGACAATATGATCTTTTAATGGTCCTCAGTTATTCAGGGGATACCATAACCAATAACGATAGTCTTTTGATTAGTGTCGATCACCCCGAACCCGCCTATTGTGATGCAGGTGGAGGTACTGGTTATGAATATATTTCAAAAGTACAAGTTGATAATTTCACAAAAAATAGTGGAGGTACGCAAGCTTACAGCAATTATTTAAGCGATACCATTGAGTTGCATGTTGGCGCTTCTCATGCAATGGTAGTTACCCTTGGGAATGGTTATAATTCAGATAAAGTTATTGTATGGTTCGATTGGAACCAGGATCTGGATTTTGACGATAGCAACGAAAAACTGGTTCTTGGTACAGGAGCCGGGCCGGTTAGCGGGTCAATCTCTGTCCCTTCCAATGCCATGCTTGGGAATTCGCGAATGAGGGTGCGCCTTTACGATCAGCAAAGTGGCCCGAACGGAACACCATGTGGCAGTTCCGATTATGGTGAGGTAGAAGATTATACCATCCTTGTAGGTAGTGCAGTTAACTCTATCATTATTCACCCCGAAGAGTTAGCCCTTTCATGCACCCCAAACCCGGTTACAAACAATGCCACAGTAAGTTTTATGGGGATAAATCAAGATATGCTTGTTCAAGTGATCGATGAAGAAGGAAAGGAGATTTTTCAGCAAAACGTAAAGGCAAACCAGTCTCAAAACAAGCTACATGTTGATATGAAAGACAAGGCTCCGGGCTTATATTTTGTTCGCTTGCGTTTGAATAATTACACCATTGTTGATGTGAAAAAACTCATTAAAATATAAAGGAAGAGAATATTTTTAATTATTAAAATTTAATAAAATGAAAACAAAAGTAGTAGTATTCGCCATTGCAGCTCTTTTCGTATTTGGAATGAAAGGATTTGCAAACGATGTTAATTTTAAGGCTAATTTTCAGAAAAGCGAAATAAAAACCGATACGGTGAAAGTTTGGGGCAATTGCGAAATGTGCAAAAAAACCATCGAAAAGGCAGCCAATTCGGTCGAAGGGGTTTCAAAAGCCAAATGGAGTGTGAAAAAGAAAATCCTCACAGTTAGCTATAATGCCGATGCAACAAGCCTCGATGCCATTGAAAAAAAAGTGGCTTCAGTGGGTTACGATACCCGGAATTATACAGCAGAGAAGAAAGTTTATGATAATCTTCATTCATGTTGCCAATACGATAGGCCAGAGAGAAAATAATTTTTTTGTGGGGGTTTTTTGGTAAATTTCGTGCACCTTGCAAGAGTTTTCTTTTGCGGGGTGCATTTTTCAGATAAAATATGAATAATCAAGAAGGTATCAATTGTTGCAATTGCTCGCAGAAATCTCCTTTATTTAAAGGCTTGAGTGAGGAAGAATTGTGCCAGATTAGCGACATTAAAATCAGGGTGTCCTATAAAGCCGGTGAGGTAATTGTAAAGCAAGGCGCACCCCTAACCCACGTAATAAGTTTTACATCGGGCCTGGCAAAAGTGTATATCGAAAGCTCGAACGACAAAAGCCTAATCCTTCATTTTATCAAGCCCACCCAGTTTCTTGGTGGGCCTGGCATTTATGCCGATAACATGCACCATTTTTCGGTAATGGCCGTGGAAGATTCCACGGTTTGTTTTATCGAGATGGGCCTTTTCAAGTCAATCATAAAAAAGAATTGCGATTTTGCTGATGCCTTTATGATGCACCTCAGCAAAAACGGGATTTTCAACTACGAACGGTTCATCAGCCTGACCCAGAAAAATATGCATGGGCGCATTGCCGATGGCCTACTTTATTTGAATGATAAAATATTTGATGAGAGAAACCATGAGATCCGTATTTCCCGGCACGATCTTGCCAATCTTACTGGAATGTCGAGAGACAGTGCTATCCGGATTTTGAAAGATTTAAAAGAGGAAAGCATCATTGATATCACAAACAATGTCATAAAAATCACCAATAGAGAGAAGTTGATGGAGATAAGCAGAAAGGCATGAGTCGCTTATGGTAAAAAAATTAAAACAACTCCCACGTCCTACAACTTATCAGAACTATTTTTAAAGCTGATGTTTATCGCGATAAACACGATAAACATCTTGTTTAATTCGCCACACTCAACACTTGCAGATTAGCTTAAACCCTTTCCATACTCTAAATTCGTATATGTTTTTTCAATATTTGTTTTCATTGTTTTATGGTTGTTGAAAAGGGTATTTCAACCCAGGCTAAAGAACAATTAAATTAATTTTAACTCTAATTCTATTTTATTATGAAGAGATTTATTCTTTTAGTTTTAAGCGTTTTATATACGTCATTAACCTTTTCGCAGACCGTAGCCTCTGATTTTTCGGCGGATGATTGTAATGGGATTTCCCACAGTCTTTACACAGAAATGGATGAAGGGAAGGTAATCGTTATTGCATGGGTAATGCCATGTTTTAGTTGCTTAGCTCCAGCATTGGCAGCATATACAGCAGTAGAAAATTTCGAAAGCTCACATCCCGGCCAGGTTAAGTATTATTTGGTCGACGATTATGCAAATACCAGTTGTTCATCATTATCTTCGTGGGCAAACAGCAATGGTTTGGGTGAATCCGATGCAATTATTAGTAGTTCTTCTGTAAACATGTCGGATTATGGTATTCCTGGAATGCCAAAAATAATTGTTGTTGGTTGTTCCGGACATAAGGTGTATTATAATATGAATTATACTGCCAATGGCATTGAAACTGCAATCAGTGAAGCTTTATCGGATTGCAATTTTGTATCGATAAATGATTTTGATAATTCGTTTAATTTTAGTCTATTCCCTAATCCATCGCAAGATATAATCACTGTTTCATACTCAATAATTAAATCATCAAAAGTGATAAATATTGATGTTTTAAATGTAACAGGAGAAATGGTATTAAATCTATTAGATGTGATTCCAAATAGTGGATTGGGCGAATTTCAGTTCAATACTGACCGTTTAAGCGATGGGCTCTATTTTTTAAGAATGCAAACTAATGTGGGAACAAAAACAGTAAAATTTTCTGTTGCTCATTAAGAATCTTTTTTAATAGCCAGCCTGTAAAGCTTATTTAAAATTTAAAAACCATGCGTCATTTTATTATTGTTGTTTTACTACAACTGTTTATCATAACTGAAGGTAGTGCACAAGGGTGTTGCTCCGGTGGTAATGGAAGCCCAATTGCCGGCGGATTTTCGCAAGGGGTATTAAGGGAAAAACAAATTGAATTAGCTGGTAATTACAAATATTCCAATAGTAACAAATTTTTTGTTGAAGACAGGGATACATTACCATTATTTGATGCATTAAGTAGTAAGTACATGTACTTCAGGGCTGGGTATGGAATAACGAATAAGTTAACCTTGGAGGTTTCATTGGGTTATTATTTGGATAAGAGGTTGGTCGAATTGAAAGAACGTAATGCTGACGATGTCTTTTCTTCGGGCTTTGGCGATTTATTGATATTTCCGCGATATGACATATATTATAAGTCGTCGGCTTCAAAGAAAACTGAGATCACAATTGGCCTTGGATATAAAATCCCAATAGGTTCACACACTGATTCATCTCTTGTATACACAAATCCGACAACCGGGAAAGAGTATTATTTAATCTCCCCCCCAACCGTTCAACCTTCAAACGGCTCACAGGATATTCTTCTTTACTTGTTTGGATTAAGAGCATACCCGACTATGAAATTGAACTTTTTTGCGAATGCCTTATTTATTAAAAAAGGGTTTAATTCATTAGGACAAAAATTTGGTGACTATACAAGCGTGGGATTGTTTGCAAGTAAAACGTTTTTCAGAAAACTTGGTATTACAACTCAACTTAAGGCAGAATGGATTGGAAAATTGGAATCTGCAAGAAATGTCGATCAGGTTATAAATTATAATCTTGATCCAAGATCGACAGGATCGAAAAAAATATTCTTCATACCCCAATTAAGTTACACGTTTAATCAGTTTACCCTTTATGGCTTAACTGATATACCACTGTATCAATATGTTCGTGGGACTCAGGTTGGTTCTGAGTTAAGCATAACATTGGGCTTATCATATCGTTTCAGCAGGTTTTGCTCAGATCCTGAGCAAAAAGATTAATTGATTTCATATTCGGAAATCGAAAACAATTACTATTTTTGCACACCTTTAAAAACACGCCCAGATGGCGGAATTGGTAGACGCGCTGGTCTCAAACACCAGTGTCAGCAATGACGTGCCGGTTCGACCCCGGCTCTGGGTACAAGGCAAAAGCCGACTTTCACGAGTCGGCTTTTTTGTTCGGGTACTACATAGGTACAACAAAAAGCCCTAAACTTTTATCATTCAACCTCACCAATCAATACTCGTCTGTTATATATTTGCAAAAAATTGAACACAATGGATTTTAACAACACTGAAATAGCATTCCGCAGCAAATCGGACAAAGACCTGGCCTGGGCCTATTTTTTGTTCCGCATTCTTGCCAACACCAAGCTGGTAATATTTGCCAATAAATTACTCGGATTGGCTCTTAGCCTAAAAATCCCTATTGGATGGATCGTAAAACCCACTGTGTACAAACATTTTGTAGGGGGCGAAACCATCGATGGGTGCCAGAAATCGGTTCGATTGCTGGAAAAGTACAAGGTAAAGGCCATCCTGGATTTTTCTGTGGAAGGGAAAGAGTCGATCGAAGATATTGAACATGCGGTTAAGGAAACGTTGCAATCGATAAAGAACGCAGCAAGCGACCCCAATGTTCCGTTCGCGGTTTTTAAACCCACTGCCTTTACACGTGCCGATATCCTCGAAAAAGTTAGTGCAGGGGCAAAGCTTTCTGCTGCCGATAAAATAGAAGCCGACAACTTTCGCAAACGAGTAAATACCCTTTGCCAGGCGGCCTACGATGCCAACATACCCATTTTGATTGATGCCGAGGATAGCTGGTTTCAAAAATTTATCGACGATGTAGTGACCGAAAACCAAATGCAATTCAACAAAGAAAAAGCCATTGTGTACAATACTTTGCAGATGTACCGGTGGGATCGCTTGGATTTCCTGAAACAATCCTACGAACATGCCAAAGCCAACAACTATTTCTATGGGGTGAAGTTTGTTCGGGGTGCGTACATGGAAAAAGAGCGAGAAAGGGCGAAAGAAAAAGGCTATAAATCGCCCATCCAGCCCGACAAAGAAAGCACCGACAGGGATTACAATGCAGCCCTAAAGTACTGCATGGAGCATATCGACCGCATTTCCATTTTCAATGGCACACACAACGAATACAGCTCGCAATACCTCGCCGACCTGATGGCCGAACAAGGTCTGGAGAAAAACGACAGCCGGATTTATTTTGCCCAATTGTTTGGCATGAGCGACCATATCAGTTTCAACCTGGGAAACGAAGGCTATAATGTGGCCAAATATCTGCCGTACGGACCCGTTCAGCATGTGATGCCCTATCTCTTTCGCAGAGCAGAAGAAAACACATCGGTGGCCGGACAAACCGGTCGCGAACTTAGTTTGATCCTGAAAGAACGGGAAAGGCGAAAAGGGAAGAAATGATTAGTGATTAATGAATATTGATTAATCAAAGAGGTTTTTCCAAGTTGCAGCAAATAAATTCAATTAGTTTATTAATACTCAGGATGTAAAATTGAATCATTATAGAGTCGGCTTATTATCATTGAGAAACTGTCGAATTAACTTCCCCAATTTAAGAATTAGCAATTTCTCAGAAATCAATCTAAAGATTGATTTAATCTGAGTTAATTATATTGGCTATTATTGAAATCTGTGAATCTGTGGCTTTAATATTTCTTTGAAAAATGCCACAGATTATTCACAGATTTTATTCTTTTTGTGTTCAAGAGAAAGTTCTCAGATTAACAATTTGCAATTTTGCGGAATTTATTTTAATAATTTCACATAGTTATATCCTTGCGTTTCTATTCCTATTTTCCATTATTCTTTAATCATCCATCAACAATCATTAAAAGCTTTTGCCCGTATCCGTACAACTTTTGCAAATCTTCGTACAGTTTGAACCAGTTTGAGCTTCCTATGTTTTAGATCAAATCACAATATTTCAAATGCTTATCATTTTGTGCCTGATTGTTGTAAGACGTGAGCCTTTTCAAAATGGGGGGATAACAAAAAATATTTCGCTTGGTTAATCAGGAGAAAGAAACAGGATTAGTGCAAATAGGAAATATCAAAAAATGGAAATATATGTTGATTATAGATTGAGAAGTTGACTTTCAACAGCTTGATTGATTTATTTTGTGGCAAATTTGAAAATTACGAGATGAACTATATAGAAATAATTACTTTTACCAAAATTTAAAATTTAAACAGTGACTTTATGAAGACAAGAATTTTAACAGCAATTTTATCTTTTGTATTGATTTTTGGAGGAACCCTGAAAGCCGACGAAGGCATGTGGCTTCCTTTTTTGATTGGTCAAAAGAAATATGCAGAAATGCAAAAACTTGGATTAAAACTTACCCAAAAGCAGTTATACGACATCAACAACGCTAGTTTGAAAGATGCCATTGTTCGCCTTGACGGAGGTAATTGCACCGGAGAAATGATTTCGTCGGAAGGCTTGTTGCTAACTAATCACCACTGTGGATACGGCGACATCCAAGCCCATTCGACTGTCGATCACGACTATCTCACCGATGGTTTCTGGGCCATGAGCCGCGACGAAGAACTTGTGAACGAGAGCAAGACCGCCTCCTTCCTGATCCGCATTGAGGATGTGACCGAAAAAGTATTGGCCAATGTAACCGATACCATGAGTGAAGCCGACCGCAACAATGCCATTAATGAGGCAGCCGACAAGGTTGAAAAAGAAGCTATTGGTGATACCCATTTCGAAGCCAGTGTACGGAGCATGTTTGCCGGAAACGAATATTACCTGTTCGTGTACGAAACATTTTTGGATGTCCGCCTAGTGGGTGCCCCTCCATCATCGATTGGAAAATATGGTGGCGACACCGACAACTGGATTTGGCCACGGCATACGGGCGACTTTAGCATGTTCAGGGTATATATGGCCCCTGATGGAACTCCCGCCAAATATTCGAAAGACAACATACCCTACAAGCCAAAACATTCACTTCCTATTTCTCTGAAGGGTGTACAAGAAAACGACTATGCGATGATTTTTGGTTACCCCGGCAGCACCGACCGCTACCTTACCTCGTATGGCATTGATCTAAAAGTTGACCAGCTAAACCCAGCCACCGTGAAACTTCGCGACATTAAAATGAAGATCATGAAAGAGGAAATGGACAAGAGTGATAAAGTCCGGATCCAATATGCAGAGAATTATGCCTATCTTGGTAATTTCTGGAAAAAAGACGCCGAAGAAACCAAGGCTCTGAAACGACTGAAAGTAGCCGATCAAAAACGCGAAGTCGAAAAACAATTTGCCCAATGGGCTAACGCTACACCTGAGCGAAAAGAAAAATACGGAAATGTAATCTCTGATTTCGAAAATTATTATAAAACCAAAACCGAAAGCCAATCGCAAAAAGCATTTTGGTATTTGATTGAAAGTGCATTTAACCAGGGAGCCGATATAATCTCCTTTTCCCGCCAGGGAAGAGGTTTAATGGGGATGTTGAAACAAGATAAAGACCCCGCCCCCGTGGTTGAAAAATTACGTGTTGCAGCTGCGGAGCATTTTAAAGAATATAATGAAAAAATTGACAAAGGCATTCTCGCAGCAATGTTTAAGGCGTATTCCGAAGATGTCCCCGAAGATCTTCAACCTTCAATTTTCAAAGAAGTCCATAAGAAATTCAAAGGCGATTTTTACAAGTATGCAGATTATGTGTTTAATAAATCTGTTTTTTCAAGCGAAGAAAAGTTGAATAAATTTCTCGACAAGCCTAAATTAAAAACACTGGAAAAAGATCCGGCCATCCTAGCTTTTAATTCTCTTTACGGTGTATTTATGGACATGAATATGAAAGAAGCTGCTTCCAATACAAAATTCGACACAGCAAAACGCTTATTTATCGCCGGCCTGCGCGAAATGAACCCAAATAAAGATTACTATCCTGATGCAAACTCAACCATGAGGGTCACTTATGGATCGGTGAAGGATTATGTCCCACGCGATGCTGTCGAATACGACTTTATTACTTACCTCGATGGTGTGATGGAAAAAGAAGACCCGACCAATGAGGAATTTATCGTAGCCCCAAAACTGAAAGAACTATACAAAGCAAAAGATTACGGACAGTACGGCATGGG
The DNA here is from genome assembly GCA_021740905.1 of Bacteroidales bacterium. Lineage (GTDB taxonomy): Bacteria > Bacteroidota > Bacteroidia > Bacteroidales > M50B96 > JAIOYV01. The sequence continues at coordinate 43,888 of JAIOYV010000006.1, forward strand.
AGACAAAATGCCGGTTTGCTTTATTGCCAACCTCGACATTACAGGTGGTAACTCAGGAAGCCCTGTTATCAATGGCAATGGCGAATTGATCGGGACAGCCTTCGATGGCAACTCCGAAGCCATGAGCAGCGACATTCAGTTTGATAAAAAATTACAAAGAACTATAGTCTGCGATATTCGTTATGTCCTTTTTGTGGTTGATAAATATGCAGGTGCCACAAACCTGATCAAGGAAATGAAGATCGTGAAGGACTAATTGATTGATTATTGTCGATTGATTAATAATAAATAAAAAAATCCGGTTCTACCATAGGACCGGATTCTTTTTATGTTCTCATTTATCTATTTGAGATTGCTTACATTGGCGCGATTGATATTTTTAATAGTCCTTTTTCCAGTTTTTTTGTTTATACTTTTTCCTTATTGGCCTGTTTATGCTGAACTATGTACTCCTCAATCATCCTGTCGAAAGCCTGCATAATCCGCTTCAACAGGATACTCTCGAAAGAAAACGTATAATCGTTGACTGCAACAACAGGCAATACCTTCGGTGAGGTACCTGAAATGAAAATACCATCGAACTGGTCTATTTCATCAAGCCCTACTTTTCTCGCTACGATTTTCATTTTCAATTCGGCGCAAATTTTAAGGATATAGGCACGGGTTATCCCAGGCAATACATCCGATACGGGTGGTGTAATTATTTCATTTTGGCAGATAAAGAATACATTCGATCGGCTGCCCTCGGTGATATTATTTTCGTGGTCGACCAGCAAAACCTCGTACACACCCTCTTCTGCAATTAGTTGATTGCAGCGGTCGCGCAGGCTTTTATTCACCAGTTTCACATTGGGGTTTTTGCGTTCGGCTCTTAATGTGATTGTACGCACACCCGAATTATACTCGGATGGCAAAGGATATTTGTGAGCCACGAAATAAGCAATCAGGTTTTGTTTCCCATTGTTGTCTTCTTGGGAGAAAAGCATTTTTAAATTACCTTCCAGGATATTATTCCGTTCAATGAGCTGAATAAGCTTTCGATAAATTTCAAGATTGGAATATTGCAAAGGCAGACCCGACAATGCCGAAGAGTTCCGAAGCCTTTCGTAATGATCGTCCCAGAACAGGGGAATCCCTCTTATTACCCGCATCACATCGTATAAAATCCTTTCACCTTTCAACCAATCATCCGTAAAATGGACATCCTCCAAAATTTCATCGTTCAACAAAAAATATTTCGATATACACTCGCCCATTTTCTTTATCTAATTTTCTTTTTCAATCTGAAGCGAATATCCAAAACTACCCAGCTCCTCTCCCATCTTAAAATATTTTCCACCGGCATAGTTGATCAGTTTTGCATTGTCTAGTTCAAGTGAATTCGAATTGGGCTTTATCAGGCTTTCGTCGGCATGTATGGCAAGTACTTCGGCCACAAACATGTCGTGCGACCCAAGTGGGATTATCTGGCTTACTTTACACTCGATGCTCACTGGCGATTCCTCAATCAGTGGGGCCGCAACCAGCGACGACATTATCGGAGTAAGCTTCATCGCCTCGAATTTGTTGTGTTCTTTGCCCGACTTTATGCCACACCAATCGGTTGGGTACACCAAGCTTTCGGTAGTTAGATTGATCACAAAGGCCATGTTTTTTTTGATGATTGCATAAGAATGTCGGTTGGGCCGTACCGAGATATAGCACAAAGGCGGCTTGGAGCAAATCGTGCCGGTCCACGCAATGGTCAATATATTGAATTCGTCGGGTGTTGCCCCACAACTTACAAGCACTGCCGGAAGCGGGTATATCATAGTTCCCGGATGGATTATTTTTTTTGCCATTAGCTAAGTTTTCATAAAATCAAAAAGCGAAACTAATAAAAAATTGGCTTCACCACAGGGTCAGTAGAAACTATGCGTATACAGCAAAATCTACGATCAAGAAATAAAACCTTTCTATTGCTTGATTCAATCCTTTATAAAGGGCTAAGCCTTTTACGCCATACTCGGCCAATTGCCAGAGGGCATTGCTGTTTTTCATAAGCAAGGTTATTTTGCTATTTTGAAGGTTTCCGAATAAGGCAATATATTTGGGATTTCACTTGCTTAAGAATATATTTGAACAAATTCTGGATGTGAGCAACTATAAGGCAATAATTATTGATGACGAAGAAGCAGCCATTGTTTCGATAAAACTGATTATCGAAGATTTCTGTCAGGATGTGGAGGTTGCAGGGTCTGCGCAATCAGCCAGTCAGGGGATTCAACTTATCAACGATAAGCAACCAGACATTGTGTTCCTTGACATAGAAATGCCCAAAATGAACGGTTTCGAAATGTTGGAAATCCTTCCTGAAAGAAATTTTGAACTGATCTTTATCACAGCTTATAACCAATATGCACTGGAGGCTTTTAAAGTAAATGCCATCGACTATCTGTTGAAACCTATCAGCATTCCCGAATTGATAAATGCAGTGAAGAGGGTGAGAGCCAGGCGCAGTGTTGCAAATTATACTGTACCTGATTATTCGAATTTATTCAACAGCCTGGCTGTAATCAGCCATAAAAAGGTAGCTATTAACAGCATGGACGGGGTCGAATACATCGATCCGGAACAGATCATTTATTTAGAGGCCGAGGGTGCTTACACACACATTATTACTACCGAAACCAAATTCACTACCCCAAAGAACTTAAAAGATTTTATGGACATCCCGGCCTTGACTGGCTTTTTTAGGATACACAATTCATACATTGTCAACTTGTTGCACATTAAAAAATACAACCGAAAAGAGGCTTTTGTGGTGATGAGCAACACCCACCACGTTACTGTTTCGCGCCGAAACAAGGATGATTTTCTTAAAGCAATGGATGATTTGACAAAATAGTAGATTGATAGAAAACGATAGAGATTTGGAGTCCACCTTCGTTAAAGCTTGGGACGATAAATAATGGAGAATTCCATTTCTACCACCTATGAGAATTTTAATACCACTTACCATAGAATTGCTACCAGATGCAAAATGATAGGAATATTTATAATCAATTTGGTTTAATTTGACCCGTCCATATTACGGACACAGGAAATTTAGGTCTTTGAAATTTTGGGACAGAAAACCATATTTAGCATTTCCAAGCTATGTTTGCCCCCACATCCACGATGATTTTAATGTTCCAATTAATGCAAACCTAAATTTCCTTTCTTCTTTATTATACCTTTCCATTTTGTTCCATTCTTTGGTTTCTCAAACAAAAAAGGCCCGGAAAATCCGGGCCTGAAACAATGAAAAGAGAATTAATTATTTAGCTGTTGCTTTTTTTACCATTTCTTCGAGCATGTCGGTGGTAAGCGATTTTGGCCTTTCCAAAGGATAGCCCAGGGCGCGGTCCCAAATAATGTTGGCACAAATCCCAATGGAACGTCCAATGCCAAACAACACAGTATAGAAATCGTATTCGGTTACACCAAAGTGCCATTGGATAATACCTGATTGTGCATCGACGTTGGGCCATGGGTTTTTGGCTTTGCCCTGCTCCCTTAAAATGTCGGGAACAACTTTGTACAACAAATCGACATATTTGAACAAAGGGTCATCTTTTAAATATTTTAGGCTGAACTCCCTCTGCACGGTATACCGAGGATCTGTTTTCCGCAACACAGCATGGCCATACCCAGGGATCACCTGCCCCGAATTCAGGGTTTGCCATACATATTGCTTCATCTCGTCTTCGGTAGGTATATCGCCACCCATTTTATCCATAAGATCTTGCAGCCAGCGTAATACCTCCTGGTTGGCCAAGCCATGCAACGGGCCTGCCAAGCCATTTATCATAGCCGAAATTGAATAGTACACATCCGACAGCGAACTAGCCACAAGGTGTCCGGTATGTGCGCTTACGTTGCCACTTTCGTGGTCGGCATGGATAATGAAATGCAAACGCGAAACATCGTCGTAAGGCTTTGTTTTACCCATCATGTGGGCAAAGTTGGCACCATAATCAAGATCGGGGTTCGATTGGATACGCTTTTGTCCTTCGCGATAAAGCTTATGGTAAATGTAGGAAGCTATTTCGGGCAGTTTTGCCAACAGGTTAAGAGTATCCTCGTAGGTCGAATCCCAATAGTCGCTTTTGGCAATTCCAGCCTGGTATTTTTTGTTAAAGAAAGATTCCCTTTCAAGGGTCATGATGGCAGATGAAAAAATGACCATAGGATGGCTGCAACAAGGAAATGCATCTATCACTTCGTAGACATATCGTGGCAATATCCTACGTTTTCTGAATTCATCGATTACTTCCCCTACTTCTTCATCGTTTGGTATATCGCCGGTAAGGAGCAAATAAAACAGGCCTTCTACATAAGGCATTTCGGCCCCTTTGGGTTTTGGCAACTTTTCAAAAACCTCGGGCAAGGTGTATCCCCTATATCGGATCCCTTCGTTGGGATCGAGGTACGAAATGTCGGTCACAAGGCTTTTAATCCCTCTCATTCCACCCAATACCTGGGATACGGTTACTTTATCAATAACAACATCGCCAAATTCGTGCATTAACCGCTCGGTCCGGGGGCGCCATTCTTCAATCTTTTTTCTAAGCTTTTCTTTTAATAAGTCCATTTCTTTTACAGTGTTTTTAGTCCCTTTACTCGGATTTTTGAAAAGCCTAAATTTAGATAAAATACATTAATAATGCAATATATATAAATGTATATATGTGCATAAAAAAAATGGCGTGCTGAGTAATTGAAAAATGGAGTCTTGGGGCAATCGGGTTCACCCATGCTGGTTTTGAATAGTAAAAAAAAAATGGAGCGATGGTGTATCTGGCCTATTATAAAAAGCCAATCACTACACCATTGCTCCAACATCTTTCCACAAAAGCCTTTGTTTAGGTGGCCTCCATGTATTTCTATTTCAAAAATTTAAAGTCTCGTCCAAGATACCTGGCTGAGGAGCCAAGCAATTCTTCGATACGCAACAATTGGTTGTATTTTGCAATACGGTCGGAACGCGAGGCCGAACCTGTTTTTATAAGTCCAGTATTTAAAGCTACTGCCAGGTCGGCAATAAATGTGTCTTCGGTTTCGCCCGAACGGTGGCTTATAATCGATGTCATCGAATGGATGTCGGCCAAACGAACGGCGTTGATTGTTTCCGACAGGGTTCCAATTTGATTTACTTTGATAAGAATTGAATTGGCCGATTTTTCGTCGATCCCTCGTTGCAAACGTTTCACGTTGGTAACGAAAAGATCATCGCCCACAATCTGAACCTTGTGACCAATAGCCTGGGTCAGTTCGTGCCAGCCTTTCCAGTCGTCTTCATGCAAACCATCCTCGATGGAAAGGATAGGATATTTTTCGACCCAATTTTTCCAATAGGCCACCATTTCTGATGAGGTCATATCTTCGCCTGTCGATTCGAAATGATATACTTTTCGTTTTTCGTCGTAAAATTCAGAGGCAGCTGCATCAAGTCCGATGTATATATCTTGACCTGGTTTGTATCCGGCTTTTTCGATGGCTTCAATCACCACTTCAATGGCCTCTTCGTTCGATTCAAGATTGGGGGCAAAACCACCTTCGTCGCCTACGTTTGTCGATTGTCCTTTAACTTTAAGTACAGACTTCAAATTATGGAAAACTTCAATGCCCATGCGCAAAGCTTCGCTAAAGGTAGAGGCTCCAACGGGCATGATCATAAATTCCTGGATGTCGATTTTATTATCGGCATGTTGACCTCCGTTCAGGATGTTCATCATAGGGATAGGAAGCGTTTTTGCATTAACACCCCCTATGTAACGGAACAAATGCTGTCCGGTCGACATGGCTGCTGCTTTCGCAACTGCCAGCGAAACACCTAACATGGCATTGGCTCCAAGATTTCCCTTGTTTTCAGTACCATCAAGCTGGATCATAGCATTGTCAATCCCTATTTGATCTTCAACAGAAAAACCCTGTAATTCCTGGTTTAATGTAGTATTGATGTTTTGGATCGCTTTTAAAACTCCTTTTCCAAGAAAACGATTTTTATCACCATCGCGTAATTCGAGTGCTTCGTGAATCCCGGTCGATGCGCCAGAGGGAACAGCTGCACGTCCATAATAGCCACTTTCGGTATATACATCAACCTCAACGGTGGGATTGCCACGCGAATCAATAATTTGTCTTCCAGTAATTTGTGAAATTAGTCCCATAATATTTTATTTAAGTAATTTATACTATTCGTTTACCTTTTACTTATGTGCCATTTATTTTGATTAGAATGACAAATACATTTTTTATGATGATTTATTTTTCTGTTTTCCATTAGAAAAAGATTCAAAATAATTCCCGTCAATCTAATTCTTCAATCTCTTGCCATTAATCTAATTCAGTCTTTCTTCATACACCATAAACACGAAACGAGGGATAAAGATTACTCCCCATCCCCCGTATTCAAACCCACCACTTATTTATTCTTTTACTCTTTGGTATTTTCTTCAGTAGTTTTTTCAACTTCGGCTTTTGGTTCGTCAGCCATTGGTTCTTCGGCTTTCACTTCTTCTATCACCGCTTCTTCTTTGGCTGGTGCAACTTCAGCATTAGCCTCAACTTTCTTCGCTTCTGCTTTTTCCTTTTTGGCAGGCGCTGCTGTTTTGGCTGCTGCTACTGGAGCATCTGCTTCTGCCTTTGCTTTGCCACGACGCGAACGACGTGTAGTTGATTTAGCCTTTGTTTCTTGTTTTGTACCGAGCAAGTTTTCGTTATAATCTACCAGTTCGATTAGGCACATTTCGGCACTGTCGCCCAAACGGCTTCCTGTTTTGATAATGCGTGTATAACCTCCCGGCCTGTTCATCACTTTCGATGAAATTTCGCGGAACAATTCTGAAACTGCATATTTATCTTTGAGGTAACTGAATACAACCCTTCTTGAATTGGTGGTATCCTCCTTTGATTTTGTAATTAAAGGTTCAACATAGATACGCAACGCTTTGGCTTTAGCAACAGTTGTCTCAATTCTTTTGTGAAGAATCAACGAGTTGGCCATATTTGATAGCATTGCTTTTCTGTGAGCACTTTTTCTACCTAAATGATTGAATTTCTTTCTGTGTCTCATCTCTCAACCTTACTTTTTGATTTTAGGATTATCCACTTCGCAGTGCCCCTAAAATCGAATTTATCTATTCTTTTTCTAATTTATATTTCGAAATATCCATCCCAAACGACAATTGCATTGCATCCAATAGCTCGTCCAATTCGGTGAGTGATTTCTTACCAAAGTTCCTGAACTTCAACAAATCGTTTTTGTTGAATGTGACCAGGTCGCCCAATGTTTCCACATCGGCTGCTTTTAGGCAATTCAATGCACGTACCGACAAGTCCATATCTACAAGTTTGGTTTTCAGCATCTGGCGCATGTGGAGTATTTCCTCGTCGAATTCTTCGTTTTCGAATTTCTCGGTCGGGTCGAGGGTAATCTTCTCGTCGGAGAAAAGCAACAGGTGTTGGATCAAAATCCGGGCTGCTTCTTTTAAAGCCTCTTTTGGAAAAATAGACCCATCAGTTTCAATTTCGAGGAGCAGTTTTTCGTAGTCGGTTTTTTGTTCAACCCTGAAATCTTCGATGTGGAACTTTACATTTTTGATAGGTGTAAAGATGGAATCGATTGGAATAACACCGAACTCTGCATCAATTGGCTTGTTTTCTTCCGATGTAACATAACCACGTCCTTTGTTTATTGAAAGACTAATTTGGAGTTTCACATCGGGTTCCATCCTGCAAATAACAAGGTTGGTATTCAACACCTCGAAGCCGGTAAGGAACCTATTAATATCACCAGCGGTAAATGTTTCTTGTCCGGTAATAGTAATATTCACTTTTTCTTCATCAAAGTCTTCGCTCTTTCTTTTGAAGCGAACTTGTTTCATATTGAGCACAATTTCTGTGATATCTTCGTTTACCCCGGTTATGGTAGTAAATTCATGCTCAACGCTTTCAATTTTAAGAGTGGTTATTGCGTAACCTTCCAAAGATGACAATAAAATCCTTCGCAAGGCATTTCCAATGGTAATTCCATAACCTGGCTCAAGTGGACGAAACTCGAATTTTCCGTGATGCTCGTCCGATTCTATCATTATAACTTTCTCAGGCTTCTGAAATGCTAATATTGCCATAGCGTTTATTTATAAGTTTTATTTTGAATACAATTCAACAATCAATTGTTCTTTAATATTTTCAGGAATTTCCTCCCTCTCAGGCTTGTTCATAAATTTTCCGGTTAGGCTTACGTTGTCCCATTCCAACCATGAATATAACCTGTGACGACCCGATGCCATAGATTCGGTGATCACTTCAAGCGATTTTGATTTCTCGCGCACGGAAATCAGTTCCCCAGGTTTTACAATGTATGAAGGTATGTTCATTACCCTTCCGTCGATAGTAATGTGGCGGTGGCCTACCAATTGGCGAGCAGCCGATCGTGTAGGGGCAATGCCCAAACGGAATACTACGTTGTCGAGTCTCGATTCGAGCAGCTGCAACAATTCGACACCGGTTACCCCTTTACTGCGTTGGGCGCGCTTAAACATATTACGGAATTGCTTTTCCAACACACCGTAGGTATATTTGGCTTTTTGCTTTTCTTTTAGCTGAACACCATATTCCGACATCTTTTTACGGCGCTTGTTATTGCCGTGCATTCCCGGGGGATAGTTTTTCTTTTCAAAAACCCTATCGGGGCCGAAAATAGGTTCTCCAAATTTTCTTGCAATCTTACTTTTTGGTCCAATATATCTTGCCATTCTCTTATTATTTTTCTTCTACAAGAACTACTTCAACTACACTAAGGATTATACTCTTCTACGTTTTGGCGGACGACAACCATTGTGTGGCAATGGGGTCACATCCATAATTTCTGTTACCTCGATACCTGAATTATGGATGGTACGGATGGCTGATTCACGTCCGGCTCCAGGGCCTTTCACAAATACTTTTACCTTTCGTAAGCCAAGGTCGTGGGCTACTTTGGCGCAATCGGAGGCTGCTGTTTGGGCAGCATAAGGAGTGTTCTTTTTCGAACCTCTAAAGCCCATTTTTCCTGCCGATGACCACGAAATTACCTGCCCACTGTTGTTGGTCAAGGTCACAATAATATTATTAAAAGAAGCCTGTATATGCGCCTGTCCTGTGGGTTCAATAATTACGACTCTCTTTTTTGCTGATGCTATCTTCTTCTTTGCCATGTCAAACTATATTATTCTACTTAGTAGCTTTCTTTTTATTAGCAACTGTTTTCTTTCTACCTTTCCGGGTACGAGCATTGTTTTTCGTGCTTTGTCCACGAGTGGGCAAACCAATCCGGTGGCGGATGCCACGGTAGCAACCAATGTCCATCAATCGCTTAATGTTCAATTGGGTTTCCGAACGCAATTCACCTTCAACTTTGAGATCTTCGTTAATGATTGTCCTGATCTTAGTTAGTTCATCATCTGTCCAATCTTTCACTTTTACATCAAAGCCTATTTCGGCTTTTGTAAGTATCGTCCTGGATAAATTCCTTCCGATTCCAAAAATGTAGGTTAAGCCTACTTCGCCCCGTTTATTCTTAGGTAAATCAACCCCAACAATTCTTGCCATATACTAAATATTATTTATTAATTTCACAATTAACCCTGGCGCTGCTTAAACTTAGGGTTCTTTTTATTGATTACAAAAATCTTCCCTTTGCGCTTTACGATTTTACAATCCTCGCTCCGTTTCTTTACTGATGCTCTTACCTTCATGGTTTTTCTTGTTTATTTGTACCTGAATGATATTCTTCCTTTACTTAAATCATAAGGCGACATTTCCACTTTTACCCTGTCGCCTGGTAATATTTTTATATAGTGCATCCTCATCTTGCCCGAGATATGTGCTGTGATAATATGCCCATTCTCAAGTTCGACACGAAACATGGCATTCGATAATGATTCGATTATCGTTCCGTCCTGTTCTATAGATGCCTGTTTTGCCATAAATAAGCTTTTTACTTTTTATTTAATGCTTCTTCGATAATATTAAAATCCGATAAAATATCAACACCTCCATTATGGATTGCGATGCTGTGCTCGAAATGTGCCGAAGGTAAACCATCGCGCGTACGGATTGTCCATCCATCGTCGTCTTGCACAACCTCTTTTTTGCCCATGTTTATCATTGGCTCTATGGCAATTACAAGACCTTCCTTAATTTTAGGTCCCCAGCCCCGCTTACCATAGTTGGGTACTTCCGGTTTTTCGTGCAAATCGCGCCCTACTCCATGTCCAACAAGTTCGCGCACTACCGAATACCCCTGAGATTCGGCATAGTGCTGGATCGCATAACTGATGTCGCCAATCCGTTTTCCTTTTTGAGCCTGATCGAGTCCTAAGTACAATGCTTCCATCGTAACACGTAACAACTTTTTAACCTCATCGCTAACCTCACCAACAGGGAAGGTATAAGCCGAATCGCCATAAAAGCCATTCATTAGCACACCACAATCAACCGAAACAATATCGCCATCTTTTAGTTCATAATTTCCTGGAACCCCATGCACCACACTATCGTTTACCGATACACACAGGCTGTTTGGGAAACCATTGAAATTTAAAAACCCAGGCACCCCGCCATTATCCCTGATAAATTCCTCAGCAATTTTGTCGAGTGCTATTGTTTTAATTCCCGGCTTGATCAAAGGAGCAATTGTCGCATGTGTTTTGGCAACCAATTGATTGCTTAAACGCAATAGCTCAATCTCATCCTTTGTTTTATAAAATATCATCAAAGAACACTTATTCCTTACATACCAGAGGCGCCACCAGCCCTGCCTTTGATCCTTCCACTTTTTGTTAATCCATCATAATGGCGCATTAACAAGTGGCTTTCAATTTGCTGCAAGGTATCGAGAACTACCCCTACCAAAATAAGGAGTGATGTTCCGCCAAAAAATTGAGCAAATTGATTGTTTACTCCAAATATCATTGCAAACGCTGGTAGTATTGCAACTAATGCTAAAAACATTGAACCTGGCAATGTAATGCGAGACATGATGTTGTCGAGGAACTCCATTGTTTTTCTACCTGGTTTCACACCTGGTATAAAACCTCCGTTCCGTTTCATATCTTCGGCCATTTGGTTCGGGTTTACTGTTACTGCGGTGTAGAAATAGGTGAAGGCAATAATCAGCAAAGCGAAAATAAAGTTGTACATGAAACCGGTAAAGTCTGTGAAACTGCTAGCAAACCAGCTCATGCTTTCCGCACTTCCGTACTGTACAAATGCCATAGGCACAAACATAATAGCCTGGGCAAAAATGATGGGCATTACGCCAGCTGCATTAACCTTTAAAGGGATGTACTGACGAACACCGCCGTATTGTTTGTTTCCAACAATCCGTTTGGCATATTGTACCGGAATCCGGCGTGTTCCCTGAACAAGCAATATGGTCATTACAAAAATGAAGAACATAATAATTATTTCGAGGAGAAACATTACCAAACCACCACCCGACTGTTCGATCCGTGAAGTGAATTCCCCAATCAATGCAAAAGGCAATCGGGCAATAATCCCAATCATGATGATCAACGAAATACCATTTCCGATCCCCTTGTCGGTAATCTTTTCGCCCAACCACATCACAAACATAGTACCGGCAGTAAGGACTAACACTGAGGATATAAAAAAGAAGGTTCCCTCGCTTACAAAAGCACTTGGAGGCAATTGCACCCTTAGATTTGCAATATAACTTGGAGCCTGCAAAATAAGGATACCCACTGTCAAATATCGGGTTATTTGATTCATTTTCTTCCGTCCGCTCTCACCTTCACGCTGTAAGCGCTGGAAATATGGGATTGCCATACCCAGCAACTGCACCACGATGGAGGCAGTAATGTATGGCATGATACCTAAAGCGAAAATAGAAGCATTCCCAAATGCCCCTCCTGAAAACATATTCAGCAGCCCCATCAATCCTTCCTGTGAAGAACTTTGAAGCTGGGAAAGCTGATTTGGGTCGATACCCGGAAGTACGATAAATGAACCAAGTCTATATATGAGGATGAAACCTAAGGTGGTAATGATCCGATTCCTTAAGTCCTCGATTTTGTATATATTCTTTAGGGTTTCAATAAATCCTATCATGTCTCTAAAGTTTTACAACTGTTCCCTGGGCTTCTATAATAGCAGCTTCGGCTGATTTTGAAAATGAATGAGCTTTGACTTCGAGTTTGGCTGTGAGTTTACCGTTGCCTAGTATTTTTACCAAATCGCGTTTGGACACCAATCCGTTGTTTGCTAATGTTTCCACATCAATAGTGGTCAGGCCTTTTTTGTCGGCCAACAATTGCAACGCCTCTATATTGACACCTTTATACTCTTTCCGGTTTCTGTTTTTGAACCCAAATTTAGGGACTACACGCTGCAAGGGCATTTGTCCACCTTCGAATCCTACTTTTCTCGAATAGCCCGAACGCGATTTCTGTCCCTTGTGTCCACGGGTCGATGTTCCACCATGTCCAGAACCTTCGCCCCGTCCAATGCGTTTTTCCCTATGCGTAGAACCTTCTGCTGGTTTTAAATTGCTTAAATCCATGTCTATACTTAATAATCTGTTTCTACTAAATTTTTTCTACCACTACAAGGTGACGAACTTTTTCGACCATCCCTTCTATTTGTGGTGTACTCTCATGCTCCACAACCCAATTGATCTTGCGAAGTCCCAAGGCTTCTAAAGTCTTCTTTTGGCGCACTGTGCTCCCAATTTTACTTCGAACCTGTTGTATCTTAAGCTTTGCCATATCCAATTCCTTTTTGCTTGCTTGTACCAAAGTACCTGCAATTAACCATTGAAAACCTTATCTAATGAAACACCTCTATGATCGGCAACTGTTCGGGCGTCCCTGATTTGAGTAAGAGCCTTTACGGTAGCTTTTACCACATTATGAGGGTTCGACGAACCTTTGGATTTTGCCAATACATCGGTTACGCCAGCACTCTCCAATACAGCACGCATAGCACCACCTGCTTTTACGCCGGTACCTGGCGATGCAGGTTTGATGAATACTTTTGCACCACAAAAATGAGCAAATTGTTCGTGTGGGATAGTTCCTTTTAAAACAGGTACTTTAACCAAGTTTTTCTTTGCAGCGTCCATTCCTTTTGCAATGGCCGTGGTAACTTCGTTTGCTTTACCAGTTCCCCAACCAATCGTGCCATTTTCGTCGCCTACCACAACGATGGCAGAAAAGCTAAATGTCCGGCCCCCTTTGGTAACCTTGGTAACACGGTTGATACCGACCAAACGGTCTTTCAATTCGATATCTGTGTTTCTTACTTTATTTCCTGTGTCAACCATACTATTATAATTTAAGGCCAGCTTTCCTGGCAGCTTCTCCTAATGATTTAACCCTTCCGTGATATAAATATCCATTGCGGTCGAAAACTACTGTTTCGATGTTGGCATCCTTAGCTTTTTGAGCGATGAGCTGCCCAACCAATTCCGCCTGCTGGATTTTGTTAATATCTGTTCTTGCTGCAATATCTTTATGTAATGAAGAAGCAGAAACCAATGTCGTTTGGGTAATATCGTCGATTATCTGAGCGCTGATTTGTTTGTTGCTCCTAAATATCGACATGCGCGGATGACTTGGTGTTCCCGTAACCTTCTTCCGTATCCTTCTCTTGATCCGGGTTCTTCTTTCAACTTTCGTCAAAGCCATGATTTCGTATTTTTAAATGTTATTTCGCAGCGCTTTTACCTGCTTTCCTTCTTAATTGTTCACCCACAAACTTAACACCTTTCCCTTTGTAGGGCTCTGGTGGACGTAAAGAACGTATCTTCGCGGCCACATGGCCAATAAGTTGTTTGTCTATACTTTTCATCGTAATGATGGGGTTTGCACGACGTTCGGTCTTCGCCTCGAATTCTATCTCCTTTGGTAATTCAATAATGATGTTATGTGAATATCCCAAAGCCAAATTTAACATCTGACCTTCTTTCTCTGCTTTGTAACCTACACCAACCAATTCCTGTTGAACAGTATATCCTTCGGTTACGCCTATTACCATATTATTAATAAGCGAGCGATACAAACCGTGCATTGCTTTATGCCTTTTTTGCTCGGTAGGCCGCGTTATGGTTAAGGTTCCATCTTCAATTTTAATTTCCAGATCGGGATCGACTTTCTGAGAAAGTTCGCCCAAAGGACCTTTTACAGTAACCAGATTGTCGTCGGCAACTATTATATTAACCTTATCGGGCAAGCTTATGGGTAATTTTCCTATTCTTGACATTTACTTTCCTCCTTCGATTAATAAATGTAACATAATACTTCGCCACCTACACTCTGTGTGCGTGCTTCCTTGTCGGTAATCACGCCATGAGAGGTTGAAAGAATGGCTATTCCAAGTCCGTTCAATACACGAGGAATTTCAGTTGTACTAACATACTTCCTTAATCCTGGACGGCTCACCCTTTTTAAATGGCGAATAGCAGGAACTTTGGATTTTGGGTGATACTTCAAGGCAATTTTGATAATACCCTGCTTCGAATCGTCTTCGAATTTATAGCTCAGTATGTATCCTTTATCATAAAGAAGTTTGGTCATTTCTTTTTTGATATTGGAGGCAGGGATTTCAACTATCTTGTGCTTTGCCATGATAGCATTCCTGACCCTGGTCAGATAATCTGCAATTGGATCTGTCATTATTACACTTTTATTTTATTACCAACTCGCTTTTTTGATTCCGGGTATCAAGCCTGCCGAGGCCATTTCCCTGAATGTAATCCTACTAATCCCAAACTGGCGCATGTAACCTTTTGGACGGCCCGTAATTTTGCATCGGTTGTGGTACCGAATGGGCGACGAGTTTTTAGGAAGTTTTTGTAATCCTATAAAGTCACCTTCTGCTTTCAGCCTCGCCCGTTTTTCAGCGTATTTTTCAATAAGCTTCTTCCGCTTCACTTCACGAGCTTTCATCGATTCTTTTGCCATGAATTAGTTCTTTTTAATGTTTTTAAATGGTAAACCAAACTCTCTTAACAAAGCATATCCTTCTTCGTCGCTTTCGGCAGTGGTAACAAATGTAATATCCAGACCCAAGATAACGTTAATCTTATCAATCTCAATTTCAGGAAATATTATTTGTTCACTTATCCCCAACGAATAATTTCCTTTTCCATCAAGCTTGAAGTTGATTCCACGAAAATCCCTGATCCGTGGTAAGGAAACAGATATCAATCTCTCCAAGAATTCGTACATGCGTTCGCGACGAAGGGTGACCTTTACGCCGATGGGCATTTTCTTTCTTAGTTTAAAATTAGAAATATCTTTTTTGGAAACAGTTTGAACTGCTTTTTGTCCAGCAATATCGGTAAGCTCTTTCTGAGCTGTGTCGATCAGTTTTTTATCGGTAATTGCTTTGCCTACACCCTGGTTCAATACTATTTTAACCAGGCGTGGCACCTGCATTTTACTACTATAGCTAAACTCCTTTTGTAAAACGGGAATTATTTCGTCGCTATACTTTTTTCTTAGATTAGGTGTGTATTCCATTACTTGATCTCCTCACCTGATTTTTTGGCGTAACGCACTAACTTATTTGTTTTCTCACTCATTCTCCGGCCTATCCTTGTGGCTTGCCCAGTAGATGGGTCGACCAACAATAAATTGGATATATGGATGGCAGCTTCTTTCTTTACGATGCCACCTTGCGGTGTATCGGCATTTGGCTTAGTATGCTTTGATACCATATTTACACCTTCCACAATAGCCCTGTTTTTCTCGGGAATTACCTCAAGGACTTTCCCTTGAACGCCTTTATCTTCACCGGAAATTACAAAAACCCGGTCCCCTTTCTTTATGTGAAGCTTTTTACGCATTTCTTTCATGTTTTTATTGTTACAGTACCTCAGGGGCCAATGATATAATTTTCATGTATTGCTTCTCGCGCAATTCCCTTGCTACCGGGCCAAAAATACGAGTTCCGCGCATTTCACCAGCCTGATTCAGCAGAACACAGGCATTATCATCGAAGCGGATGTACGAACCATCAGGCCTCCTAATTTCTTTTTTGGTGCGCACAACAACGCCAATTGATACTGTGCCTTTCTTTACTTCTCCAGAGGGAAGTGCCGATTTGATGCTCACTACAATCTTGTCGCCAATGCTTGCATACCGTTTCCCAGTTCCTCCGAGTACCCTGATACACATAACCTCTTTTGCACCGCTATTGTCGGCAACTCCAAGCCTACTTTCTTGTTGAATCATGATTATTTAGCTCTTTCTACTATTTCAACTAATCTCCACCGCTTGTTTTTACTAAGCGGACGGGTTTCCATAATTTTTACTGTATCGCCTATGTTACAGTCGTTTTTCTCGTCGTGGGCAGTAAATTTCGATGTTTTGTTCAGGAACTTCCCATATATGGGGTGCTTTTCCCTGTGGATAACAGCAATTACAATGGATTTGTCCATTTTGTCGCTTATCACAACACCTACCAATTCTTTCCTTAAATTTCTTTTTTCCATCGCTATCTACTCGTTATTAAGTGTTCCACTCATTTCTCTCTGTCTGATCTCTGTTTTCATCCTGGCAATATTCCTCCGCGAATTACTGATCTTATGAGGGTTGTCCAGAGGTGAAACTGCATGGTTCAACTTAAGCTTGGTCAAGATGGCCTTCTCCTCATCCATTCTTTCGATGAGTTCTTTATTCGTTAACTGAATAATTTCTGAATTCTTCATTACTCAAATATTGATTATTCTGCGTAATCGTTTCGTACAATAAATCTTGTGGTAATTGGCATTTTTTGGGCAGCCAAGCGTAAAGCTTCTTTTGCTATTGCAATTGGTACACCCTCAGCTTCGAAAAGTATGCGACCGGGCGATACCCTTGCCACAAAACTATCGGGAGCACCTTTCCCTTTTCCCATCCTGACTTCGGCAGGTTTCTTTGTAATAGGTTTGTCGGGGAATATACGGATCCAAATCTGTCCTTCACGTTTCATGTGACGTGTCACAGCCTGGCGTGCAGCTTCGATTTGACGTCCTGTTATCCAAGATTCCTCTAATGCCTTAATCCCAAATGATCCGAAAGCAAGTAGGTGTCCCCGTTTGGTATTACCCTTCATCTTGCCTTTTTGTTGTCTCCTGTATTTCGTTTTCTTCGGTTGTAACATTGCTCGATAGTTTAAACTCGACTGTCAATTATCTCCAATCGTATTGTATCTTATTTATTTCTTCTTCTCTTAAAACCGCCACCATCTCTATCTCTATCTCTGTCTCTATCTCTTCCGCCTGGTGCAGGCTTTTGGTCTTTCATCCCAACATTGGGCGATAGGTCGCGTTTTCCAAAGAGTTCGCCTTTGCATATCCATACCTTTACACCAATCTTACCGACCTTGGTATCGGCTTCAGAAAGTGCGTAGTCGATATCGGCACGCAGTGTATGTAATGGTGTACGTCCTTCTTTGTACATTTCAGAACGGGCCATTTCAGCACCATTCAAACGACCTGAAATTTGAATTTTAATCCCTTCAGCTCCCATTCGCATGGACGAGGCAATAGCCATTTTGATTGCTCTACGATAAGCGATACGACCTTCCAATTGTCGGGCAATATTCGCCCCTACTATAATTGCATCAAGTTCGGGCCGCTTAATCTCAAAAATGTTGATCTGAACTTCCTTCTTGGTAATCTTCTTTAATTCCTCTTTGAGCTTGTCCACTTCCTGTCCACCTTTTCCGATGATAATTCCCGGACGGGCAGTATGTACAGTAACAGTAACGAGTTTCAGGGTTCTTTCAATAATAATTCTGGAAATGCTGGCTTTAGCAAGACGGGCATTCAAATATTTACGGATATTTACGTCTTCGACTAATTTGTCCGAATAATTTTTACCGCCATACCAGTTCGAATCCCAACCTTTTACGATCCCTAACCTATTTCCTATTGGATTTACTTTTTGTCCCATTACTATTCTTAGTTTTCGTTTTCTTTGTCAATATCCGTATCGACATCGAAATTATCAGTTACTTTACTATCAACATACAATGTTACGTGGTTCGATCTTTTCCTGATCCTGTGTGCACGTCCTTGTGGTGCTGGCCTAAGCCGCTTTAAAATCCTTGCGGAATCAACAAATACTTCACTTACAATTAACTCGCTGTCTTCCAACCGAACACCTTCGTTTTTGGCTTGCCAATTGGCAATTGCCGAGAGTAAAAGCTTTTCTACCCGAATGGCAGCATCTTTCTTGCTAAACTTTAATATATTGAGAGCTTTGTTAACTTCCATGCCCCTGATCATATCGGTAACCAACCTCATTTTTCGAGGTGAAGTAGGACAGTTACGCAAGGATGCAAAAGAGTTTTTGCTCTTTTCTTCCTTGGCATTTTCTGCTGATATTCTTTTTCTTGCGCCCATTTTTTTTCCTTCTATAATATCTTATCTAACTAAGCTTTTAGCTTATTTATCTTTTCTTATTGCCTGAGTGGCCTCTGAAAGTACGAGTTGGAGAAAATTCGCCAAATTTATGTCCTACCATGTTCTCGGTAACATAAACCGGGATAAATTTATTTCCATTATGAACGGCAAAGGTGTGTCCCACAAATTCGGGGGAAATCATTGAACGACGTGCCCAGGTTTTGATAACCGATTTCTTACCAGTTTCATTCATTGCCAAGACTTTGCGTTCTACTTTAAAGTCAATAAATGGACCTTTCTTTAATGATCTGCTCATAACTACTTATCTTATTTCTTTCTTCTTTCAATGATATACTTATTCGAGGCTTTCTTCTTGTCGCGGGTCTTATATCCTTTTGCAGGGATACCTTTCCTTGAACGTGGTAAACCACCTGATGCACGGCCTTCGCCACCTCCCATTGGGTGATCAACCGGGTTCATAACGACACCACGTACTCGTGGACGACGACCCAACCAACGGCTTCTTCCGGCTTTACCCGAACGTTCAAGCTGATGGTCGGAGTTAGATACAGTACCAATGCTCGCTTTGCAAGTAACCAACACACGCCTTATTTCGCCCGAAGGCATTTTCAACAGCGCGTATTTTCCTTCGCGAGAAGTTAACTGGGCAAATGTTCCTGCACTACGTCCAAAAACGCCGCCCTGACCTGGGTACAATTCAATATTATGAACAACAGTTCCAAGAGGGATTTCGGATAGGAAAAGCGTATTCCCAACTTCTGGGGCCGCCCCTTTTCCTGATAAAATTTCCTGGCCAACTTTTAGTCCTGTTGGAGCCACGATATATCGTTTTTCTCCATCCTGGTATTCAACAAGCGCAATACGTGATGTCCTGTTTGGATCGTACTCGATTGTTTTTACCGTTGCCGGCATACCATCTTTATTTCTTTTGAAGTCGATAATCCGATACCTTCTTTTATGTCCACCGCCAATGTAGCGCATGGTCATTTTACCAGTGTTGTTACGACCACCTGAACGTTTGATCGGTCCGAGCAACGATTTTTCTGGTTTGCTGGCCGTAATGTCGTCGAATGTACTAACTATCTTATGTCGTTGACCCGGTGTTGTGGGTTTCAGTTTACGTAATGCCATGTCGCTTAGATATTGCTATAGAAATCAATTAATTCATCTTTTGCCAATGTAACAATGGCTTTCTTATAAGAGGAGGCTTTTCCTGAAACAACCCCGGCCCGTGTAAAACGCGACTTGCGCTTTCCACCATACCGAAGTGTATTAATGGCTTCGACCTGAACATCGTAAAGTTCCTCAACGGCCTTCTTAATTTGAATTTTGTTGGCCTTTTTGTCAACAACAAAAGCATACCTATTAAGCTTTTCGCCTAGTTTGGTCATCTTTTCTGTTACAACGGGTTTTATAATTATACTCATGTCAATACCTCCTAAATACTAAAATTTTTCTCCAAAACGTCAATTGAACCTTCAGTGAGAAGTAAAGTAACTGCATCTAAAATAGTGTATGTGTTTAATTCAGATGCTGTTACGACCTTACTGTCCGCCAAATTCCTGGACGACAAATATAGACTTTTATTTGGTTCGTTGATAACCAATAAAGATTTTTTATTATCAATCTTTAAATTTTTACGCAAAGCCACAAATTCTTTGGTCTTTGGAGCCTCCAAATTAAAATCTTCCAGAACAATAATCTTGTTATCCTGAGCCTTGTACGACAAAGCAGATTTCCTTGCCAGTTGCTTCACTTTTTTGTTCAGCTTGAAGGAATAATCACGTGGTTCGGGACCAAATACACGGCCTCCCCCTTTGAACAATGGAGATTTGATACTACCCGCACGGGCTGTACCGGTTCCTTTTTGTCTCTTTATCTTACGGGTACTTCCCTTAATTTCTGCTCTTTCTTTCGATTTTGCAGTTCCCTGACGCTTGGCTGCCATGTAATGTTTAACATCCAGATAAATGGCGTGGTCGTTGGGTTCGATTGCAAAAATACTATCGTTAAGTTGTACCTTCCGTCCGGTATCTTCACCAGACTTGTTATATACCGATAATTCCATCTTACTTATTGATAATTAAATATGAACCATTTGAACCAGGAACTGATCCTTTTACAATTAAAATATTTTTCTCAGGGATAAGCTTTACAATAGCAATATTGATCACTTTTACCCTGTCGCCGCCCATTTGGCCAGCCATCCGCATCCCTTTGAATACCCTCGATGGGTAAGAAGAAGCACCAAGCGAACCCGGAGCCCTCAAGCGGTTATGCTGACCGTGTGTGGAATCACCTACACCACGGAAGCCATGACGTTTCACAACGCCCTGAAAACCTTTCCCTTTCGTGGTACCGGTCACATCAATCCACCGGTCGTTTTTCAGCACTTCACCAACATTCAGGATGTCGCCTAATTTTAGATGATCGAATACACCCCTAAATTCAGCTACCTTGCGCTTAGGTGCAGTGTTGGCCTTTTTGAAATGGCCCACCATCGGTTTTGTACTATTTTTTTCTCTTTTGTCGTCAAATGCAATCTGCACTGCATTATAGCCATCCTTCTCCTTGGTCTTGATCTGTGTAACTACACAGGGACCAGCTTCAATAACAGTGCATGGCACATTCTTGCCCTCGGCACTGAAAATAGATGTCATACCTATTTTTTTCCCTAATAATCCTGGCATTGTTTAAACTTTTAAAAATTTATCAGACTTTTATCTCAACCTCTACGCCGCTCGGCAATTCTAATTTCATCAAAGCATCGATCGTTTTAGCAGTAGAACTGTAAATGTCGAGAAGCCTTTTGTATGATTGAAGTTGGAATTGTTCCCTCGATTTTTTATTCACGAAGGGTGACCTTAAAACTGTAAAAATACGCTTGTGCGTTGGCAGTGGAATAGGTCCGCTAACTATGGCACCTGTTGTTTTTACAGTCTTTACAATCTTTTCTGCCGATTTATCGACCAAGTTGTGATCGTAAGATTTCAATTTTATCCGAATCTTCTGGCTCATTTTATAATTTATACTTAATTAAACTAATATTTTCCCTTTTGTCTTATTGATAACGTTTTCCGCTATGCTGGTTGGAACTTCATCGTAATGCGAAAATTCCATACTTGATGTGGCCCTGCCCGAAGTTATGCTTCTTAAAATAGTCACATAACCGAACTTTTCGGCAAGAGGCACTTTGGCCTTAATAATACGAGAACCTGATTTTTCTTCCATTCCAGTTATTTGCCCCCTACGCTTGTTGAAGTCGCCAATTACATCACCCATGTACTCTTCGGGAGTAACCACTTCTGCACTCATAATAGGCTCCAACAAAACAGGTTTTGCTTTTATGGCAGCATGTTTAAATGCTTGTCTTGCACAAATCTCGAACGAAAGTTGGTCGGAGTCGACCGCATGGAACGATCCATCGAGCAAAGTTACCTTTAGGCTTTCAACCGGGAATCCGGCCAAAGGTCCGTTCGTCATTGCTGACTTAAATCCTTTTTCTATGGATGGAATATATTCTTTGGGGATATTACCCCCCTTGATGTCGTTTACAAATTGAAGGCCTGTTTTTCCCTCATCAACAGGTGAAATCTTCACCGAAATGTCTGCAAATTTACCACGGCCACCGGATTGCTTTTTGAAAACTTCGCGATGCTCTACTGTGGATGTTATTGCTTCTTTATACGCCACCTGGGGTGCGCCCTGACTACACTCTACATTGAATTCGCGCTTAAGCCTGTCAATAAGGATTTCCAAATGCAACTCGCCCATTCCGCTGATAATGGTTTGTCCAGAATCTGGGTCAGTCCTCACCATAAATGTGGGGTCTTCTTCGGATAATTTGCCCAACGCTATACTGAGTTTATCGACTGATGCCTGGGTCTTAGGCTCAACGGCCACCCCAATTACGGGGTTTGGAAACGTCATTGTTTCCAGTAGAATTGGATGCTTGGCATCGCATAATGTATCTCCGGTACGCAAATCTTTAAATCCCACTGCTGCACAAATATCGCCTGCCTCAATACTTTCCATTGGAATTTGCTTATTGGCATGCATTTGATATAGCCGGGTAATACGTTCCTTTTTACCTGTACGTATATTTAAAACTTGTGAGTTTGCATTCAGTGTTCCTGAATATACCCGTATAAATGCCAAGCGGCCTACAAAGGGGTCGGTAGCAATTTTAAAAGCGAGACATGCAAGAGGCTTAGTTCTATCGGGCTCCCTGGATATTTCTTCATCGGTGTCAGGGTCTATTCCTTTTACTATGCCCTTATCTAAAGGACTAGGAAGGAAAGTTACTACTGCATCAAGTAGTCGTTGAACACCTTTATTTTTAAAAGCCGATCCACACATCACAGGAATGATGGTACGGTCAATAGTAGCTTTGCGGATAACCGCCCTGATTTCGTCAGGGGTAATGGCATCAGGGTCGTCGAAAAAACGTTCCATCAATTCATCGCTGTATTCAGCCACTGATTCGATCATTTTTTCACGCCATTCAAACACCTCATCGGCCATGTCCTCTGGAATGTCTTCCAGTTCGTATTTTACACCATTAGCACCGGCTTCGTACCAGACAACGGCTTTGTTCTCAATCAGATCGACTACTCCCTTGAAGCTTTCTTCAGCTCCAATTGGAATTTGAACAGGCACCGGATTTGCACCCAATTTGTCTTTTAATTGCTGCACCACGCTAAAAAAATCGGAGCCAACACGGTCCATTTTATTAATAAAGGCAATGCGTGGAACATTATATTTATCAGCTTGTCTCCAAACGGTTTCAGATTGAGGTTCAACACCCCCAACCGCACAAAAAACAGCTACTGCTCCATCCAGTACCCGCAATGAGCGTTCTACTTCAACCGTAAAATCGACGTGACCGGGAGTATCGATAATATTGACTTTATATTCAGCGTTTTCGTAACTCCAATAGGCAGTTGTGGCAGCAGATGTAATTGTAATACCCCTTTCCTGTTCCTGAATCATCCAGTCCATGGTAGCGGCTCCATCATGTACCTCACCTATACGGTGGGTTTTGCCAGTATAAAACAATATCCTTTCGGTAGTGGTTGTTTTACCAGCATCAATATGGGCCATTATCCCAATGTTCCGGGTATTTTGAAGACTGCTTGCCATTCGTTTGCTAAAATCTGAAATGAGCAAATGCTTTGTTAGCTTCAGCCATACGGTGAGTATCTTCTTTTTTCTTGAATGCAGCCCCTTCTTCGTTGAATGCGGCCATAATCTCAGCAGCCAATTTTTCGCCCATCGAGCGGCCATTGCGTTTCCTTGAATAAAGGATCATGTTCTTAATGCTGATTGACCTTTTTCGTGAAGCACGAATTTCGGTAGGTACCTGAAAAGTTGCACCACCAACCCGGCGGCTTTTTACTTCCACACCAGGAGTGATATTATCCAGGGCCTTTTTCCAGATATCAATAGGGGTAAGTTCTGTATTCTTCATTTTTTCCTTTACGATGTCCATTGCATCATAAAAAATCTGGAACGAAGTATTCTTTTTACCATCCACCATTAAATCGTTGACAAACCTTGTTACCAACTGGTCGTTGTACTTTGGGTCTGGCAATACGATCCGTTTCTTTGGTTTAGCCTTTCTCATTTCTTTATACTATATCAAATAATTTACTATTTCTTTTGCTTTGGCCTTTTGGTACCATATTTCGACCTGCGCTGAGTACGTCCTTCTACCCCTGAAGTATCTAGTGCCCCCCTTATGATATGGTATCGTACACCTGGTAAATCTTTCACCCTTCCGCCACGGATCATTACAATCGAGTGTTCCTGCAAGTTGTGACCTTCTCCAGGAATGTAGGCATTTACTTCCTTCTGGTTTGTTAATCGAACCCTTGCCACTTTACGCATGGCCGAATTCGGCTTCTTAGGCGTGGTAGTATAAACCCGTAAGCAAACACCTCTCCTTTGTGGACATGAGTCCAGCGCGGGGGCTTTACTTTTATCAACCAGTTTCTTCCTACCTTTCTTTACTAATTGTTGAATTGTCGGCATTCTACAGCTATATTAATCTTACTAAAACTTTTTAACAAATTTGGTGTGCAAAGATAAAGGAATTTTCATCTAAACAATATTTTCTTTTAATTTATTTGACAGCACCTTACTAGTCCTTTTTTAATCCACAAAACAATCTGATTATAAGCATTTTTAAAAGCATCAACGCGATATACTAACAGGGCATGTGAATAAATATAATGACTTCAATTTGGATACACTGGTTAAATGAGCGGCAAATTCAGAAAAAATAAATTACAAAACAGCAAAAACCAAAGCCAGTTTTTATCTATTTTCAGACACATTCACAGAGTATATTCAATGAAATTCTTTATCTACCTGATTATATGTCATTTAAGTAAATACTTCGCTTTGAGAGGTAGGTTTGCAGGTAATTAAAAAATTATTAGTTTTGACCACCTTTTTCGGTACTGATAGTTAATTTAAAGTATTAATAATTTTAAAGTAAAGTAAAGAATGAAAGTCTACGAAAGTAACCAGATCAAGAATATTTCTCTTGTTGGGAATACAGGTTCTGGAAAAACTACTTTAGCTGAATGTATTTTATTCCAAAGTGGGTTGATTGACAGACGAGGTGATGTGGGAAGTAAAAATACCGTTTCAGACTACAACGATATTGAACACGAAAACGAGAACTCGATATTCTCGACAGTCCTATATGCCGAATGGAAAGGAAATAAAATAAACATAATCGACAACCCTGGTCTTGATGACTTTGTGGGCGGTTCGATTACTGCCTATGCAGTAAGCGACCTAGCTGTTATGTTGGTAAATGCCCAAAATGGGGTTGAGGTCGGAACTGAAATCCAGGGCCGTCACGCAAGCCGATTGAACAAGCCTATGATGTTTGTGGTGAATCACCTAGACCATGACAAAGCCAATTTCGAGAAAACTTTCGAAGCCTTGAAAGAACGATTTGGTGGCAATACCATACTTGCGCAATACCCCATAGATACCGGTGCTGGATTCAATAGCATCATCGATGTCGTTAAAATGAAAATGTATAAATATCCTGCTGATGGAGGCAAAGCCGAGGTATTGGATATCCCAGCTGGGGAAAAAGACAAGGCTGAAGCCCTTCATGCTGAATTGATCGAAAAAGCTGCCGAAAGCGATGAAAGCTTGATGGAATTGTTTTTCGAAAACGAAACCCTTACCGATGCCGAAATGACCAAAGGGATAAGCGATGGTTTGATCCAACGTGGTTTGTTCCCAGTGTTCTGTGTTTCGGCCAAGGCCAACAAAGGGGTCGACCGTTTGTTGGATTTCCTCGCAGAAACAGCCCCCACTTCAGTCAAAATGCCAGGGGTTCAAAATAGTGAAGGACAAGAAATCAAATGTGACCCTAAAGGGCCTGCTTCGTTGTTCTTTTTCAAAACATCTATCGAACAACATATTGGCGAGGTGCTTTATTTCAAAGTAATGTCAGGGTCTATTTCGGAAACCAACGACCTTACCAATTACACAAACAACACGAAAGAAAGGATTTCTCAAATTTTTGCCTGTTCGGGTAGAAAACGCGAAAAAGTAACTACCATGCACGCCGGTGATATTGGCGGAACGGTAAAACTGAAGAACACCAAAACAGACCATACGCTCAACGCCGCCGGAAACGATTGGACTTTCCCGGCAGTGAAATTCCCAGAACCAAAATACCGTGCAGCGATCCGTACATTGGCCGAAGGCGACGAAGAGAAGATGGCCGAGGCATTGAACAAGATGCACCAAATCGATCCTACCATAAAAATAGAATTCTCGAAAGAATTGAAACAGATCATTGTTCATGGACAAGGCGAATACCATTTGAATATCCTAAAATGGCACTTGGACAATATCTATAAAATCGAGACAGAATATATTTCACCCAAAATACCTTATCGCGAAACCATCACCAAAGCGGCGCCTGCATCGTACCGGCACAAAAAGCAATCGGGCGGAAGTGGCCAGTTTGGTGAAGTACACATGGTGATCGAGCCATACATTGAAGGACAACCCGATCCATCGAAATTTAAAATCAATGGTAAGGAAACCAACATTTCGGTTCGTGGCAAAGACGAAATTGAATTGAAGTGGGGTGGAAAATTGATCTATTATAATTGTATTGTTGGTGGATCTATCGATGCCCGTTTCCTTCCAGCTATCTTGAAAGGGATTATGGAAAAGATGGAAGAAGGCCCGCTCACCGGATCGTATGCCCGCGACATTCGCGTTTCGGTGTACGATGGTAAAATGCACCCGGTCGACTCCAACGAAATTTCGTTTAAACTGGCTGGTCGTAACGCTTTCAGGCAAGCTTTTAAAGAAGCCGGACCAAAGATTATGGAACCCGTTTATCAGGTCGAAGTTTTAGTTCCATCAGAATACATGGGCGATGTAATGAGCGATTTGCAAGGCCGTAGGTCGATTATTGAAGGGATGAGCTCGGAGAGTGGATATGAAAAGCTAAAGGCAAGAGTTCCATTGGCCGAGATGAACAAATATTCGACAGCCCTAAGTTCGATAACCAGTGGCCGCGCCACTTATACCATGAGCTTTGCCAGCTACGAACCTGTGCCGGGCGACATCCAGGAAAAACTCCTGAAAGATTACGAAGCCGAAGAAGAAGAAGATTAGTCTTTAGTAGAATAGATGGAAAGCCACCTTCGTGAAGGTGGCTTTTCTTTTTTATTAGGAAGATTGGAGTGAGGGAGTGAGGGAGTGGTGGAGTATTGGAGTATTGGAGTGATGGAGTGGCGGAGTATTGGGTGGTTTTATGCAAAGATCAACCTAATTTGTCGATTGAACTTTTGTATATATTGAAAAATGAATTGTAGCAAAAACTTGCGAGAATTTTAAGTTGATGACTTGAACCAATTTTTGTATGTTTGCTAATAAAACCGGAAACTTATTGCACTCTCACCATTTAACCTCGTGAAAAATAACTATCACTTATACCTGGGCAAGGCTGGGCATTTGGCAATAATGTCTGACTATAGCGATTTCCCAATTATTGATATTGAATAATCAAACTTAGACTCGATTTTTTCCGCCTTGAAAAAAATCGTTTTAAGTAAGAATTTCTGATAAATCTCGTTCCTTTGCTAAACTTACTTGTGCCAAAAAGTGTTTACAAGTACACCATAATATATATAGAAGCCTATTTATGAACAGAATATTTCTAAGCATACTAATTTTATTGATCGGATTTGCTGGCCTGTCGCAACCCAAATTCAACGATGCCAAACTGGCAAGCGAATATTTCAGGAACAAAGAATACGACAAGGCCATCGTGATCTACAAATCGCTGTACGAGGATTCGCCCTCGGGACGGGCCTATTATTCCATGTACCTGATGTGCCTGACTGAATTGCAGGAATTTGACCTGGCTGAAAAAGTGATCAAAAAAGAAATCAAGCAAAACCCAAAAGAACTTTCCAACTATGTGGAGCTGGGCTACATTTACGAATTGCTTGGCGAAAGCAAAAAAGCCGAAGACAGATACCAGGATGCCCTGAGAAAACTAACAGCCGATCAGAATCAAGTTATCCGCTTATCGAATGCTTTCAGGAGCAAGCGGATGTATTCGTATGCCCGCATGGCATTGACCGAAGGAAGAAAACAGCTTGGCAACCCCACCCTGTTCCGAAACGATTTGGCCAACATCTACTTGATGGAGCGCGAATACGAGGCCATGATAAACGAATACCTCGATTGGCTGGCTGACAATAGCGGAAATCTTCAGAATGTAAAGAACCGATTGCAATCGGCCATGTATATCGATGTTGACAACGATGTGTACAACATGATCAAAGAAGGCCTGATCCGCCGGATACAATTAAACCCAAATATTGATATTTATAGCGACCTACTGGTATGGCTCTATATTCAGAAAAAGGAATTTAAAAAAGCCTTCTACCAAGCCAAAGCCCTCGACAAGCGCAAGCAGGAAAGCGGACAACGGATGATGGCCCTCGGACAAATGGCTGCCTCGAATGGGGAATTGGAAACCGCCACCGAAATTTACCAATATGTGGTCGACAAAGGGAGCGGCTCGGAAATGTTTTTTTCTGCAAAAACAGCCCTTCTGCAGGTTAGCTACAAATTCTATATGCAACAGAACAAGACCAGCCTTGCCGAAATGAGCGAGCTGGAAACCATGTATCAAAGTGCGTTAACAGAATTCGGTTCTGTACCAAACACGGCTGAGTTGATGCTTAACCTTGCTCACATTCAGGCTTTCTATCTCAACAAAACCGAAAACGCGCGAACCATCCTCAACAATATTATTGCGATGAAAGGCATTAAGCGTGATTTGATAATGCTGGGCAAGCTCGAACTGGCTGACATCGAATTGTTCGATGGGGATATTTGGGAAGCCGCCCTTTTGTTCGGGCAAGTGGAAAAAGACAACGAGGAAAACCCCATCGGGCACGAGGCAAAATTCAGGAAAGCACGCCTGGCCTACTATGCCGGCGATTTCCTTTGGGCACAGGCACAACTTGATGTACTGAAAGCCAGCACCTCGAAACTCATCGCCAACGATGCCTTTGCCCTGGCCACATTGATAAACGACAACACCGCCATGGACACCTCCGAAACGGCCCTGATGATGTTTGCCCGTGCCGACCTCCTCATTTATCAAAACAAAAACGAGCGGGCTTTGCAGGTTTTCGATTCCATTATGCAGGATTTCCCAAACCATACCCTTGCCGACGAAATTGTATACAGAAAAGGGGAGATTATGCTGAAACAGAAAAACTATACCGAAGCCGTCAACTATTTCAAGCAAGTAGTAGATGTGTACGGCAACGATATTTTGGGCGACAATGCCCTATTCCATTTAGCCTCGATAAACGACTATAACCTGAATGAGCAGGAACTGGCCAAGACCTACTACAAAAAGCTGATCACCGAATACCCCGGAAGTATTTTTGTAGTTGAAGCCCGCAAACGCTACCGCTACTTACGTGGCGATGATGAAACTACCGAAGAAACTATTAAAAGGTTGGATGAGGTGAATCCCTAGACCAGTCATCGTCCACGACCTGTCATCGTCCGAAAGATCCCGAAATGATCGGGACAGGCTATGACAGCGTCGAAAAGAGGAACACCAAAAAAAGGAAACGCTGACGAGCCAGACCCGGTCATTTCCGGATACTTCGTACGCTGTCGGATTTCCGGCCCCCTCTGACATTCACCAACAATCAACATATATTTTTGCATGATGTAGCAGTCTTTCTCAGAAGTATTTTTCGTTACTTTGAAACCCAATGAAAACACAAGATCGCATCATTCTCGGCATCGACCCCGGGACAAGCATAATGGGCTATGGCATTATCCAGGCCAGCAAGCCCAAGCCTACCATCCTTGCCATTGGTGTGGTGAACCTGAAAAAATACAAAGACCATTACGTCACCATAAAAACCATTTACGATAAAACCTACAGCCTGATAGATCAATACCTGCCCGACGAACTGGCCATCGAAGCACCTTTCTATGGAAAGAATATCCAGTCGATGCTGAAGCTGGGCAGGGCACAGGGCGCTGCAATATCGGCAGCACTAAACCGGGATATTCCTATTTTTGAATATGCCCCCCGAAAAATCAAGATGTCAATCACCGGAAACGGGAATGCCTCAAAAGAACAAGTGGCCGCTTTCCTTACCAGCTACCTCAGTATCGAAGACATCCCTGATTCGCTTGATGCCACCGATGGGCTGGCGGCTGCCGTATGCCACTATTTTCAGAAATCTATGCCGGGCGAAAAAAAGAGTTATAAGAGCTGGAAAGACTTTGTGAACAAGAACCCGGGGAAGGTGAAAGGGTGAATTGAGGAATTAGGGAATTGAGTAATTAAGAAATTGGGGAATTTAGTAATTAAGGAACTGGGGAATTAATCCATCCCAACTCTTCCTTTGGGAAAGAAAGGGCTTCCCCCTGTCGTACAAGAATTGAGAAAATTGCACCACCGTTTCTATAGAACATGGATTATCCCCCTTTTAAAAGGGGGAAACTGAATTGAGCTATGAAAAAGAAAAAGCAAATGGGGATGAACACAAAACACAGAACCACAAAAAAATCAGGTATAGCTGATGCTTCGCATAGCGATACCCGGGCTTACTTTTTCAAAAAACAAAGAGATGGGAAATTGATCGGGAATTGATGAAAAGAAGAGACGCGATTAATCGCGTCTCTACACGACGGTAAATCAATTCTCTTGAGATATTCTCCCCTTTTTAGAAATAAAAAAGTGATGGAAACTACCCAGTCTCATCGGTCGTTTCCATCACTCCAATACTCCATCACTCCATTTTTTTTATTCTTTTTCGGTCACCAACATGTGTGAGTTTAGGAATTTTTCCATAGCCCGGTAAAAATCGAACTGGTTTTCCTGGTTATGGAAACCATGGCCTTCGTTGTCTTTTACCATATACTCTACTTCTACGCCACGCTCTTTCATGGCAGCTACCATTTGATCCGACTCATCCTTGTTTACACGGGGGTCGTTGGCACCCTGGGCCACGAATAAGGGAGCTGTAATTTTATGTGCCTGCAATGCAGGAGAAGCATCGGCCAATAAAAGGCTGTCTTTTACCGGGTCTCCCACCATTTCGTACATCATGGCCAAGAATGGTTTCCAGTAAGGAGGGATAGTTTTCATAAACGAAAACATGTTCGACACGCCCACATAGTCGATGCCACAGCAATACAAATTGGGAGTGAAAGCTAGACCGGCAAGTGTAGCATATCCTCCATAGCTGGCACCATAAATGGCTACCCGCTTGGGGTCGGCAATGCCTTGTTCGACCAACCAGTTAACACCATCGGTAATATCGTCCTGCATGGTTTTTCCCCACTCCTTAAAAGAGGCTTCCCAAAAACTACGGCCATACCCAGTCGATCCACGGAAGTTCATTTGCAAAACGGCATACCCCCTATTGGCCAGGAACTGGATTTCGGGGTTGAATCCCCAATAGTCGCGCGCCCAGGGGCCGCCGTGTGGGTTCACCACAACAGGCAAGTTCTTTGGGTCAACGCCAACGGGAAGGGTCAGATAGCCATTGATGGTCAGGCCATCACGCGAAGTAAATTTGATCGGCTTCATTTCGGCCATTTCGCTTTCATCGATCCAGTTGGCCACATCGACAATTTTTTCGATCTTGTCGGTATTCTTATCATAAATATAATATGCCCCCATCGATCGGTCACTATAGGTGCGCACTATAAATTTCGTTTCATCGCGGGTGGTGGAACTGATGCTGATTTCATACTCCCCCAAATCCTGTTGTAGCCTGGTTACCATTTGTTCGGTTTCGGCATCCATGAAATGACGGTGGCTCTTGTCGGTGTAATACGAAATGGCTGTCAATACTTTGCGCTTTCTTGAGTACATCAGGTTGCTGACATCCACTTCGGGGTGGGAGAATATCTCTTCTATTTCCTTGCCATTTTTAATGTCGAACAAAACGATGGCGCCTTTATCGCGACCCAGGTTTGAGGAAACATACATGTTTTTGTTGTCGAAATCGAAAAACAAAGGGTCGGCACTTTCCTTGAAATTGGTAGTCAAAACCACCTTGAACTCATCTGCTTCGGTATCGCGGTACAGGAGGCTGCTTTCCACACCATCTGTGGCAGTGGCTACGCGTAGTTTTCCATCGTGGTCGGTTACCCAGCCCTGGATATTTCCCGGGTTCTCGGCCAACATGGTCAGTTCGCCTGTTTCAATATTCAGACGGTAAGGATCGAAAACCTGTGGGTTGCGCTTGTTCATCCCAATGATCATCTCGGTGGGGTTATCTTCGAGGTCGTCGATAAAGCGGGTGCGGACCCCTTCGAAATCAGTCAATGGCATTGGGTTGGTGCCATCGATATTCACTGCGAAAAGTTTAAAGTTTTCGTCGCCGCCCGTATCTTTCAGGTAAAGGATGCGGGTAGGGCTGCCCCAGGTGTAACCGGCCAGGTCGCGCTCGGTTTCAAAAGTTACCTGGGTGGCCGAGTCCATGCCAATTTCCTGGATAAACACATTCATACGATCCTGGTAAGGAGCCATGTAGGAATAGTACTTGCCGTCGGGCGAAATTTTGTAGGAAGATTTTTCGGGATTCTTGAAGAAATCTTCCAAAGGGATTTGTCGTACACTCATTTCGTTTTTCTTGTTTTTTGTGGAACCCTGCTCGCCACACGACACAGCCGAGATTCCAATCAGGGCGAGACATAGCGCCCAAATCATTCCATTTTTCATTTTCATAATAACATGTAATTAGAGGTTTTAATATTTCACCATATTCAATAAATAAATTCGGTGTTTTAATTCAGTTTAATTCAACAGTAAAATTAATTAGAATACCAATAAAAAAGCTAAACCTATTTTTTGAGAATAACTCCATAAAACTTATATCCCGTAGCTTTCAAACACTTTCCTAATATCGCCCGATGGACGTTCAGCCCTTACATTAATGATCATTCCCTCTGTGTCGATTAGGATGAATCGAGGGATTGACCTTACTTTGTATAAAACGGCCACATCCGATTTCCAGGCACCATTAGCATACATTTGAAGGCCGGCCATGTTGTCTTCTGTCACCATTTTACGCCAGGGCTCTGGGGTATCGTCAATGGAAATGCTGATGATCGCAATATTTTTATCAGCATATTCTTCGTGCATTTTTTCCAGTTCGGGGATTTCCCTCAGGCAAGGGCCGCACCAGGTTGCCCATATATCGAGGTAGACATACTTGCCCAGGAAACCGCTCAACTTGTATTCTTTTCCATCTAAATCGACACAGCTAAAATCGGGAGCTGGCATACCAGCTGCAAGGCTTTCCCAGCTTTTCAGGGTCGAATCGATATTGGCAATCGAAACCGAATCCTTACACAGAAGTTTGAAATCTTGAACAAGGCTGTCGATATTGTTGATGTCGGAGTAAGCTACATGTTCGGCCATGGTTTTATAAAGTGCCTTGTTCAACTCTTCCTGGTCGCTTATCAGGCCTGGTAAAACTTTCAATCGGGCCAATGTCCGGGAATGGCCGCGATTGGCAATGGTTTTATCATTTTCTACTAGCTGCATGGCTTTGTATTCGACCAGGTAATCGAAATATGAAGTAAATTCATTCAGCTTCCGATAGTCTTTATTGGTAATGTCAATATCGGCCACAAAAGCATAATAATCATCGGGTAGTTCAACATTCGTCTCTTTTGTATAGAACTGATGGTATTGGGGATACTTCATCTTTTCGATGGCATTGCCAAGTGTCAAACGCGCTTTTTCGGAGTTTAAAAAATCAAGCTGAAATTTGGATAAAGTATTGTAACTATCCAATAAGGCTTGCATGACAACATGGTTCGCTTCCACTTCCATGAGAAAGGAATCGGCTGGGAGTAGCCAAATCTGCTGATTGTTGGATCTTAGCTCCTCGTCTTTTAAATAGCGCTGGGCAAGGTAATTGTTTTTCTCCGAACCCAGTCCCGAGTAAACAATGCTTTCGTCGAATTCTTCGGGGTTTAAAGTTAGGTACACACTATCGCCGGGTTGAAGGTATAATACGGTGTTTTCGCGACCATGCGAAAAGGAATAATAGTCACCTTCTTTTAAATTGATCGAAAAACGAAATAAGCCATCCGCATCGAAGAAACTGGTGTCGGCAGTTTTCTGATAGCGGAGTACTGCAAAATCGGATTCTGCATTGTCGATCTTACCAGTTAAAATAGCAGTTTGAGAGGATTTGTCGAGTTGAGTACAAGCAGCAAACACAAGAGCCACAAGCAGCATAAAGCTACATTTTTTCATAATTCCGCAGATATTAGGTTTAGTTGTGCAAATGTATTATTTTTCAATGAAATAAAACGGAAACATAATTTTGGGGTGTTCGACAAAATCCCTATTTCAAACATCAGAAGATACTTTCTTCATCGAATTGATATGCGTATTTAGTTCGTTTCTCTCCTAAAGCCACATCAATCCTGCCTGCCGCAGGCAAGTCAGTATCGGCATTTATCAATTCAATTAGCGATCCCGGACATCCGGGATCAGCGCATTTCATAATGAATTTGGTATAACCTAAATTTCCTGCACAAAGGAATATACCCAATTTTCATCTTTGCAAAATCTGCCGATATTTTTACTCCGGGGGTTGATTACGCCCCGTTGGGGCTTATTTTTTCATGTCATTCCATACCCAGGGCTGCCACCGCCAGATGCGGCGGACACACCCTGGGCTAGTGATCACACCCCTTTGGGGCTACCAGGTGAAAAACGCAAATCACCTAGAGATAAAAATATCATTGTTCATGAACCATTGAATTGTTCTACATTTTTCCATATCGAATTAAATGTAGCCCCAACGGGGTGTGATCATTAGCCCAGGGTGTATTTTTTTGACTTCGTCAAAAAAAAGCCCTGGGACACGTAAGGTATCAGATAGCCCAAGCCCCAAAGGGGTGTAATCATAATTCCAGAATGCAATCAATGCGGAAATTTATCCCGTTCAATGTATAATCAGACTGAACAACTTGCCCAAACATCCCAATGCTATTTTATCCGGTCTCCCCCCTGACGTTCGATCATCCAGGCCGGATATTCTTGCGATAGCTTGCTTGCTTCGTCCAGTGCGCCGAGTTCTTCAACAGAAAGATGCACTTTGACAGAATGGATATTATCGCTTAACTGCTGAGGTTTATTGGCTCCAATGATGACCGATGTTACCACAGGCTGATGCAACAACCAGGCTATGGCAATTTGTGCCACAGTTACTTGTTTGTCGTCGGCAATGGCTTGCATTACATCTATAATATGAAAAGCTTTGTCCTTATTTATTGGCGGGAAATCGAAATTTGCCCGACGGCCTTCTTTCGATTCCGCATTGCGGCTATATTTTCCACTTAATAATCCACCTGCCAGTGGGCTCCACACCATCAGTCCCATATTCTGGTCTATTAACATGGGTACCAATTCCCGTTCGAGGTCGCGTCCGGCGATGGTATAATAGGCCTGAAGCGAGACAAACTTGCTGAGGTGCTCCTGTACCGAGATGCCCAGTGCTTTCATAATCTGCCAGGCAGCCAGGTTGCTGCACCCGATGTAGCGAACCTTCCCGCTTTTCACCAGCGTGTCGAGCGCTTCGAGGGTTTCCTGCAATGGAGTGAGGGCATCGAAACCGTGTATCTGGTACAAGTCGATATAATCCATTTGTAAACGGGCAAGGCTTTCGTCGGCCTGCTGCAAAATGTGCTTGCGGCTTAAGCCCGTATTGTTTGGCCCAGCCCCCATTTGTCCTCGTACTTTTGTGGCGATAACAAGGTCGTCGCGTTTTAATCCCAAATCGCGAATGGCCTGACCTGTCATTTGTTCACTCAACCCCTCGCTGTACACATTGGCCGTATCGATAAAATTAATACCGCCATCGACTGATTTTTTCA
Organism: Bacteroidales bacterium; assembly: GCA_021740905.1. Classification (GTDB taxonomy): domain Bacteria; phylum Bacteroidota; class Bacteroidia; order Bacteroidales; family M50B96; genus JAIOYV01. The sequence continues at coordinate 79,787 of JAIOYV010000006.1, forward strand.
CTAACGCATTTACCTGATCCTGGGGAAGTGTTCAAATTGCTGTCCAAAAACCACGTCCACCAAAGGTCATGGTTCCAAGGCAAAGTTCCGAAACTTTTAAGCCCGTATTACCTAATAGATTGTATTTCATAAGTTTTTAGTTTTGTGGTTGTATTATTAAAATGTTGCTTTTGATTTTCCAAATTGCTTTTTCCAAATTTAATCTAATCCAATTTTAAAACCAACAGATGTGGCATATAGTTCAATCTTTTCAACAAAGAAAGATCGTTGAAATTACTTTCTTAAAATGCAAGCAGGCTATTCTGTTGAAGTAAGACAAGAGGCCGTTTCAAAAAGGGAATGTTTAGGAGTTGTTTGTGCGTAAGTTTGTGGTGGTGAGATTGTAATCCCGAAATGAACGGGACTGGCTCTGTCAGCGTTTACGGCTGGGTAAACTTTGACGCTGTCATAGCCAGTCCCGATCTTTTCGGGATCCTTCGGACGATGACAGGTCTTTCGGTGGACGTTGACAGGTCTGCAATAAGCTATTTCCTGGTCTTCACATAAATATGCTTGATGTGGGTTTTTTCGACTTCCCGTTCATCCACTATAAAATGTTTTTTCAGCGACTTGATCAGGGGTGTAAGTTTTGGAAAGCCATAATTCCGGGGGTCGAAATCGGGTTTCTTTTTGATGATCAACGCCCCGACTTCGGCCAGGAAAGCCCATTCGTTGTCGTCGGCAATATCCTCAACTGTTGATTTCAACAGCTTGATCAATTTGTTGTCGATCTTGTCGAATGTGGGAGCTGGGGCAGGGGTTGGCGTGCTTGCTTCGGTCGCTTTGGGTTCTTCTTTCGCCCCTATAATTTCGATGTAAATAAACTTATCGCAGGCCACAATAAAGGGTTTAGGGGTCTTTTTTTCGCCTATGCCAATCACCAACATGCCCGATTCGCGCAAACGGATGGCCAACCGGGTAAAATCGCTATCGCTCGAGACCAGGCAAAAGCCATCTACTTTCTGGCTGTGCAGGATGTCCATGGCATCGATAATCATGGCCGAATCGGTGGCGTTCTTGCCCGAAGTGTAACTATATTGTTGGATTGGGGTGATGGCATGTTCGAGCAGTGCCGGTTTCCAACCCGAAACAGTGGGCTTGGTCCAATCACCATAAATACGTTTGATGGATGGGACACCCAATTTTGCAATTTCGTCCAACATCCCTTTAATATTGGAATAGGGGATATTATCGGCATCGATCAATACGGCCAGGTTTAAATCGTTTTTTTCTCTCATCGGATTATTTTTAAGGTGCCGAATATTTCTTCAAATATACAAAAAAAATGGAGTGATGGAGTGGTGGAGTATTGAGGGAGACTCATTCAAGCCCCCATCCATTAATCCACCACTCCATTACTCCAAAATGGTTTAGTTGAATTTGAAACCGAGCGTCTAATAATTTGCGTTTTTTGAACGCCTCACAATACCTATATCCCCGAGAGGGCTTTCCTCGGCTTCAAGCGGGCAATTATCTCACCTGTTTCTTCAGCATAAGGAATGGTATATTGCAATTTTGAAGAGCTAACCGGCAGGGTAGCTTTCAGGCTATTTTGTGCCGATTCCCCTTCAAAACCAAGCAGCGAATATTTTCCATAATGTGGTAATTTCCGGATAAGCCCTTCGATGGCCCCGGCACTATTTGCGCCCACAAATCCAACAGGGAAATCAGGATTCATTTCATTGTTTGCCACAAAAACAAGGCTTCCGCTTTTGGAAAGGTCAGCGATCCCAGCCAGTTGTTCGGGGTCGATGTTGTTTTTGTTCTCTTTTATGAAATCAGGTAGCGAATTAAATTTGTTCTCAAAGCCAATTATCCACACACCCCGATCGTCGGGTAAAGTTTCAATCTTATTGTCAAGCACAATGTCGAGCTTATTGCCTTGGGCATCCTGGCTTTCCTTCCAGATTTTTGCCAGCGATTCATAATCTTTCAAGAATTTGCTTTTTGACGGTAAAACCAGCATGGCCTGTTTCTGCCCGAAAACAAGGGAAAGGGTAGCCGGGATTTCGCTGTTGTCGAGCCTCCGCATCAGGTTAAATTCGGGATCAACCTGGATGGACAAGGGCCGTTTGTCGAAAGAGAAAACAAACTGTTGCGATTTACCCTCCATTTTCAGGCTCTCCGTCACCACAGAGCTATCGGCCTCCAAATAAATAGCAACTGGGACATCGAGTGCAAAAGCTTCCTCATCCTGTGTTTGATTCAAGTTGAAGGTCAGTTCATATTTTCCTTCTGAACTTTTCACTTTTACATCCGAAAGTTTAATCTCTGGTGCTCCAGTGCGGTTGACCCACTGATCGAAAAAGGCTTTCAAATCCAAGCCTGTCACAGCTTCAAAACTGGTACGGATATCATTGAACGAAGCATATTGAAATTTATAATCCTGATAAAATTTGGCGTAGGCTTTCAGATAATTTTCATCGCCCACTAATTCCCTCAACATATTGTTCATCATCAACACCTTTCCGTAGCCAATGGCTTCTTCAGCTGAATTGTTCCGGCTCCTGAACTGATTAACAGGAAAATCATTATCAGCGTTTACATAGTTGGTGAATTTTTCGAGGGTCGATCTTCTATAATCTGCACCCAAACCCTGCTGTTCTTTTATCAGATGGTCGGCCATATAGGCTGTGATCCCCTCGCACCAATTCCCACCGGCATAATCGACATACACACTATTGCCCCAGTAGTTATGCAACAATTCGTGGGGATAGGAAGAATGTAATATCCAGGGGAAACGGATCACTTTTTCGCCCAGCAAAGTAAACGAAGGCATACCAAAACCGGTTTCCCAGAAATTCTCGACCAAGGCAAACTTTGTGAATGGATAAGGCCCGATAAGCTTTTCGTAAAGTTGAAGATAATCGCTGGTAACACCGAGGTAACGCTGAGCAAGTTCTGGATCGGGGTTTCGCAAAAAAGCTTGGACAAGGATATTGTTTGCAGTGGTGTCGTATTCGGTCCAACGGGCGGCAATCAAGTAGGTTTCATTCATCGGTTTATCACATTCGTACCGAACAATTTGCTTTCCATTGTCCAACTCATTTTGGGTACGTGTCCCTTGCGAAACCACATTCCACCCTTCATCTAAAGTAACATTTAAGGTAAAAGTAGATAAATCCTTTACATTGAAAGCAGGCAGCCAAAAGCTAGCCCCAGCCAGATAAACCCCATCTTCCGAGATAAGGCCATCAGTATCGCTGAAGCCACGGGCATATTCGGCTGCTCCGGCCACTATTTCCTCTTTTATTACCCCTGAGTAATGAAAAACGATCATCATCCCTTGCGAGGTAGATTCAATAGGCGGGGTAATCTTATACTTTGTCTGTTTGCCATCATTCTCAGGATCGACCAATTCAAAACTGTTTGACTTGTCACTGTCTATTATCAAAGCCGAATTCAACATAAAAGTTTGATCTTCCCACGAATCCCAGATATGTTTAGGAATGTAAACCGTGTCGGTCACTTCGATGGATGAATTGGCAATATCCAAAGTAGCGTGTATGTGCTGATCAATGGTGTCGGATACTTTGCTATTCACAGTATTACAAGCTAAAAAAGCGGATACCACAAAAAAAGAAAAAGCGAATTTTAAAATAAGTTTGCTACTCATCATGTCAGATTTTAATGAAAGTGATTCAGAAATTGCAATAAACTAACATACAAAGAAAATAATTTCTCCATACAACCATTCAACTATTTTCTGCCACTTTAGGACAGAAGCAATAAATTTGCATAACTAAATAAGCAAAATACTGCATGGTGTACCTGAACAATCCTGACGAACTGTTGCTCGTGGAGGCCTGCCTGAGAAGCGACAGGAAGGCTCAGAAAGCTTTGTACGAAAAGTATAAGGATGCCATGTACACCCTTGCATATCGCGTTCTTGGAAATTTTGATGATGCCTGCGATGCCCTTCAGGAAGGATTTATACAGGTGTTCCGAAGCCTTGAAAATTTCGAGGGCCGTTCTAGTTTAGGCGCATGGATAAGGACAATTGTGGTAAGGGCTGCCTACAAAAAGCTAAAACCGGAAATTGCCTTCGAGGAAATAGAGTTATCCGAAAATTCCGGCCTTTATTGCTGGGACGATAACCTGACCAGTGAAGAATTGGAGAGGGCAATCCTAAACCTCAGCCCTGGCTACAGGCTTGTTTTTACTTTGGTTGAAGTGGAGGGATACAAGCACAACGAAGTGGCCGAAATGTTGGGGATTTCGCCCGGCACATCGAAATCGCAGTTGTTTTACGCCAAAAAGAAATTGCAAGAGGAGTTGGCTTATATGATCGAACCCTAAAATGGAAAACGAAAAAAATAACATATCGAAATTAAAAAACAGGCTACCGCAGCACATAGCCCCCGAATCGGTTTGGGAGTCGGTTGAAGAGCAATTTCAACTGGAGGAGCAATCGACCGGAAACCTAAAGCAAGCCATCGCAGGACTTCCGGTTTATCTGCCACCCGAAAAAGCATGGGAAGCTATCGATCTGTCGCTTAACAAAAAAAGAGGCCTTGTTTTTTCTGCTCATTTAATTATACGAATTGCAGCAGTTTTGATCCTTGCACTGGCCATTGGTTTTTTGATCAGGGACAAAATAGCTGATGAAAAAAGCAATAAACTGGCACTGGTTGAGAAACCAACTCAGTTCAACTTAAACGACCGATTGGAAATGCCACCTTCCAACGTAGACATCAAGAGTGAAAAACCTGAAGCGTCCAAGAACCAAGCTGTGACAAAAAATAAACAGATTTCACAAAAAAAAGAAATGCTGAACGAAAGGGATGCCATCGAAAAAATCGAACTGGTAACTATCTCTTCCATCAACATTAATAAGCTTGAGGATTACAAAAAAAAGGATCAGACCCAGTTATCTGAGAACCTATTGAAATCCGAACCTAAAGTAGAACGGAAAACCAAAATCAACAGGGTAAAACTGATTGTCCATAACGACCCGCCGCCGCCGGTGGTAGACAAAAGAAGGTTCACATTTGCTTTGTTTAGGCCGGTGAGCTATTCCCAACCCACCAAAGATACCCTCAACAGAAATACGAAACCCCTGTTTGCAGCAAGCATAAATTTATAAACAAAAAACTCTAATCATGAAAAAACAAATTTTATTGACCCTGATTACCTTAATAAGCCTAAGCTGTTTTGCAATCGACCCACCCGGTTTGCCACCATTGCCGGAAGCAGGAAAACCTGACACCATCCTTATCGAGTTAAGCGACAGCACCACCATTCTCATTATCTCAAAAAGCAACGATGAATTTGCAGGATTAAAAAGCCTTAACCTCGACACCCTAATCGAAGCATTAGTGAAGGTAATGGGGAGCGATGAATTTCAGGGGATTTCCGATTCACTTATTGAGTTTGAATTGGCCCAAAAGGATTTCCAAAAAGCGATGCAGGCCCATGAGCTGGCTCTTCGGCTTAAAGAAAACCAATTCAGGGCACAGGAAAGAGCAATGCGTGAGATCGAAAACCTACAAGATTTAAAACAATTGGAACAATTGAAGGCAATTGACGCAATAAAGGAGCTTGAAAGAATCAAAGATATTGAAGGGGATAAAGCATTTAACATAGAGCGTGACAGAACATCGGACCAAATTAATATATCTACGAATATTGGTCTTGGCTTAATCCGCGACAAGATTTCCCCATCCGCCGATTTCGTGTTGGCTTTTGCCATTAATAAATACTATTATGCAGCCATTGGGAATATGAATTTTACTTTCGAGCAAAAGCCAGACGATAGCTACCGGACACAGAACAACATTTTTGTGGGTGTAGAATTTGGCCGAAGGTTGAACAAAAAAGAAGATAAGGGTCTAGGCTTTTCTACTTATTTCAATAATGTGGGACTATCTTACCTCGTGCAGAAAAGGGGCAACTATTTTGGCGAGAATACCTTTAAGCTCTATTACGGGCTTGATGCCGGCCCTGTAATAATTCAGCCACAACTTATAACCACCAATAATTTCGATGATTGGTTCCCGTCGATTGGGATTAGGGTAAAGCTGTAATAGCAGCATAGAGATTTGTTTTCGGTTTTCGAAACTTTCACTCTACCACCTTAGTGAAACTTAGTGATCTTAATGCCTTAGTGGTAAAAAAATAAACCACTGAGGCACAAAGGGCACTATGGAACACTTAGAAATCTCCTATTCCCAATTACTTTACTGGTACCCAAATTTCAGTAAGCAATTTCTCTGGGTTGGTTTTTTCCGGGTTGTTTATATATTTTTCAAACACAGGAAAATCGCGCAGTTCTAATCCCGATTCAGGATACCATTTGCCAAAAATAGTATTGTACACCGCACCCAGCCTTTGATAAGGGCCTTTGTATTTGAACACGGCATACTTCCCTCCTTCAATGGCCTGCACACCTACCCTACCCTCAGGTTTTACTTCTTTGCTGATGGTGATGCAGGCATCGTAGCGGCACAGGTTGGTTTCGGTTATGTTGGGGTCGTCGTGGCCAATGCCGATCATTTCGGTTTTCCATCCAAACAGCTTTTTTTCTTTGGCAAACAAGAAAAGGTCTTTCCAAGCCAGCCCGGTGCTTTCACTGTTGTAATCATCCATCGACCGGATAAAAATGACTTTTATGTGTGCAATGCTTTTGATTTTTGGTTGAATGGAAAAATTGCTTTCAAATTCTTCCTCTGATAAATATTCACCCTTTATAATTTCTGATCCCCTGTATTCGGTCGGAGCAATGGAAAACCGCTTCTTAAAAGCTTTGGTAAAGGATGCGGCACTCTCGTATCCAATCTGAAAAGCAATATCAGTAATAGAATCGTCGGAGAATTTTAGCAACCGGGCGGCATTCTCCAATCGCAAACGCGAAATATACGAGGCAAGTGGCTCGTGGATGTGTGCCCGCATGATCCGGTGAAAATGAAATATCGAGAAATTCGAAACAGAAGCCAGTTGCTCCAGGTCAAGTTTTTCGTCCAAATGCTCATTGATGTACAAGAGGACTTTGTTTATCCTTTCCTGATAATCCTTATAAGTAGAAGGTTTTACATTCATTTTTGATATGTTGTAGAATATATTTTCAAAACGATTTTGGCCGTTTAAAATAGTAATTTTGCGCCATTATAAAACAGAAAAAATCAAACCTTATGGAAAGAATAATGATAATTGGATGTTCGGGTCAAATAGGATCAGAACTCACCATGGAACTCCGCAAAATGTACGGCAACGAAAATGTGTTTGCCACCGATATCAAAATGGCTCCAAGCTATATTACCGAGAGTGGCCCCTTTCAGGTTATCGACGTAATGGACAACAAGCGGCTGATCCATTTTGTGATCCGCAACAAGATCACCCAGATTTATCATTTGGCAGCAGTCCTTTCTGGTAATGCCGAAAAATTGCCTATTCAGGCATGGGACATCAACATGCAAAGCCTGATGAACATCCTCGACCTTGCCCGCGAGGTGGATGAAGTTAAAAAAGTATTCTGGCCAAGTTCTATCGCCGTTTTCGGCCCCACAACCCCTCGCCATAATACCCCACAGTTAACTGTGATGGAACCCAATACGGTGTATGGTATCAGCAAACAGGCCGGCGAACGCTGGGTAGAGTACTACCACAAACGCTATGGCGTGGACGTAAGGAGCATCCGCTACCCCGGCCTTATCAGCCATAAAACAGAGGCCGGTGGAGGCACTACCGACTATGCTGTGGAGATTTTCTACGAAGCAGTCCGCAACGGAAAATACGAGTGTTTCCTATCCGAAAACACCGCCCTGCCCATGATGTTTATGGAAGATGCCATAAAAGCTACCATCGACCTTATGGAAGCCGATCATTCAAAACTCAGCATCCATTCGAGCTACAACGTGGCCGGTATCAGTTTCGACCCAAAAGAGATCAGCAACGAAATCAAAAAGTTGATGCCGGAATTTGAGATTACCTACAAACCCGATTTCCGCCAGGCCATTGCCGACTCCTGGCCAGCCAGCATCGACGATAGTGTTGCCAAAAAAGACTGGGGCCTCAACTACAAATACGACCTGAAAACCATGACAGAAGTGATGTTGAGGGAAATCAAGACTAAACTTGGGAAATAATTTCTGATCAAGATAATTATTCAAAGCCTGGCATCGACCAGGCTTTTTATTTACTCATAGTATAAACTACGCAAAAGTTATTGTTTTATCAGTATCTGAGAAAATAATTGACCCTCGCTGGTGTGAATTCGCAATTCATGCCTTTTCTACCTTGTCAATAATTCCTTTCAAAATTCCTTTGAGTCAGCATAATCCCTGGCGAAGCTCTAATCCTAATTTTCTGTCCTCACTGGCTTTTAATAATTCTTTAAACGAACTATTAACTTAGCATTATCGGTAACCAAGATATTTTCTGAAAGAGGGTATTCTGTGGCACATTCCGGGATGAGGATAAAATTATCGTCTGTGCCCAAATCATTTATAACTTGGGTAAAACTTCGGCTTCGTTTCGGTGTTGACGAAAGCTTTACCTCTACACAAACAACCGGCTTGTCCCCTTTGCAAATCACCAGGTCACATTCGGCCAGGTCTTGTGTCCGATAAAAGAAATAAGAAAACTTATCTCCTAAGCTCCCTATAATCTGTTCAATACAAAAGCCCTCCCAGGAACTGCCTGCAAGCTGACTTCCCATTAAGGCGTTCATGTCTTGTAAACCATTCATAAAATGCACCAAGCCACTATCCCTGATATATACCTTCGGTGATTTGACCAAGCGTTTTCCAATATTTATAAAGTATGGCTCAAGTTTCCGGATTATGAATATGGCCTCAAAAAAATCCAGGATTTCAGTTACTTGGGCATTAGAGATATCCAAGGAATTTGACAGGTTTCGTTTATTCACAATCCCACCTTGATTTGAGGCAATCATCCGGATAAATCTTGAAACGATTGCTGAAGATATTTTAAGCCCCAATTGAGGGAGGTCCCGTTCGGTGATTGTACGCACAAAAGAATTGAACCATATTGTGCGTATTTCATTTTCCATCATTTGAAATGCTTCGGGGAACATGCCTCTAAACCACAAATCGAACATTTGATTTCGATCAGATACCTCTTCTAATAAAAATCCGGTTAATTCGGTATATGATACCCTACCTGCCAGTGACTCGGAACTTAACTTCAAAACATGGGTATTGGCAGAGCCTAATAAGATAAAGCGGCCCGCTGTCCTATCCTGATCAATGATACTAGGAAGCAATGGAAATAAATGGGGCATCCGTTGCACCTCGTCAATTATAAGGCACTTGCTTTTATTCAGGTTAAAAAACATTTCGGGTTCCGATAAACGGTTTATGTCACTGTCAAGCTCCAAATCAAGATAAAGAGTATCTCTTTGGATTGATTTAGAAATCATTTTTACAAGCGTGGTTTTTCCTACTTGTCTGGCACCAAGAATAACCACGGATGGGAAATATTCCAAATGCTTTAAAATCTCATGCTTTAAACTTCGGTCGTAATACATAATTTTTTCCTGTAAATGTATAATATATTTTCACAATTACAGGAATAAAATTTTATATCTTTTTATGACCCAACACGCCTAATTTCTGTAGGGAGGTTTTCGATCCTCATTTTCAGGCAGGTATTTGTAATTGATCCCAACCTGTTTTGCATATTCTTCGATTGGTTGCATACGAATAGATTCCCGTCTCGAATTCACATTTTTTTCATCCTCAATAGGCCAAAACCCCCAATCAGACATTTTGCCGTAGTTTTCAGATTTCTTATCCCGGATACGATATTGTACCAGTTGTGTCCCATAAACTTGTTTTTTGTTTTTGTGCATCAAGTACCTATCCAACATCATGGCAAACGATCGTCCGTTTGCCTCCTTCATTATAACAGCTTTTTCTAAAAGTGGAAGTGCAAGTTTCAAATACCTGTTTTTGTTGTTATGTTGAAGAATAATCATAGTGGCTTCCGAAGCATCTTCCCCAACTTCCGAAAAAGTAGGCCAATGTTCTAAGGTTTTCAAGATATCGAACACTTGCTTTGCCCGGCGTTTTGTATCCTTCTGGTACTGCCGGGTTGCTACTTTCCATTCTTTCGATCCAGATACTACGGTTGGCCCTTTTTGGTTTCTACCTGGTTGATAATTTCATCGAACATCCCTTGCTTTCTAAGGCTATCAACTTCAACAAGGAATTGCACAGGATTAACGATATTGGGCCTACAACTATTGAATTGGGCTTGAGCTTCTGTGTAGAGAATAATGATTAAGAATCCAGAAATCAGGATTTTCAGGTTTGCAGAGAAATGACCATCCTTTGGTAAAATTTTATTGTAGCTAAAATTAGCAATTTTTAGGTGCTATGTAAGTTGGTTGGAAACTCCCTCAATTCTGTGTAAATTATTTTGAAAGATTCCCGAAGATACAATATCATACCATTAGTTCTTAATCACACGGCAAGCCTTTCCCGTTATTTTTTGCCCGTTCACAAATATCATCCATCACGTCTGCTTTCATGGCCTCGTTGAGGGAATGAAGATGGGTGCATTTCAGGCAATCATCTTCCCTTCTTCGTGCAATCCGTTGGATATTCAAGAGGTGCTTTACAGAAATATTGTCTGTGGTAATATTCTTGCCCCCGCTGCCACAAGCCAGGGTCATCGATGGACTAAGCTTGTTGTAGGTTCCGCCCAGTGCACCTTGAGAGGAAGGTGTGTTAACGATTATCCGTCCGGCGTTCATGGTGTTGGCGAAATATTGAATCTTGGCCTCATCGCGCGAAAAAATGGATACGGTATGACCCAGACCTCCATGACTGTTTATCTGTTTGCACAAGGCAATTCCGTGGGCAAAATTATCGACATGATAGAAAGCCAGGATGGGTGCCAATATTTCAAATGAAAGAGGAGAATCCATGCCCACAATTTCGAGAGGTGCCATCAATAGGCTGGTATCTTCAGGCACATCGAAGCCCGCCATTTTTGCTATGTTGTAAGCTGACTGACCGATCACACCTGCCTGCATCACCTTGGCTGCTTTGTTAAAGGCAATGGGTTCGAGCTTCTTTATCTCATCTTTCGACATAAAATGGGCCTTGTGCTTTTTGAACTCTTCGATCACTTTTTTAACATGGATGTCGGGTACAATCACAGCCTGCTCGCTGGCACAGATGGTCCCATTGTCGAAGGTTTTGGACATCACAATTTGCTGTACCGCAAACTCCACATCCGAGCTTTTGCCCAAATAAACCGGCACATTGCCGGGCCCTACGCCAATGGCGGGATTACCCGAACTATAAGCAGCTTTCACCAAGCTAACCGAACCCGTTGCCAGGATAAGGGCAATTCGTTTGTGGGCCATTATTTCGAGAATTTCATCTTTGGTGGCTCGTCTGATCCATTGGATGCAATTCTCTGGAGCCCCTGCAGCAATGGCGGCCTCGTAGCAAATTTTAGCTACCTCGATGGTGCACTTTTTAGCTGCTCCGTGAGGACTAATTATAATAGGATTCCTTGATTTCAGTGCAATCAATATTTTAAAGAGCGCTGTTGAAGTTGGGTTAGTGATGGGCGTGGTGGCAAAAATAGGTCCGATGGGTTGGGCAATTTCCGTGATGCCGGTTTCTACATTTTCTGAAATTATCCCTACAGTTTTTTGATCCTTTATATCGTTGTACACAAAACGGGTGGCTATAATGTTTTTAATCACCTTGTCTTCCCATTTGCCCACGCCGGTTTCCTGCCAGGCTTTTTTGGCCAGGTGAATGCGGTTGTCGAAACCTGCTTCGTAAACAGCCTTTACAATCCGGTCGGTATGAGCTTGCCCAAACATGCGATATTGCTCTGCCGCCTTTCGTGCATTGTCCATCAGAGCCTCAATGTCGAGGCCTTTTGTTGCTTCCATAAATCTATTTATTTAGAGATGTGAATATATAGAAATTTTGGAAATTGGAAAATCCCTACTTTCGTGCTTTTAAAATTTGCCAATTATGAAAGAAAAAGCTTTTCAGGATTATTACCCCGATGATGTGTCTCATTGCTATGGCTGCGGGAGTTTAAACCAACATGGACTTCAACTTAAAAGTTTCTGGGATGGCGACGAAACTGTTGCCCGGATTACCCCGAGGGATTATCATACTGCCATTCCTGGCTTTGTCTACGGTGGATTTGTGGCTTCCATTATCGACTGCCACGGAACAGGAAGTGCGGCAGCGGCAGCCTACCGTGCCGAAGGCCGTGAAATGGATACTATGCCGCCATTGCGTTTTGTCACAGCTTCGCTGAATGTAAAATATCTGAAGCCTACCCCAATGGGGGTTGAATTGGAAGTACGGGGTGAAATTGTGGAAGTAAAAGGCCGCAAAGTGGTTGTCAGCGAAAAGGTTTTTGCAGGAGATGTACTTGTTGCCACGGGCGAAGTGGTGGCGGTTCAGATGCCAGAAAATATGATTACCAAATAGTGCTTGTAAGCCTCAATCGAAAAGGTGAAAATAATTGGAAGCATTAAACAAAAAATCGCCACACCAAAAAATACACACTAAAAGCCGACAAAACTACCAGTCCGACCCAACTTAGGATTACTAACCACTTTTTAGGTCGGGCATATTCCGGCACGTTCGATCCACGTACTACTTTAAAATTCATCCAGCCTAAAATGGGGGCTGTGATAAACGACAGGGTGGTGGCCAGGTCGACCATGAATTTCATGCTGGACGCAAAATAGCGGATGGTCAAATAAGCACCGACTGCCACAACAAACAACCAAAGGTAGCTTAACCAATTGGTGTCTTTGGTAGATTTCACTTTCGGGACAATCATTTCGGTAAGGGGCTTCAACACCCTGGGATAAGCATCCAAACAAGTAAGTGTGGTGCTGAACATGGTAGTGATGGCGGCAATGGAAATGAGGATGTATGCCCAGGGGCCAATCGACTTGGTGTACAAACTAATCAACTGTCCGGCAAATTCAGTCCCTTTGGGCGAAAACTCTTCGCCTGTCCCGTACATCACCAGTGCGCCTAACGAAAGAAAACCCAGGGCAAGAATGGCAGTCCCAAAATATCCCACATTAAAATCGAACAGGGAATTTTTCATGCTGAAATTTCTCCCCGACTCTTTCTTTTTGGCCAGTATCCAGAACGAATGCCAAACCGAAATGTCAATTGCAGTGGGCATCCATCCCGCAAAAGCAATCAAAAAAGCGATGTCGGTAAATTCCCAGTTAAACGATTTGGCCAGATCGGGGTTTGGGTTAAATCCCTTGGAGAATGAAAAAACAACTGCCACAACAGTTGTAAGCGTAAGGGTGACAATAATAAACTTGATGATCCTGTCTAATGCAGAGTATCTCCCAACGATAACAATAATGGCCGAAGTTCCCAACAAAATCATGGCCCAGGTAACAGCATCGAAACTGCCCTCAAAAATGTTTGCGAACAGGCCTGCGGTAACCAGCGTTACAGCCGATTGGATGGCGAACATAGTCCCAATGGTGAGGATCAGGAATAAATACAAAGCCCATTTTCCCAGGCGTTGATACCCGTCGAGCAGGCTTTCGCCAGTTGAAGCAGCATAGCGCGGGGCAAATTCAAAAAAAGGATATTTAAAAAGGTTGATCAGCAACACAATCCAAATGAGTTCGAAACCATACATCGAACCCGCACGGGTGCTTTGTACCAGGTGCGATACTCCAATGGCTGCAGCAGCCCAAACAAGACCAGGCCCAAGTGCCGATAATTTCGATAAATGCTTCATAATGTTGAAGCCAAAAATAATAATAATAAAACATCCTTGTAACTCAGTAAGATTTATTTCCGTAAGTGCTTTACCTGTTGGTACAATAAGGCTGAGGCCAAAGGTTTAAGGATGTAAGTCGTAAGTTGATAAAAATAAAAACGCGCGGAAAGAAAAGGCCCGGGATGCTTAAAAATTAGAAAAATGATACAAAAATATGTACTCACTATATTACTTGTGTGCCTATTGACATTATTGTTTATTTCATCCTGTACCTTGGAAGATGTACCAACTGATCCTATCAATGAGGAAAACTCTATTACCAATCTGGAAATAAGCGATGCCTTCGATTGGCGAACCAGTCAACAAGTTGAATTTAACCTGATTTTTCCTGGCAACATGACCAATTTAATGGTTGAAATTGAATCTTTGGAAGATGGTATCGTTTGGGCAAAAGGGTTATCCCTTAAAAATGTATTTTACCGGAAGGTAATATTACCGACCCGTATCGAAAATGTGACGGTAAAAGTGGCAGGTAATCTTTTCCCTCCAACCCATTTAAGCATAGTCGGTAATTTTGTTGAATTCCAATATGAGAGTAATTTAGCATCCACAATCGCTGTAGGCCAACTTCCCTGGCACTATTTCTTTACCAATACAAACCATACGATCCTGGTCCCTGCCACAACCACATTTACAGGTGTGGTGGTTAGTCCCGGCGACTACATTGGTGTATTTTACGATTCGCTTGGCACATTGGCTTGCGGTGGATATATCCAACCCTCCTACTCAACAGTCGACAATATGTTTATTTCGGCATTTGGTGCCGATGTGGGCAACGATGGATTTTTAAACAACGAAGAGTTTACATGGAAAATTTGGCAAGCCTCAACGGGCAACGAATACATAGCCACAGCCACGTACAACACTGCCATTTTCTCAAACCAGGGAAATTTTGTTGTGAATGGGATGAGTGGGATAACCCATCTAACGGTAAGTTCCCCCGATGCCGATAACGATGGCGTGGCAGACAGCAATGATGATTTTCCCAATGATTCATTAAGGGCTTTCGACAACATTTATCCCGCCGATGGCTTTGGGAGTTTTGCTTTTGAAGACTTTTGGCCCGGTGCTGGCGACTACGATTTCAACGATTTGGTTATCGACTTTCAATGTCATACCATCGAAAATGCCAATAATGTGGTCCATGAAATTATATTTAAAATCCTTCCTGTTGCCAATGGTGCTGTCTTTCATAATGGTTTGGGCATTCAATTTCAGGATGTATTGCCGGCATGGATAAGTTCCGTAAGCGGATACGATATTCAGGAAAATTATATCAACCACACCAATGGCCTTGAAAACAACCAAAGCAAAGCTACCATCATTGTTTTCGACGATGCCTACAATGTTTTGTCCTATCCAAACGATGGATACATTGGGGTAAATACCAATCCGAACGGAATTCATGTGGATGCCGATACTATAACCCTCCATATAAGTTTCGATACCTCATTTGGAAAAACTTCGAATGATATTTTTGCCAGCGGAAGCCCAAACGTTTTTTTGATCGCCGATCAAACCCGGGGACGGGAAGTACACCTTCCCAATTTCCAACCTACCGACTTAGCCGATTTATCCTATTTTGGCACGTACGATGATGATTCAGATGGGGTGAAAACCTATTTGTCGAATAGCAATCTGCCGTGGGGAATTGAGACAGGTGTTGGCTTTGACCACAATATTGAAAAAAATTCCATTGAGTTGGCTTATTTGAAATTCATCCCCTGGGTACAAAGTGTCGGAAATAATTTCCCGGATTGGTATATGGACCTACCCAATTATCGAAGAAGCATATACATTTATAGCGAATAAGAAGGTGGGAAAAAACCCACTTTCATTTCAAACGGGATAAATTTTCGCATCTTGTCAAATCCATCTAACCCTACTGTCGCCTCAACGAGGCTTGGTAAACTTGCTTCTTTTTAATACTACCATACTGCCGTTCCTAGCGGAACTCTACTCAATCAATAAATATTCGATAAGCCTAGTAGAAGCGACAGTATGGTGGAATAAGACCAACAAAAGAGAAAACCTAAATTGATCAATTGTCAATAAACAATAATCATTTAAATAGATTCTCAATATTTTGTTTTAGTTTTGATTTTGCGATTGAAACCGGAATAATGAAGTACCGTCTGAACCTAAAAACCCGCATGTTGTTGCTGTTGCTCACTACCACGCTGATCATTTTTGCGGCAGGGATAGGGTATATCAGCATCCGATATAAAAAGAAAGCCATGGCAGATGCCAAGGAAATTGCCATGACTTCGGCCCGCGAATATGCCAATCTCCTGAAAGCTTCTATCGATAAAGATTTTGGGATTTCGCGAGGTTTGGCTATTGCTTTACAGGCAATCGAGGATGGAGGAACAGACAGGAGAGAAGAGCTTCAATTCGACATTTTAAAACGGGTATTGCTCGATAACCCCTCGTATATTGCTTCTTTCCTTCAATGGGATTTGAGCGATTGTGATACGTCCTGGCATAAACCACACGGCAGGCGAAGATACATGGCCTACCGAAAATACCCTCAGCCCGAGATTGTTGGCTTTATCGAAAATGCCAATTATTGGGACATCGATACGATGAGGGGGATTGTGGAAACCGAAAGCTACGACCCTCAAAACCCATTTTATCTGATCAAGAAACATAAATACGAATTTATTGTCGACCCCTACTTTTATTCTTATCAAACGGTTGCTGAAATGCCATCCGACCATCCCACGCAAAAGGATGCTGTGTTGGAGACAACCATTATTGTCCCTCTCGTCAAGGATGGTAAATTCAGGGCCCTTACCGGGGTTGATATCCCCCTCAACCATTTCCGTGAAATCATCAAGAAAATCCATCCTTTTCCCAAAAGCAATTCATTTATCGTATCGAACAATGCCCACTTTGTTGCGCATCACGAAATTGGCATGTTAGGCAAACCCATCAGCAAATATATCCCGGCCACCGATTTCGATATCGAAGAAAAAATACGCAAGGGCGAAGAGTTCTCCTTTATAGCCAATCATCCCGAGATGGGAGAAATGTATTTCATGTTCAGCCCCATAAAAATTGCCCGCACTATTACACCCTGGTCGGTGGCTATTTCGGTACCGGTAAATGTAATTTTAGCCGAAGCCATGAAACATTTTTATGTTTCCCTGCTGGTTGGTTTATTAGGCTTGATTGTTATGACCATCCTCATATATCGGATTGCTAAAAGCATTACCCGCCCCATCGAAAGCACCACTTTGCTGTTGAACGAATTATCGAAAGGGAAGATCGACAGTTCGGCAAAAATAATCGTCCGCACAGGCGATGAGTTACAAGCCATGGCCACCTCTGCAAATATCTTGCTCGATGGCCTGTGGCAAACATCTGCTTTTGCCAGGCAAATTGGCGAAGGGCAACTCGATGCAGAGTATAAACTGTTAAGCCAAGATGATGTGCTTGGTCACTCATTGATGGATATGCGAGATAAGCTCATACAATCGAACGAAGAAATACAGGCTAAAAACCGCGAGCTTGAAAAGCTTTCGATGGCCGTTCAAAAGACCGATAATGCGGTAATGATCATGGATGCGGAAGCCAATATCGAATGGGTAAACGATGCCTTTATCAAAATGTATGGGTATACGCTCGAAGATTTTTACAACGAGCTTGGCCGGAATTGTATCCAGTTGAGTACCCATCCCCATATAGATGAGATTGTTGGAAAGTGTATTAAAGATCGATCGACCATTTTCTACGACTCAATGATCCGGTCGAAAGCGGGCCAAACCATTTATGCCCAAACCACAATTACCCCGGTGCTTGATGAAAAAGGAAATGTAATCAAATTGCTGGCTATCGATTCCAATATTACCGATATTAAAAAAGCCCAGGAGAAAATCGAACTCCAGCGCGACCAGCTGGAGAGCCTGAATGTGATGAAAGACAGGTTTTTTGCCATCATTGCCCACGACCTGAAAAACCCATTTACCTCCCTGCTGTCGCTATCGCAATCACTATCAGAAAATTTCCAGGATTTTGAACCGGATGAACTGGATGAATTCCTGAAGCGTGTGAATAAATCGGCCTGGCAGATTTTCAACCTCCTCGAAAACCTCCTTACCTGGTCGCGCTCGCAAACCGGAAAACTGGACTTTGCCCCGCAAAAAGTGAATGTGGCCGAAGCCCTGAACACCACCTATAACCTTATGCTTGCCACGGCAGAGAAAAAGCAAATTGACTTTTCGGTATCAAGCGAACCCGATCTTTGCATGTTTGTCGACAATAACATGATGATGACCGTGCTCCGAAACCTGGCCCACAATGCCATCAAGTTTACCAATCCCGAAGGCAGGGTAAACATATCGGCAACAAAAAATGGCAACGGCTTTATCCAATTTGTTGTTGAAGATAATGGCATCGGCCTAAGCAAGGAAGACCAGGAAAAACTTTTCCGTATCGATGTAAAAACAAAATCGATTGGAAAATCAACCGAAAAAGGCACAGGTCTGGGTCTAATCCTCTGCCAGGAATTCATCCAAAAAAACGGGGGAGACATTCATGTCGAAAGTGAGGAGGACAAGGGGAGTCGGTTTGTATTTAGGGTGCCGGTAGGGTAAGAAAACATAGTCCATCAATTCAATATTCTTAAATTTGTTATTATGTTTGACAAACATTATTATTGTCAAACATAATAAAATGGAATATGATGTTCGTAAACCGGGAAAAAGAAATATCTCGTATCAAGTTTGCTTTACAGGCAAGTGAGGCTCAAATGATAGTTATTTATGGAAGAAGGCGTGTTGGAAAAACTGCAATGATCCGTGAACTGATTGATGAGCAAATCGTCTTCTATTCTGCTGATTTACGCCAGCAGCCTCTTCAAATAGCTACATTGGCAAAACAAGTTGAAAATATACTTCCTGGGTTTTCGAAACCAATCTACCCCGATTGGGATACTATCTTGCGAACCTTAAACAGTAGTTTAAATAAACGGATTACCCTATGCCTCGACGAATTCCCTTATCTTGTAAAAAATTCGCCCGAACTTCCTTCCATCCTTCAAAATATTGTCGATGATAAAGCTCACGACAATATCAATTTCATACTATGCGGCTCATCTCAGCAAATGATGTACGATTTAGTTCTTGAGAAATCTTCACCCCTCTATGGAAGAAGCAATGAGATTATCAAGTTAAAATCAATGAATATTGCGAACATGATCGATTTTCTTTCCATTAACGAAGAAGCATCCATCGCTGAATTTGGTATTTGGGGAGGGGTGCCTCGCTATTGGGAAATCCGTAAATCTTCGGGTAGTTTGGTCGAAGCCGTAAAACACAGTGTTATTGATAGTCATGGGATACTTTTTGAAGAGCCGGAAAGGCTTTTTTCAGATGAAATGCGCACCTCTGTCCAGGCTTATTCGGTATTGATTTTAATTGGTGCAGGATGCCATCGTTTGTCGGAGATTGCCGGACGATTGGGCAAGCCGGCCACTCAATTATCGGGGGTATTAAATTTTCTGATAAACCTGGGATATATCAGAAGGGAAACACCTTTTGGGGATTCCATCCGGTCGACAAAAAAAAGTCTTTATAAAATAGATGATTTATTCCTGAACTTCTATTTTAGATTTGTTATCCCCAATAAAAGCAGGTTGGATTATGGCCTTGTCGATCAGGTTTGGCAGGATATTGAAAAAGATTTGGGAATGTACACGTCTGAAGTTTATGAAGAGCTTTGCCGGAAGTCTATCCCTTAC
Source organism: Bacteroidales bacterium (assembly GCA_021740905.1). Lineage (GTDB taxonomy): Bacteria > Bacteroidota > Bacteroidia > Bacteroidales > M50B96 > JAIOYV01. The sequence continues at coordinate 99,339 of JAIOYV010000006.1, forward strand.
TTTGAAATTTTTGGCAAGAGATTTAACCCTGCTTCACGATGGTGGGGTAACGGCATAAACCAAAAGCCAATGGAAATTGATATTGTTGCAGAATCTGTCGATAAATCAAGTCTTTTGGTTGCTGAAGTAAAGTGGACAAATAGTATTGACCTGGAATTTGAAATAAACAGACTGAATGTGAAATGTGAAAATCTTCCTTTTGGGATAGGGCAGAAAATATATAAAGTATTGTTTGTAAAATCAGGACAGGCGGTTTCTGACATAAAATTTCAGGTATTTACTCCAAAAGAAGTGGTGAACTCTTTTCGCTGCATGTGAAGATATGATAGCATTAATCGAAAATGTTGAGACCAAAGAGAAAAAGGACTACATGCCCACCTTCTTTTTTGCTGAAACGTTGAAGTACCTTTACCTTACTTTTTCGGATGAAAAGGATTTCAACCTGGATGATTATGTATTCAACACAGAGGCTCATCCTTTCAAAAAGGCATCGTTTGTTAAGGAGGAAGTGAAGGTGAGGCTGGGGATAGAGTAAATAACAATTGAAGATAAAACAAGAGGATAAAATCATTTCCTATATTTGTCGTAAATAATTTAGCGATCATGAAAAAATCCAGTTTTATCATCTCATTATTAGTAAGCTTATTTTTCTCCTCGAATGCCAACTCACAGACCCTGGTTCAATGGTACACATCGATGGGCGATTTCAATGTGCAACTGAGAGAAGACCTGGTTCCAAACACAGCTCAGAATTTTATTGACCTTACCAATTCTCAATTCTATGATAGCTTAATTTTTCACAGGGTAATAGCCGGTTTTATGATTCAAGATGGTTGTCCGCTTGGCGATGGGACTGGTGGCCCGGGTTACACTTTCAACGATGAGTTTCATCCCTTACTGAATCACAACGAGGCCGGGATTCTTTCCATGGCGAATAGTGGCCCAAATACCAATGGCTCGCAATATTTCATTACGGTTGCCCCAACCACCTGGTTGAATAATGTACATGCTGTTTTCGGAAAAGTGATTGATGGTCTGGATGTCGTATTTGAAATCAGCGAAGTAGAAACCGATGCCAACGACAGGCCTTTGGTTGATGTTGTCATCGACAGCATTAGAGTTATCACCATGGGAACAAAAACGCTGGAATTAACTTCTCCGGTTTTAGGTGATATTTTTCTTGCGAATAGTGATCTGCTAATTACCTGGGCAAGTCAATTTATTGCCGATGTTACTATTGAATTCTCAATGGATGGAGGTGTAACCTGGCAAACCATTGCCGATTCTATTTCGTGCAATGCAAAATCCTTTAGCTGGCATGCACCCGATAGTTTGGCAACTAATTGCAAGATAAAAATAAGCGATGCAACAAACGCTTCTCTCTTCGATATCAGCGAAACTTTTTCGTTAGGCAAATTGAGTTTAACAGCTCCCTACCTGGGAACCTATTTGGGCGGCCAGGAACTGGAGATTTCATGGGTGAGCGAAGGGATTCCATACATTAGCCTGGCTTACCAGGACACCATAAATGGAGAATGGTTTACGATAGAAGATAGTATTTCAACAACTGTCAATTCGTACAACTGGTTAACACCCGAAAAGGCATCTGTCAAGTATAAGGTGAAAATCTTTGTTTCAAATACGCCTACTGCCTATCATGTTTCATTAGGCTATTTCAAAATCTGCCTGCTCGACTTACTATATCCAATTGGCGGGGAAGAATTCGTTGCCGATAGTGTTTGTGGCATTGCATGGTCGAGTGAATTAATAAGTCAGTTAACCCTCGAGTTTTCGGCTGACAATGGAACTACCTGGAGTGAAATTGTTCCCCATATTTATACCTGGGATTCAACCTATCTGTGGACCATCCCTGATACTGTTTCGAACAGTTGTTTTGTAAAGGCCTCCTATAAAGGAAAGCCCTGGCTTAATAAAACAAACAACTTCCCGTTTTCGATAGGATGGTCAGCATCAAGTGAGGAGTTTACTAAAAACGATGGCCTTCGCGTTTCCATTAGTCCGAATCCGGCAAACGATGTTATTCGTATTGAGTACTCCATTGAGAATAAGGTCAACAAGCTCGATATTTCACTGTATGATTTAAGTGGAAAGCTTGTATCCAATATTCTCAGTCAATCACATCAACCTGGTATTTATAGCCTGGAATATGATGCTAGAGATCTAAAACCAGGGGTATATATTGTTGAAGTGAAAGGGGGTGGATTGGTAGCGACTCAAAAGATTGTGAAGGAGTAAAGGCTTTCGCGACTTCTACGACTGTGTTGTCAATTCTCTGATAAATGCCCTTTGCACAGTACTCTATTTGTCTTTCTTGGGACTTGTGGGACAGGGGCGACGGTGTAGCAGAAGTCGCCTAAGTCCCAATAAAACGGTTTATCGCTTCTTTTTTCTTTCATCTAACCTTGCTTTGGTCATGCGCTCGCGCAAGCCACCTTCTTTTACGAAGGCTATTTCTAATTGCTTTATCTGTTGATTAAGTAGATACGTAGTAATTTTTATTAATGTGATCATAGCATTGGCACAAATCTCGGGGCTTTCGTGCTCAATGGCTTTTTGGAAAGTCTCGTAAGTTGGCTTGGGCACACTGCGGTTAAGTTCGCGGACACGGGCCACCAAGCGATGCCCTTTTTCCCAGATGGGCAGCTTTTGAGTCCTTAAAAAGTCTTCATAATCGATCAGCAATTCTTCTAAGCTTGCACGGGCTACATTGGTGAGTTTTATTTCGGTTTCTTTGGAAGTGGCCGATGCCATACTGGCTTCTGCAATGTTTTGTTTGCCACTGCGGGCAGCCTGTACCATTTGCCCCACGGTACGATCGTATTTGTGGAAAAAGCGATTGGTAAAATACACCGTTCCATCATAAATGATTTCCGCTTTCTGGTAACTGAACAGATTTCGGTAACCCCCGTGCGTGGGAATGAAACCTTCTGTGTTTTTGTTTACGTTGCTCATTTAAACTTCAAATTCTTTTTCAGTTGTCAATTCTCCATTAAATGCCTTTTGCAAGATACATTTATTTCTTGTTTTTTCTTGAAAGTTTTCTTGTGCATTTTCTTGGGACAATCGCGACTCCTGCGACAGTGTCCTAAGAGTCCCAAAAGTCCCCAAAAAACTCGAATTACCCATGCCACCCCCTAAAAATAAGCTCGCAACTGCACTCCCCCAATATGAATAATCGGATTGCCTTCCGATTTGCGGCCCGAATAGTTTAGGTTGAGTTGCAGGTTGCCGGCCAGTTTTTGCTGATATTGAAGCTCCCAGGTTAGGTTGGTGCCAGGGTTTAATCCGCCCAGCATTTCGTAGGCTATGGGTGTGTTGGTGTTTTCTTGGTTGAAGTCGATGGCAATCATGTTGAATTTTGCGGTGAGGTTGGACTTCGACAATACTTTATAGCTCAACTCAGGGCCAAATTTATGCTCGCTCGATTTTTCAGGGGCGAGGCTGTTTTCCTTTTGGGTGAAGCTGTAGTTCAGGGCAAAATTCCAGTCCAGTCTTGCCTGCCAGGTCAGTGTAAGTTCGTTTTTCAGCGATTCGATCTGATAATTTTTCGAGGCGAAGACTTCCGAAGAATACTCCTTTGTGCCCAGTTCAAAATTCTCGTTCAGCACAATATCCTGAAACACTTTCCACCGAAAACGTAGCCCTTGCAGAAAAGTGGTGCGGGTATCAAAACCATTTACCAGAAGTAGTTTATTGGTGGAATTTTGCACCAGGTAATCGGCCCCAAATTTCGATTTCGAGCGGTTAAAGGAGAAGGTGTTCCGGACGGATGAGTTCACACTTTTCAATCCGGCTTCCGAGGGATTGATCATAAAGGGGTTGGCATTGTCCCAGAAATTGTCGGGGATATTTTTCCGGTCGGCTCGAAAAACAAACTGGTTGGTGAAATTGCTCAGAAGTTTTTTGATGCCTTCCTTTCCACGCCAAATCCGATCGGGGCGCAGCATGGTACTAAAGTTTACCTGGTTCGACAGGATTTTCTCGTAACTATTCCCCGGCAGGAAAACCCGGATGTAGTTGGCCGTGTCCTGATAAACCCCTTGCTCGAACTCGTCCAATTGCTGAACGCCATCACTGTTATAGTCGTTCCAGATGTATGTGCCCTGCCCCGAACTAACCTGTACAAACGAGTACTCCTTTTTCAGTTCAAGACCAGATCCAATTTCATAAAAAACAGAGTTGCTCATGGCTCCCTTGAACCAATTAAAATTCAGTTCAAAGCGCGAATTAATGTTGTCTTCTTGTTTTGCAGAAGTAAGACTGGTGTCGATAATTTGAAGCTTGCGGTAATTAAAAATGGTTTTGATGCTCTGCCTGTTTCGCGAGGTGTATTTGTGCATCACCTCAAAATCGTGGCCCAGCGTGACTTCTGCCAGCGAATTGTTTTGTGGCAGTAAATCTTTCCGTACCGTATATCCTGTGCGCCACTGATTGCGGCTCGAATCGGCATTTTCGATAAACGTATTGGCTTGATAAAACGAATAGCTGTTTGCCTTTAAACTATCCGAGCGGCTATCTTTCCATTGGTTGAATTCATTTTCGCCGCCCACCCCGATTTTGAAATACCGGAAATCCCTGACCAGTTCAGCTTTATTTCTGGAGAACAGGCTTGTGTTGAAATCGTCCTCCGAATTCAATAGGCTGGAATTTAGCGTCAGTTTGTATTTTTTCTTTTGAAGTTGAATAGCAACCCCATTCCTAAAAGCCCTGTAAAGATTGCCTTTTTGCAGCATTTCGGAGCTTAGACTCGTGCTTCCGAGATTGTCCTTTTTCAGATCAACCCCAAGGGAAAGCAAATGCTCATCGGCTGCCTGGTTTTTCGATTGTAAATTCCAATCGCGCGAAAATTCCACCGGACGGAAATTCTCCACGGCATCGAAATATTTGTTCAGCAATTGATACCGGGCTTTTATCTGCCCGGAAGCACCTTCTTTCGCAATAAATAGTTTCCGGCTGGCCCCCACATTCATCGCCAGTCCCACATTATCTCCGGCATCCTTTTTTGAAAAGGTATTAAGGTCGTTGTTAGATAGGGCCATCTCAAAATCGACCTTGCTTTTCTTTGAGAAATTATAATCACCCCCAAAAGTCAGGACTTGTTTCTTTTTTGGGGTGACCAACAACACTACCGGCTCATAACTACCTTGCGGCTGACCTGAAGCATCGGGTGCTTGCCAGCCAAAAACTTTTCCATTGGCCAGGCTTTGCACCGGCTCGTAATTTCCGTTTCCCTGGCCTACAAAACTAAATCCCAGCCTATATCGGGCACTATCGGGGTTGGTGGAGTAAACATAAACCGGCGAGTAAAGGAGACCGTTTGCCAAGCTGTCCACTTTTTTATACAGCACGTAAGCCTTGTCGAATTCAACTTCTTCCACATTGGGGCTGATGGCCTGATCCAAACTATCGCCAATATTAGCCAACAACTCTTTTTGCGCATCGCTTAAATCTTGTTGCAGGGGTTGGTTTTTGCTGTCCTGATTGCTGAAAAACGACACAAACAAACGGCCTTTTTCGTGCCGGTATTCGTTTTCGCTATAGAGCATAAAACGGGCGTAGTTTTTATCAGAATACTCAAACTCAAAAGTAATACGCTTGTTTTTGGTGATGATTTGGTTTGGTGTAAAGGTAATCTCAGCCTGGTTGTAGTCGATAGTGTAATCGTTGTCGAGACCCCGCTCCAGAAGCTTCCCATCGATGTACACCTTCTCGCTTCCGGCCAAAACAATAATATAATTTTCGTTGTTCGCGCCATATAATTTATACGGGCCCTGGTTGCCTTCAATGCCCACAATAAACATCCGGTTGTACTGCCCTTTCGACACGGCCGCTCCAAAAGATGTATGCAGGCTTTTTTTCTTTTCTTCTGAAAGATTGAAGCTGGTGCTAAACAAGGCACCCTGCGCTTTTTTCTTTACTCTTAGAAAATTTCCATTGGCTGAGTTGATCTCGAAATCGCCCACCGTGAGGCTGGTTTTTTCGTTGAACACCTGGATGAACACCTTGTCGAACTCCTGGATTTGTTGGGAAGTGCCATCGGGTTGGATGGGGATATTGTCGTCGGTGATGGCTGCCCGGATTTCAAACTCGTTGTTCAGCTTCCCCGACATTTGAAGATTGAGGCTGGAATTCACGATCACATCCTGGTTGTTGCCAAAACTGATGCCCCGTGAGATGCTCCCCTGTTTTTGCAACTGGTCGTTTGCAAAATATGAACCCGAGATGGACGGTGAGTTTCCAGCCACGTATCGGCCGGCTCCAATGTTTTCTGAATTTACCAGACTATTATAATCCTTGTGGAAATAGGGTTTGGTGAAGTTTATAGGAAAAACACGGTATTCCATTTTCAATATTTTTCCCTTGAAACGATTGTGAGGAAAAAACAGGGATTTCCCAAAATCGAAGGAGAACCATTTCTGATCGATGATTGAATCGCCCAGGAATACCTTTTCCGAACCGGGGATTATGCTCAGGGTGTCTAAATGAATTGTATCGGAATCGACAGGCATAAGCTTTACACGGAGGTTATTAAAATCCTGGGAATATGTTGCCAAAACAATCAACAAAAAACTTATGGACAGAAGAGTTTTTCTCAAATCAAATTAATCAATACAAAGTCACTAACAAACGTACAGAATAATGGAATAGGTACATAGAGAGAATTGGCGAAATTTTTTCCTTGTCCATTTTCTTCGTAAGTTTAAAGTCTAAATTGAGATTCATGTACGAACCCAAGTCGATATACACCCAACTGGCTCTCGAAGCCATAATTGCCAAGGTAAAAGGGCAACCATTCGAAGCATCCAAGGAGTTGCAAATAGACGAAAACCTGAAAATGAAACGGGCTTGCTTTGTGTCCATACACCTGACCAATGGAGATTTACGGGGTTGCATTGGCACCATTAAACCGGTAGAAGAAAACCTGTTCTTTGAAATTATCCGAAATGCAGAAGCTGCCTGCACCCGCGATTCGCGCTTTGAACCAGTTATTGGGAATGAATTGGATGATCTGGAAATTTCGGTAGATGTCTTGTCATTACCCGAAGAAATCAGGGATATTTCGGAACTAGATGTAGAAAATTACGGGGTCATAGTTTCCGATGGCCACTACCAGCGTGGTGTGCTATTACCAAACATTCCTTCGGTAACATCGGTGGAGGAGCAACTTAAGATTGTCAAACGCAAAGCTGGTATTCATCAAAAATCATTAAAAGGATTGAAGATTGAACGATTTACATCGACGAGGTACTATTAGGAAATTTCGATATAATGAATAAGATTAAGAACATGATTAATATTATTGCGATTTTTTCAATAATCGCTTGTGCAAATCCACCCAAAAATAATTGTCTGAAAAATGAACTTGACTCTTTAAGTATTACTAAGAATGATACTTCAATTACTAAAATTTTAGGCACTTCATCCATGGAACAAACAATTACCAAGGATTTTTTAGATCTTATAGAATTTATTGATTCATCTGGATTTATTTTTGACACAATTCGTTTTAGAAAGACCTACAGATCATCATATCAATTGCAACCAATTCGTTTTGATAAATATTTTCTTTACAAATTAAAATTTGAAGAAACTGTTCCCATTCAAGAATTTGCAAATGGGATAAAGAGAATGGATGAAATTGATAAAGAATTGTATGATACCTCACACTTTAAAGTTAAAGATGATTGGAAATTGAAATGGGAACCGAAATATGCTCTCCTTGAAAAAGTTGAAAGTGTTTATCAATATTTCTATATTGATAAATCGTTTCATTCAAAGAATAGCATCGGGACATTTAATGATGGGCTAATCGAAGAATGGAAATTCCCTGATGCAAACAGTGCAAGAGAAGCCTCTAATGATCTTGCATTAAAGACAAAAATGATATATGTGAATAGGGGTGCATATATCTGTTATAAGGATAAATATATGTATATTTTTCATTCAAGATCAGCTGGATTTTATACTCCTTTAAAGAATTTCCTAGAGTATTTTGAAAATATGAATAATGCTACAATTCCTTATAAAAATGAACAAAGAAGTTCCTTTTAAATGATGATTGAAAAAGAAGCCACATACTACAAAAATCTTGATGATGACAAAGCCCAATGCTTTCTCTGTCCCCATAACTGCATTATCAAAAATGGCAAAAGTGGGATTTGCCGGGTGCGCACAAATAATGAAGGAAGATTGATTGCTGACACTTTCGGGCAGGTTTCATCAATGGCTTTCGACCCCATTGAGAAAAAACCTTTGTACCACTTTTTTCCGGGCAGCGAGATATTTTCGGTAGGTTCGGTGGGCTGCAACCTTCATTGTTCGTTTTGCCAGAATTGCGAAATATCTCAAACTTCGGTAGCTGATTTTCCTTACCTAAAACAAGCCAGCTTTGAGTCAATTGTTCAGCAAGCACAAAAAAGGTCTGGGAATATTGGAATTGCCTTCACTTACAACGAACCTACTGTCTGGTTTGAATTTATGCTTGATATTGCGAAACAGGCAAAATTGACCGGGTTGAAAACAGCCATGATCAGCAATGGGTTTATCAATCTGGAACCTCTGCAGCAGTTGTTGCCATATATCGATGCTTTCAATATCGATCTAAAAGGATTTACTGAAAAGTTCTATGAAAACTACACTTCATCACATTTGGAGCCGGTGAAAGAAACTCTAAATCTGATAGCCAAAAGCGGAAAGCATTTGGAGATAACGAATCTTTTAATTCCTATTTTAAATGATAACCTTTCTGATTTTTCAGATATGCTCGATTGGATCAGGGATGAACTTGGCCGGGATGTACCTCTGCACTTGTCGCGTTATTTTCCGCGCCATAAATTAACCATCGACGCGACATCGCCAGAACTGATGCTGGAATACTACGAATATGCCTGTGGAAAACTCAATTTTGTATACCTCGGCAATTTGCATGGCAGACAGGGAAGTGATACCTATTGCCCAGGCTGTAAAAATACAATCATCACCCGTTCGGGGTACCGGACCGAAATTTCGGGATTGGAGAATAATGGACAATGTTGTTTTTGCGGGAAACAGGTACTTCCTGAAAAAAACATGAAATTATGAAGGATATTAGAAAAGCCCATGTGGCCGGACGTTTTTACCCGGCCCGAAAAGATGAGTTGGAAAAGCTTATCCACCAGATTTATCAACGCGAAAGAGGAAACATCAGGAGTGAACTGGCCGACAAAAAAATTATCGGTGGAGTTGTGCCTCATGCGGGTTATATTTTCTCCGCACCTCAGGCTGTTCACTTTTTTAAGATTGTGAGCTTGTCGAAGGTAAAGTATGATACTATTGTCATTGTCAACCCATCGCATACCGGCTATGGCGAGGATATTTCGCTTTGTGGCCACACTGCCTGGGACACGCCCTTTGGCCCCGTAGAAGTTGACACCGAATTTGCCGGACAAACCGGGCTTAAAACTTCGGCACTTGCCCACCAACAGGAACATTCCGGCGAGGTGATGTTGCCATTGCTCAAATATTTTCTCGATTACGATTTTAAAATTGTCCCCATTACCCTTCGGATACAGACCCCCGAAAAGGCCAGACAAATTGCACAGGCCATTCACAAAGCACAAAGTTTCAGCAATAAAAAAATCCTGGTGATTGCGTCCTCCGATTTTTCACACTACGTAAGCCCCGAGTACGGCGCAAGACAGGATGATTATGTCATCAATGAAATTCTGAACATGAATACCGACAAAATTTATCAGCAGGTTCAGAAATACGATGTTTCCTGTTGTGGTTATGGGCCAATCATGTCGCTGGTCGAATTTGCGAAATTGAGCCATCCTTCACCCCAAATTGAAATATTGGCACGGGGACACTCGGGGCAGGTCATGCCATCGGACGAGGTGGTGCATTATGTTTCGATGTTGGCCTATGGAGAATAATTCTTGGAATATATGATTATCCTTTCACTTCCTGGTCTTTTCGGAGTTTATTAATCTGTTCATCGCTCAGCCCTGTCATCGTTTTTATGGTTTTGTTGTCGAACCCAGCCTTTATTCCGTTTACAGCAGAGGTTAATTTTTCTTGATTTACCCCCACATCAATGCCTTGCTCAATGCCTTGCTCAATGCCTTCTTCAATAAATGCCTTTTGAAAACGTTTTACCTGTTCTGAAAACTTCTCGAAATCCTTGATATACTCCCAATCTGCCTGTTTGAAAGATTCGGTTTTTATGCGCTTGATGATCTCGACAAAAACATCGTCTTTCAAATATTCGTCGAACCAGCCTTTTTCGTTCAGTTTGTTTTTGGTTTTGTGCGCAAGCTCGAACCAAGGCAGGTATTTGCTGTATTTTTTGTTCTTTACGATGTTCGGCTGGAAAGCATAAATCAACTTGTTTTGCTGAAGGAAATCGAGTTTTTTGGTCCGATTGGTAATGGTCTCGAAGCATTTCTCGCGCTGGGCAAGCAATTCAAGGATGTTTTCTTCCTTCCAAATATTTTTATTTTTGATGAAATCGTTCACCGTTTCGCTGGTCATTGTATACGACACAAAATCGTCAGTGAAATTCAGGTTGTCGTCCGCCAACCAAATCAGTGTTATTACCGGGATTAGGTTATTATAATCCTTGATGTCGCGTTTTTTGTTGCCGTCAAGGTCGATGCTTTTATCAGGCATCCCTTCCAATTGCAGCACCGTGTTCATCGAATGGTACATATAGAACCGTTTCACGATATCGGTCTTGAACCATTGCTGCATGTCGATGATGATATAATTGTTGTTCACCTTGCACCGAAAATCAAATTCAACGGCAGTGGCATTGTCGGTTATTTTATGGCGGGTCGGCAGCACCTCCATTTCATCGATGGTAAAGTCGAAAAAGTCTTCAAGAAAGCGTTTGGCTATCCTCGTATCCGAGAACACCTTCTTGAAATATCTGTCGTAGTTTAATGGAGCTAAATACATTACTTGCCTATTTAGATTTGTTGACAAAAATAATCAATCCTGACATTAATCACAATTAAAAGACCAGCAATTCATTACCTATATTTGTCGGCCAAAGCTTTAGCGTAGGTGAACTTCTCACAAACAAACAGACTTTTGTCAATTATGCTCAATATTTCAGGCCAGCTACGCTAATTTCAATCCCAAACCCTTACTTTTGCAAAAAAATTATTTTGATGAAGAACAGTATTTTAATCATTTCCTTTATTCTGATCTCTTTCGGGATGATGGCTCAAATACCGGCTGGGTATTACAATGGCACCGAAAACCTGAGTGGTACTGCCCTCAAGTCGGCCCTGCACAACATTATCGACAACCATAGCTCGGTAAGTTATTCCTCCTTATGGAATCATTTCCAGACAACCGATAAAACCAGCACCAACAAGGTATGGGATGTGTATTCCGATATTCCCGGTTCGACCCCGCCATATACCTTTACTTTCGGAACGGACCAATGTGGGAATTACAGCCAGGAGGGCGATTGCTACAACCGCGAACACAGTTGGCCACAAAGCTGGTTCAACGAGAACAGCCCCATGGTGACCGATATGTTTCATATTTACCCGACAGATGGCTATGTGAATGGACAACGGGGATCTTATCCCTTTGGCGAAGTGGGATCGGCAAGCTGGACATCGCAGAATGGAAGCAAGCGGGGCACCTGCACCTATCCGGGTTACAGCAGTATATGCTTCGAACCGATCGACGAATACAAAGGCGATTTGGCGCGCAGCTACTTTTACATGTCGACACGTTATTACGGCGAAGACAGTGGATGGGCTACCAACTCTGCAGTTGATGGTGCCGAAATCCAGCCCTGGTCGCAAAATATGTTTATGGAGTGGCACATAAACGACCCGGTGAGCACGAAAGAGATAGACCGGAACAACGCCATTTATGGCATCCAGAACAACCGAAACCCCTTTATCGACCACCCCGAATTTGCTATCCTGATGTTTAGCTCAAATTACCCGCAACCTGTTTTTTCAGGTACTCCTGTCACGGTGGCTCAGGAAAACAGCTATTACGAGTATGCCTTTTCAGCTACTGATTCCTATGGAAATCCCATCGTTTTTAGTGCAGATATTTTACCTGCCTGGTTGAACCTTGTGGACAACGGGAACAACACCGCCGTGCTTTCAGGGACACCAGGTGCAAGTGATGTTGGACAGGTAAACATGACCTTAAAAGCAAGCAACTTGTATTCGCCAAGTGTTGAGCAGTCCTTTACACTCAACGTTTCTCTTCTTACCGGCTTCGATCAATTGACTGGCCCTGATGCAACTATTCATTTTTACCCACACCCTGTTCAACAATTAATGAATATCGATTGCGGTAGTTGTTATGAAGAATCGTATGAGCTTTCTGTCATGAATGTGCTTGGCGAACTTGTTCTTGCCAATAATGTTGAATTCAGTAAAGGAAAGAGCAGCATCCCACTTTCAGGATTAAAACCTGGAATCTATTTTATCAGCCTCAGGAATGGAAATTTGCAATACATATTGAGGAAGTTTGTGAAGGAGTAAGTTTTTTGATGTAGATGATTGTTGCCAATCCATTTCACAGTACGCCATTACTCCATTTCAGATTGTAAATTGTGATGGGCTACAGGGTATCCTTTGCCAAAAGCTTACAAAGCCCCAATATTCCCTGACCCCCTATGACAATAATCATTTTTTGTTAATCCAACATATTTATATATTTGCATTTGTTAGTATAACTTAATTTACGACCCCAATGAAATTATCAGACTTAAGCATAAGTCAACTGGAGCAGGCGGCCAACATGTTGAAAGCCATTGCACATCCCATGCGGATTGCCATACTTGGTTTTCTGGAAGAAGGCAAGAAATTGACGGTCACCGAAATTCACGAATTATTGGGTATCGAGCAATCTACCACATCGCACCACCTCGGCATATTAAAAGACAAAGGGGTTTTGGCTTCCAAGCGCGAAGGAAAAAACACCTACTACTTTTTAAAACACCCCGATCTGGGAAACATCGTGACCTGTGTGAGTCAATGCACCACCGACTAAAAAATAATTATTGTTTATTGTCAATTGATTAATTTTAGACTCTGCATGTGTAGCGGAAAAATTAGTCTAGGTGGCACAGTCAATATAAAATCATCAAATCTATCTATAGATTGATTTGTGAGATTTACTTTTTCAATTTGGGCAAGATATTTTAAAAGTTTGTCATAAGGATTTCTGTTGCCATTGTTCATTCTTCAATTAGCCTTAAACAATAATCATTAAAAATTGTATTTTCACCAGCTATGTTAATTGAAATACAAACACAATGGATACACCTAAAAAACTTTTTTTGCTCGATGCTTATGCCCTGATCTACCGCAGCTATTTTGCTTTTATCAGGATGCCCCGCATCAATTCAAAAGGATTAAATACGTCGGCCATTTTTGGCTTTACAAATACTTTAGACCAGGTTCTTCAACAGGAAAACCCTACTCATATTGCTGTGGTGTTCGACCCTCCCGGCCCTACTTTCCGTCACGAGATGTTCGCGCCTTATAAGGCTAATCGCGATGAAACCCCCGAAGACATCCGAAAAGCCATTCCCTATATCAAGCAGATTATCGAGGGCTATAACATCGAATCCATCCAGGTGATGGGCTACGAAGCCGACGATGTGATTGGCACCCTGGCTAAAAAAGCCGATGAAGAGGGCTACGAGGTATTTATGATGACCCCCGATAAGGACTATGCCCAGTTGGTTACCGAAAAGGTGAAGATGTACAAACCCGGACGTTCAGGTAATGAGGTGGAGATTTTGGGCATCGAGGAGGTGAAGAAGAAGTTTGGGATCGAAAACCCAAGTCAGGTAATCGACATCCTGGCGCTATGGGGCGACTCGTCCGACAATATTCCCGGTGCTCCCGGCATTGGCGAAAAAACTTCGCAAAAGCTGGTAGCTGAATATGGCTCGGTAGAAGGCTTACTCCAAAAGACCCACGAGCTGAAAGGCAAGCAAAAAGAAAGCATCGAAAACAATGTGGAGCCGATCAAACTTTCGAAAGTGCTGGCCACCATAAAAACGGATGTTCCCGTCGAATTTGGAACCGACCAACTTGTCCGCAAGGAAATGAACCGCGACAAGCTGAAAGAGGTTTTTGAGGAACTGGAATTTCGTACCATGGCCCAACGCATTTTGCAACAAACCTCAGCCCCTCAACAGACAAAACCCACCCAACATCCACAGCAAACCAGTTTGTTTAATTTTGATGAGGAACCTGCTCAGGAATTTGAGCAACGATCACTGGATTCGATAAATACCATTGATCATAACTATGTTTTGGTTGAATCGGGGGATGATAGGAAGGAACTGATTTCAAAACTTTCTGGCCTGAAAGAATTTTGTTTCGACTCGGAAACCACTAGCAAAGATGTGAACAATGCTGAGATTGTCGGACTATCCTTCTCCTGGAAAGCCCACGAAGCTTTTTATGTCCCATTGCCTGACGACCGGAGCCAATGCCTGAATGTGTTGGAAGAATTCAAGCCCCTTTTCGAAAACCCGGAAATCGGAAAAATCGGCCAAAATATAAAATACGATATTTCTATGTTGAAGTGGTACGGTATGGATGTGCAAGGCCAACTGTTCGACACTATGTTGGCCCATTACCTGCTCGAACCCGATCATCGGCATGGCATGGATTACCTGGCCGAAGTGTATCTGGGCTACAAACCAATTTCGTTCAATGAGGTTTGTGGCAGCAAGGGGAAAGCACAAATCACCATGCGCGAAGCCTACAAACGAAACCCCGAACTGGTAAAAGATTATGCTGCCGAAGATGCCGATATTACTTGGCAATTGAAGGAAATAATGGCAAAAGGTTTAGCCGATAAGGAACTTACGAAACTGGCTGAAGAGATTGAAATGCCTCTTGTGCCGGTTTTGGCCGACATGGAAAAAACGGGGGTAAAACTCAATGGCGAAGCATTAAAGCTTTTTGCCGAAGATCTTACCCAAACCATTTTTGCCACCGAAAAGGAAATTATTAAAATGGCTGGTCAAGATTTTAATGTAAGTTCTCCCAAACAACTGGGCGAGGTACTTTTCGATAGGATGAAACTGGACGACAAAGCCAAAAAAACCAAGACCGGGCAATATTCAACCAACGAAGAAACCCTGGCCCGCATACAGGACAAACACCCCATCATAGCCAGGATACTGGAATACCGGGGACAAAAAAAATTGCTCTCGACTTATGTGGAAGCCCTGCCCCTGCTAATCAACAAAAAAACAGGGAAAATACACACTTCCTACAACCAGGCTGTAGCTGCAACAGGCAGGTTAAGTTCGGTTAACCCCAACCTGCAAAACATCCCCATCCGCGAGGAACAAGGTCGCGAAATCCGCAGGGCATTTATCCCTTCCGACGAAAACCATACTTTTTTCTCTGCCGACTATTCGCAGATCGAACTCCGACTGATGGCCCACCTAAGCGAAGATCCCAACCTGCTCGAAGCCTTCCAGAACAACGAGGACATCCACACAGCCACGGCCGCCAAGATCAATAAAATACCCATTGCCGAAGTCACCCGTGACATGCGCAGCAAGGCCAAGACAGCCAACTTCGGGATTATCTATGGCATATCGGCTTTTGGTTTGTCGCAACGGCTCAACATTTCGCGATCGGAGGGCAAGGATTTGATTGATGGCTATTTCGAGAGCTATCCAAAAGTGAAAGAGTACATGGACGAAAGCATCCGCATTGCCCGCGAGAAGGGCTACGTGGAAACCCTCCTCGGCAGGCGGCGCCAATTGGCCGACATCAATTCGCGCAACGCCGTGGTGCGGGGCATGGCCGAACGAAATGCCATCAATGCCCCCATCCAGGGTTCGGCTGCCGACATCATCAAGCTGGCTATGATCAATATTTACCACCGTTTCAACGAAGAAAAACTGCAAAGCAAAATGATCCTCCAGGTGCACGATGAATTGAACTTCGACGTGTATAAACCTGAATTGGAAAAGGTAAGGGAAATCGTGATCCACGAAATGCAAAATGCCGTTTCGCTGAAAGTGCCTTTGATCGTAGATTATGGGATGGGGGAGAATTGGCTGGAAGCGCATTAAAATCAATAAGTCATCCGTTGACTTCAATATTTTAATAACATAGCTATGGGAAATAGTAAAGAACCGGACGATGTAGATTTAGAAGTAGTAAATCGTCCATTAACAAAAAACGAGAAAAAGTTATTTAGTGATTTCGTAGAAGAAAAAAAGTTTAATCCAAGACCATATATGGAATTGGCAATTGAAGAGATGAATAAAAGTCTCAATGAACCGAGGCTTGATGGAAAAGTACCTCCTAAGGTTGGTGCAATATTATTATTTCCCGATGGAAAAATTGAAAGAGCACATCGAGGTGAACTTAGAGATGGTGATCATGCAGAATTTACCTTGCTTGAAAGAAAACTCGGCGACAAAAAGCTTGATGATTGTATTTTGTTCACTATTCTGGAACCTTGCGTTGAAAGAAACCCACCTAAAATAGCTTGTTGCAAACGAACATCAAAAGCAAGAATTAGAACAGTATATGTAGGAATTACTGATCCAGATCATACAGTTGATGGAAAAGGAATAAAACACCTTGAAAAAAACAATGTAAAAATAATCATGTTTGACAGGGACCTTCAAAAAATAATAGAAGACGAAAATTCAGAATTTATCAAACAAGCAAACGAAAGAAAGGAGAAGAAAGAAGAATTTGATTTGCTATCTCCGATTGAAAAACCGGTTAAATATGCAGATTTAAATGATTTCTCTGATGAGGCATTAAACAAGTTTATTTCTGAAGCAAAATTAAACTTTCATATTTCGGACACTTCTTTTCATGATTATCTTGCAGATGTCGGTGTTATTCAATTCGATGAGAAAGATAATGTTTACCGGCCAACGGGTTTGGGTATTTTGCTTTTTGGGAAAAATCCAAGGAGTAAGTTCAAACAAGCAGCATTTATGGCTTCGGTAGAATATGGAAAGAATAAAGTAGAACCAAAAACTTTTGACCAAGCTCTTGTTTTAATCCCTGACCTAATTGAAGAATGGCTTTTTAAGGTATTGCCATTGGCAAAAGATACCTCTTCTTTCAAACGAAAAGATATTCCAGGTTTTCCAACAAAAGTTCTTCGCGAAGCAATAATAAATGCACTTGTACATAGAGATTATATGATTGAGGGTGCAAAATCTTCCATAGAAATTGACGATTTTAAAATTGTAGTTAAAAGTCCAGGTGCCCCATTACCTTCTATTTCTCTTGAACAACTAAATACATTTAAAGCGCCTTCTATTAGTAGAAATCCAATGCTTACATACGTTTTCAGTTTGATGGACTATGTAGAGGAAAAAGGATTTGGCATGAAATCTCTTAGATCTTTATATGCAGTTTTTAATTTACCTCTACCTGAATATTCCTTTGAAGATCCTTTTTTAACCCTTCGTTTTCCTCGTAATATGGAAGCTATTACCGAAGTATCTGAACGTGAAGGAATAGGCGAACTTAATGATGATGAACTTAAAGGTTTTGAATGGATTAAAAGTCGGGGAGAAGTTTCGGCCAAGGATTATACCATTCAGTTTGGTATAACTACCAGAACGGCAAGTAGACATCTTAGTAAAATGTTTGAACTTCAGCTTATTAAAACAAATGGAGAGAATCCCAAATCACCTAAGTTGAGATACAGTGCAACATAGACAGGAAGATAGACATACTGTCTATGTTAAAGTTAATAGAGCTAAAAATAATCCTATACATAGACAAGAACATAGACATGATGTCTATGTTAGGGAAGTCATCCGATGATTATTGAATACAGTTCAGGAGGAAAATCGGAATTCATTTTTGTGAAAGGTTGCTACGGAGCACTGTCCCGCATGTGCGGGAATAATGATGGGGGAATTCCCACAAATAGTTCCACCGCCTAGCCCCCGCCAGCGGGGGACATTCTCCGAAATACCACTCAGAGAAATTCAAAAATGCAGGTTTGTACATTCATTAACTTCGTCTTTCCTGTAAACATCACCGGGTGACATTAATATTAAAAAAAATTGCTATTTTTGATAACACTATTTTTATGCCATGGAAGAAAGACAATTACCTCAGAAGTTAATTCCAAATTATAAGGGAAAAACAAAGAACATAGTGGAAGTCTACACAATTGAGTAGTGAGATTTTTTTACAATAAGCACATAAGATGAATTAATAATTGACGATATGAAAAATAGCATTGTACTAATTTTATTGGTTGCCACATTTCTTTCTTCTTGCACCAATAAGGATGATGGAAACCTGACCCCGTATAAAACAGAAAAAATAAGTGGTGTAAGCCAGAAGGGTCCATTCTTAAATGGTTCTTCCTTAACTATTTTTGAACTGGATGGAAGTTTTGATCAAACAGGTAAATCATTTATTACCCAAATAACAGACAATTCGGGCTCATTTGAATTAGATAATATTAGTTTATTGACCCAATATGCAAAACTAAAAGCCGATGGCTATTATTTTAATGAAGTGAAAAACATAAATTCGTTGGGGCCTGTTTCGCTTTTTGCCTTGTCCGATTTATCGAATAGTAGCACAATTAATATCAATTTATTGACCACATTAGAACTTTCAAGAGTAGAATATTTAATTAGCAATGGATCTAATTTTAATGATGCTAAACACCAAGCGCAACAAGAAATTCTGAGTATGTTTTTTATTAGTAAGCCTACCATGGCTGCCTCAGAGTTATTAGACATTTCTGTCAATGGGGATGATAATGCCATTTTATTGGCCATTTCATTGATTATACAAGGATTTAGAGCCGATGCTGAATTGTCACAATTGTTAGGTGACATTTCAAATGATATAAGAACTGATGGGATTTTAAATAGCCAGTCATTGAGCTCAGCATTAATAAATGACGTAACACTATTTGACACCGTTCAAATACGGAACAACATTGAAAACAAATATAATTCTCTTGGTATAACAACCGTAATACCTCATTTTGAACCTTACATTAAACAATTTTTGGATTCTTGTACCTATACATTTACAAATTATATTACATACCCCGAAAATGGTTTGTGGGGAATTAATGTTTTAAACACACAGGATAGCGTATTCATTAATATGGCTGATTGTAGCTTTTGTGCATATTTACCTGAAGGAACTACTTTGAAAATATTTTCCCCTACGAATTACTCAATGGATTCAGCAGCCATTTCATTCGCAGTGGGCTTTGATGATGGATGGATAATCTTGGGGCCGGGGTCTCCATATATGACATTAGAATCTACTAAGAATGGTTTAATTGATTGGCGAGCCTGGCCTCATGCATATGAAGGTGGAGGTGTTTTTACACTATACTTTTATGAAAACAACTCAGTATCTCCTACACGAACTAAAAACATTTATGTTCAATAAAACTACTACAGTTCTCCCCCAAATGCTGGCGTAGATTGCAATCTATGATAGTGCTGAAAGCACTTAGTTCCTAAATATGGACAACAATAGCGAAATACTTCTTTACCAAGCCGACAACGGCAGCACAAAAATAGATGTGCAATTACAAGGTAAAACCGTTTGGCTTACACAGACACTGGAATATTTGAACAGTGAATTGAAAAGCCTGGCTTCAAAACAAAACAATCAGTATAAATGAAACCAATATTTTTCGCAGATCAAACAGAATTTAGAAAGTGGTTGGAAGAAAACCATTTGAAGGTAACTGAAGCGCTTGTTGGCTTTTACAAAATCGGCAGTGGCAAGCTCAATATGACCTGGTCTCAATCGGTCGATGAGGCACTTTGTTTTGGTTGGATTGACGGGATCCGCAGGTCTGTCGACCAAGAGAGTTATTGTATCCGTTTTACGCCAAGAAAAAAGACGAGCAATTGGAGCGCTATCAACATTTCGAAAGTTGAAGAACTTACGAAAAAGGGCCTGATGCAAAAAGCAGGAATTGATGCCTTTAAAAACCGGAAGGAGGAAAAATCAAAAATCTATAGCTTTGAAACTGATGCGAAAAAATTTAACGCAGAATATGAGAGCATATTTAAAGCGTCCCAAAAAGCATGGGACTTTTTTATTTCGCAAGCCCCTTCTTACCAAAAAACAATGATTCATTGGATTATGTCGGCCAAACAAGAGAAAACCCAGCTTTCGCGACTTGAAAAGGCAATATCTGAAAGTGAAAAACAAAAGAGGCTTTGGGACAATTATAAAAGATAAAATTACGCACAATATTATTTTGCTCCAGTACTGCCATAATATCAGAAATTATGCTTTATCTTTGATATACAATTTACTAATAATTAAAGCTATGAGGCGTTTCATTGGACCTGTCTTATTTGTCTTTGCAGCACTAGGAGCACAAGCCCAACTCAGTGCCGAAAAACACAATCTGAAAACCTACGGGGCAGAGGTTTTCGAGTTTTCAACCAGTGCCGTACAATTCGATGCCGGTGCACAAAGGGAGGGTTTTTTCGAAAAACGACTTCCAGAAAAGAGCAAAAGCTCTCAATTGGCTTATGGATTAATTGCCGGGCCAACCCTGTCCAATACGATCAATACTTTGGGTAAAGATATAAGTGGCACGAAAATGAAGTTCGGTATGCAATTCGGGCTTATCGGAAACTACCAGGCGAGCAACCTATTTGGGCTAAAATCCGGGTTGGTTTTTACACAAAAAGGATACAAAGGCGATTATGAGGACTATCTTACCTCAGCGAATGTTGATTATAAAAACACGTTCAATTATCTGAGCATCCCTGTTCTTGCCACAATTAATTTTGGGGATGATATCCATTTTTATGGAAATGCTGGCCCGGTAGTAGGGATTTGGATAGGGGGGCGAAGCAAATCGGATGGGAATTCTGAAAAAATAGACGATGGAATGGCCCCGGCAGACCTGGCAGTACAATTTGGTGGCGGTACAATAATCCCTCTTGTCAAGTACAAAGAAAGCCCGTCGATAAGTTTGATAGCCGATGTAAATTATCAACTGGGGCTCAGCGGCGTTTACTACGAAAGTTCACATGTTTATAATGCCGGCTTCGCTTTTGGTGTAGGTGTTCTTGTAAATGCCGAAGAAGCTTTCGATGCAGCCAGGCAGATTACTGTACAAAGAAAAGAAACCAGGAATGAATCCTACTTCGATCGCAAAAACCCCCATAAATTTGACAGATCCAATCTGACGTTTTGCGTAATAGCCGGGCCTACATTATTCAAAATAGGAGATAAATACTTTGGCTCAGAAATGAAAACGGGTATGCAACTCGGTGTCATAAGCACCTATCAACGGACTGAAAACTTTGGATACAAAACTGGTTTGATATACACCCAAAAAGGGTTCAAAGATAATTTCACCCTACTCCCTGACTCGGTTGAGATTGAGGAAACCATTACCTACCATTATCTGAATATCCCGATCCTTGCTACGTATGGGTATGGCGAAAAAGTTATAATTTATGGAAATGCAGGTCCTGTGATTGGGATTTTTATGGGTGGCAAAGATCAAATCAATGACGATACATATCGGTACACCAAAATAGCCGACAATACAGATTTATCGCTCCTTGTGGGTGGTGGGGCGATTATTCCTGTGGCCAAATATAGGAATACTAAAACCATCAGCTTGCTTGCCGATTTTAATTATCAGCTTGGTATTGGGGATATTTATGGCTCAATTTCAGATATAGAGAACAGGGGCTTTGCTTTCGCTCTGGGAGTTATGATTGGTGGATTTTAATTCAAAAACAGTACTCCTTTTACAAACGGCAGGGTAAATAATCCTGCCGTTTGTATTGATATATAGAGGATTCAAGTTTTAAATGTCAACATCTTTTAAAAACAGTTTTTATTCTGAAAAAAAATCCTTTTTTTTGGTATCCTAATCAAAAAAATTTAAACTATGAAGTATTTAATTTTACCTGTCTTATTTGCCTTTGCATCGCTCACCACAAACGCGCAGCTAAGTGCAAACAATTACGACCTAAAGTCAAACGAATCCAGCAGTTTGCAAATTGCAGATCATTCACTCAGCACATCGCAAATAACCGCCGATGCACAGGGAAGTGATTTTTACAAAAAAAGAAGAAAAGGCAAGAAAAAAAGTTCCCCTTTGGGATTTGGCATAATTACCGGAGGAAGCATGTTTAGTGTATCGGGCGATGGCGTTGAGAACGTCAAAATGAAGTTCGGTATGCAATTCGGACTTTTTGGAGTGTACCAAATAAACGAAATGTTTGGGGTAAAAACGGGTTTTATTTATACCCAAAAAGGGTTCAAGTATGAAGAAGAAATGTTAGGGATCAAGTTTGACTTGATCAGTAACTTCAATTATTTGAACATCCCTATTTTGGCCACTGTCGGATTCGGCGAAAGTGTTAAGATATATGCAAACGCCGGCCCTGTTGTAGGTATTTTTATGAGCGGCAAAAACACAAGCGATGGAGTTAGTGAAGACATCGAGGATGGTATAAAATCGACAGACATGGGTTTGCTTGTTGGTGGAGGTGCTATAATTCCTATTGTTCAAAGTCGCAAAATGCCTACCATTAGTATTATCGCTGATGTAAACTATCAACTTGGATTGGCGGATATCAATGATATAGAGGGAGCAGGCACATTAAAAAATAATGGTATTACTTTCGGTGTCGGTATTATGGTTGGCGGATTTTAATCTAACATATTATCAAGATTCAAAAACGGCAAGGACTTTCCTCTTTGCCGTTTTTTTTATGTCTTAGATTGAAGTAGGAACAATATTATACCGATTACTATTTGAAATGCACCTTTAGTTCGTTTCCATCCTAAAGCCCCTACATACCTGCCTCCCGGACAGGCAGGTATTTGCCGGTATTGACTCCCGATGAAAATGGGGACAGGCTAATTTAAATAGTAAAATGGCTTTCATTTTAATACACAATTGGTATTACTTCTCAAAGTAAAACTGAACTATCGCCCCATAACCACAAGACTTCATCAATTAAGAAAAATACCATAATTGCGCATCCTATTGCTGAAGCTATGACAATAATAAATCCTATATGACAGGGCATTCAGGTATTTGATGGTGAACGAAAGGCTGTCTAAAAAGGTGATTAGTATTTTGTTGGACATGGAAATCGAAATTCCCGATCGACATCCAACGAATTCGCAATTACCTGGGATCAAATTATCTATCTTAGTGAAACTTTCAAAACAACTTAACCATTCCGGATGATGATTCCCTCGCCAACTCACTAAACATCTTTGAGATGTAAATTAAATCGGCTGGAAAGTCTTATAATTTATGAATCAGTGGCTGTTTATCTTATTTTAAAATAGCCCGGATTCACAAAATAGATAAATTTGATTAAGTCATTCTGAACATGTTACTTATCAATAATCACAATTTTGCTTGCAAAGGATATCAGATTGTCTTTAATATGAATCCAATACACCCCACTTTTAAAATGTGAAATGTCTAGTTGGTACGGAATTGAAATGTTCCTTTTTGAAAACATGGTATTCCCATAAATATCTTTAATCTCAATATCGGGATTCCCACTACCTTCGATTGTGATTTCTCCGCTTGCTGGATTTGGATAAACCTTAAAACCATTCATGTTAATTTCATCTGCCGAAAGAACATACGTGTAAACATCCGAGATATTTGAGCAATCATTCTGGTTGGTCACTTCGACTTGATACTCACCTGCACCCAATGCTTGTGCATTAAACACATTAAATGTGGCGCCCGAAATTGGTGCCCCAAAATAGTACCATTGATAACTATAACCGACATCAGTACTTAAAACCCCCTGGTTATTATAAATTATCGGAACTGGGGGGGAAGAAAGAACAGTCAGTTCCAGATTTACAATGCTATCCCAACCAAGTGTTGAAACTAAGCTATCATGATACATTCCTGCGAGGCTTTGATAAGAATTCCCAAACAGGACACTATCCCCATCACATATTGTGGTATCCGACAACGAACCTGTCACGAATTCGAATGCCCGCAAATTTTCATTGGGGGGCAGACCCCTTTGGCAACCGTTCCCATTTAAGTATATTGCCTCATGATCATAATCACAGGCAGAGCCGGGAAGGCCAGGCTTATGGATTGCACTTAGGTAATTGCTAAATCTTTCTGCGGAATAAATCTTTCCATCTGGTGCAATTTGCAATCCACTAATTTGCAGCGAAGAGGGTGATGGAAGCACATAAATTGGGCTATCGAGTGGATTTGCCAAAGTCAAATTGAATTGAAAAAGGGTTGAATTAGCATATAGTGTGGAAGCATATAACAAATTGTTGTTGGGAGAAAACTCAACCCCATACACATTTGGATAATTTGCGGGCGAAGTAATGCAATTAGAAAGCTCTCCGGTTGAATTATCAAAGTCGAATAATTCTATCACCCCAACAAAATGAATAGCGAGAGCAATTCTTGACCCATACAAATTTGATTTCAAATAGCCTATCGAGTTTGACAAACCAGTAGTGCCCCCTCCTTGATGTACGATGCCTATACTGCTAACCACCGGAACGGTGTTGATTCCTGCCGGCGAAATATGATAGGCAAGAAATTCATTTGAATTCCACCTATGGGCAAGTACCCACAATTGATCTGAGTTCTCATGAACAATGGCAAGAATTTTCTCACAGACTGGATTTTCCAACAACACATTTTTAATCGCAGTAACTGCTCCAAGGCCATTGTCCAAATCCATATTTACAATGGAATACCTAAGCCCATTTTGCAATTGATGTTCGAGGGCATCAACAGTAAGGATAAAAAACAAATGTGTACTATCGGGATAGGGAGCAATGATACAAGATTGGGTGGACGAATTATGTCCAAGCAAACCTGTGCCATTTTGCATGATCTGGTGGTTCTTGTTCCAAACTGTCATTCCATCGGAATAAAACAAAAGGTTGCCATCGCTATCGCCAACCGAGGCACAACCCTCTCCGTTATAGGTTTGTCCACCCGATACAACCGTAGTGATCCCAAAGTTAAAGTCAACCCCGGCATTGTAGCCAAAAAACCAATTGTTTGAGGTAAATTCCTGAGCGTAACAAACTGGAAATAAGCAAAGTGATAGGATGATTAAAACTAGGTTCTTCATGATGAATAGAAAATTAAATAAGACTTAGGTTAACTGTAAAGCAAACATACCATAAAATTTTGATAATCTGTGCATTTTTTTATAAGTTCATCCCTTATTTTTATTATTTTTGAATTAAGATTTTACCATTGTATTTTAACATTACAAACAATTTCAAACCATGAGAAATTATAAGAAATCGGTTTACTTAATCCTTCTACTGTCAGCTTTCAACTTCCTGAATGCCCAAAACACAGTTTCTCTTCATGTCCCGAAAGCGATTGAAATAGATGCCGGGATAAATGTGACTGTCGCTCAAAACGATCCCGTAAATTTAGGTGGTAATCCCACCGCCCAATTTGGAATGCCACCTTACCAATACAACTGGACACCAGTTGACGGATTAAATGACCCATCTTCTCCGAACCCGATTGCGACTCCGGTAGATACTACCACTTATTTGTTGGAGGTTATCGATGCTAATGGTTGTGTCGAATCCAGCCAGGTGACCCTTAATATCATCACAATAGGAATAAATGAAATTTCGGCTCAGGATGATATTACGATATTCCCAAATCCAAATATTGGAACATTGGGATTAAAATTTCATTCTACAATGGGGGAAGTAAATATTTCATTTTTCGATTTTGCTGGAAAGTTTATTGAAGAAAAGAGAATACAGACAATGAAAGGAAGTTCTCACTCCTTTGATATAAATCAATATCCGGTAGGACAATATCTACTATCTATAACAGGCTATGATTTTGCCATTTCCCGTTCAATCATTAAAAAATAATCCGCCATGAAAAGAAAATATTTTCTCATTTTTACTCTTCTTTTAGCAACCTGCTCATTTTCATTCGGACAAAGCAACATCGCACCTATTCTCTTCAATAATCCTTATAATATTGGAGATACTGTTATTTTGAAGTTAGACAATTCGGGTGGGAGCGTACAATGGCAAGAATCACTCGATTTAATGAACTGGACAAATATTCCCGGGCAAAACGATGACAGTCTGGTTCATATTGTGGTTTCGCCAAAATACCTACGGGCCAGTGTGATATATGGAAGTTGCGATCCTTATTTTTCCGATACGCTTTATATCAACAATGGACAAATCCCCTTTGCAAGCTTTGTTGCCAACACGGTTGTGATAATGCTCAGTGATACAATTTTCTTTACTGATCTTTCTTTAAACAATCCCACTAGCTGGTTTTGGGATTTTGGCGATGGTTCAAACAGCACCACTCAGCATCCTTACCATGTTTATCAACTAAGCGGTACATATAGCGTGTCATTGATCGCGAGCAACCAATTTGGAAGCGACACTTGCTTGGCAGTTAACTATATAATAGTGCAAGATACTGCATCATGCCCTCCGACTGTTACAGATATCGAAGGTTATGTTTATCCTACAGTGCTAATTGGTACTCAGTGCTGGATGAAAAAAAATATGCGTGCTATTCATTATGCTGATGGTTCTCCTTTAATGCAAGTCGTAAGTAATATTG
Organism: Bacteroidales bacterium; assembly: GCA_021740905.1. Taxonomy (GTDB): domain Bacteria; phylum Bacteroidota; class Bacteroidia; order Bacteroidales; family M50B96; genus JAIOYV01. The sequence continues at coordinate 125,964 of JAIOYV010000006.1, forward strand.
ATTGGAACAACTTGGGGTATATCGACCAAGCTTATTGTTATTACTTCAACGATTCAGCTACTCAAAGCAACACCGGAATAATTTATACCTGGCAAGGAGCAATGGGCGAAGCTGCCAGTAGCAATACTGTACCAAGTGGCGTACAAGGGATATGTCCAAATGGATGGCATTTGCCCAGCGATGAAGAATGGAAGATACTGGAAGGATTTGTAGACAGCCAATACGGATATCCAAATTCAGTTTGGGATGGCCAATACTGGCGGGGCAATAACTCTGGAATAAACCTAAAGGCAATAAGTGGATGGTTTAGTGGAGGAAATGGAAGCGATATATACGGTTTCCTTGGTTTGCCAACTGGCTATAGAACAAGCAATGGCGGCTGGGGTGGCCCACATCAGGCAACATTTTGGTCGACTACCGAATTCAATAATGACCGAGCCTGGTACCGTGAATTAGGTTATTTGCACGACAATTCATTCCGAAATAATTACACCAAAGATTATGGTTTTCGTGTAAGATGTATTTCTGACTCAATAATATCCCAATTATCATTACCTACCGTAACAACTTCAAATATCATAAATATTACGCAAACCGCTGCGGAAGGAGGAGGCGATGTGGTATTTGATGGGGGAGATATTGTTACTTCTCGTGGCGTTTGCTGGAACACAACAGGTAATCCGACAATCGCCGATTTCATTACAGTAGATGGTTCAGGAATTGGAACATTTATTAGTAGTATAACGAGTTTAAGTGTTAATAACCAATACTTTGTTAGGGCTTATGCAACGAATAGTATTGGTACTGCTTACGGCACTGAGGTATCCTTTACAAGCCTTGATTCATTAAATACCTTATGTCCAACATCAGTGGCAGATGTTGAGGGGAATATTTATTCAACAACCTTAATTGGGAATCAATGTTGGATGGCAGAGAATCTCCGTGTAACAATATACTCTGATAGTATTGCTATTGCTATTATAACAAGCAACGGTGCTTGGAATAATCTAGGTTTTTCGGACCCCGCATTTTGTTACTATAATAATGATTCAACGAGCACAGCCTTACTGGGTGCTCTATACAATTGGCCGGCCGCAATGAAGGGATCGGCGAGTAGCAATTCGATACCAAGTGGTGTCCAGGGAATTTGTCCTGTCGGATGGCATCTACCCAGTGATGAAGAATGGAAAATCCTGGAAGGGGAAGCAGATAGTCAATATGGTTATCCCAATTCAGTTTGGGATGGATCGTCCTGGCGAGGGTATGATTCAGGGTTTAATTTGAAAGCAACCAGTGGATGGGCAAGCGGTGGCAATGGAAGCGACATTTACGGGTTTTCAGCATTGCCTGGAGGTCATAGAAGTAATAGTGGAAGTTTTGGGGGAGTTAATAGCAATGTATTCTGGTCTTCTTCAGAATTTAATAATAACAATGCTTGGTACCGTGAATTAGGTTATCAATATGATAATTCATTCCGTAATAATTATCCGAAAGATTACGGATTTCGTGTACGTTGCATCAAGGATTAAGTGATCGATAAACTAAATTTTGTATCTTGCCCCTTTTACAATTTCAAATTTATAATTATGATCAATCCTATTATTTTTGACTTTTTAAAGCAGTTGGCAGGGAACAACAACCGCGATTGGTTTACGGCCAACAAGGATTTTTACTTGCGGGCAAAGCTGGAGTTCGAAAAATTTATCGACGGCTTCATCCCAAAACTTGCCGAAATTGACCCTGAGATTGGATCGCTGAATGCAAAAGATTGCACCTTTAGGATTTATAAAGATGTGCGCTTTTCGAAAGATAAATCGCCCTACAAAACCAACATGGGGGCTTACCTCGTAAAGGGTGGCAAAAAGAGCCGCAATGCAGGGTATTATTTGCATTTCGAACCGGAAGGTTCGTTTTTGGCAGGTGGCGCCCACATGCCAGATGCCAATGTGTTGAAGGCCATCCGTGAAGAAATATTTGAAAATGTCGATGAATTCGAATCGTTGATAAAACACCCCGACCATGTACGGTATTTCAGTCATATTGAGGGCGAGGCATTAAAAACAGCTCCGAAAGGTTTCCCAAAAGATTGGCCTAATATCGAATATATCCGGTTTAAAAGCTATGCCTTTATGCACCGTTTTGATGATATGCAGGCAATGTCGCCCGATTTTTCTGACTATGCAGCCAAGGCATTTAAGGCTTTAAAACCTTTTAACAGCTGGATCAATAAGATTGTCGATCATATTGAGTAAAGTGTCTTTGCAAGAAATCGTCAAAGACTTGAATTTTCTTAGTGGTTCTAAGTGCTCTCAGTGTCTTAGTGTTTCTCTTTTTTGTGCTTTCGCGTCTTTGTGGCATTTACCTTTTTCGGGATGGACTCAATAATTCCAGACTGCTACTCCATTTTCTTATACACAGCCAATTCAACTTGATAGGATGAGACTAATACAAGTTCTACTTCAACCTCCTCATCAATTAAATACTCCTTTCTAATTAGGCTGAGTGTGCTTACCGGATTGGGTGTAGGGTTGGGGTTTCCTGTGTTGGTTGTATCGGCTTTGAGCAAGCTACCCTTCACAACAAAATCTTCGCTAAAGGTGATGCCGCCAAGTTTTGCCATGACTCTAAAATCACCGGCTTCGATCATATTGAAGGGAAAAACATATTCCCCTGCTTCCAGTTGCCCCTGGTACACATCTTTGATTTTAATGTATTCTCCTACTCCTTTATCACACGAAAACAGTGCAACAATCATCAAAAGGGCCAATAACTTTTTCATGGGTTTCTGTTTTTATTTCAAAGGATAAATATACGAAAAAAGGAATTAGTAAATTAGGGAATTGAAGTGAGAGGGGAAATAGTGAATTGGACAATTTACATCCCACGCCTTTCAAAGAGAAATATTCACAGTAACTTGCCCATTTCAATTTTTCACTTGTAAATGTAAAACGCCAACAGATTCTTTCCTGCGATACCAATGACAGCTTTTAGTAAGTTGCTGAATTTATGCGTGATATTAATCGAAGAGATTCCTCACTACGTTAGGAAAGACAAATATTGGCAGGACTAGGGGGGTCGGAAAAAAGACGGCTTCGCCGTCTTTTTTCCGACC
>JAIOYV010000084.1 GCA_021740905.1 Bacteroidales bacterium
GCTCATGTCGAGTTCCTTCTAATCAATATTATAACTACATTTTTTACAAGACCTAAAGGTAATAAATTCGGTGGTACTGTCCTCCCTGATTTATCAGGCTTTTTTTACAACGACGGAAAGGTCTTGTAAAAAATGTAGGTCCTTGGTGAGAGCTTTGGCTAGTTTTTCCGAAGATTTATAATTCCTTTTCTGATTAAGTGCAATGCTATCGGCCTTTGAATAGTCAAAGTTCTTTAGGTCGGCATCTTGCCCGGATAAGCCCAGGGATACAATAAAAGCAAGAAAAAACAATTGAGCTTTATTATAATTCATATCTATCAATCAAAACAATATTAACTTATTGCTTTGAAGATTAGTATTCAAAAACGAATTGGAATTACTGAATCACAAGCCTCACCGTCTCAACATCCGAGTTCCCAGATACCCGTACCAGATAAACACCTTTCTCCCAATAGGATAAATCGTAGCGTTGGTAGGGGTTTCCGTTTAGGTCATCCCCAAAGAGTAGCCTTCCTTGCATATCGAAAACTTCGATTTTGCTCAAAGTTGTTTTCAGGTAAAAAACACCATTGCTAGGGTTTGGAAATAGTTTGAACTTTTCCGTTTTCGCCAAGGTTGAGTTCGACTGAACAAGTTGTTCAACAAAAAACTGATGGGCATCGGGAGCTCCGATAAAGGGATGGGTTGCGCTCCTGCCCGAATTGTCGGCGGCGGATATATAATACCAAACCGTGTCGCCATAGTTTACAGGGATATTAGCGGAAAAGGAATTGGCACTATCCAACGAAAGGGAAACAGTTTGGTAGCTGTTGTTTGGCTTTTTATAATACACTAAAAGGGAATCGGAAATCAGGCTACTGTCGCTGTAGGCTTTGATGTGGGCAGATATTTGAATTCCCAGGGGATCGTAAGCAAGGGTGTCGTGCAAGGGGATGTGCCGGATGTACAACATGCCCAAATCGGCTATTCCATGCGTACGGCAGTGCAGCGCATCGGTGTTGTACCAGCTAATAAAAGAGGTCTCGGGGATTCCAATTACTTCATAGCCGGGCATGGCTTCTTCGTACACGGCCTTGGCGGTATCATTCCACTGGCTCCCGTTCCCATCCACAAAGGGTACAAAGACTTTGCGGTTCAGTATAAGCGAATTGGTGTATGGTTGATCGTTGGGGCTGTAGGTGCGAAAGACTTCGTAGTTTGTGCCATACGACGAGGGCTTGTTGGCATAATAGTCGGCTAGTGCTTCGAAATCGGCATAACGCGTATCGGTAATAGGTACCTCGCCAATCAGTATCTTGTCCACATCGAGGAATTTCCCCCAACAGTCGATGTGCTTGATATACTCACCAAGGGGATCAGAGGCGAGTTCATAGTCGTCCAAACCAAGATATTGCTGGGCCATCGTAGCAATATCGGACGCACTCATGGTGGTATTTTCGTCCGAAACCAAATCGGTCGAAATCCCCTTGCCCATGCCATCGGTCATGTAGTTGCCCCCGGTGTGGAGCATGTTCATGCCATAGAAATCGACACCCAGAAAACCGGCCATTACCACTGGTACTGCATTATCCTTGGGGCGGGGACGGTTGTACGGAAAATCGACAATAGAAATAGAACTGTCCTCGCGGACAAACCAGGGGGCGTAGTCGCGGGTCCAATAGCTGTTGAGCTGAGTTTGGATATACACTACCTTATCAAGATTAACCCCATTGGCGATAAAGTCTGTGTTTACATCGTTCTGTCCACTTTGGTCTTCCACGAGTACGTATAAAGTATCATCCAGGGCAATTTCGGAAATCAGGCTAAAAGGGACACCATAATTATTTCGAACTGCTATAACCACACCCTGCATTTTCTCGAATTCTGCAATGCTCTGCACAAAACCGGCGGGCGGAGGGGTGGCCACAAAATCCTTCTGGTTCAAGCCTAATTGCGATAGCTCGCTCATGTCGACGACATGATACTTGTGCTGGAAATCAGAACCTATTTTGCTTTGCGAAAAGGCGTTGCACGACAAAAACACAACGAACACCACAATTACTGTTTGAACCCTCTTAATCATATTTCCCTGTTTTAAATTTGGCTGCAATTTATAAAATTTACTTTAGGCAATATTATTCCTTTTTCAGAAAAATAAATTGAATTATACCGCTGAAATAAAACCTGACCTCTCCGCAACTTTTTGCGTCTATTTTCCATCATAGCTATTGATAAATTAACCCAAAATCAATTAGGATGAAAAAAATACTCTTTGCTTCGATTATTGGATTTCTAGTGTTTTCATGCGATTACAAAAGTGAAAACGATGCTTATCTAAACTCATATAATTCTCTGGATGGAGCTTATATGGAAGGTGTTTCCGGGGAACAATACAACGAAATTGTTGAGTCGCCGTTTATCGAAACTTCTCAGGAACCGGTATCTACTTTTTCGATTGATGCCGACGGTGCTTCTTACGCCAATTGCAGGAGGTTTTTAAAGTCCCAGATTTTGCCCCCGGCTTATGCAATAAGATCAGAGGAGTTCATCAACTATTTCCATTATGATTATCCCGAACCTGAGAATAGCCACCCAATTGGTGTTCATGCCGAATATTCAACTTGTCCGTGGGCGCAGGGACACAACTTGTTACGCATCGGGATAAAAGGAAAAGATATTCCGGCGAACGAACTTGGGGCATCCAATTTTGTATTGTTGATTGATGTTTCCGGCTCGATGAGTTCGGGTGATAAACTGAATCTGTTAAAAGAAAGCTTCATCCTTTTCGTGAATAAGATGACCCAAAACGACCGTATAGCCATTGTAACGTATGCAGGCCAGGCAGGTGTGGCATTGCAATCGACCAATGGCAGCGAAAAACAAGTCATTATCGATGCCATTAACGCATTGGGTTCGGGTGGCTCGACAGCCGGGGCACAGGGTATAATAACAGCCTACGAAATTGCCGAGCAGAATTTCATCGAAGGGGGAAACAACCGGGTAATCTTAGGGTCGGATGGCGATTTCAACGTGGGTATCAGCGACCAGGAATCGTTGATTGCCCTGATTGAGGAGAAACGCGAAAGTGGGGTTTACCTTACAGTGCTTGGCGTAGGCACCGGAAACCTGAATGAAGGAATGATGGAACAATTGGCCAACAACGGAAACGGTAATTTCGAGTACATCGACAATATCGACCAGGCCAAAAAAGTTTTCCTATACGATTTCAAGAAGTTCTACACCGTTGCCAACGATGTGAAAGTGCAGCTCGAATTTAACCCCGATGTGGTACAAAGCTACCGTTTGATTGGCTACGAAAACCGGGCAATGGAAAACAGCGAGTTCAACGACGACCAAAAGGATGCCGGTGAAATTGGCTGCAACCAAACCATAACCGCGCTGTATGAAATTATCCCTGTTGAGGTTACAAATGTGGTAAACCTGGCCACCATTAAAATTAATTACAAAAACCCTGGCGAAACCACCAGCATCAATTTTGAAGTCAGCAAAAATAGTTCATACACCCCCTTCGGTGAAAGTTCCGACAATATGCGCTTTGCCAGTGCAGCCGCCGCCTTTGCCATGCTTTTGTTCGAATCGGACTACATTGGCACGGCCACTTTCGACGAGGTAATTGAATGGGCCGAAAACGCCGATATCCCCACCGAAGGAAACTTCGAAGAAGAATTTATCGACTTGGTGAATATGGCGAAGAACATGAAATAGACGGAAAAAATTAACGTGCTACCACGTCATTTATAGCGAGAAGGCACCGAAACGCAAAGAAACATAAATCAAATGATTGGGAATTTGAAAATTGGAAGAACCAATTTGTCACACCAAGGTTGATTTATTCTTTGGTATCAAGGCCTATTAGGAGCATCATCAAAGTGCAGGAAATAATTCAAAATTCAGGTGTTGCAATAAATGAACAAAGGCTGTCCCTGCAAAACGAAGCTCTGAGAGAGTTGCAGGATTCGGTTAAGATACCCGGAAATTCGCTAAGTTTTAAGTTAATTTGCCTACAATTTCTTGCATTTATAAATATATTAATTGATCCTAATCCCGGCTGCTGATTTTCGACAGCAATATCAAAATCTCGATATACAACCAGATCAAGGTCACCATAAGGCCAAAGGCACCGTACCATTCCATGTATTTGGGCAAGCCCATCTGTGCCCCTTTTTCGATGAAATCGAAATCGAGAATTAGGTTGAGGGCGGCTATTATGACCACAAATAAGCTGATACCTATCGACGGCCAACTGTTTCCATAAAAGAATCCCAGGTCGATGCCAAACCAGCCCAGTACCATCATGAGCAAATAGGCAATAGCAATTCCGCCAGTAGCGGCAATTACCCCTGTTTTGAATTTGGCGGTGGCCTTTATCATGCCCGAGCGATAAGCAAACAGCATGGCAAAGAACACCCCAAAGGTAAGAGTGACAGCCTTTATGACAATCGAATCGTCAACGACTCCTTCTTCGGCACCACCACTTGTATAGGCTGCAAAAAAAGCTGAAATCCCACCGAGGAATAATCCTTCGAGCACTGCATAAACGGGCACGGTATAAGGTGCCCATTCTTTTTTGAACGAGGTGGCTATGGCCACAACAAAGCCCCCAATGCCACCCACCAACATAAGAATATTAACAGATGGGTTGCCACTTGCAAATTGGCTCCAGGTATAACTGGCAGCAAGCAAAATGAGTAGCAGACTGAGTAAACTTTTATTGATTGTCCCTTTCAGGCTCATTACTTCTGTGCCCGCCTGGGCATATCCCACCGACTCGAAAGCTCTTTTCATAGCCGGGTTTGATGATGTAAAGTTCATATTTTTAGTTGTTAAGTTATTTCGTTCTTAGTTCAAAGTTAATTTTTAAAAAGTTAGTTGCTCCTTAGCTCAAAGCAAATTTCCAATTTCTAATTTCCAGTTTCATTCAAATACCAACTTCACTTCCTCGGCAATCCAGGCTGCGCCCCGATGGCCGCTATTTTCGCAATACAGACAAACTTCCTTCACTTTTGTTCTGTTGTCCGAATCCTTTTGAGCCAATGCCCGCAGTGCCCTGCTTATGGCATTCCTCACCAATGGGTTCCCGGTTTCACAATCGTCCTGTACAAACTCAAAGAACATTTTTAAATTGTCTTTTTCAAATTCGTGACCCATAAGAGATAATCGTGCCAGCAACAAATAGCCTGTCATTTTTACCCAGTCACTATCCTTTTGGCAGTAGGCGATAGCACGGGTTGGGGCAGCCTTTACTTTATCCAACAAAAACAGGCAGGCTTGCTCAACCTCTTCGGCATTGCTGAAACTTTCGACCATCGCATCCAATCTGTGAACAGCTATTTTGTCAGCTTCGGCAAGCTGAAAAGAAATTAGTTTAGCTTCGCGGATTTCCTGCTGAAAAAGAAAATCGGCCAATTCCTGATTGGGTTTGTATTTCGCAGCCAGAGCTTTTATTTGTATGGCCGATAAACCATAATTTTCAGCATAAATTATTCCCCTCTTTTCCATCAATTCAACCACTACCCCATTTTGGTTGGCGAGGAAATCATTCTTCAATTTCAACAATTCAATAGAAAAATCCATTTCAATATTTTGTTCAAAAGTAAAGATTCGGGCGACAAAATAGTATCAAAAAAAAGCGGTCATTTTTAATTCTTATTTCATTATGAATATCGTTTGAGCAAAAACCCTACTTTTGATTTCAAAATAAACAGAGATGAACATTGAAGAATTGCGCAACTATTGCCTTAAAAAGAAAGGGACCTCGGAAGGGATGCCCTTTGGCGACGACACGCTCGTTTTTAAAGTGATGGGGAAAATATTTGCCCTTTCGAACCTCGAAGGTGACTTGCGGATTAACCTAAAATGCGACCCTGAACTGGCTATCGAGCTGCGCGAACAATACCCGGCAGTTATTCCGGGTTACCACATGAACAAGCAACAATGGAACTCGGTTATTGTGGACGGCTCGGTTTCCGACAAGCTTATCCGGGAATGGATCGACCATTCGTACGATCAGGTGGTTGCCAAACTGACGAAAATCCTTCAAAAAGAATTGAGCGAACTATAAACGAAATTTTTTTTCACACAAAATATAAACCCTAATTCCATGAAACGACTTGCCGGATATTTTTTACAAGGGCTTTTATACACAGCCCCCATTGGGCTTACCCTTTATTTATTTTACCTCACTTTTCAGTTCCTCGACGGTTTGCTTCCTTTTGAGTTCCCCGGCCTGGGCATACTTATTATTTTGATGGGGATTACCATTGTTGGATTTTTTGGACAGTGGCTGATAAGTCAGCCCATAATGGCATTGTTTAATGGTCTAATTGAAAAGATGCCACTGGTAAAAGTGATTTATTCTTCGATAAAGGACCTTCTTTCAGCTTTTGTTGGGAAGGAACGAAAATTCACCACTCCTGTTTTGGTGAAAATATCCTCCAATGAAGATATCGAACGGATGGGTTTTATTACCCAGGAAACCCTTGAAGTGATGGGCATCAAAGACAAGATGGCCGTGTATATCCCCAGCTCGTATGGATTGCTTGGAGACTTGTACATTGTACCAGCAAAAAATGTCACGCTTGTGGACATACATCCTGCCGAAGCCATGAAATTTATCGTATCGGGAGGGGTGTCGAAAGATTAGGACCTAATATCCGAACACGCTGGCAAAACCACCACAAGGAATTGCGGTGTTGTGTCAACCTCGGGGGGGACAGATGTTTAAACCACCACAATAAATTGTGGAATTGCCTCAACCTAAAATTCAAAATTCTTTCAGCACGGGGCTCTGTTGACTTTGAATCCTGAACTCATTGAACACTGAATTCTTTTACGCGTAAACTAAAATGTTTTGTGACATGAATATATTCCTTGCTTTTTTTTGCTTTCTTTGCATAAGGAAACATAAGTGGCATGAAATCGATAATAGCACCTATTCAAAAAGAAGTACTTAAGGCAGAACTTACAAAAGACAAGTTTGTAAGGAAGACCAATAATACTTCGAATGAAATTTATGCTTTCACTTATCACGATTCGCCTAATCTGATGAAAGAAGTGGGCCGCCTGCGCGAAATCAGTTTCCGGACTGCCGGGGGAGGTACCGGCGAAGAAATCGACATTGATTACTACGACACCAAAGAAAACCCTTATAAACAACTGATTGTTTGGAACCCCGAAAAAGAAGAAATTATTGGGGGTTATCGCTATTTCAATTGCCAAAAGGCCAAGTGTGCACAAAATGAAAAGATAGATTTATCGACTACACACTTGTTCCATTTTTCGGATAATTTCAAGCAAAATTATCTGGCTTACACAATCGAACTAGGCCGCTCCTTTGTACGACCCGAATACCAAACGGGGCAGAGTGGGCGGAAAGGGATTTTTGCCCTCGATAATTTGTGGGACGGCCTGGGTGCACTGATTGTAGACAACCCCAACGTAAAATATTTCTTTGGCAAAGTAACCATGTACCCCCATTTCAACCAGGAAGCCAGGGATTACCTTTTATACTTTATCAATACCTATTTTGCCGATAAAGACAATTTGGTCAAACCTATAATCCCTCTCAAGTTTCATTTATCCGATGATGAATTAAAGGCTATTTTTCCTGGTAATGATTACAAGGAGGATTACAAAATATTGTCACAAAAGGTTCGCGACCTGGGCGTTAATATCCCTCCGCTCATCAATGCGTACATGAACTTGTCGCCAACCATGCGGAGCTTTGGTACGGCCATGAACGACGAGTTTGGCAATGTGGAAGAAACCGGTATCATGATTACTATCGAGGACATCTATAATACTAAAACCAAACGACATATCGAATCGTACCTGAAAGAGCATAGCGAAAAATTATAATCGTCTGTTTTTGCACATCCATCTATTACATCAAAGGCATATCAATTTTTTTCCGTATTTTTACTTTTTAGCCGAATACCTGTTCCTTTTCATTAGTAAATCCATAAAGCCAATATCATCATCGAATTTATGTTCGCCAAAAAACAAAAGCCCAGTTATTGATAACCGGGCTTAATTGAATAGAAATATTTTGAATTCACATTAATCTATTAACTCGAATTTTAAATACTTTGCAAGCACCTCCGGAACCCTGATCCCGTCTTCCGTTTGGTTGTTTTCCAGGAGGGCGGCCACAATCCTCGGCAAGGCAAGGGCACTGCCATTTAAGGTGTGGGCCAATTGGGTTTTCTTCTCATTGTCGTCTTTAAACCGCAACTTTAAGCGATTGGCCTGATACGACTCGAAATTCGACACTGAACTTACTTCCAGCCATTTTTCTTGTGCAGCGGAATATACTTCAAAATCATACGTCAGAGCGGCAGTGAAACTGGTATCGCCGCCGCAAAGTTTTAGGATCCGGTAGGGCAAGCCCAAGGCTTTGATCAGGCTTTCGACATAGGCGACCATACTGTCTAAAACCTCATACGATCGATCGGGGTGCGCCACGTTTACAATCTCTACCTTATCGAACTGGTGAAGGCGGTTCAAACCCCGTACATCTTTTCCATACGACCCGGCCTCGCGACGGAAACAGGGTGTGTAAGCGGTATATTGAACAGGTAATTCTTTGGCGTTTAATATCACATCGCGGAAAATATTGGTGACCGGTACCTCGGCTGTTGGCACCAAATAGAAATTGTCCAAGGTGCAATGATACATTTGGCCCTCTTTGTCGGGCAGTTGCCCGGTGCCAAAACCCGAATATTCGTTTACCAGGATGGGTGGCTGTACTTCTGTGTAGCCCGCTTCTTCGGCTTTGTCGAGAAAGAAATTGATGAGTGCCCGTTGCAATTTTGCCCCTTTGCCTTTGTACACTGGAAATCCTGCTCCCGTTAATTTGTTGCCCAGTTCGAAGTCGATAATGTCGTACTTTTTGGCCAGGTCCCAATGCGGGAGGGCATCCTTGTGAAGCTGGGGGATTGTGCCCGCCGACTTAATCTCCACATTTTCCTTTTCCCCTTTCCCGGCCGGGACAGAGCTATGTGGGACATTGGGGATTTCAACCAATAGCTTCCATATTTCACTATCTATTTCGTTGGAACGTTGAGTCAAGAGCCTGGATTTCTCCTTCAGTTCCCCAGTCTTGGCTTTGGCTTCGTTTGCTTCGGCTGCTTTGCCGTTCTTGAACATTATTCCAATTTCTTTGGAAAGGGCATTCGATTCTGCCAAAATAGAATCTAATTCCTGTTGATTTTGACGACGTTCCTGGTCTATGTCAAGAACTTGCTGAACCAATTTCGAGGCATCGAAATTTTTGACCTTCAATCGCTCGATTACTTCAGCAGGATTTTCTTTAAGGTAATTGATCGTAAGCATAAGTTGTTTTTTTGAGAATGTTTAACTTGACTAAATAGTACTCCGTGAGGCTGCCTCTGCAAATATTTGTTTATAGCTTCAAGTGCAAGGCTTGCGAAGACAGAGAATTAGGAGTTTACTTTTCGTAAATGACTAATTTGAAGTCGAGCATAACGCAGCAATTGGAGCTAGAAACAAATATTAATTAAAAATCTCCTGCTTTAATTAAGGGTATAATTAACAACAGGAGATTTTTTGACCACTATGAAATTTCTTATGCTTCAGTTGTTTCTTCAACAACTTCTTCTTTCACATCTTCGTTTTTAGGTTCTTCAACAACAGGTTCTTGAATAACTGGCTTTTGAGCTTTTGCTTCATCAGCTTTTAATTCTTCTACCTGTTCTTCGATTGTTTGAATCGATACATACGACTTGTTGTTCTTTCTTTTTCTGAAAACAACTATGCCATCCTTCAATGCAAATAAAGTATGGTCTTTTCCAAGACCTACATTTGCATCGGGGTTGTGCAGGGTTCCGCGTTGACGGACAATAATATTGCCTGCGCGAGCAACCTGGCCACCGTATATCTTAACGCCCAAGCGTTTGCTTTCTGACTCTCTTCCGTTTCGTGAGCTACCGGCTCCTTTCTTGTGTGCCATTTCTTTTCTTTTTTAATTATCCAACGATCGATTCAACTTGAACCTGAGTAAGGTACTGCCGATGCCCATTGCGCTTCTGATACCCTTTTCTTCGTTTCTTCTTAAAAACTATTACCTTGTCGCCTTTTAGGTGTGACAAAACCTTAGCAGTTATTTTTGCGCCTTTTACAGTGGGCGTGCCGACATTTACAGTCCCTTCGTTGTCAACCAACAACACCTTATCGAAGTCAATATTGCTTCCTTCTTCGGCATCCAATCGGTGAACATAGAGCTTGCTGTCTTTTTCAACTTTAAACTGTTGACCTGCTATTTCTACAATCGCGTACATCTAAATCTTATGTTTTTCAGTATTAAAACTTTTGGTCTGCAAAAGTAGATATTTTTACTTTCTATACAAATATGTAGCGTAAATAAAATATTTTGTTGGTCGCTCAGGCTTGTTCGTTGGAATAAAGCCCTGGTTTTCTGTACAAAGAGGTGCAATTTTAGCAGTTGATAATCTGAACCTACCACAAAATGGGAAGAGTACAAAAACTACATCAAAGGAAAGGAGGGGACAAGTAACCCAAATCATCAGGAAGGGAAGTCCATTTTTTGTGTAGTTTTGGGGTTGAGTATTTGGCATTTTTCATTTCTCAGTTTCCACTTTTTCTTTAAAAGAAACCTTATTTTTTTGATTTTAAACCTTAGCGGAAATATATCCCGTGCGGAGTATTATTTAACTTTGAACTCAGAACTTTCTCAACTCAGTACTCTTTCAACCCAGAACTTTCTTAACTTTGAACTTTCTGAACTTTGAACTTATTAACGCCCAACTATGTCGCTATTTGAGCTTTATTTAAAACTTGGCCTCGAACATATTACCGACCTGCGGGGCTACGACCATATCTTGTTTATTACCTGCCTGTGTGCCGTGTATTGTTTCAAACACTGGAAAAAAGTGCTGATCCTGGTCACCGCTTTTACTATTGGTCACACACTGACCCTGGCACTTGCCACTTATAAACTCGTAAATGTACCGGGCGATCTGGTCGAATTTATCATCCCACTCACCATTTTCATTACTGCTGTGGGGAATTTCTTTCAACGGAACGAGAATTTTTCGACTGCCCTTCACCGGTTCAAATATTTTGTGGCCCTGGTTTTTGGGCTGATCCATGGGCTTGGGTTTTCGAACTATCTCCGTAGTTTGCTTGGGTCAGAAGAAAATATTGTCACGCCATTGCTGGCCTTTAACATTGGTGTTGAACTGGGCCAGCTGTGTATTGTGATAATCATCTTGTCGATGGCTTTTCTGTTTAAACGATTGCTTCTGGTAAATTCCCGAGAGTGGAACCTGGTCCTGTCGGGGGCCGGGCTGGGGGTTTCAATGGTGCTGATGTTGGAGAGGTGGCCGTGGTAGGTAATTTGTTATGCCCTGACGGCAACAGGTTAGGGTAATTTATACTGCCAGTCTATTCCAACAGCAAACCACAAAGGCAATTTAACCACATACTTTAAACCCAACCTGAATGTTATCTCCGCATTAAACGACAGACCTTTATCGCCCACTTAATTAATCCCATAAGCTGGCAGGTACAATACATAGTTTGTCCTGAAATATTCATCAAAATTGTAATAGCCATCGGTGCCCAGGTAGTCTAAAATGAATAGGTTTACACTAAATGCAGCCCCCGAATAACTTGTCCAGTTTTTGGGTTCACGACCATTCCAGTGGTGCTTATAGCCACCATATAGCCCAATATAGCCCAAACCAACTTCAATCTGACCGCATGGATTTATAAATGCACTGTTAGAGATAGATGCTCCCAATGCCGGGCCTCCAAGTGTTATCTTGAATCCATTTGGATGTTGCTTCCTCGGATTAAGTGTGGTACCATTTCGAAAGTGAGTTGTATCGGATTGGGCATATCCATGAAAAGCTATAAGGATTATCTGAAGAAGTAAGAAAAAGGTTCGTTTCATTTTTCCTGTATTAGAAATTGTAGCTGTAGCCCAATTGTAGAAACCATGTTTCGTAATCCTGATTTTCGCGCTTATCGAAATATTGGCTTATGTTGAGGGTAATGCCATAATAATTTACCCCCGCCCCAAGGGTATAATATTGAAGCCTTCCTTTGTTCTTATGCTCTTTATGCAGGCCTCCCCGCAAGGCGTACGAAAAATGCTCATCATTTTCCCACCTTAGCTCGACCCCATACGAGTGGATTATTTCCTGCAACTCCTCCTTGCCCCCACCTGGCGCATCGGAAAAAGAGCGGAGATAATATTGCCAGAGTCTTGTGTCGGGGTCTGTTTCAGTAAACCAATAGGGATAAAATGGCTCCATGGAAGCCGGTATAGTTGGCGTAGGAACTAATAATTTTTCAGCTTCATAAGCCAGATCAACTATCAGATGGGCTTTCTCATTAACCTTTAACGAAGGGGAAAGCATTGCACCTAAAACTATATTGGCCGGATAAAACTCGTTGCCATCTTCCGAATAATAGGGATAGCTTGCCCCCAAATTATTTGAGCAAAAGCCAACTTGTAGAGGCAATTGAAAAGACTCGGACCGATACAATGTCCGATCATAATTTAATCCTATACCAAAGGCAAGACTTGTCGTCTTATGCATTATTGTCATTCCCCCCTTTGCTTCGTAGTAAATATAGGACAAACTTGTCCCGGCCGAAAATCCATTTTTAAAATGATGGGCATAACTTAGCTTAAATATCAAATCCTTACAATCGGCATTTTTTGTGTAATATGTATCCCAGGGCGTTTTATCGGTAACTATCTTTTGGTAATTATTAAAACTTTTAAAATGTAGCGATAGTGCATTGCTTTTGTTCAGCGAATAAAATAAATTCCCATTAATGTGTTTGGAACCGCTCGCTTGATTTTGCCGGGGGTTGTAACTTAGATTAAGCCCGAGCGATTTTTTACGTCGCGACAACAAAGCAGGATTCGAGTAGCATCCTGCATCGCTGTAATAACCGCCTGCCACCGATGCAATCGATCCAAAACCTGCAACCCGTGCACCTTCATCGTAAAGCAATGAATGTAGCTGGTAATGTATAGGGTTTTCCTGGGCCAAACCCTGCAAAGGGTTCAGGCACATTACAGACACAATCAATAAACCCAATGTATTCGCACAAAAATTTTTCATAATATCCTGTCCTTTTTATTGTAAAGAATTTGAAAATCAGTTTCAATTATTGTTGAAATTTATAGGTGTACCCGATTTGCAAAAACCAGATCTTCATTTCCTCATAATAACTCATATCCATATATGAATCATCGGGGAAAACCAACCCATCATAATTTTTATGATTGAGGTACCAGCTATAATTCATAGAAAAGCCATAGACTGATACACCCGCCCCCAGGGTAAAATATTTGAGGTTCCCTTTATATATGTTCTCTTTATGAAGCCCGCCCCGCATGGCAAGAGCAAAATATTCTCCCCTTTCCCAGCGAATTTCAGTACCATACGCATGGATAATTTCCTCCAATTCCTCATTCCACCCACGATAGGCATCATGAAAAGACCTGAAATAATACTCCACCAGCGTTGTGCCACTTTCCATTTTAGGCCCTCTATACAATAATGGCGAGGGGCTGGGGATCAGTAATTTTTCAGCCTGATAGGCCATATCCAGGGTTATCCGGTTTTTCTCGTTTATTTGGTAAGATGGTGATAGCATTATGCCCAACCCAACAATGGCGGGGTAAAAATCTTTTCCATAACGATCGACATAAGCAATAGAGGGTCCCAGGTTATTCGCACAAAAGCCTATGCTTAAAGGCAATTTGAATGATTCGATCTGGAACAAGAGCCGATCGTAATTAAAACCAAATCCAAAAGCAAAAAGGCTTGATGAAACTTGGCGGTAATTCTGGCTTGCACTTCCTGTTACCCCAGCATTTAAATACGAAAAACTGCCACCAGCCGAAAAACCTTTTTTAAAATGGTGGGCATAGCTCAATTTTAAAACCTTGTCGTTGTAGTCATTACTATTTTTCAGATAAGTCCACTGCCCATCATACGAAAAATAATCATCCTCGCTCCCCCCATTAAAACTCTTGAAATGCAGAGCCAAAACATTTTTATCATTTAAAGAATAAAATACATTTCCATTCAATTGGCTGTAAATCACTTCTTCCTTTTTCCACGGGCTATAATTAAAACTGGCACCCATAGTTTTCTTATTGCGCGAAAGAAGGGCTGGGTTCGACCAACTTCCGGCATCAGTATAATATTCATTTGCCACCGAATTAACAGACCCAAATCCTGCGACCCGGGCACTTTCATCTAAAAGCAAAAAAGGCAACTGGTAATGAATTGCCTGTCCCTGTGCATTAGTCTTAATAGAGCCAAAAAGGACGATAGACCCAATCAGAATAAGGGATGATTTAAGTATAACATGTTTCATAACAATTAAGATTAGTTAGGTTGAAAGTTGATAGACGGGAAAATTAAGAAATAGTCCCCCGATATATTAATTAAATTCGTACAGATAAGCCAATTGCAAAAACCAATCATGCCTATCAATACTATTTTTAATACCGTAATAATTACTGTAATTCAACATAAATCCCCGGTAACCAACACTAAATCCCGTGGTGTGGTATTTTCTGTTCCCTTTGGTTTTGTCCTCGTTAAAATAGCCCTGCCGGATTGCAAAAACAAGCTGGTCTTGGCCATTTAGCCTTAATTCTGCCCCAAACTGATGCACGATTTCATGCAACTCTTCCTCCTTTCCTCCCGGTGCATCATAGAAAGATTGGATATACGATTGAAGCACGGGTACATCCGGGTCCATGCCAGCCACAATGGTATGTTCACCTGTCAATGGGTCGTAAGCAATATGGGGAGGTGAAGGAACCAGTAATTTTTCAGCTTCATAAGCCAGGTCAATACTGAGTTTGTAACCGCAAGGCAAATGGAAGGTAGGTGACAAGATTAGTCCCATGGAGAGATTTGCCGGGATAAAATCCTTCCACTTGGCACTATCGGAATAAGCAATTTTTGGCCCCAGGTTGGTAATGCTTCCTCCCAACCCCCAAAGCAAATCGATACTTTCAGAAATGCCTATCGAATTGTCGTAGTTCCAACCCATACCAAAGGCATACGATTTAGCCGGATAAACATTGATCCCATTTATTACTCTGTTTCCTGCCAGATTACTGACAAAGTATGAGGTACTTGCCCCCACCGAAAATCCTTTTTTAAAATGATGGGCGTACGAAAGCTTAACAGCATACTCATACGGGTTGAAAATGTCGGTAATTTGGCCAGACAAATCAGTAGAGACCATTTTACCAAGGTCGAAATATTTAACATGCAGCGAAGCCACGTTGCTCTTATTAAAGGAGTAGAGAAAATTTCCATTGGAATATTGCGTGTTGTCAAGCAAATCCCTTAACCAGAGGTAGTAGGTAAAACTGCCACCTATCGAGTTTTTCCTTCTTGAAATCAAAGCCGGGTTCGACCAGGTGCCTGCATCCATGTAATCAGTGCCGGCCACACTTCCTATAGAACCAAAACCGGCAATCCTGGCATCCTCGTCGAAAAGTAAAAAGGAGGTTGCCGTTGTAATTGTATTTGCATACGGAAAGTTTATATCCTGTGCTACTATCGATAAAGACGACAGACTTATTAGGATGAAAATGGATGAAACTGCCGTGGTGACCCTCAATATTTTCATGGCAACAAGATTAAAAAGGGAAAACTAAAAATCAATGCCTAAATTTCGGAAAAGATTCTGATTTACACAAATTTAGTTTTTGACATCTCATTATGGAGAGTTCATAAGATTTTAAGGTAAATGACAATGATGGATTCTCTTAGGCAAATGGGATTAGACTGTTGTAAAATTACTATGAGTATAGTAGTTCCAACTTGTCAACCTGATAAATTTAGCAAAATTTGTATGGTTAGCCTGATGAATTTAGCAGAATTTGAAAGGTTGAGTCGATAAACTTTATGCTTATGAGATTAAGTACAACCCGAAACAATATAAAGAGCCAAAAGAATTTCTCGAAACATACACTGGAAGCGAATTTGGAGTTATTCATAGCGAAGACTATTATTCGTTTTTTGAATAAGGACAACAATGTTGTATGTACATAAGTTATTGTCTGTCAGAGCTTATTTAATAGTTTGGATATACCCCAGTTGAACAAACGATAGTTCCCAATTGCTTTCTTTAAAATAATGATATTTGGCCCAATTTAGGGTAAGTCCTCTAAATTCGAGACCAATACCGGAAGTCCTGTATTTCCTATCTCCTTTGGTTTCGTGCTGTCTGAAAATACCTTGCCGAAGAGAAATTGCCATCTGATCCAGAAGGATGAACCTTGCCTCAAATCCAAGTTTATGGCTGATTTCATGAAGTTCCTCTTGAAATCCATCGGGTGCATCGTAAAATGATTGAAAATAGGATTGGAGGCTAGAAACATCAGGATCTTTTCCGGCAATTATTATATCGATGCCGGGTGTTGTATCTTTATAATGAGGGGGTGTTGGAACCAATAACTTATTTACTTCATAAGCCAGATCGATTTGAAGTGTAACACTTTTTGACAGCTTAAAACTGGGTGTTATTATTCCGGCAATAGATAAATTCGCCGGGATGAAATCCTTATCCGCATTATCAGAATATGAGATTTTCGATCCCATATTGCTCAGACTACCACCGATACTCCACGAACAATCTACCTGATCACGATAAACAAAAGAATTATCGTAGTTCCAACCAAGGCCAATTGCTATTGATTTACCCGGATGACTCTCAGTAGTTCCATAAATAATTTGATCTCCCCACAAATCGCTAAAAATAAAGGATGCCCTTGCCCCGACTGAGAAACCATTTTTGAAGTGATGGGCATAGGTCAATTTTGTAGAATACTCATACGGGTTTAAAGTTCCTGTTACGGAACCATAAATATCCCCAATTGTCATTTCTCCATAGTGGAAGTACTTGCCATGCAAAGAAAGAGAATTACTTTTATCGATAGAATAGATAATGCTTCCGTCAAGGGTGTATAATTTATTATTTGCATTCAAGTTTTTGTTTTTCCAGGGATTAAAAGTAATGTTTACACCAACCGATTCTTTTCTTCTGGATAACAGGGCCGGGTTCGACCAGGTGCCAGCATCTGCATACTTCTCATTCGAAACAGTTCCTATTGACCCAAAACCTGCAATCCGTGCATCTCCATCGTAAAGCATAAATGGAACGGCAGTGGTAATAATATTTTTCTGGGCAAAAACTGTAGATGAATAATTGACCAGGATAAAGAAGATGATATAAAATGTAGAGCTAAGCTTTGATCCATTCATGGTAAACGATGTTTAAGGTTACTGAATTTTCATGGCCTAAATGTCGGGAAAAAATACATCCAAACAAAGTTTGAGCCGGGCCTATTCTCATATTACTTTTTCCCCCATCCACGCTTTTTCCACTTCTTTCACAAGCAAACCAACATCTTCCTAAGTGATGGATGATTTTGAAATAAGTAACAAGATGCACGATAGAAAATGGCAATAGTAAAAATGGATCACTCTTTTTTACCCTATCGCATGAACATATTTTTCTAAGCCCTGTTTAAACTTTTCAAAGAGAGGAATAATGTTCACAAGTCTGTTTTGCATCAGCTTTTATTTAGCTGAATGTTTGCTTGCTAAACATCAAAATAATGGTTTATACGGGTCTGATTATTATGCCTTTTCCTGATGCGTTTTAGAGTAGTTTGCAATTAAATAATTTAAGAAACGAGTAAATGTGTTCTCCTTACAAAAACGATTTCAACAATGATACACAAGGCAATTTCGGCAATAGAAAAAAAACTAGAGACTTATCTTACCAATAGGTTTTTGGTTGATGAAAAGATAGTTGCCATTGCCAATGTGGGTCAGAATTCATCGGGTATTGATATTACACAAAATAAGGTATTGATTACCTTGGTCAATATTGAGCGGGAGTATGTGATGGGTGTCAATTTCAAGACAAGCAGGCTCACCGATAAGTTATCGGCGACCAACCGCCCTCCTGTCCATTTGAATTTGAATGTTTTGTTTTCGTCGAATTTCATCGATAAGAACTACGATGAAGCCCTCAAATATATCTCGGCCATCACCCAATTTATACAGCGAAACGACTTGATGGACAAGCACAGCACGCCTGAATTAAACCCAAATATCGAAAGACTTCAACTTGAAATAGTCAACCTTAGTGTACAAGAGCTAAGCAATCTATGGAGCATCTTTGGGGGCAAGTATATACCTTCCATCCTGTGCAAAATAAGGATGCTCACCGTTGATTCGGACGAAGATAATGGAGTTGATCCAATCCCAAATCATCCGTAAATTTCCGCAGGTAGTACTTCTTCTCCGACTTATCGTAGTAGCCATACACAAAATAGTCATCGACTTTGAAAATGGTTTCTGCTGTTATTTTGTATTCGATTGTATTTGAAAATTCCTTTATCTCATCAAATGCATTACGTGGAATATTACCCGATACATGAGCAAAGTTTATTGGGTTTAATAAGGATTTGAAATAGACTGATCCGGTATTTTTGTATGAAAAATATCCATACGTTGTTGGATTGAAATGATAGATCAGTGAAACAGCAATAGTGGGCATAATTGCGCCGGTAAAATTTCGCACCAATTCTTCATACCCACCAATGGTAATATCTATATTGTGTGGTAACTGATAAGCTGCAATTCCGATTGAACTTTTCGAAATTTTCCTTAAAATCTGTTTTGTTTTATCTAATTCTATTTCTTCTTCTTGCGAAGAATAGGTTGTTCCGCTTACTTGAACCAAGTCCGAATTTTTAAATACTATTTCTTCGTCCTTTTTTACACTATATTCTTGTATTAATGAATCTGATATAAGATTATAAATAGAAAAATTCATTTCTTGCCTACTCGCAATTATTTGATATAATATGTTATTATGTATAAATGAGTTGGACTTTAAATTTAACAGATCCCTATAGTCAATTTCTTTCTGTTTGTAAATTTTCACCTTTGACTCAAATGAATTTAGATCAATCGAAATTATAATTGTTTTATTAATTTCGTTGTCGAAAGTCATCTGTATCATATTGTCGTTGCAATATATTTTATTTCTCTTCGAAGTAATATCTAATGTATTTGGGAATTTATTATCAACTAGCTGAATTTCTGGCCTGCAAGTATAGGAAGAAATGCTTTCATCAACTACATCAAAGAGCTTTGAATATCTTGTATCTGAAAAAGCATAATCAGAAAAGTCCAATTCTTTTTTCTGCATAAGCTCATTCCCTTCAAAAACATAAATGATTAGAAGGGAGGATCGTTTTTTTACAGACAAAATATAAAACCTATTCTTATAACTAAATGAATTAAGATACCACTCTTTCTTATTCATAAATTCAATAGATAGATATCTCGCAGAGCTTTTATTGTTAAGAATATCAATAGTTTGAACAAGAAAATCTCTTTTGCTATCATTCGAGAAGAAAAAATGGTATTTATTGTCAGCGAAAGTAATACCTAATAAATGTTCTAATTCATCTTCAGGCCTTACCGTGGAATATTCACCGATAATATTATATTGTTTATCAAGATGCTTCCAATAGAATAATGAATCATCTAATTGAAATATCGCAATACTCCCATTTATTTTATTTACAATCGGATATGATTCTCTATTCTCCTCAAATGATGTACTTGGAGCAATATCCTGTGTTAGTAATATTTGCTGAGAATTGATTCTCAATCCAATAGTCAGAATTAGTGATAGTAAGACTATTTTTTTCATTCTTTCAGATTAAATATCTTATTTTTTTACATCCAATGAATGTACTTGTCCACCAACTTCCTTATCTCATCGTTTTTCCCAAACAAGCGTTCGCTCAGATCTTTGTCGTTGAAGTCTTTCAGGTGTTTGATTATTGAATCGATTTCGCCGGAGGGGAATATTCCATTCTTCTCGAAGATTTCCCGTTTCTCTGCCAGGCAGTCTGCGGATTCGTGGCAGGATGTGGGCAACTCGGCGAGTTCCTTCAATTTGTCTTTGTAGCTTCCATCGAAGATATTGATGGGGGCATACAGTTTATCGGCTATTTGAAGCGAGTTATTCATTTCCAATCCATGCTGGCAAGCAATCAAAAGTCCGGCCATCAACAGGTATAAATCGGCCGAGCCATCAGGAACCCGGAACTCGAAGGTTTGTTTGCTTGAAAAATCACGTTCATCGACAGGCTCTGTGGGGTTGGCATCGTGTATCATGGCACCACCACCCTTAATCCAGCCCAAAGGCACACGAACCAGTGCCGACCGGTTACGATCGCCCCAACACACATAAGTAGGGGCTTCCTGATGGGGCACAAGGCGCAAATACGAAGTGGGGATGGTATTGCCGAAAGCAGTTAGGGCCGGGGCGAGATCCATCAAACCTGCAATCATTTTTTTGGCTTCATCGCTCAATTTGCCATTTTTGATCAGGATGTTTTTATCGTCTTTCTCGGCCAGCATGTGGATGTGGAGGCCGCTACCAGCTTTCCCGACAGTGATCTTCGGGGCAAAACTCACATTCACATTATATAATTTCCCCAACATTCTAACGATCCATTTGGCCACCACCATTTGGTCAACTGCATCGTCGGGACTTACGGGAAGGAATTCTATTTCCTGTTGCTCGAAATACTCTGTCTCGGTGCGAAAGTTCCCAACCTCGGAATGGCCGTATTTAATCTTGCCCCCACTCTGGGCAATTAGGCGCATGGCTTCTTTGCGGAAATGTTCCCAGTTGGCGAAGGGATCGGAACTATGATATCCTTTTTGGTCGATGGCGGGGTATTCATCGATGCGCTCGCTTTGCACATAATATTCCAGTTCCCCCATAGCTTTGAAGGTGTAACCGGTTTTTTCCTTGAAATTCCGGCAGGCTTTTTTCAGGATATACTCCGGCGAACTTTCCAGAGGTAAGCCTTCGCTGGTGTAAAACGAGCACAAAATATCGAGGGTGGGCACTTCTTCAAAAGGGTTTACAAAGGCCGTTTTGTAGCGGGGCACAATGTATAGATCACTCGACCCGGCTTCGATAAACGAAAACAGGCTGGATCCATCCACCCGTTCGCCGGTCGACAAAACCGTGTCGAGATGTTCTTCGCTCAGTATTACAAAGTTGAGCGTTTTTAGCTTCCCGTCATCGGCTACATACCTGAAATTGAGCATTTCAATGTCCTGTTCCTGGATAAATCGTTTGATGTCGGCTTTCGTAAAGTCGATGGCTTGCTTTTTTAAATGGCGGACTAATCTGTTCGGGTTAAGAGCGATTTCTGAGTCTCTCATACTATTTTGTTTTACTGTTAGCTAATTTTTTTTCGCGGTAGCAAAACTATAATAAATTCCCTATCAATATTCCCGGCAAGATATGTTTAAGAATAGGTTTGTTGGAAAGAGTTCTGAGTTCAAAGTTGAAAATGTTCTGAGTTGAAAGTTCTAAATTGAACGATGTGAAAGGCAGCAGATTGCAGACTGGGTACTGCCCGTAGAGACGCGATTTATCGCGTCTATTACTAATTCTATTGAGACGCAATTGATTGCGTCTCAACATTGGGTTCTGCCGACTGCTCAACTACGCTAAAGTTTCGGTAGGTAGACCGACTGAGAACTGCCAACCATTTTCAACTCCTGATTATTCTTCCTATTTTTGGGCATAAATAAAAACAGATGCTTTCGAAAAAAACTCAATATGCTTTGTACGCCCTGACACATCTTGCCAAGGAATATGGCAAAGGCCCGGTTTTGATTGGTAAAATTGCCGAAGATGAAAAAATCCCAAAAAAATTCCTGGAAGGGATCCTACTCGAATTGCGCAACAAGGGCATTGTGAGCAGCAAAAAAGGCAAGGGTGGAGGCTACTATCTTTTGAAGAGGCCTGAAGAGGTTACTCTGGTCGAGGTAATTAGGGGATTCGATGGGGCCATTGCCCTGCTGCCCTGTGTATCGGAGAAATACTACGAAGAATGTTCCAGTTGCAAAGATGAAGCTACCTGTGGCATCAAGTCTATAATGAAGGAAGTAAGGGATAAAACCGTAGAGCTTTTATCGAATAATACACTGGCCGACATCATCTTAAAAGAAAACATGCTGAAGAACATATAATATTTCTCCACAAAGTCTACCTTATAAGTAGATTTTGTTTATTTTTGCAAAGTGAAAACCATTTTTTTTGATTTATAACTACATAAACACAGTAGACAATACAGAGTAAGTATGAATACACAAATCAACCTTAAAACGTTTCTTATCCTTGTATTTTGCATTGGATGGTCGATTCATCTATATGCACAACTGAGCATCCGTTCGGAATACAGGCCCCGCTTCGAAGTTCGCGATGGGTATCAGAAACTGGCTCTCGAAAACTCCATTCCCACAGCGTTGGTTTCTCACAGGCTGAGGCTATCATTCGAGTATGAAACCGAAAATCTCAAATTTGTTTTCACCCCCCAGGATGTGAGGATTTGGGGCGATGAGCAATTGACAAGCTCTACGGGAGTATTTGGCGACAATGCCTCGCTCGACCTTTTTGAAGGTTATGCCGAAATAAAGATGGCTGAAAATACATGGGTCTCGGTTGGCCGTCAGCAGTTGGTTTTCGATAGCAAACGATTGCTTGGCGATCGAAACTGGAACCAGAATGGGATTGCTTACGATGCGGTGGTTTTAAAATGCAACCCATTAGGGATGAACCTCCACGCAGGGGCTTCCTGGAATACATTAGCCGATGCCACCTCCAACAATCTGTATCCGACAACCCGGATCAAATCGCTCAATTTTCTTTGGTTGAACAAAAAAATTAATGAAAGGATCAATCTGTCGCTTCTGCATATATCCTCGGGCATAACCGAAACGGATACTACAAATACGCTGAATTTCAGGCATACAACCGGACTTTATGCCAAATTCAAATCGGATGGTTTAAATATTTGGGCTAATGCTTATTATCAATATGGAAAGAGCCAGCCTGGAAGGACAGTCGATGCTTATCTTTTGGATGCCGATATAAGCTATAAATTGGGGGAAATTACTCCCGGCGTGGGCTTGGGCTATCTTTCGGGCAATAACAAAACCCTCACCGGTTCCTCGTCAGACAAGCTTTTTGATGTACTCTATGGAAACCGGCACGGGTATTTTGGAAACATGGATTATTTCAGAAGTTTTGGCTCACATACAAAACAGGGAGGGCTGGCAGATTTTTTCCTTTATGTGGATTACAAGATTTCAAAAAGCATCAACATAAAAAATACCGGCCATTATTTCCAATTGGCCCGAACCAATCCCGGAACCCCGGAAAATAAAAACCTGGGCTACGAAAACGACCTTATTGTGAAGTACAAATTTGCCGATTGGGGCACATTGGAAGGTGGATATCTATTCTTCCTGCCAACCGAATCGCTAAAAACCATTCAATCGGTTCAAGATGCCAAGTATTCGCAATTCGTTTATTTACAATTAATTATTACACCCGTTTTAGTTAAACAGAATTAATTTACACTAAAAATAGATCGACATGAAGACAAGAAGTTTTATTTGTATGCTGGCAGGGGCATTGCTTTTTTCATCCTGCGCCTCGGAAAAACAAAAAGAGCAAACCATCACCTTGTCAGGGGCTTTTGCCCTTTATCCATTGGTGATTAAATGGTCCGAAGAATATCAGAAAGAGCATCCCGACGTCCGGTTCAATATTTCGGCTGGTGGCGCGGGCAAAGGCATGGCCGATGCACTGGCCGGAGTGGTGGACCTCGGGATGTTTTCGCGAGAGATTTCGCAGGAAGAAAAAAACCAGGGGGTGTGGTGGACCGGCTTGACCATTGATGCGGTAATCCCCACTATCAGCGCCCAAAATCCCTGGCTCGAAACGATTAAAACCCGTGGATTGACAAGGGATGAGTTTGCGAAGATTTTTTTATACGGGACTTGTACCGATTGGGATGAGCTTTTAAAAACTGGGAATCCCAAGGGCATTTCCGTGTTTACCCGGTCGGATGCCTGCGGTGCTGCCGAGACATGGGCAAAATACATGGGCGGAAAACAGGAAAACCTACAAGGGATCGGGATTTTTGGTGATCCCGGGATTGCTGAAGCTGTAGCGAAAGACCCAACCAGCATTGGTTTCAGCAATTGCAATTATGCCTACGATGTAAAGACAGGGAAAAAACGGGCCGGGGTTGAAGTAGCTCCCATCGACATAAACGAAAACGGCACCCTCGACCCGGAGGAGGATTTTTACTATGATTTCAGCTTAGTCCTGAAAGCCATTGCCGGGGGGATTTACCCATCACCACCGGCGCGGGAGCTTTATTTCGTGGCAAAAGGAAAACCTCAAAAAGAATCGGTTTTGCAATTTATCAGATGGACCCTGACCGATGGGCAAAAGTTCATCGCCGAAGCTGGGTATGTGCCTATCAGCCAGAGTAAAATTGATGAATATCTGGGAAAATTGAAATAATTAGCAGAGCATGATTATCAGAATAATAAATCTATAAACCCAAAAATAAATGCCAAACCGAAGAATATTCATAGACAAAATCTCACAGGGCTGGATGATTGCATCGCTTGCAACCATCCTGCTTTTACCTGTCATTATTGGCCTTGCCTTATACATGAAGGCTAATCCTTTGCTTGAACAGCAGTCTTTGTCAACCCTTTTGTTTTCGTCAGAGTGGCTTCCAAGCCAGGGCAAATTCGGTTTTTGGCCTTTCATTGCCGGATCGCTTTATGTGACCCTTCTGGCGTTTATATTTGCAGCTCCTGTGTGTTTGTTCGCAGCCATCCACCTAACCCAATTTGCATCGAAAAAGTTGATTAGGTGGATGTATCCGGTCATAGATATCCTGGCAGGCTTGCCCTCGGTGATTTATGGTGTTTGGGGGATATTGGTCATTGTTCATTTTATTTCTGATATTCTCGCACCGTTTTTCAACACCAGTTCATCGGGTTATTCCATTCTTGCCGGTGGCATAGTGCTCACCGTGATGTGTATCCCTTACATGCTGAACATGTTGATCGAGGTTTTCAATACGGTTCCCATTGGCCTGAAAGAAGCCAGCCTTTCGCTGGGCTCCAGCTATTGGGAATCGGTAAAACATGTGGTTGTCCGTAAAAGTTTTCCGGGTATTATTTCGGCTTTTGGATTAGGCATAGCCAAGGCTTTTGGCGAAACCATTGCCGTGATGATGGTGGTGGGGAATCAGGTGAAAGTTAGCGGCAACCCCTTCGATGCAGGCTATCCGCTTCCGGCACTGATCGCCAACAACTATGGTGAAATGCTATCCATCCCCATGTACGATTCGGCCCTCATGTTTGCCGCTTTCTTACTGCTGGTCATCATTCTGTCCATCAATTTAATTTTTAGGTACCTGATCCATAAAACCACACGAAAATGAACCGGAGAAAACTGATTGAGGAACGTTTTTTTAAGCTATTGTCCAGTATTGCAAGCTATTCGCTGATAGCCATATTGGCTTTCATTATTGTGATCATATTTGTGAAAGGCTTCCATGCGCT
The DNA here is from genome assembly GCA_021740905.1 of Bacteroidales bacterium. Lineage (GTDB taxonomy): Bacteria > Bacteroidota > Bacteroidia > Bacteroidales > M50B96 > JAIOYV01. The sequence continues at coordinate 25,530 of JAIOYV010000084.1, forward strand.
TACCTTCGACATGGTGATAAAAGCCCCCAAAGGTGGTTTTTACTATGGAGGTGAGGGTGGTGTGCTGAATGCTATTCTTGGCTCTTTGTACATAGCAGGGGGTGCATCTATTATTGCAATTGGAATTGGAATGCCCGCTGCCCTTTACATCAATGTGAATCTTGTAAGACACCATGCCTTGCAAAATACAATCCGTTACTTTCTCGATGCACTCTGGGGCATCCCGTCGATTGTGTATGGTGCTTTTGGCTTTACACTGATGTTGTACCTGGGCATGAATGCCTCCTTATTGGCCGGGATCATTACAGTGGCCTTGTTGATCACACCCATCATGATAAGGACTTTTGATGAAGTGCTTTGCACCATTCCCAAAGGGTTGCTTGAATCGTCGTTGGCCCTGGGGTCCACAAACACAGAAACTGCTTTTCGGGTGATGTTCAAGCAAGGGTTTTCAGGTTTTATCACAGCCATTTTACTTGCTTTTGGCCGGGGTATTGGCGATGCCGCGTCAGTATTGTTCACCGCCGGGTACACCGATCTGATCCCTGTAAACCTGGATGAGCCTGCCGCCACGCTTCCTCTGTCTATTTTTTTCCAGTTAAGCTCACCCATTCCTGAAGTTCGGGAACGCGCTTTTGCTTCGGCTGCCATCCTTACCCTTATCATTCTCGTGATAAGCCTTACTGCACGGGCATTATCAAAAAAATATTCTAAGTCGAACCTTCAATAAAATAAGAAATATGTTTACCGACGTTGAAATGTGTGAAAAACCCGATGTTGTTTCTACCCCTTACGGCTCAACATCCATTCTGAGAATAAGGAACCTGAATGTGTTTACCGAAGACCATCACATCCTGAAAGATATCAACCTGGATATTCCAAAGAATAAGATTACTGTGTTATTAGGGCCCTCGGGCTGCGGAAAAACAACCCTGCTCAAGTGCATGAACAAACTCACCGACCTGTACCAAGAACTAAAAGTGAGCGGGAACATATTTATTGACGAGGATGATGTGCTTCATTCCAATTCCAATATCCCCGCCATCAGGCAAAAAATGGGATTGCTTTCGCAGCGGCCATACCCCTTGCCCATGTCGATCTTTAAAAATGTGGCTTATGGGATAAAACTTCAAGGTGTTAAGAATAAAAGCCTGATTGCAGAAACCGTTGAAAGAAACTTGCGTGAGGTGGGTTTATGGGAAGAGGTGAAGGATCGTTTGCACAGTCCTGGTGCAAGCCTTTCAATCGGGCAACAGCAACGACTATGCCTGGCAAGGGGATTGGCCGTGAAGCCCTGGATAATTTTAGCCGATGAACCCACTTCGGCCCTCGACCCGATTTCGAGCAAGATAATTGAAGACCTGTTCAGAAATCTGAAACAAAAATACACCATCATTCTGGTGACCCATATTTTACGACAGGCAGTCCGCTTGGCCGACCATGTGGTTTTTATGAACTTTGGGGAAATAATCGAACAAGGAAAACCTATGGAACTTTTTAAAAATCCATCGACGAAACAATTAAAAGAATATTTGGTGGATGGGAATTAAGCTTCTGATTCAATTGACTATTGTTTATTGATGATTGATTAATGCGAATATATGGTTGAAGTTATCAATTTACTTTAGGTAAAACCCTGAAAGGGTGATATTTGAATAACCGTGGGTGTAACCCACGGCAGAATGGCATAGCAAATCCCAGCCCCGAAGTGGGCTGAATCTTTGTCTTTCAGTTCAACCACTTCGTGGCTGGAGTAATAGGGCTACAGATTCGGTGGGCTTACGCCCACGGTTATTGAGATTTAGTCACTTCGTGACAATTGAACTTTAACCCTTGATTCGCATGATTAATAAATACCAAGGCACGAAAACATCTCTTTGCAAAAAACATCAAATTCAAAAAACAAAATCAAAAAAAAATTCCGAGAAAATAGTATTGACTATTGGCTTTCTACAAAGCTTTCTATCTTTGATGCCCTAAAACGAAAGCAAATGTTTTTTTATATCTCGAAACTATTGTCATTTCTTCTTTCGCCCGCAGTTTGGATTGTTGGGCTTCTGGCCCTGGCTGTATTTACAAAAAAAGATAAGCTGAAAAAACGCAGTGTGTTTTGGGCCTTTCTCGTAGCGGTGCTTTTTACCAACCCTTTTCTGTTCGATGAGGTTATGCGTGCCTGGGAACGACCGGCCATTGCAGAATCAGCCTTGCAGAAAAAATACGATTTTGGGATTGTGCTTGGTGGAGGGTTGCGATACGATGCGCAATTGGGCCGGACCGACGCAAAAGCCGCTTCCGACAGGTTATTCCAGGCTATTGATCTTTACAGAAACAATCATATCAAGAAAATCTTGATCAGTGGAGGTTCACCAATGATTTTTAAAAGCAACCTCACAGAAGCCGAAATGTGTAAAAAGTACCTCCTACGGATTGGCATTCCTGCAAGGGATATCCTGATTGAAACCGAATCGCGAAACACACATGAGAATGCTGAAAAAAGTACAGCCTTGATCCTGTCCGAAAAAAAGAAACCCGATTGTCTGTTGATCACCTCGGCGTATCACATGAAACGTGCAAAGGATTGTTTCACCCAGAGCAAACTCGATGTGGATGAATACCCTGTGGACCGATATGCAGGCCCACGAAAATTCAAACTCGACCATCTTTTTATTCCCAGCCCAATACCGTTTCAAGGATGGCATATCTTTATACGGGAATTTGTAGGATATTATATTTATGCCCTTATGGGATATGTTTAACAAATAAAACTTTTACCAAATGAAAACCATTTTTATCAGCTTAACACTTCTTCTGTTTGTAAATGTTTCCTTCTCGCAGAATTGCAATGTAGTATTCTTTTCCGAAGATGGGGACAAATTTCTCGTGGTATTGGATGGCATCCAGTTCAATGAGCAAGGCGAAACCAATGTTAAGATTACGGATGTAACTGCCACAAACCACACTGTCAAAATTATTTTTGAAGATAAATCGAAGGGCGAGATCAACAAAAATTTGTACTTGCAAACCCCCAACAAGGAATCCACATTTATCATTAAGAAAAACAAAAAGGGCGAGTACAAATTAAGGTTTAACGGCGAAACTAATATTATTGTGGAGCAACCCTCAACCCCCAAAAGTGGGAATCATGGGAACCATTCGCCCAACCAGAACCAACAGACGGAGATTACTGAAACTTCTGTGCAACAAACAGTAATAAGCCCAACGAGCAATAAAACAAATTCAGAAAATGTAAATATCGGTATCAATGTAGGCGAAGGGGCAAACAATGTAAATTTCAACATCAATATGAGTTCGACCACAACCCAAACCACTGAAACCTCTACAAGCGCACAACAGCAAACGCTTATCGAAAACAAGCCTCCTCCCCCACCCCCTCCTATTCCTGGGTACAATGGTCCTTATGGTTGCCCTTATCCTATGGACCCAGGTTCATTTCAATCGGCTAAAAGTTCGATCCAAAGCAAATCGTTCGAAGACAGCAAAATGACCCTTGCCAAGCAAATTATCCGGTCGAATTGCTTGTCAGTTGCCCAGGTTAAAGAAATCATGCTGCTATTTAGTTTTGAAGATACCCGTCTCGATTTTGCCAAATTTGCATACCGTTACACCTGCGACATTGGCAACTATTTCATGGTGAACGATGCCTTTACCTTCGAAAGCACCATTGAAGAACTGGACGAATATATTCAGCAACAGAGATAGATTGCCGGGTGCTTGCTGCTTTTTGTTGAAACCTGAAGGGTTACTGGATTGTTGGAGTGTTGGAGTGGCCTCGGTGTTGGAGTAAAGGAGTATTGCATTGTTGGGCGAATTTGCCCTATACAGTGGGAAATCATACTTCAAACGGGATAAATTTCCGCATTTTATCAAATCTATCAAACCATACTGTCGCCTCAACGAGGCTTGGTAAACTTGCTCCTTTTTAATTGCTACCATACTGCCGTTCCTGACGGAACTCTACTCAATTATTAAA
>JAIOYV010000085.1 GCA_021740905.1 Bacteroidales bacterium
ATAAACAGTTGGCTATGAATTTTAATTCGTCTTAATTTTATCAAAGCATGATATTTCGTTTTTTTTGAAATATTACGCCTGCAAATCAGTACTTTAACTCATGGGAATCAAGATTTTTTAAAACTTCCGGACAGCTATGCCTTTTGAATGACATCCTTAATTGTCGTAAATTGCGAAAAAATACAATTGTCCACTAATTCGATATTATTATGCGCACATTCTATCTTACTCTGCTTATTGCTGTTTTAAGCCTGCCGGGCTGGTCGCAAACCACGTATTGCGCCTCTGGTGCAACTTCTTCAACCAAAGGAGAAATTGTAAATGTTGAGATCGGCACATGGAATAATTATTCGGGGCCTACAACCGGAATGAAATATTCTGACTTTACAACTATTCAGGGACCCATCCTCCCCATTGGAGATAGTTTCAATATCAGCATAACCAGTGGTTTGGCACTTGGGTGGACAAATCCTGATCTGTGTTGTGTGGAAGTGTATATCGACTATAATTTTGATGGAATTTATTCCGAACCCAATGAAATTGTTTTTGGGGCGAGCACTGCGATATCATATACTTCGGCAGGCTATTTTGTTGTACCTAATACTGTACTTCCAGGAACAACCGGAATGAGGGTGGTTCTTCAGGGTACAAGCTCAGTTTCTGATGTGTATCCATGTGGGAGCTATAATTGGGGTGAGACCGAAGATTATCTTATCACACTCGTTCCCAAAATCCAGTTCGATGCCGGTGTTACTTCCATTATAAATCCTGTCGAAAATAATTTTGCGAATTTTTCATCCCCTGTGGAAGTATGCGTTCAAAATTTCGGATTGGATACCTTATTCAATATTTCCATTAACTATGAAATAAACGGAGGCCCACCACTTACTTATGCATTCACCAGCCCGGTAGCCCCATCCCAGTTTCAGAATGTGATACTACCAAATTTTTCATTCCCGGCAGGAAATTTTGAACTCTGTGCTTACACAGTTCTGGCCGGCGATAGCAATACGATAAACGACTCAACATGTATTTCATTGGTTGGAACCCTTCAGCACGAAGCTGAAATAATATCAATTGATGCCCCGGTTTCTTCTTGCGATATGGGATTCGAAGATGTTACAGTTACCCTTGCCAACCTGGGCGATACCATCGTTCCCGGAAATCTTGAAATATCGTATTTACATCAGTTCCTTACCTCACCCGTGACCGAATCTTACCAGGACACAATGTTTCCTTTTGATACGGTTGATTTTACTTTCAGTACTCCTGTTGACCTTTCTGTAAATGTATATACTATGTTTGAATTTTCTGCATGGATCGACCTGGTTGGAGACACAATTCAGACCAATGATACTACGTCAGCATCGGCTTGGTCAGGCTTAACCCCTGCCGACCCAACTCCGGTCAATCAAACCATCTGGTCGGGTACTTCAGCAAGTTTAACTGTAACTCCTATCGATACTAACCTGAGCTATTTCTGGTACGATTCAATAGACGGTAACATACTATTTTTTGGACCTGAATATAATACACCTACATTATTTGACACTACCTCGTATGTGTTGAAAGCCTCGAGTACAAGCTATGGGGATATCCAGGTTGGAACCAGTAATTCCATTACAGGTATTCATACCTATCCAAACCCATACTCTACGTGGTACTGGGGCAACCGTGAACAATTCCTGATCCGTGCTAACGAATTAATTGCACTTGGATTTGCTGATGGTAATATCTATTCAGTTGCATTTAATGCAATTGCGCTTGGCTCACAAACCTTAGGTAACTTTACAATTTATATCGGATCAACCAGTGCAGCGGAACTAACCGGTTGGCAACCTGGCCTAAACCAGGTATTCTTCGATGCAGCATACATGCCAACATTAGGTTGGAATACCCATGAGTTCAGCACTCCATTCTATTGGGATGGAGTTAGTAATGTAGTTATCGAGACCTGTCTCAGCAACAGTTCGTACTCATCGGGATATACCATTGAGTTTACTTCTACTAGCTGGTATTCAACCTGTGTGTACCGGGCTGACAACGCAACAGTTTGCTCAAGTACTAATGTGTCGTTCAACAATGGCGCACGTCCGAATATGATTCTGAATACATTGGTCCCGGATTGTTCTGCGAACCCAGTAGTCGTTACTGCCAATGTTCAGTATGCCGATTTTGATGTGGCAATTTGGGCCTTAATTTCTCCTGTTTCCGATTATTATCTTGGAATGGAAGAAGTAGTTGTTAAGGTATATAATAATGGACTAAATACAATTTCAAACTTTCCTATGAAATATTCGGTTGATGGCGGAACTGTGGTAGTAGATTCCTTTACAGATACATTACAACCTGGTGAAATGCAACTATTCACATTTAGCCAGCAACCCGATTTGTCGTCATACAATACATATAGCCTTTGTGTTTGGTCGGATCTTATCAATGATGGATTGAACATGAATGACACACTTTGTGTGGAAATCAGTAATTATCCACCTGATGGAGAAACTTGCGAATCAGCCTACCCCTATCTTTATCTAAATTATCCTCCGGTAAATGGTGAAACAACTTTTGCGGGTGATGCCGATTGGTGGAGATTTGATCTTCCATCGGGTGGGCATGATGTTTATATTTCATTGTGCGGATCATCATTCAATACCAGCCTCAAAGTTTTTAGTGCTTGTGGAACCGGAAATATTGGATTCAATGATAATAGCTGTGGATTGCAATCGGAGCTATACTATAGTTACATGCCTGCAGGCTCCTACTTTGTCAGGGTCTATGGTTTTAGTACTAATTTTGGCACGTATACCCTTCAAATTACCGGACGCCTTATCTCACTTGAAGCCCCTGCATCGGGTTGCGACCTGGCGTATGAAGATGTGACTGTATCAATCCATAATCTTACCGATACAATTTATCCTGGCAATCTTGAAATATCCTATACTCACCAGTTCCTTGCCTCACCGGTCACAGAAATCTTTCCTGATACGGTATATCCTTTCGATTCTATTTCATATACTTTCAACACACAGGTCGATCTTTCTGCAAATGTGAATACTGCTTTTAATTTGCTTGTGTGGTGTGAAATTGGTGGAGATTCAATTCTGTCGAACGATACGATAAGCAACACTATTTGGTCGATCATAACACCCCTTGCCCCAACTGTGAACAGTGTCTCAATAATGTCGGGTGAAAATGCAACACTCAGTCCGGTTAATCCCGATAATACACTGCTCTACTATTGGTACGATTCCGACACCCTTTTGCAAGGCATTGGACAGCAATTTACGACCCCAATACTTTTCGATACCACCACCTACCTAATTCATTCGGTTACCAATACTGTCAATACCTGTGCAGTTGCCTGTACCAGTCAGTTTTCCCCGGTAACAGTAACGGTTGGATATGCTGATTTTGATGTGTCGACCTGGGATATAGTTTCACCTTTAACAGGATCGTATCTTGGGATAGAAGATGTAGTTGTTGAGGTTTATAACAATGGACTTTACCCTGTTGCAAACTTCCCAATGCAGTATTCTATGGATGCCGGAATAGCTGTTGTCGATACCTTTGCTGACACATTACAACCTGGAGAAATGCAGCTATTTACTTTTTCTGAAGAGGTAAATCTTACTGCTTACGACACATTCCATATTTGTGTTTGGTCTGCACATTCATCGGATAGTTTATCATATAATGATACCACTTGCATTGAAGTGATCAATATTGAAGGTGATGGCGAAACCTGCACAACAGCATGGAATTATGGGCAAATAGGCGATCCTTATGTAACCGGAACATTAACATCAGCCAGCGATGCAGATTGGTGGAAGGTGACAGTTACGGGCAGTTCTTTCACTGGCTATTTCGACTTGTTTGGTTCCAACTTCGATACTTACCTTGAAGTGTATTATGGCAGCTGCAGCCTGTATCCCTTATGGGAAAACAATGACAATAACAGTTGTTGCTTAGGATCGGAACAAAGTTTTATTGAGCAAAATTTATCGGCAGGCACTTATTATGTGAGGATTTCTGGCTATAATAATGAGTTCGGGAATTACCAACTTCACACTGGACAAAGTGCTGATCCTGTCCCATATTTTATAAATTATTCGGTTTACGATATATCATGCAATGGCCAATCCGATGGGGCAATTAACCTTTCTATAACTCCTATTATTCCACCTGCCACGCTACCTTTTACTTATTTATGGAACACGGGTAATGCAACACTAAACCTCAGTGGGTTGTCTGCCAGTACATATTGTATTACAATTACTGATGCCACAGGCATACCTTATATTCCCGATTGTATTACTATTACTGAGCCGCCTTCACTAAATCTTACCATGTCGGTTAGCGACGTTTCAACATTGGCTGCCCAGGATGGTTCAATTGATTTATCCGTTCAGGGAGGGACATCTCCATATTCATTTACTTGGTCGAATGGGGCCATAACCGAAGACCTGATAAATATTTCTGAAGGCGATTATTCAGTTACTGTTATTGATAACCACAGTTGTGAAGCATCTGAAGAATTCTTTGTTTTCCATAATGCACCTGATACACAGATGATAGTGCTGAATGCCGGTTGGAATATGTTTTCAACCTATAAAATGATTCAATATCCAAACCTTGATAGCCTGCTAAGTCCAATTCAGGGGAATTTCTACCTTGTAAAAAACTGGGAAGGGGAAGTGTTTTGGCCTCAATATTATGTGAATACCATTGACCCGGTTGAATTGGAATATGGCTTTCAGATAAAAATGATGGTTGATGACACCTTAGAACTAACAGGCCAAACCTACATCCCAGAAAACCTTGTGATAAACTTGCCTGCCGGGTGGAGCATGATTGGCTATCCAAGATACATTGACGGGCCAATTTCGGAATTGATGAGTTCTGCCGTGAGCCATATTCTTATCATGAAAGATGATGATGGTGGTGTGTACTGGCCGGTGTATGGAGTAAATCAAATCAATTTGATGAAACCGGGTGAAGCCTACCAGATAAAGACAGATGCTGCTATTGGTTTTAACTTTCCATCTTATTTGGAGAATCATTGATCCAAAGGTCAAGCGAAACAATATTTGCCACTACCTGTCCCTTCATTTAGATATGGATTGGAATGCGGATTTTCGCGGATTTCTTGTATCATAAACAGGTTTTATCCGCGTTTGAAAATCCGTCTGATCCGTGTTCCATTTTATATTTGTTAATGAAACGACATTGACCTATTCACTACTATTTAAAACCAATATAAATACGGCATTAAACAGCTATTTAGGTAGTCCATGACCGAATAATGATTTATATTTGAAATCCTAAAAAATCAGGGTCTATTGAAGGCACAGAAAGACTTGGTTTTTAGAAAGAATAGTAATTTGAAAGTGGATTATAAATGAATACACCAATTGAAAAAAATAAAAATCCCAGGCGAGATTTCCTGAAAATACTGGGATTGGCTGTAGGAGCTGCCGGAACTGTAGGCGGGGCAAGTTTGCTAAACTCTTGTACCAATGAAACTGGCGAACCGGGGGAAAAAGTTAAATTGCTTACCCAGGATGGGAAATTGGTCGAAGTGGATGCAAAATCAATGACCCTGGCTTCCGATGTGGAAAACGAGGAGTTGTTGACAGAATATCAAAAACGTGGACGGGAAGGGATACCTGGAAAAAAATGGGTCATGGTAATTGATTTAGCACGTTGTCAAAATGCCCGTAAATGTATGGCTGCCTGCAATTCGGCACATGAATTACGACCCGAAATGCACCACATAAACGTGCTCGAAATGCAAAACTCGGAAGACACGGCTCCCTATTACATGCCAAAGCCATGTTACCATTGCGACAATCCACCCTGCACAAAAGTATGCCCCGTGAATGCTACTTTCAAACGAAAAGATGGGATTGTTCTCATCGACAACGAGAGATGTATCGGTTGTCGGTTCTGTATTGCAGCCTGTCCCTATTCGGCCCGGATGTTCAATTGGTTTGCTCCTGACCTGACCGAAGAACAAAAGCAACGAACCTACGATATCGAACTAAATGTTCCGCAAAAGAAAGGCACCATCACCAAATGTTTGTTCAGTGCCGACCGATTACGGGTAGGCAAACTTCCTTACTGTGTTTCGGCTTGCCCCAATGGGGTATATTACTTTGGCGATAAAAACGAAGACTCGGTCACCAATGGCACAAGCGGGGAAACCGTACGATTCTCCGATCTTATCCGCGACAATGCCGGCTATACCATGCACGAAGAATTTGGTACAAAACCACAAGTGTTTTACTTACCGGCTAAAGATAGAAGGGTGCCTTTTGAGCAGGCCAAAAAGCAAACAGAGAATAATGAGAACGCATAATTCGCATAAAACTAACATAATAAGGAAATAAAATGGCAGAAATAGCAGTACAAGAAGCATCGGAAAAGAAAAATCTTACAGCGATTTTCGATGACCTTATTTCTCCCTTAAAGAGAAACCCCTTTGCCAACAAGCTTTGGATCCGCTTTCTCATATTGATTTGCGTTGCAGGCTTGTTTGCCTACGGCTACCAACTAATGACCGGTTTGGGGGCCACAGCCATGCGCGATTATTCGTCTTGGGGATTATACATATCCAATTTCGTGTTCCTCATTGCAGTATCGTTGGTAGGATCGTTGGTTTCGGCAATCCTCAAATTAAGCGGGCAAACCTGGGCCACACCATTAACCCGTTTCTCTGAGATTATTGCTGTGGCGGCAGTTAGTTTTGCAGGGTTGAGCATTATTGTCGACATGGGTCGCCCGGACAGGGTGTTGAATATTCTATTGCACGGTAGGTTTTCTTCGCCAATTGTTTGGGATATTATTGTGGTGAATACCTACCTGGCCATTTCACTCATCCTACTCTACCTTCCATTAATCCCGGATATAGCCATTTTGCGCGATCGCTACACAGAAGCCCCAAAGTGGCAAAGAAAACTATACAAAACACTTTCGCTTGGCTGGACAGGCCACGACGAGCAGTACAAACTATTGCACAAGGCCATCAGAATGATGATGATCATTATTATGCCGGTTGCTTTTGCCATACACACCGTCACATCCTGGTTGTTTGGGGTGAATAACCGCACAGGCTGGGACAGCACCATATTTGGGCCTTACTTTGTGGCAGGGGCATTTATGGTGGGTGCGGCGGCTGTAATTGTGTTAATGTACATTCTTCGCCGAACACAAAAACTGGATAACTATATCACCCTATTCCATTTTGATAAAATGGGCAAGCTACTTGTGCTTACTTCGTTGGTTTACTTGTACTTCAATATAAACGAATACCTTGTGCCCGGCTATAAAATGAAATCGCTTGATACGGGTCATCTTTTAGAGTTGTTTTCAGGAGATGAATCACCCTTGTTTTATGGAGTTCAGATTTTTGGAATGATCATCCCTATTATTTTATTAATTTTTAAACCCATGAGGGCGCCACTTCCTTTATTCTTTATTTCGATTGCTGTGGTTATTGGGGCATGGTTGAAACGCTATTTGATTGTAATCCCTACCCTTTTAAATCCTACTTTTCCAATTCAGAATGTGCCGGAAAATTTTCATCATTATTTCCCCACAGCCGTTGAGCTAACTATTACTGCCGGATTAACAGCCGGGACTTTACTCGTTATTACCTTATTCCTCAGGATTTTCCCGATAGTACCTATGTGGGAAGTAGCCCACGAAGAAGGGTATGAAAACATAGAGAAAAAAGCCACAGAAAAGTAGAGTTTGATTGAATGAATAAAAAATGAAGCGTATGAAATCGATATATAGAAATAGTTTAGTTGGCTTACTTGCCTTTATAAGTATAGTTTTTATGGCTGCGGATTTTCCGGTTTGGGAAGTCCCTTCTACTGCCAATGATGTCCAGAATCCTGTTGCGAACGATAAGATAGCCATTGAGGAAGGGGCCAGCTTGTTTAAAACCCAATGTACCGCCTGCCATGGACTGGAAGGAAAAGGAAACGGGGCCATTCCCAGCGCAGATCTCACCAGCAAGGCATTTCAGGATCAGACAGATGGTGCAATATTTCACAAACTCGCGGAAGGACGTGGACAGATGCCCTCGTTTAAAGCCCTCGACGAAAATAGCCGATGGAAGATTATTCACTTCTTGCGTACTCTCGGTGGCGATCAGGTTCAGGTAGTAAAGAAAAATGCAAAATTATTTCTTACTCCTTATGACAATGAAGGGGGCATCAACAAAATAATTGTAAATGTAAAAGAACAACTTGATGATGGTAAATTAGTCCCGGCTGCGGAAGCCAAAGTGGGTATCTATGTAAAACGCTATTTCGGTTTGCTCCCAATAGGCGGCACCCGCCATTATACCGATGCAAGTGGAAATGTGCTTGTCGATTTTCCGGCTGACATACCCGGTGACGAAGCCGGCAATCTAACTCTTGTTGCAAAAGTGGAAGATCTCGGGCTTAACCCTATTGAAGTAAGTAGCAAAGTGGATTGGGGAATACCTCTACCTCCAAACAATTGGGAAAACGAAAGAGCACTTTGGAAGACCAACAAGTACGTGCCTTATTGGGTGATAATCTCCATCCTTTTCTTTACTTTAGGTACCTGGGCTGGTATTGGATATGTATTGAACCTGATCCGGAAAATCAAAAAAGTTGGGGATGTAGTGAGTTGATATAATTGTTTTGTGAAAGCGATAAGACAAATCAAGTGCGCACAAATAGAAATGACAATGAGATTGTAATTAAAATCTGAATCAATAACCCCGCTGCTTTAGCCCGGGGTAAAATGATATAAATATATGGCGGCCTTTAGGCCATGACCGGGATGTTGAGCTAAAGTCCAGGCATCCTGTCTCCAAACCATTGAAAGAAATCGGCCTTTACGCAAGGCTATGAAAACCAACACCAACAAAATACTGTCATTGGTACCGAAAGGAGAAATCTGTGTTAGTTGCTCATAAAGGATAGAGCAAGGCATTTGATATTCTTTTGGCTAAGTTATTTCGACAATTACGCTAAATGGCAAATTTCAAACAAAAAAACAAAATGAATTAGTTTAGAATCCTAGTTTATTTTGAGTGAATAAAAATAGCTAAAACCCCTATCTGATCTACTAATTTTCCTTCAACATTATTTGATTGTTATTTATATTTTATTGATTTTTAATTAAGTAAAATCAGGTAATTTAATATTCTAAACTTTGGTGATATAAATTTATTTCTATTTTTGCTTTCAGATCGGAAGAAATTTGAGGCATATTCAATTTCTAACTGTAGTTTTTTTGGCATATTAATGATGATTCAACGAACTGGATTTATTAAAGTATTTTACATGATATTTAGATGCGTCAACCTAAGAGCAGGGGCAAAGCTTTTCCTGTCTGTTACATTCACATTTTTATTTCTTACCATATTTATCGGTAAGGACCTTAGGGCACAAGAAGCCAAAGATATGTTTGGTGTATGTGCTGCCTGTCATACCATTGGGAAAGGTAAGCTGGTCGGTCCCGACCTGAAAGGTGTATCAGCGAGACACGAAGAAGCATGGCTGATCAAGTTTATTCAAAACTCTCAGGCAATGGTCCTGTCAGGCGATGAAACAGCCGTGAAACTTTTTAACGAGAACAACAAAATACCCATGCCCCCCAATGATTTTACCGACGAGCAAGTGCGTTCGCTCCTTAGCTATATCGAAAATTATGTGGAAGAACCGGCTGGGGAGGAAACGGCGGGATCTTTTGCCGATAGCAAGGTTGCCGAACATAAGAAGTTAGAAACCTCGCACGCCCCGACAAAAGACAGGTCCCGGAACTACTTTTCGCTCATCCTTATTTCAATATGCGCCATTTTGTTATCCCTCTCCGATCTTTTTATTTTGAAAATGATAAGGTGGAAAGTTGTACATATCATAATTATGTTGGCTGCGGTATTTGTTATGGGAGGAATTGTAGTGGTGGAAATTCAGAACTTAGGCCGCCAGCAATATTATTCGCCCGAACAGCCCATTGCTTTCTCGCATAAAATCCATGCAGGGCAAAACAAAATCGATTGCCAGTATTGCCACACTACCGCAGAGGAAAGTAAACATGCAGGAATACCATCCGTGCAATTATGCATGAATTGCCACAATGTGGTTAAGAGTGGTTCTCAAACGGGCACAACAGAGATTGCTAAAATATATGAGGCCTTGGAAAGTGGTAAACCTATCGAATGGATCAAGGTTCATAATGTACCCGACCACGTTTATTTCAACCATGCCCAGCATGTGAATGTGGGCAAACTCGAATGTCAGCAATGCCATGGAAAAGTAGAGGAAATGGATCAAATTGTCCAGGAAAGCACCCTGGGCATGGGCTGGTGCATCGAATGTCACCGGACTACCGAAGTTCAGTTTACAACCAATGATTTTTATAAGAACTACACCAAATTGCATGAAGAACTGAATACTGGGAAGCGCAGCCGCATTGTAGTGGAGGATATCGGCGGCAACGATTGTCAAAAATGTCACTATTAATAATTGAAATTATCAGCAATAAAATAATCATTGATGAAAAAATACTGGAGAAGTATAGACGAGTATAAAACATTGCAAAAGGATTTAACCCTTGCAGGAGACGGGGGGCAAGAATTCTCTATCGATGGAATGAGCGATGAGGAAGTAAAAGGAAACACCAGCCGCCGTGATTTTTTAAAAATGTTTGGCTTTTCGATTGGCTTCGCTACTATTGCAACCAGTTGTGAAACACCGGTGCGCAAAGCCATCCCCTATCTTATTCAACCCGAAGAGATCACACCCGGGATTGCCAATCATTATGCGTCTACTTTTTATGATGGACACGATTATTGCTCTATCCTGATAAAGACCCGCGAAGGCCGGCCCATTAAAATTGAAGGAAACGAACTTTCACCAATTTCAAAAGGAGCGACCAATGCACGTGTGCAGGCATCTGTTTTAAACTTGTACGACAATGCCCGATTAAAAGCCCCACATAAAGATGGTTCACCGTCCGATTGGGCACATGTCGATGCCGAAATCATCCCTGCTTTGGATAAAGCTAGTGCGGATGGAAAAGAAATTGTGCTGCTTACCTCAACTATCATCAGCCCATCAACTAAGCAAATAATTAAAGACTTTAAGGATAAATTTGGCAATGTTACCTGGCTGACTTACGATGCAATTTCGATGCAGGCCATGCGAAAAGCCAACGAAAAGAATTTTGGTGAAGCATTTATCCCTACCTACGATCTAACAAATGCAAAATTGGTAGTTGGTTTCAATGCTGATTTTCTGGGTACCTGGATGTCGCCCACTGAATATACAAAACAGTATTCGGCAGCCCGCAAATTGCTGAATGGTGAATCAGCCATGTTGCGCCACGTTCAATACGAATCGCAATACACAATCACAGGAGGTGCTGCCGACGATCGTGTACCGATCAAACCATCGGACGAGGTAGTGGTTTTGCTGAATATTTATAATTATTTAGCTGCGAAACTGTCCCAGCCTGTATATCCGGTTGCAGATACTTCAATTGAATTTGCTTCTTATGCTGAAGAATTACTGGAGAATCAAGGCCAATCCATTGTATTTTCAGGTACCAACAATTTAAATATTCAGCTCATCTGCAATGCTATCAACCATTTGCTTGGAAACTACAACCAAACCATCGATCTCAGCAAACATTATAACTTGAAGCAAGGCGATGACCAGGCAATCGATCAGTTGATTTCGAAAATCGATGCTGGAAATGTGGGTGCAGTTATCCATTATAATGTGAACCCTGCCTACGACGCCCCCAATGCCGAGGCATATAAAACAGCCCTCGCAAAAGTGGAATTGAGTATTTCGATGGCAGATGCCATGAACGAAACAGCTGCCCTATGCAAATATGTTTGCCCCGATAATAACTACCTGGAATCATGGAACGATGCCGAACCTCAGACAGGGGTTTATTCGACCCAACAACCTACAATCCGAAATCTTTTTGATACCCGCCAGGCACAGGAAAGCTTTTTGCGCTGGATGGGAAATGCCCAGGAATATCACGATTACATGGAAGCATTCTGGCAGGCCAATATTTTTCCCCTTCAATCGACATTCACAGGCTTTATTTTCTTTTGGAACCAATGTATCCACGATGGTGTTTTTGCTGTTGATGCCGAAAAGAAAGATTTTCAGTTTACCTCTGGTGAATTAAAAGCACCAGCTTTTATTGATTCGGGTGATTTTGAATTAGTCCTTTACGAAAAAATTGGATTGGGAGATGGTAAATATGCCAACAACCCCTGGTTGCAGGAATTGCCCGATCCGGTTACCACAGCAACCTGGGACAATTATGTGTGTGTCCCGGCGAAATATGCCGAGGAAAATGGGTTGAAATTGGAAGATGTAGTAAGGGTTAACGATCTGTTTGAATTACCGATTGTAGTGCAACCAGGCTTGGCGTATGGCACGGTAGCTATTGCCCTGGGCTATGGTCGTACCAGTGCCGGAAAGGTGGCAGATGGTTTGGGACAAAATGCTTTTCCATTACTTTCAACTGCTAATGGGTTGAAGTCCTTGATGGGATCGAAAGTAAGCATTGAAAGGGTGGCAGGTAAAACCTACCCACTAGCCCTGACCCAGGAACATCATACGATGGAAGGCCGTGATTTGATAAGGGAAACCACCCTGTCGAAGTTTTTGGCCGATCCTGCCTCGGGCAACGAGCAGCATGCAAAAGATGCCGAAGTAAATGCAAATTTGTACGACGAGCCTAAATTTACAGGCTTCCACTGGGGAATGGCCATCAACTTAAATTCCTGTACGGGTTGTGGAAACTGTGTGATTTCCTGCCAGGCTGAAAACAACGTGGCCGTTATTGGAAAAGAGCAAGTGAAAAATCGACGCATCATGCACTGGATAAGGATTGACCGGTACTATTCTGAAGATCACGAGAACCCGGAAGTTTTGCACCAGCCTTTGATGTGTCAGCATTGCGACAATGCCCCTTGCGAGAACGTTTGCCCGGTTGCTGCCACTCCTCATTCCAGTGAAGGCCTGAACCAAATGGCCTACAACCGCTGCATCGGGACCCGTTATTGTATGAATAACTGCCCCTATCGTGTGCGCCGTTTCAACTGGTTCGAGTTTGCCAATAACAAGAAATTTGATTTCAACTCAAGTATGAGCACCGATCTTGGTAAATTGGTACTAAACCCTGATGTGGTAGTGCGTTCGCGTGGTGTCGTTGAGAAATGTTCGCTTTGCGTGCAACGGATCCAAGAGAAAAAATTACTGGCCAAAACCGAAGGCCGTCAACTCCAGGATGGGGAGATCAAAACGGCTTGTCAACAATCCTGTCCCGGCGATGCCATTGTGTTTGGCGACTTATTAGATCCCAATAGCAAGATTTCGGAAATCCAAAGAAACCCAAGAATGTATCATTTGCTTGAGCATGTTCATACTTTGCCATCGACCAGTTATTTGACAAAGATCAGAAACAAGAAGAGTTAAACGAAGAATAGATATGTATATACAGAAAGTCAGAGGAATTCTCGTTGAGGGAAACAAATCATTCGGACAAATCAGCCGGGATGTCATAGCTCCCCTTGATGCAAAAACACCGCTTTGGTGGTATATTTCTGCATCGCTGGCCATGGGAGCCATACTTTTTGGGGGATGGGCCATTTATACCACTATCACCGTTGGGATTGGTGCCTGGGGCGTAAACAACAATGTAGCCTGGGGTTATGCTATCATCAATTTTGTTTGGTGGATCGGGATTGGCCATGCAGGAACCGCTTTCTCCATTTTTCTGCTCCTGATGCGTCAAAAGTGGCGGACTTCCATAAACCGGGCTGCCGAGGCAATGACCGTGGTGGCAGTTGTTTGCGCAGGTCTTTTTCCATTGTTGCACATGGGCCGTTTATGGAATGCCTTTTTTATATTTCCTTATTGGAACACCCGTGGCCCTTTGTGGGATAATTTCAACTCCCCACTGTTCTGGGACGTGGTTGCGATCAGCACGTATTTTATGGCTTCTGCTGTGTTTTGGTATATCGGCATGATCCCTGATTTTGCCACCATCCGTGATACTACAGCTTCAAAAATTAAAAAGAAAGTATATGGTTTCTTTAGCTTTGGATGGGTTGGTTCGGCGAAGGGATGGTTACGATTCGAAACAGCTTCTCTGTTGTTGGGAGGATTGGCAGCGCCTTTGGTTGTGGCCGTTCACTCCATTGTATCGATGGACTTTGCCACTTCGATTATGCCCGGATGGCACACGACTATTTTCCCGCCTTATTTTGTTGTAGGAGCAATTTTTTCAGGTTTTGGGATGGTACTTACATTGATGATCATTGTTCGGAAAGTTTACAAGTTCCAGGAATATGTGACCCAAAGCCACCTCGATGCCATTGCCCGTATTTTGACTTTCATTAGTTTAATTATGGCCACGGCTTATTCCACCGAGTTGTTTATGGCCTGGTATGGTGGCCAGGAATACGAAATGTTTACCTTTATGAAAAACCGGGTAACTGGCGAGTACACCCTGGCTTTCTGGACCATGGTAACCTGCAATGCTTTAATTCCTCAAATATTCTGGTTCAAAAAAATCAGGAAGAACATCACCATCGTTTTCATTGCATCCATTTTCATCAATATCGGTATGTGGTTCGAGCGCTACGTGATTGTGGTTACTTCCTTGTCGAAAGACTTTTTGCCATCGAGTTGGGCAAGTTATTCGCCAACGGCAGTAGAGATTGGCATTTTTGTGGGCACTTTAGGTATTTTCCTCTTTGGGGTATTGTTGTTTTTCCGTTATATCCCAATGATTGCGATTAGTGAAGTAAAAGGAATTTTGAAGAAAACTAGTAAATAGATTATTATGGCAAAAACAAATATCATAGGCGTATATGATGATGAGGATGTCCTTATGAAAGCCATTCATTTTATGCAAAAGAAGAACATTCAAATAAAGGATGTACTGAGCCCAATACCTATTCATGGTGTTTTTGAAGCTCTCAAGCTGACCACGCGCTTGCCCCTGGCCACCTTTTTTTATGGGGTACTTGGGACAAGCCTAACCTTTGCTTTTTTGTATTGGGCCTCGGTGGTCAACTATCCATTGAAGTTCGGCGGAAAGCCTTTGAACACCTTGTCGTTCATCATTATCCTGTTTGTGGCAACCATTTTCATTGGCACCTTCCTCACTTTCATGACCTTTTTTATACGCCAAAAATTATATCCTGGGAAGGAAGTCCAGATATTAGACCCACGTTCGACCGACGATAAAATGTTGATTGTGGTTGATAAGGATGAAAAACTATCGGCTGCTGAAATCAACGACATTAAATCGGCCATGAGAGAAAGCGGGGCCAGTGAAGTAAATGAAGTAGAAGAAATAACTACAAAGAAGAAATTTGTATGGAAACACGAAAAAGATATTCATTAATACTATTGGGAGCACTTGCTATCGGTATGCTCGGTTTAAGTTCTTGCAACCACGACCCGAACCATCCGGGTTGGGCCTATATGCCCGACATGTATTATTCGGAGCCATCGAATGCCTATTCTGAAAATGTGGTTTTTCGCGATAGCATGAGCAATCAGTTGCCGGTTCAGGGCACTATTCCTCGCGGTTACATGCCTTTTCCCTATAAACAAAAATCGTATGACGATCAGATACTGGCTGGCGTAGAATTGGAAAACCCGATCATCAACAATGATAAAAACCTGGAGCGGGGTAAAAAGCAATACGAGATTTATTGCTCCAATTGCCATGGGTTGTCAGGCGATGGGAAAGGTTATTTATTTACCAGTGGCTTGTTTCCTGCTAAACCGACCTCGCTTATCGGAGATGTGGTACAAAACAAACCCGACGGAGAGATATTCCATATCATCACCGTGGGTTCGCTTTCAGGATTAATGGGGGCACATGGATCGCAGATTCAGCCCGATGATCGCTGGAAGATCATCAATTACCTTCGGACTCTTCTTGCTAAAAAATAATGATATTCATCCATCAAAATAAATAAAATGGATCAAAAACTTGTTATATCGCCAAAATTTAAAATCGCTGCCTTTGTAATGATGGGCATCGGGCTGATAGCTTTTATCTATGCGTTTATTTCGCACCCCGGCCGAGGCTGGGCAAACCTGTTGATAAACAACTATTACTTTATTGCATTGGCAATCGGGGGCACCTTTTATTATGCCATGCAAAATATTACCCAGGCCGGCTGGTCTGTTGGCTTTAACCGGATCCCTTTGGCTATGGCCAATTTCTTCCCGGTATTGTTTATCCTGATGATCCCGGTGATGTTTGGCCTGCACTCGTTGTACCATTGGTCGCACCCCGAAGCCGTAGCTCACGATGCACTTTTACAACACAAAGCCCCTTTTTTAAATGCCCCCTTCTTCATTATCCGCTTTGTGATCTATTTTGCTGTGTGGATCGGCCTTACCCAATTGCTTCGGAAACTATCGTTTAAGGAAGATGTGGAAGGCGGCATCCGTTTTTTTGAAAAATCAGAATTTCTTTCCAAGGTATATATTTTCGCGCTTGCACTTACAGCCTCAGGGGCCGCCTTCGATTGGATCATGTCGATTGATGCTCATTGGTTCAGTACAATTTTCGCCCTGCGTAATTTTGTGATGGGTTTCTATCATGCCCTTGTAATCATATTTCTTGTTGTATTGCTTTTAAACAAACAGGGCTACTTCCCATTTCTCAACGAAGACCACATGCGCGATTTCACCAAATACATTTTTGTATTGTGCATTATCTGGGCTTATATGTGGTTTGCCCAGTATATCCTTATTTGGTATGCCAACCTTCCAGAGGAAGCGATTTATTACATGCCCCGGACCAAAGGCGAGTTTACACCTTTGTTTTACACCGAGCTGATCGTGAACTGGCTGGTTCCATTTTTTCTTCTATTGATTGGTAAAATACTCAGGAGTAAAAACATGCTGATCGTTCTTATGATCATCCTTATGCTGGGACAATATGTCGATGTGTACATGCAAGTAACAGTTGGAACTTTGCACAAATTGAACATTGGTTTTATCGAGATAGGGAGTTTTATTGGCTTTATCGGTTTGTTTGCTTTTGTATTGATGTGGTCGTTGAGCAAAAAACCATTGGTTTCCAAGAATCATCCTTTGTTAGAGGAAAGTACACACCATCATGGGCATTAAGAAACAGTTTGGATTGATATCCCCTGAGTTTTAGAAATGGAGGAAATCACCTCCTTCGCCTACCAATTTTTTGCTGAAAAAGAATCCCTGCGATAATCAGTACCAAGCCCAAAATGGTCGATGGCAGGATTGGTTCTTTTACAATCAGGTTAATGAACAACAGCGACAGAAAGGGCGACAGAAAAACCAACTGGCTTACCTTATCGGTTGAGGAAGAAAGGGTGAGTGCTTTCAACCAAAGGAAAAAGGTGATGCCCAACTCGAAAAGGCCAATGTAGGCCACCGCTATCAATCCTTTTGTACCGGGCATGGTGAACGATGAAAATAAAAAGGTGCCAATGAGCAAATAAATAAACCCGAAGAAAAAGTTCAGGAAGAGTTTTTCACTTTCGTCGCGTTTGTCTTTCATGTTGAAAATCCAAAACAATGCCCAAACCACGGAGCTACTCAGAGCCAGCAAATCGCCAAGCCAATCGGTAAGGGCAAAATCAAGAAGTTGCCCCCGTGTACCTATTAGAATGACGCCACAAAAACTGACCCCGATAGCCGCGAGGCTTTTCCAACCAATTTTTTGTTTCAGGATAACCACCGACAACAACACCAACGATATAGGCCACACATAGTTCAGGGCCATGGCTTCCTGGGCGGGGAGTATCGTGTAAGCCTTCAACAAGACCACATAATACAGAAAGGGATTTAAAAAGCCCAAAAGAGCGGAGTGCAGGAGGTCATTGACTTTCAATTTGCGCAGAAACCCCAGTTTTCGCTGGAAACTCAGGATAGTTGCAAGGCAGATCACCGCCACAAACGAAGCCCCGGTCATTAACTGAAATGAATCCAATTCCTTTAATGCCAGCGAGAACGCGGTGGCAATGGTCGACCAAAACAGGACTGCCGACAATGCGTAGATATATGCCTTAGTTTGATTTTTCATTCCTGCTAAAAGTAGTTAAAAACAAAATCCCTAATTCATCGTAAGGGTCTCGGAAAGCTTATCTTTGCCATATTTTATTTGGATTGGATATAAATAATTGTTTCCTTTGCCCGCGAAATGTGGAAAGATTTGTATTGATTGCAACCACTGAAAAAAATGCTAAAGCGATGTTCCAGTCCGCAATCACAGCTTTTCAAAGAATTTATTAATTATTAAAAATCAGTAATATGAGTTTTTTGTTTACATCAGAATCAGTTTCTGAGGGGCATCCCGACAAAGTTTGCGATCAGATTTCAGATGCTTTATTGGATGAATTTTTACGTCACGACCCGGAATCGAAAGTGGCTTGCGAAACCTTTGTCACAACAGGATTGGTGGTTTGTGGCGGTGAGGTAAAAACCTCGGGATGGGTCGATCATGGCACTGTGGCCCGCGAGGCCATCCGACGGATTGGCTATACCAAAGCCGAGTACCGTTTCGATGCTGATTCGTGTGGTGTAATTTCAACCATTCATGAGCAATCGGGTGACATCAACCAAGGTGTCGAACGTGCAAACCCAGAAGACCAAGGTGCTGGCGACCAGGGGATGATGTTTGGTTACGCCTGCCGCGAAATGGAAAACCTGATGCCCATCCCAATCGAATTATCCCACATCCTGGTGCAGGAACTAGCTGCAATCCGCAAAGCTGGAAAAGAGATGACCTACCTCCGCCCCGATTCAAAATCGCAGGTAACTGTCGAATTCGATGGGGATGGAAAGCCTGTCAGAATCGACACTATTGTGGTTTCGACCCAACACGACGATTTCGACAAAGAAGATGTGATGTTGGCCAAAATTAAGTCAGATGTTCAAAATATCCTTATCCCCCGGATCAAAAAGATGTACCCAAAACTGACTAACTACTTTAAGGGAGATCATAAACTACATGTAAACCCAACCGGAAAATTTGTGATTGGAGGCCCTCATGGAGACACAGGTCTCACAGGCCGTAAAATTATTGTTGATACGTATGGAGGCCGGGGTGCTCATGGCGGTGGGGCTTTCTCAGGAAAAGATTCTTCAAAGGTCGACCGTTCGGCTGCTTATGCAACCCGACATATTGCCAAAAACCTGGTAGCTGCCGGAGTTGCTGATGAAGTTCTGGTTCAAGTTGCTTATGCAATTGGCGTTGCCCAGCCTGTTGGCTTATACATCAACACATACAATACAGCCAAAGTAAAAGATGGGAATGGTAAAATTATAGCCGACGGTGAAATCGCCAAAAAACTGCTATCGATTTTCGATATGAGGCCCCATGCCATCATCAAGCGTTTTGGTTTGAAAAATCCTATATTTGTACCCACGGCGGCGTATGGTCATTTTGGTAGAGACCATTACAAAAAAGAAGTGGAAGTGTTTTATTCCAATGGCGATACGGTTACACGCACCGTGGATGGCAAGGAAACGCACTATAAGGAAGTGGAATTTTTTGCTTGGGAGAAGCTCGATTATGTGGATACATTAAAGGCACAGTTTAAGATATAGATCGCCGAAAGGTATTTTTTTTTTTACCCGGTCGGGTTTTGTTGATGCTAATCAATTTTTCTCCCGACCGGGTTTTTTTATAAATGAAAAGACTTTAATTTCGAACGTTGAAAGTTGAATACTTTTGTAAAATGATAAATTATGCCACAAAGACTCGAAGACTCAAAGGTACACAAAGGACATTTCCGCCCTTTACCAGATTCGATTGAAAGAATAGCTAAATTAATTGTTGATTCAGCGTATAAGGTACATAAAGCATTATGGCCTGGTCTGCTTGAAAAAGTGTACGAAATATGTTTCTGTCACGAGTTGGCGAAACATGGCCTTGAGTATAAAAGACAGATTGATATTCCTTTTGTTTATGACGGTATTACTTTTTATGAAGGATTAAGACTGGATGTCCTTGTTGAGAATTGTGTAATCTGTGAACTAAAGGCTCTTGAAACTGTAAATCCTGTTTGGGAGGCTCAAATTCTAAGCCACTTAACTCTGACAAATAACAGACTTGGATTTTTGATTAATTTCAACGTCCCAAAGATTAAAGATGGGATAAGGAGGTTTGTAGTATGAACTTAGTGGACCTTTGAGCCTTTGAGCCTTTGAGTCTTTGTGGCATTTTTTGTTTTGGAATAACACCACTGAATTAAACTCTTGATTGATGAAAATATATACGACCATCGCCGATTTAAACGCTGAGATTTCAGGCCTCCGAAAAAATGGAAATACCATTGGTTTTGTACCAACCATGGGAGCCTTGCACCAGGGACACATATCCTTGCTGGAAGAATCGAAAAAGCAAACAGGTTGTTCGGTGGTGAGCATATTTGTGAACCCCACCCAGTTCAATAACCCCGAAGATTTTGAAAAATATCCCATCACCATCGAGGCTGACAAAGAGAAACTCATTGCTGCCGGATGCGATATTTTGTTCCTTCCCTCAGTGAATGAAATGTACCCCAAGCCAGATACCCGCGAATTTGATTTCGATGGCATAGACCGGGTTATGGAGGGGGAGTTTCGACCCGGACACTTTAACGGGGTGGCGCAAATTGTGAGTAAATTGTTCGATGCTGTTCGGCCCGACATAGCCTTTTTTGGGCAAAAAGATTTCCAACAACTGGCCATCATCAAAAAAATGGTGGAGAAGTTGAATTATCCTGTTGAAATCATCGGATGTACCATTGTAAGGGAAGAGGATGGTTTGGCCATGAGTTCACGCAATGTCAGGCTTTCAACAGAAGAAAGAAAAAAAGCACTGCTGCTTTCACAATGTCTTTTCGAGGTTCCCAACTATAGTAAAAGTAAAACGGTTCAGGAGGTAAGCGACTGGGTGGAAGGTCAGTTTCAAAACGACGCGGTGTATCAATTTGAGTATTTCAGGATTGTCGATGATACAAGCCTGCAAGCCACCTTGAGCTGGGACGAACCCGGGCAAAAAGTGGCCTGCATTGCCGTGCATGTGGGGCCGGTAAGGTTGATTGATAATATTCGGATTGGGGATTGATCTCCTTTTCCAGGATACACTTGTAGAGACGCAATTCATTGCGTCTACAAATCTGACAACACAGCTAAATCTGCCAATAAAATTGGAACGCGGATGACACGGATTAAACGGATTTACACGGATTTTAAAACGGGTGAAATATCCAGATGTAATTCATCTTTCGCAATAGACTTGGAGGAATTCGAAATTGCGGATTTTATCCTGTTTAAAGTGTAGAACTCAGAACTCTTTTGAACTCAGAACTTCTTCAACTTCTCAACTCAGAACTTTTCAACTTTCTTCTCAGAACTTCCCAAACTTTAAACTCACCCCGGCTTCCCAACCTTCGAGCGCAGAGCTTTTAACAGGAACCATTTCCAAATCGGTAGTCATATTGTAATACCCTCCAAACGAAAGGCGGAAAAACCTGAACACATTCACTTCCACTTCGACACCCGGTTTGAAAATAAAAAAGCTGTCCCAATCATCCACATAAATTTGTTGGTCGCTGTTGTTGTCGTTATACCAGGGATCATCGTTCCAATTGTGCTCGCTGCTTGTATAAGCAACCCCGCCCACTCCAAAAAATAAGGGGATTGTAAAATGCACTGTGGCTGTTGGCGCAATAATTGGCTCGAAGTACATGCCCCCATAGCCTCCTTCCAAATTGTGGTACAGTCCGTTTCCTTTTTCCCGTTCAAAATCGGTAAAGAAACCATAACCGGCCAATCCCATGGCAAAGGAATGATTCATCACCCACGCGCTCCGTGCACCTAAAATCACGGCATCGCGGCCATCCAACATGCCATAGCGCACATCAATTCCACCATATCCACCGTTGCTGCTTCCTGGCCCCATCAGGGTTTTAAGTTCGTTGTCTGTGTTTTGGTCCTGGGCTTGCAGTTGCCAGGCTCCCATTAGAATTAGTGCTATAAAAATTAGTTTTTTCATTTTCCCGTTTTTAAATTCAATTTTACTTTTCTTCAATTTTATGTAACCTTGCTTCTACCAGTGAATCAGGTCACCACTTCCAGTAATGTTTACATGGATGCCTGGATTTCCTTTGTAATACACATTACCGCTCCCGGTAATTTTTACATCCAGAAAATCGTAAGCAAGCACATAGATGTTTCCCGATCCGGTGATGGTCGAAAACGACTTGTCCGAAATAAGGTCGAATGACTTGATTTGCCCCGACCCTGAAATTTTAAATTCGGTTTCATGGGCCGTTCCCCACAGTTCAATTTCGCCTGAACCTGAAATATCAGCATCGATGAATTCAGCTTCGGCACCCAAGCGGATGTCTCCCGAACCGTTTAGGTCAACATTCAGGAAAGAGCTTACAATTCCTTCACATTCGATAAATCCTGAACCATCAAGCTCGATGTCGTTTAGATGAGGCGTGGTGATGAAAATCCGCATGGGTTCTTCGTTCCGAAGGCAACGATTGCGACGGGTATCGATGGTCAGCTTTCCATTTCTCACATCGGTTTCGATGTAATCGAGCAAGTTGCTTTCGGCCTCGACAACCACATCGGTGGTTGGGCCTATGCTTACAAAAACTTCGAAATCGCCCTCCGAGTCGATGGCGCTAAAATCACCCACATTTCGCAGTTCCTCGCTTACATCGCCATTTCCACGGATGCAGTTGAACCAGGGGTCTTCACAAGAGTTTGCCAGGAGTAGGGTTATTGCAAGCAAACCAAACAGTACAATTTTATTTTTTTTCATGATTAGGGTTTTAATTTATTTTTCTTCGCAACCAATGACAAGGCATTTTTTGAAGCGTTGCATGAGGGAAATAAAAATCTGAAAATTTAACAGCTATTGATTTTGCGTTTTATATTTGCAAGGTGAAAGAGAATTTAAATATTTTACTACAGACAGCAAGATGGCTACTTTCAAAAAGAGCTGCCAAAGTAACCCGAAATAAAGCCGTAATGAATTTCGACACGGCCAAAACAGCATTGATCATCATGGATGGGACCGATGCCACATCGGAGAAATCAATATTGCTTTTTTCTGATTTTCTGAAAGCAAATAAGATAAAGGCCGATTGTTTGACCTTTTTCCCAAAAAAAGTAGCCAACCGGGAGGCAAGGGATTCAGAATATTTTATGACAAAAAAAAATAGTAGCTGGCTTGGGTTTCCTAAAGGTAAGGTGTTCGATTCTATAATCAATACAGAATACGACCTTTTGTTCGACTTGTCGCTGAAAGGATATTTTTCTTTGGATTGTATTGTTGAGCTATCGAAAGCAAAATTTAAGATTGGTGTTTTGCAGGGAGACGACCATCCTTACGATTTTATGATCGATCCAGGCAAATCGAAGTTGATTTCGGAATACATCGATCAAGTTAAGAAGTACCTTCCGCTGCTGAAATAGGTAAATGAGATAAGGACGTGGGCAGGTAAATACTTCGAGAAGTTCAGCTCAATTTTTTGATTTCAGAAGTATCAGAACTCATCATTTTCAAAGTTTTCCAAAAAACAAATCGCAAATAATCTTGTAATTTATGTGAAGTTCTAAATTAATATCTTCCATAATATTCAATCTGGAATTGATGTGTGAGGAATATCAGAGTGTATAAAAATATATGTCGCTCCTAGCGGAGCTTCTAGGCATTCGATGGTCAATATTCTATAAATATGCCACTCCTACGGAGTTGAGGCTGTAGATATATCCACTACCACAAGTTCCGATAGGAACGAAATATTTAAAGTAATAGATTACGAAACATCCCAGAAGCTCCACTAGGAGCGACATATCTAAATGATCATTGAAGGTTTACAATTAAATGATTCTTTGCGATTTATTAATGATCTGAATTTGCGAATGGTTTTGTGAAAAATTCAAATATGATGAGTTCTGATGCACTTTCCTCCAAAATCATATATCATAAATCGGTAATCCTTGATCTAAAATCAAAAAACAGCTTTACTCTTAATAATTCACAATCGAAATTTATTGGAAAATACCTTCCATCACATTACCTTTGAGAAAAAAAGAATCGAACACAAATTTGAAGTAAATCATCATGGAAAACCATAAATTTTCGGGAACAGGAGTAGCTGTAGTCACACCCTTCAAAAAAGATAAAAGTATTGATTTTACTGCACTGGAGAAGATCATTGAGAATTTAATCGAGAACAAGGTCGATTACCTCGTGGTGTTGGGAACCACTGCCGAAGGGGTAACTCAAACCGCTAAAGAGAAGGAAGAGCTGGTGCAGTTTTTCGTAAAGGTGAATAACAACCGGGTAAAGCTGGTACTTGGTATGGGAGGAAATAACACGTATGCCCTTGTTCAGTCTATAAAATCTCAAAACTTTGAGGGTATGTCAGGCATTTTATCAGTGTGCCCTTATTACAACAAACCCAACCAGAAAGGGCTTTACGAGCATTTCTCGGAGGTTGCCAAAGCCAGTCCGGTCGATGTGATCTTATACAATGTGCCCGGGCGGACCGGCTCCAACATGCAGGCCGAAACAACCCTGCAATTGGCCCGCGAGTTTGCCAATATCGTGGCCATTAAAGAGGCATCCGGCAATTTTGATCAGATAAGCCAGATTTGTAATCACAAACCAAAACATTTTGCAGTGATCTCCGGCGATGATGTCTTAACTCTTCCCATGATCTCGATTGGGGCCAGTGGTGTAATTTCTGTTTCGGCCAATGCCTTCCCCGACCTGATGTCGAAAATGGTATTCCATGCCCTGAAAGGAAACTTGTTTACAGCCCGCAACCTGCATTATGATTTATTGGAAATCACCAATACCCTTTTCGAAGAAGGCAATCCTGCCGGGATAAAGGCAGCCCTGAATATTATGGGTATTTGCGAAAATGTATTACGATTACCCCTCACTCCACTCAGCCAGACCACATTCATCAAACTGACCAAGCAAATGAAAAAGCTGGATGATAGAAGGCATGTGAGGGAATAAAAGATTTCTTTGCGTCTCTGCGTCTTTTCGGTAAAATAAATATATGCGCCATGAAAATAACAGTAATCGAACCCATAGGAACCACTCTCGATAAACAGGATAAATTGATCCGGGAGTTTCGCGAACTTGGACACGAGATAATTTTTCATGAGAAACCCACATCAAAGGAAAGTGAAATGATATCCCGGCTTACGGATGCCGAAGTGTTGGTTTTGAGCAATCAGAAACTGCCGGCTTCGGTAATCGAAAATTGCCCTAAACTGAAATTTATATCGGTGGCTTTTACGGGCATCGACCACATTGATGTGGATGTTTGCAACGAAAAATCTATCCTGATAAGCAATGCAGCCGGGTATTCACGGTGTGCGGTGGCCGAACTTACCGTGGGCTTGATCATCTCCCTTTCCCGCAAAATTACCTGGTGCGACAAACAGGTGAGGGAATTGGGAAGCCGGGCAGGTTTTCTTGGCAGGAACCTTTCGGGAAAAACCATCGGGATTATCGGCACCGGTTCCATTGGATTGGCAGTGGCGCGTTTGTCGTTGGCTTTCAACATGAGGGTTTTGGCTTTTAGTCGCACAAAAAAAGTAGAGGCTGGGATTAATTATGTCGATCTGGATTATCTCTTAACCCACAGCGATTTCGTAAGCCTACACCTGCCATTGACCGAAAGCACAAAGGAAATAATCGGAGCCGACGAACTTGTGAAAATGAAGCCCGAAGCCATCCTGATCAACACAGCCCGCGGACAATTGGTCGATAATAATGCTTTAGCAAATGCCTTGATCCATGAGGAAATTGCCGGAGTGGGGATTGATGTGTACGAAGAAGAGCCGCCCATCCCGGCCAATCATCCCCTGTTGAAAGCACCCAACACGATTTTGCTTCCCCACATTGGTTTTGCCACCGAAGAAGCAATAGCCAGGCGAACAGATATTGTGTTTGAAAATATCAGAAAATGGCTGGAAGGAAGCCCTCAGAATATAGTTGGATAGGTTTTCTTATGTTGATATCAAATATTCCCTGAGGTTTTAATCGCCAAAGTGGGAACTGAATAATCCGAAACCCGGAACTTATTTTTCCGTGCAAATCACCTGGCCATTCGCGCCTAAGAAAAGTTCCTTTTTTGCTTCGAGGCTTTTCTTGAAATCATCAATGTCTTTTTTCGAGCCGCAAAATTCATCGTACGAAGCTTCAACGGTTCCGTCCAGTTTTCTGATTTCGCAGGTAGTACATTTCTTACAGGAAGCAAATCCAAGTATAAAAACAGCTGCACACAGGAGTATAAACAATCGTTTCATTCTATTCTTTTATTTGGTTGTACAAACGGCGCGAGCACCCACAGTACCTGATTCTAATGCCCGTTCTTTATACAATTTTTCAAAATCATCAAGTTGCTTTTTGGTCCCGCATTTTTCGTCGGGATAAGTGATATCCGCGGAGCCGGCAGCCAGCTTGCAGGTCATGCACTTTTTGCACGAAACAAATGAAACGCTTGCCAACAAACACAGAAAGAAAATTCCTTTTTTCATCCTAAAAAATTTTGATGTAAATATATACATTATGTCGTAGAATTTGCTTTCCGGGTTGCAATGGCCGTGAAAAACCTGAATCCGCCCTGTAAATCTCAAAAATTGGGCGCAACTGATAGTATGACTCGATGGGAAAATTTCGTTTGTGTAACATTTCGCAATGGCTTGCATTTTACATGTATGATTTTGTAACTTTATCTTTTTATTGATGAATGGTTCGCTTCACAATAATAAGGGCTCTGAGACCGATAGAATATAAATAGATTTGCCGTGAGAATAAATCTTATTTTCCTAATTCTGATTATCCCTGCAACGCTCCTGCCGCAGGAAACCGATTCTGTGAAAGCGCAGGAAGACGTAAGTATTCGCTATTTCAAAGTACAGGAGGGCGGTGTAAAAATATTGTCGGATGCTTACACCCACTATGTCGAAAAAATGGAAAGCCCCTTTTTGATACAGTGCTTCAAGTCGAAGAGCTTTGATGAAGAGTTTGAATGTCTCGACTACAACAATCCGCACAGGGTATTCCATTTTGGGATTGCCCCTGTGAAGGTAAAACATAATCCCGCCCCGGCATTCCGGCTTTCCACGTATAAAAAACTGGGGAGGTATTGGTATGTCCAATCGTCACTCGTGCCCCAACGAACCGAATACTATCATCTTTTCAAGAAGGAATGGATTGTTCTCGACACTTTAGACCGCAAAAACTTAAAGCAAATCAGCCATGATTATGACTTTTCCGACATACGGCTTTTTTACGATCCTGAGCTTTTGAAATTTACGATGCGGCTAAAACACAAATTTGGTTTTTTAGATATTAATGTAGTCCCGAACTTGTCGTATAGTTCCCGCGAAATTTCGCTCGAATATGCCAACTATTACAAAAGCTATCTTCGGATGCTCAACTCCAGAAGGTCCCGTTTCAACAACAAGCTGGTTCGTGAAAAGAAAAAAAGCGACAACGAAATGGCCAAAGCGTGGCGAAGTTCCTGGAAGCTCTTCAAGCAAAATTACATGAGCGAGGAGGAGAAGCAAATGACTTATGAGGAATGGATGGCGTATTTCTATGCGGTTTGCAGCAACGAGCAACAATCGCTCACCACTGCCCCAGCCGATATAAAAGTGCTGGAAAGATCACTGTGGATAGAGGGTTTTTGTGCGTCCCAGGTGCTCACGTTAAACCCCGATGATGCGTTGAATATCATACAGGAAGTAACATTGATCGATACCGATTCGTCGAAACTGATCCCAAAATCAATAATGACAGTAAATAAAAGCAACACCAGTTATCTGTTCCAAAATGTGAAATATGGCTTGTCGGCGGAAAAGCTTCTCTTGACCAAAGGCGATAAATACCTGCTTGTTTGCGAATTGGTGAATGGCGATTATGCAGTGTCGAAAATATTTAGTGTCGATGAAAAAAGCCTGAAACCAATTGCCATCACCTGCGAAATTTACCCTGCCAAATTGGTGTCGGTGGGGCAGATAAAAAATATGCTTTTACGGTGAAATGGTTTTTCGTTGTTTCGTTGAATAAGGTGAGTAAGTAATTAGGTAATTAAGGTGAGTATGGTAAGTAGCTAGGAAAGGTGAGTGGTCTATCTGTGAAATTA
The DNA here is from genome assembly GCA_021740905.1 of Bacteroidales bacterium. GTDB lineage: Bacteria > Bacteroidota > Bacteroidia > Bacteroidales > M50B96 > JAIOYV01. The sequence continues at coordinate 28,214 of JAIOYV010000085.1, forward strand.
AACAAACCCGATTAGAGACAAAAACCTTTAAGCATCCCGACCACGACCAGTATCATTAATCAATGCCAGTAACAACTCGAAACCCAAACTGTCTTTTCATAATATAGGTTGACACGAAGTTTAGTTGAAAACTTTCGTAAATTAGCTAAAATGAAAAGTCAACGAAAAGAGAGGAGGACATTCAGCACAGCTTTCAAGAAAGAGAAAGTTGGGTTGTTTGACA
>JAIOYV010000086.1 GCA_021740905.1 Bacteroidales bacterium
ATAGACATAAAATAATATCTGCCAGGGACGAATTGAAACATGGAGAGATTGTGAATTGCGAGGTAATAGGATTTAATGAGCAGAAGCACACATTAGAAGCAAACTGGTTTGTAGATATTGACACTGATATAATTTTTGAAAACTCAATCATAAACAACATTGATAACGAGACAGTTCAAAAACTGATCAATTTGAAAAGTGAAATAGAAGTATCGATTAGGGATAATATCCTATAAAAATGAGTTTGTTTTTAAATTATAATTGAAAATTTAACTTAAATGATGGTGGTTTTTTACACATATTTATCATATCGTATTCTCCATTTTAAATAAAGCACTATCTTTATAAACGAAATTTCGTTATTTTTAGAAAGATTCAGTGATACCAATTAATAGGAGATTTAGTTTTCCTCAATTACTGATATAATGTTGTAATCAAAACCTTTAGAAATGGATGAACAAGCGAAAATAGAACGCATGTTGAAACTTCTTTTGATTCTCGCAAGTGGGCTAAGATATTCATTGAATGATTTATCGATTAAACTTGAAATCTCTGAGCGTAGCATCAGGAGGTATATTGAGACTTTTGAAAATGTCGGTTTTGGTATAGAGAAACACAATGGTTTCTATTGGATTGAAAAGCTGAAAGAGCCCTTCAAACAACTCGGCGATCTATTATATTTTACGGAGGAAGAAGCCTGGATTGTCAGTAAAGCAATCCATAGCATTGAAGAAAACAATCTGCTAAAGAAAAACCTGGTTGATAAACTCTATTCCTTGTACAACTTTGGGAAAGTTGCTGAAACCATTGTGAAACGCGAGCAATCTGAAACCGTTCACACTTTGGCAAAAGCAATAAGCACAAAAAAGCAAGTCGTGCTGCGGGCTTACCGTTCGTCCAATTCGGCCATTGTACGAGATCGCTTGGTCGAACCATTCCAGTTTAACACCAATTTCGTTTCGTTTTGGGCATTCGACCTCGAAAGCCGGACTAACAAGCTTTTTAAGACAGTGAGGATAGAATCTGTCGATCTAATGGAAAAGGATTTCTGTTTTGAGGAAGAACATAAAGCCATGCCTATCGATGTTTTCCGGATTAGCTCAGCAGAAAAGATTGAGGTCAAACTAAAGCTAAACATGCGGAGCTACAACCTCCTGATCGAAGAATACCCTTTGTCCGAAAAATACATTGTGACAACTTCTGTCAATTCTTACCATTTCGAGGGATGGGTTTGCAATTTTGAAGGGGTTGGACGATTTGTGATGGGGCTGTGCCAGGATGTTGAAATACTTGCTCCGCAAGCCTTAAAGGATTATGTAATAGAAAAGTCGAAGTGCAGAATAAAATAATTTTGACTTTGACATTAGTTGACAAAATGAGAATGTAGATTTGGAGAAAAATAAAGTCGAATGAGATTTGAAATAAAATTCCGGTTATCCGGTAAAAAGCAAGTGCTGCCATTTAACTATCAATATCCGTTGAGCAGTTGGATTTACAAATTATTGGACAAGGCTGATCCCCAGTTTGCTGCTTTTTTGCATGAACATGGGCATCAACTCGAAAATTTAAAGACCTTTAAGTTTTTTACGTTTTCAAATTTGAGATTTCCCCGGCAAACTTGCAAAGCCATTCCCAAAACAGACAGGATGGAAGTTTGGGCACGAAATGCCTGGCTAGACGTAAGTTTCCAATTACCGGCAACATCAGAGAAATTTATTGTGGGTTTGTTCAAGGATCAACAGGCAGAAATAGGCGACCGGATTTCACAAATCGAAATGGAGGTGGAAAGCGTTGAAGTAAAACCAGTCTTTGCTTTTTCTGATAATAAAGCCAGGATTAAAGCCCAGTCGCCGGTGGTTATAGGTTTATCACAAGAGGGCAAAACCCACGAAACATATATCAGTCCCACCGACCCCGGGCTTCAGGAAAAATACAAAGAATTGTTTCTGAAAAACCTGATGGATAAATACCATGCGTATTGCCGGGAAACCCACACTGAACCAAATACTTTCCTTATTGGAGAATTGGATTTTAAATGTCTGACAGAAAATCCAAAAAGTCGCAAGCAAACTATAAAAGCCCATACAAAAGCCGAAACGGAAGTTCGTGGGTTTCTATTCGACTTTGAGATAACAGCTCCTAAAGACCTAATCGAATTGGGCTTGAATGCCGGCTTTGGCTCGATGAATGCGCTGGGCTTTGGCTGCGGGGAGGCGATCGATGGAGATTGATTGAAAAAGATTGATGATAAATAAAGTCTGAAATTAGAAACAAAGACAGATGCAGAAAGTCGAAGAACTGATTCATGGAAATTATTATCATATCTACAACCGAGGGATAAATAGTTGTGATTTGTTCCGGGAAAAAGAAAATTACGAATATTTCCTTTGGCTGTACGATAGGCATATTTTACCATTGGCCGATACCTATGCTTGGGTACTTATGCCAAACCATTTTCATTTTTTGGTGAAGATTAGAGACATAGACCTGTCAGGTTTGGAAGCAGGGCGTGCTATCCAGACCAGGACAACCGATCCAGACCTGTCAGGTTTGAAAAAAAAACTGACAGGTCTAAAACCACCCCACCAGTATTTTTCCAATTTATTCAACGCCTATACTAAAGCCGTAAACAAACGATATGGCCGGCATGGTTCGCTTTTCGAGCGGCCTTTTAAAAGGATAAAAATTGATAGCATAGAATACTTGAAACAAGCACTTTTATATATTCATAACAATCCTGTGCATCATGGATTCTGCCAACACCCCAGCGAATACCCCTGGAGTAGCTATAAGACGTGTATTTCGATAAAGCCCACCAAGCTTCAAAGGGAGGTAGTAATCGGTTGGTTCGATAGCGAAGCAAATTTTGTTAATAGTCACAATGGAAAAGTAGAAACGAAATGGATAGAAAAGTGGTTGGATTTGTAGAGAGACCTGTCAGGTTTTTTTCCAAACCTGACAGGTATAAATGGAAGCACGAAGCCTTAGTTGCGGCAGATTTTCCAGACCTGTCAGGTTAAAAAGAAACCTGACAGGTCAGAACAACGCCTCTCAGCAAATCCGCAAACTGATGAGGAGGGATTAAATTAAAAGAAGAAGAAAAATGATGATTTTTTTAAAATACAACAGTTTGACGATGCCGGGACAATTGGCACTTGAACCGGACCTGTCAGGTTTTTTTCCAAACCTGACAGGTCTAAATGGTAATACGAAGCCGGAGTTGCGGAAGATTTTCCAGACCTGTCGGGTTAAAAAGAAACCTGACAGGTCAGAACAACCCCTCGCAGCAAATCCGCAAACTGATGGGGTGGAGTAGTACTTATAAGGGAGAGGGGTAAGAAGATGTTGGACAGCAATATATAATATGCTATGAAAGTAACTTTGAAATGTGCCAGATGAAAAAATTATAAAATGAAAAATAAGTATGAAACAAACCTACAACACGATTGACTATGAATGGCTGACCAAGCCAACTGGAGATCCGTTTGCGGATGCAGGTGGCTTTGCCATTGAATATCTTTCGGAGAAGTTCCCTGAAAAAGATATTCTGGAATTGATTAGATATGTAACAGTTGATAATTATATTTCAACATGGAAAGGAAAGTTACATAGCTATTATCATGGCTCAAAAATTACAAATCCTTCAATAAAGACAGATCAAGCAAGAATTGAAGGTACTATGAAAATGTTTGAAGCCATTATTACGGAAAGAGAAAAAGCGGAGATTGGATTCTGCCGGATAACTGGAAAAGAAACCAAGCTCTATAGCTTAGGTAGAGAAAGTATGATGCTTTCTGGTTCTGGAGGATTCATCAATTTCCATCATTATTTTGACGACGGATTAAAAATGTCAAAAGAAATAGTGATTCGAATGTTTTTCATGCCATTGGCTACGATCCTTTTGCAAGGCAAGATTGCATTGCTTTATAGTAATAGTTTGGATGCTGTAAAGTTTTGGTTTCGAGGAAACTGTTCAAAAAACTTTTCCCGAATAGGTAAACCAATACAAACTGAAGATGAAGCAGGTGCATTAAAATCAGAGTATACCAAAATTCCTAATGCATTATTCTCATTTGTCGACAGACTGTTATCATCCAATCCAGAAATCAAAAAAGATACTTCTTTGACTTTATACCATTGTTCGAATTTTATTACGAAATCTGAACTTCAAATTTATTTGCTTCCGGCAAAAGTCTTTTTATTCTACAGAACTTGCTTGCAGCCAAAATACAAAGATGATTGGTTAAAGTTTATCCGAGCTCATTATACTGATGGACAGCACAAAGGGGCTAAATACAATATTGAAACAGGAAAGTTTGAAATTATCAAATCGAAAAATACAGAGGTTATTGATCTGGAAGATTACAAACAATGGTTCAACTGGATTTACAATAAACTATTAAACGGTGATAATATTAGATCAGAGTTTCTTCGATGGTCAAAGAAACACCCATTCAAATTTGAAATTGTATCAATTTATCAACAAAACAATATAGGTATGAAAAAAGAAACCATAGACAAGATTAAAGAATTAGCTGCATTTTTTGTAAGAGATGAAGATGCCGACAAAATCAAAAAGAGAATAAATGGATTAAATAGCGCGAAAAATGCTTCAGAATTACGCCGCTTTCTTTTAAAACATGCGGTAATGCCTAACTACATTGAAAGTAAAGAAATTCCAATTGTCACATTGGAAGACTATGTAAACTATTTATTTCCAGACGGATCTTATTGGGCAGAGATTCGTGATCTTCTTTTGATTGCGATCTATCAGGAATTACATGAAAAGAAGCTGATGTCAAAAGAAATAGTTCCAGAATTTGATAATGAAATCCATAACGAATAAATTTTATGATTATGAAGAATATTAAAACTCAAGGGTTCATCCTACTTGATGTAGATGTTGTTGCATTAAACAATGCGGGGAAAACGACTTCCAGTAATAATGAAAATGCAGTTGCAACTAAAACGATTAGAAAAAATGGTCGTAGTTATGTTTACGTCTCTGGTCAAGCGTGGAGATATTGGTGGCGTGAAGCATTACAAAAAAATGTAGGATGGGTTATGTCCCCTATTACAAATGATGGAAAAATTGCTTATACAAATGCTGATCCTTTTACTTATCCCGATGATGATATTTTTGGATATATGAAAGCACCTAAAGGATCGAAAGAAACTGTGACTCGTGTTTCTCCACTGAAAAATTCTGCAATTATTTCTGCAGCAAGTGTTCGACCAGAAGAAAATTTTTCTAGTATGACAAGGCATGAAGGAAATCCTGTACCTTTTGGGAAACAAGAATATTCGGCTATTATGAAAGGGATGTTTAGTTTAGATCTTTCGATGGTAGGAACATTCTCAGATTACGATCGAACTGGATTTAAAAATCTATCAAAGACTTTGCTTGAAGAAGCCGAAAAATCTGGTGCTGAAAAAATTGACGATCCTTTTATTTTTGACAGTAAGGGAAGTCATAAAAAACTAATTCGTTTAGATAAAACGATCAGACAGAAAAGGGCAACTGATGCTATTAAGGCTCTTAAAACTATTTCTGGTGGTGCTATGCAAGCTAATAATATGGGTGATGTGACGCCGAAATTCATCATCCTGGTTACAACCACAACTGGAAACCATCCATTTTCTCACATTATTAGTAATAAAGGGCAATTTGATGAAGAAGTCGTGTTCAATTTCGATGGATTGATAGAGGTATTGAAAGATTACAAAGACACATTTGATGGAGTTCTATTTATTGGTCGCCGTAGCGGTTTTATGGATGAAATAGCCAATAATCTAAAAATGCTTGAAACTATGGCAGATATTCCAGCTGTGAAAGTTCTGTCTGTGAACGAAGCTATCGATGAGTATTGCGAACAAATGAAATCACAGATTGAATAATGAGAGCATTCCGTATCAAAATAATCTCGTGGACTTCAAGCTTTAGGTATCCCAATTTAATGAGTGCATTTCAACCAACACTTGAAGTACCACCAGTGAGTACGGTAATGGGATTGATTAATTCGGCAACCGGATTTTACGTTAATAAAAAAGAAATTCAACTTGGATACTATTTTAAATACAATTGTAAAGCTGTTGATCTGGAAAAAATTTATCAAATTTCGATACATAAAACGAAGAAAGAGAAGTATCCAGAAAATGTTGTAATTTCAAATGTAATCAAGCGCGAGTTTCTTTACGATTGCCAGTTGTTCCTTTATTTGACTGATGAGGAATTGGTTTCGTATTTCCTACAACCCACTTACCAGCTCCTTTTGGGACGAAGTGGCGATTTGGCTGGAATTGAAAGCATTAAAGAAGTAGAGATGCACGAAGTACCAAATGCACGGTTTGGCGGACAGGTAGTCCCTTTTAACGGGAACTATTTGCCCGGACAAATTCAGGCATTGCCCAAATACTTCAGCAATACCATTCCACGCAAAAACATGGGAACCGAACCGTACTCTGTAATCTCTTACAACAATCCGGTCAATTCGCAATTAACCGGATTCAGGTCTGAATTGGAAGAATTCGATAGTGACATTTTCTTTCACAAATTTGAAGTATGACAACAATAAATCAGGAGGTTCTGGCAAAATCGGAACCTTCTATTTCACTGAAACAACACATAGACGAATGTCTTTTGGTTTATGAATCGCTCAAAAAAGCATTTGGGCGTTTGCCTGTAAACGATCAGAATCGTTTTTGGAAATTGATCCGATTGGGAATCATTTTTCACGATTTAGGAAAATCACATTCTGGATTTCAAAAGGTGCTGAAGGGAAATCCGAGAGATTGGTACCACCAGCGACACGAGCTGTTTTCGGCTCCATTTGTCGATCATTTGGATTTGCCAATCGAGGACAAATTACTTATAAAATTGATTGTTGCCGGTCATCACAAGGACTTTAACTTTCTGTTTGATCATATACAACATGGCTATAAAACAGGAGAGGATTTGTTCTCATTTGGAGAAGATGGCAAATTGGATTGGGATGAAGAGACAGAAAAGCTGAATTTTAAATTCATAAAAACGTTCTTAAAAGATTACAGTATTTCAATGGATTCAAACTTATTAAATCCGCCATTCGTCGAAATCAAAGAATACGCACATAAGCCAGTCAACACTTCAAACATCAATTTTCAGGAGCTTTTACTTGCTGCCGGAGCATTAAAACAGTGCGATCATTCAGCATCTGCCGGAATCTTCAAAGTGAATATTCTGGAAGAAAAGCATTTCGATTTTCTATATAATACTCAATGGATGCCTTACTTTCATCAAAATAGAGCGTCGGAAATTAGCGGAAATATTGTACTGACTGCACCAACTGGTTCAGGCAAAACAGAGGCATCGTTAATGTGGTTGCACAAACAGATGAAAGAAAACGGACAAGGACGAACGTTTTATATCCTTCCTTTTACTGCCTCCATAAATGCCATGTTTGAAAGGTTGGACGAGAAAATGCAGGGAAACAACGAGATTGTAGGGGTCGTTCATGGAAAACTTTCGGAATACATCGAAAGCCGTTTCGGAGAAGAAGAATATAGTGGTAAAAATGAAAAACTAAAATTCGAATTAAAAGAGAGTTTCCGGGCGTTAGTAACTCCTTTAAAAGTAGCCACACCTTTTCAATTGTTGAAATCAATTTTCGGATTAAAAGGATTTGAAAAAGGTATTTTCGAAATGAGTGGTGGCTATTTCATTTTCGACGAAATTCATGCTTACGATCCTGAAGTGACAGCACAAATCAAGGTGCTGATTGAGTTCGCCACCCGCTTCTTAAATGTGAAAGTCTGTTTAATGACTGCTACTTTGCCAAGTTTTCTGAAAAAAGAATTTGCCGAAGCTATTGGGGAATACACAGAAATCAGAGCAGATGAGGAACTTTATCAATCATTCGTTCGTCATCGGATTAAAGTTGCCGGGGGATTACTTTCCGATCACATTACAGACATTCAGCAACGCTTGAATGCAGGCGACAAAGTTTTGGTGGTGAGCAATACAGTGAAGCAAGCCCAATCCATTTACAATAGTTTGGATGCTCCAAAAAAAGTATTGCTTCATGCTGCATTTAACGGAGTTGATCGAAATAAAAAGGAAAGTGGATTGAAATCTGATGAAGTAAAACTTTTAGTGGGAACTCAAGCTATTGAAGTCAGTTTGGATATCGATTACGATGTAATATTTACCGAGCCTGCCCCACTCGATGCCTTGCTTCAACGTTTTGGGCGTGTTAATCGCCATCGTGTAAATGGCCAATTCCGCCCGCCATGCGACTGCATTGTATTTGCCGAACGAAACGAGGTGGATAAATATATTTATAAAAATGAGGATGTTATTTCACGTACATTGAAAGCACTTCGTGAAATGGAATCGCTCAATTCAGGAGTAGTTGCCGAAAGCGATTTACTGAAATATATTGATGATGTTTATGATGGTTGGGATAATAAGGACAAAGAAGATTTCGACCGGGTTTATACCCATTTGAAAGCTGACGTGATGGAAAACCTAGCTCCCTTTATTTACGACCCGCACCGTGAAGAAGAATTTGAAAAACAGTTTGATGGCATAAAAGTACTTCCTGCAATATTAAAAAAGGACTATTCAGCCTTTTTGGAAGCAAATAAATTCATCAAAGCTGAATCGTTGAAAGTGTCTATCACCAAACAACGGTTTGCATCGTTGATCAGTAAAGAAGGAATCCATCGTGACATTTTAGCCTTTCAACTACTTCGGAAAGAAGTGATAAAAGAACAGCCCTACTACATCATCGACCGAAAGTATGATGAGGAATTGGGGTTGCAAATTGATGTAGAAGAACGATCATTCGATGTAGATGCGTTTTGTTAATAATTCAAATTAGTATTTTTCTCTAAGATTGATTACTATCGATAAAAGTCATTATTAGAATTTATGTCCCAATCCAAAATCATCCAAGCAGTCCTTAAAAGTGCATCCGGTAAAAAGCGCGACGATATTGAGTTTGCATGGTTTGAATATTTAAGATCGAACCTCGAATTTCCTTTCGAGGCCGAGGTAAACTTGTACTCGTACAGTTCGGTGCTAAAGGATGGAGATATTGTGAAGGTTACCGGGGTTGAGGATATTGTTGACATGTACGGGTTGTTACTAAAAATAAAAAAAGGCAGAAGTGCCTATACAACTCCGTTGGTCGAATTAGAACTTGTTGACAAAAATTCCCGGAACTTCGAGATACTTGAAGCTTACCTGGAGTGGGCAGGGGATTAGATAAATCTCAAGATCTCCAAGGTTTGAAAAACCCTTGAGGTCGTGCATATTGGAGAAATTGTAATTTTATATGATTTGTAATAAAAAATCGCTTTATACTATTTACAATGAATATTTTGTGTTTGTTTGAAAGTTTACCTTTTATTTATGTATATTTGCCATATCAAACAATATAGTTAAACAAAAGGTAAATATTTATGATTGCTGTGCAGAAAGACTTATTGAGCTTTTTAGATAATAGCGATTGGGACATTTTTTCCATCGACATGTTGCTTTTGGAGTCTGGTTTATCAAAGCCGCAAATAAACGAAGCTTTGCGCAGGCTGATTCAAAGCAAAATTATCTTACGCTTAGAAAATGGCAAATATTGCCGTCATAATTTTTCGGATGAATATAGAATTGGGAATTTTTTGGTAGACAATGGAGGAATTGCGTATTGGACAGCCATGAACATTCACGGACTGACCGAGCAGATCCCGAATGTGGTGTATGTACAAACGTCGCAAGCAAAAGCAAACAAAATAATTTTTGGTGTTCGATATAAATTCATTCGGGTAAAGAGCGAAAAATTAATTGGCTTCAAAACTATTGGCTATGGCAATCATCAATATCAAATAACAGATGTGGAAAAAACCATTGTCGATTGTTTCGATCTGCCAGCTTATGGTGGTGGCTATGCCGAAATAATAAAAGCCTTTAACCATGCTGATTTGCGGCCACAAAAGATGGTGAAATATTGCAAAGCCATTCATAATATTGCCGTTGTAAAACGCCTGGCCTATTTATGTGAGTTATTGGAGAAACCCCAGATGGAATATTTTTTAAGGTACGCCCAGTCGGTCTGCAACCAAAAATACAATTTGTTTGAGAGCGATGGGGAAAAGAATGGAAAGACAAACAGGCGTTGGCGACTGATTATGAATATGGACGAGGATGAAATAATTGAAATTGCACACTCTTAATATGATACTGAAAAAGGAACTTATAGAAATAGCAAAGGCTAAAGGTGTTCAAACCAAAACCATCGACAAAGATTGGATATTGGGCCATTTCCTTAACGCAATGTTTAGTTTTGAAGAGGTTCAGGAAAAGTTTGTTTTCAAAGGAGGTACATGTTTAAAGAAATGTTATATCGAAGATTATCGATTTTCGGAAGACCTGGATTTTACTTTGCTTGACGAAACCTTTGAAATTGATGCAAGATTTATAAGAGCAATAATAGGTCGTGCTGAAGAAACAAGTGGTGCGAAGTTTTCCTTTGAAAAACAGAAACTGCAAAAATCAAATGATATAGAGCAAGGGTACGAAATATCGGTTAAATACTGGGGTGCCGACCATAAGACTTACCTGGAACCCTTGCCTCCTGCACGATGGCAAACAAGTATAAAGCTTGATATTAGTTTTTCGGAGAAGCTTTTAAGACCAATCGTTTTTAATCCAATATTTCACGACTTTTCCGACAAAGACAAGATTGATCAGATTGTTCCGACATATTCGTTAACCGAGATACTTAGCGAGAAACTACGGTCGCTAATCCAAAGAAACAGACCACGCGACATATACGATATCTGGACGCTATCCAATTATTTTTCAGAAGAACAATATCTAAGCATTAAAGAGCTTCTGCACGAAAAATCGAATGACAAAAACATAGTTGTTACTGGTATTGAAGATTTTGTTGACCCGATAAAAGGAAGAAAAAACAAGCGTGCATGGCACAGCAGTTTGGCCGATCATTTGCCCGAACACAAATTGCCAGATTTTGATGAAGTCTATGGGGCAATAAAGGAATTTATAGAGAAAATTGTAAACGCCTGATTATGCAACGCTACATAGAACAACTGATGATCCCCCAGGCCTTAAGGTTTTGTAAACCTGTTGGGCTTCATATTCCCCATGCACAACAAATACCTGCTTCAGCTTATCTTTGTCCTGGCAATTTAGGAATTCAATCATTTCTACGTAATCCCCATGTCCACTGTATGAATCGATGCGACAAATTTCAGCCTTTACTTCGTATTCGTGGCCATGTATCGAGACCCTTTTATCGCCCCTGAGAATCCTAGCTCCTAATGTAGAGGGGGCACAATAGCCAACTGCCAGGATGGTATTGTTGGGGTCGGAAATATTATTTGCAATGTGATGCTTTATCCTTCCTGCTTCCATCATCCCCGATGCTGAAATAATGACACAAGGTTTTTTGATATAGTTGAGCTTTTTGGAATCTTCGTGCTGTTTTACATAAAACAGGTTGTTGAACCCAAAGGGGTCGGGATCCGATTCCATCACTTCTATGATCCCCTCATTAAAACATTCGGGGTGCAACCTGAAAATATCGGTTGCATTTACAGCCATTGGGCTATCTACATAAATATCAATTTTAGGGAGCTTCCCGGCATTGTAGAAATTATTCAAGGAATAAACAATCTCCTGTGTCCTGCCGACACTAAACGATGGGATTATCAGCTTTCCCTTTTTCTCGACACATGTCCGAATAAGAATATCCAACAATTCCTTTTCCGAATTGTCAATGGATGAATGAGGCCTGTCTCCATACGTGGATTCGCAAATTAAGAATTCGGCCTGCGGAAATGGTTCGGGCGGACCAAGTATCCTGTTTGTTGGCCGGCCAATATCACCTGTGTAAGCAATCCGTTTGGGAATGCCCTCTTCTACTATTTCAAGGTTGACCACCCCTCCGCCAAGCATGTGCCCGGTAGGCGTAAATTTGACCGTGGTAAGTTCGTCAATTTTAAATTTTCTTTTGAAAGGGACACCAATAAACAACTCCATGCAGGCAATGGCATCATTCTTTGTATAGATTGGATCTTTAGGTGGCAATCCTTGCCGTACCCGTTTTTTATTAAATGTTTTGGTGTCATATTCCTGAATGTGTCCCGAATCGGCAAGCATCAAAGCACACAAATCGCGTGTTGCGTTGGTGCAAATTACCGATCCCCTGAAACCAAGTTTGTAGATATAAGGAATCAAACCTGCATGGTCGATGTGCGCATGGCTTAGGATTACATGGTCCAAATCCTGCGGATTAAAGCCAAGCTCTTTATTCAACGAATCGGTTTCGATCCCTTTTCCCTGATAGATCCCGCAATCGAGCAAAATCTTCTTGCCATGTTTGGTGATGACCAAATGTTTGCTGCCTGTTACTTCACGTGCTGCACCTAAGAATTTTATTTTCATTTTTCTGGATTATAGTAAACATAAGTGGTGTAAATATACTTTTAATTCAATTGGGTGTACTACAAAATCCGTGAATTTAATTTATTAAAACAAACCGAAGAATATGTTCCTACAATACCGCATAGCCGCAACTATCCATATATTGAGGTACCGGTGATGTGCTGCAATGATGGAGAAAAAGATGGTGCCCTCACCTTCGAAAAGAGTTCCCGGAAATATACCGAGGTAAATAAGGATTATTTGAATCAATCGTTTCTTTTAAATAGTGGTATGATGATACCCAAAGGTTTGTCGTAATTGAAATAGCTCAACGACCAGTTGATTAAGGTCACAACCCGGTTCCGGAACCCAATGAGCGACATGATGTGAATAAACATCCAGATAAACCAGGCAAACAAGCCGTGGAATTTCCATTTTGGAAAATCGACCACGGCTCTTTTCCTTCCTATTGTGGCCATCACCCCTTTATTCTTATAAGTAAAAGGGACCAATTCCTTGCCCGCCCACATAAGCTTGAAATTATTGGCCAAAAGTTTTGCTTGTTGAATGGCCACAGGTGCCAGCATGGGCAAGCCTTTTGGGTGTTCTGGAGAAACATAGGCTGCAACATCGCCAATGGCAAAAATGGTTTTACTCTCCGATAGCCTATTAAATTCATCTACCTTCAACCGGTTTCCGGGATGATAATGTGTCTCCTTCAAGCCTGAAAGTTTTACAGGTTTCACCCCTGCTGTCCATATCACAGTGTCGGTTTTGAAAGTAGAACCATCGTCTAAAATAAGATGTTTGCCATCGTAATCCTTTACAGGAGTAGAAAGCTTAATGGTAATACCCATATTTTTCAGGTACTTGTAGGCATGTTTCGAGGCTGGATCAGACATAACTGCCAACAGGCGGTCGGATGCTTCAAAGAGGACAATATTCATAGTCGATAGATCCAGTTCTGGGAAATCGAGGGGCAACACATATTTTTTCATCTCGGCAATGGCACCGGCGACTTCAATACCTGCAGGGCCTCCCCCGATCACTGCCACATTGATAATCTCCGCCTGATCCTCTGCATTTTTTGCCAGTAAGGAACGTTCGAGGTTCTGCATAAAAAAACTGCGGATATTGAATGCCCCTATCAGTGTTTTCAGCGGAAGTATCTTATCCTTCACTTTCTCGAAATTGAAAAAGTTGTTGGTTGTACCGGTTGCTATTACCAAATAATCGTAGGTAATCTCTCCGATATTTGTGGTGAGGGTGTTGGTTTCCTCATTCACCGAAAATACTTCGGACATCCGGAAAATGACATTTTTATGATTGCGAAAAATTTTACGCACAGGATAGGCAATATTTTCAGCCTCAAGGCCACCGGTTGCAACCTGGTACAGCAAGGGTTGAAAAGTATGGTAGTTATTCTTATCGATCAACAAAATCTCAACCTTTTGCTTGCTCAGTCTTTTAGCTAAGGTAAGCCCACCAAATCCGCAACCAATTATGACAATTTTTTTCATAAATCCCCAAGTTGCTATTTCCGTTTTTTTAATTCGTAAATATCCTTGCGTCTGTCCTTTAGGTTTCTGACACTACCGAATTGGTTGAGTTCGCGCAACAGGTCGAGATCGAGATCGGCAATGAGGATCATTTCGGTGTTGGGGGTAGCCTCGGCCTTAATGCCATTGGCCGGGAAAGCAAAGTCGCAGGGTGTAAAAACCATTGCCTGTGCGTATTGAATATCCATGTTATGGACCTTGGGCAGGTTGCCTACACATCCTGCAATGGCAACGTAGCACTCGTTTTCGATGGCACGGGCCTGGGCGCAATTCCTAACGCGGGAATACCCATTTTGCGTATCGGTAAGAAAAGGGACAAATAAAATGTCCATGCCTTCGTCGGCCAACAAGCGGCTTAGTTCGGGAAACTCCACATCGTAGCAGATCAAAATCCCAATCTTACCACAGTCGGTATCGAACACCTGTAGCTTGTCGCCTTTTTCCATGCCCCACACTTTTACCTCGTCGGGGGTTACATGCAGTTTTTCGTAGTGCTCGATAGTCCCGTCGCGCTTGCACAAATACCCTACATTGTGCAGCCTGTCGTTTCTGATTTCGGGCATGCTCCCCGATATGATATTGATGTTGTAGGATATGGCCAGCTCGGAGAAACGCTGCACCACAGCAGCGGTGTGCTTGGCTAACTCACGAATGGCTTCGGGTTCTGTTAAATGATTGTTCTCGGCCATCAGGGGAGCATCAAAAAACTCGGGGAACAAGGCAAAATCGGACCGGTAACCCGATACGGCATCAATAAAAAATTCCGCTTGCTGCAACAATTCATCCAGGTTTTTGTAGGGCCGCATTTGCCATTGTATCAAACCCAATCGCACCAATTTTTTCTGGGCAATTGGTTTCTTGTTGTGCTTTTCGTAATAGATATTGTCCCATTCCAAAAGCACTGCGTATTCGCTTGATTGATCATCCCCTGCCAGGTAGTTTTTCAGGATTTTTGCTGGGTGAAAATCGTTCGATACCTGAAAGTTTAGTACCGGGTCGTGGATTTCTTTCCGCCTTACCTTGTCGATATATTCTTTGGGCGAAAGCTTATCGGCGTATTTATGATAATTCGGGATACGTCCACCAAAAGCCACCCCTTTTAGGTTTAATCGTTCGCACAATTCTTTTCTGTAATCATAAAGTCTACGGCCCAGGCGCAAACCCCGAAATTCAGGTTTTATAAAAATATCAACACCATACAGGATATCGCCATCCGATGTATGGGTGCTGAACGTGTAATTTCCTGTAATGTCTTTGTAGGTGTGATCATCCTCAAACTTGCTATAATCTACAATAATTGACAATGCACATCCGGCAATCAGATTGTTGACTTTTATCACTACCTGCCCTTCGGGGAAACGGCTTATCAACGACTTGATATGATGCTCGCGCCAATAGGAGTCGGGCATGTTTGTGTACGACTCGATCATCGTTTTCTTCAGCTCCTGATAATCGTCGAGGCTTAAGTAGGTCAATTCTATGTTTTCAATATCAATCATTTTAATGTGATTCTTAATTCCTGTTTACATTCTGTTTGTTTAAAGCTTATAAGGGGTATTATGTTCATGGTTTATAAATTAATTACGGCCATACACTTGAACCCAAAGCTTTCTAAAATGGCAATAACCAGGGTTTTTCTTTTAGAACCACCTTTTTTTTCTGAAGTAAAAAAGCATAAACCCAAATATTGCTAATATGGTCAACCACAACGCAAAATAGCCCCACTTCCAGGTAAGTTCGGGCATATTCGTAAAATTCATCCCATAAATTCCGGCAATAAAGGTGAGCGGGATAAATATGGTTGCAACCACGGTAAGGGTTTTCATCACCTGGTTCATCCGGTGGCCCTGGACCGAAAAAAACAAATTCGTGCTACTCTCGAGGCGGACTTCAATGCTGTCGCAATTGTCCAGAAGGGTTAAACACAAGTCCTTCAGTTCGTAATAATACTTGATATGTTGGTGGCTTATCAAGTCATACTCTTCACGTTCTATCTTCGCGACAAATTCCTTGATGGGAGAAATAGTCTTCTTAATTAGATGGATTTGCCTTTTGAAATGCTCAATCGACCTTAATACATTTGGCGATGGATCGACGTCCATATCGATAAACCCAAATTCATCAACTTGTTTATCGACACTATCAATGGTTTTAAAATAATTGTCGAGTATCGATTCCAGCAATGAGTACAACAATAAATCGGGGCCCCTTTCGCGCAATAAACCAACTTTTTCCCGTAGCCGATGCCGTAAATGTTCGAAATAATCGGCCTTCCGTTCTTGAAAAGAAACCAAAAAATTTCGTCCTAGGATAAAGCTTATTTGTTCCGATTCAATTTCTGATCCACAAGATGGCAGGATAGATTTTAACGAGAAAAACCAGTGATCATCATATTCCTGAAACTTCGGTCGTTGGTTTGTATCAAGGATATCCTGAATGGCCAAATTATGAATCCCTAATTTTTGGCACATCCGTTTAATCAATTCTACATCATGAAGGCCATGAAAATTCAGCCAGTATTGACTTTTTTGATCCGTAAACCCTGTAAACTTATCCTCGGAAAAAAGGGGATCCTCAACATACCTATCATTATTATAGGTAAATAGCTGAATACTAACTTCCTCTTCGTATCGATTCCCGGTAAAAATTGGTACTAAAGGATTTAACTTTTTCCTGTTCAGTAATTTATTGACCATCCTTCTTATCCTTAATATCTATTCTTTACTGCCACTCAACAATTTGCACCTTTTATCTTTGGCTTCATCGACAAAGCTAACAAAACTTTCTCGTTCATCGTAGTCGAGCCATGTAATGCGCGACCGAAAAAAGCTGTAATCGAAGTAGACACGCTGGTATAAGGACTTAAACCATTTGATATTTTTTCAATATGAAAGATTGGATAAGTTGGTTGTATTGACATAATTTACCTACGTTTCTTATCTAAAGAAGAACAACAAGAGCAAATTTATGCCATATCAATGAAGGATAGTACATTACCTCATCATTGTAGGACCTACCTATTGAGATTAATGATATCCTTACAGCCAATATTTTACCTACTGCAAAATGCTATCTGATATCTCAAATCGCATTTTGCAGGCAGGTAAAATTAATTTCTAAATAGGGCTTCTACACCACAACGACTGAATTTTCGCTGCCAAATTCGTTCATCAGATATTTATCAGCATTTTCTTCGTTCTTCCAGATTTTACCATCGATAAAATAGCGATACTGGTATTCATTATCTTTTTGTAGGGTGACAGTAACTGTAAATTCACCGCTTTTCAGTTTTTTCATTGGAGTACTGTTTGCATCCCAATTATTGAAATCACCGACCAAATTTACAGTCTCGGCTTCTGCTACAATTTCTTTGGGTAAACGAAACGTAACTTTACATTCAGGTTTTGATTTTAAATATTCTTTTTTGTTCATACTTTACAATTTTCAGATTAATAACTTTCTTAATCTTAGTTTTCAATAGTTTATTTAGATTTACAAATGTTTTTAAAATATGTTATGCAACATATTTAAGTGGCCAAAAGTATAGTACAAATTTGAATTATGCTATACCAAATAATTAATAAATCGTAAAAAAAGTCATCAGTTGTTACATATAGAATATGCAAACCTTTGCATTAAGCAATGCAGGTTTAATTCTTTTTTGAGTGGCTCATGTTTTTCGATTATAAACCGGTCATTGTAACAGTGCTCATACACCAATCATGTCAGTAAATAAGGGAATGATGAAGACATTAATTTCCATATTCCCAAAAATCTTAGTCCCTTAATTCCCAGGCAGCCCATCATCACCATTGTATTGTCCAATGAGGGCTTAAAGCTACAACGACCTATCATTCAAGCACAATGGTATGTGCTATTGGGTCAGAATTACTGAATCCGACTTCATTCCGCTCAAATCTCATTTGATTGTTATTGCTTTGTTCTTTTTTATTTATTCCAGTTCCTTCATTTCCATTTTTACTTTTCATAATCAATAAAAAGGACCGTTTGTCTATTTACCTGTGCTTGCCCATAGTGCTACTTGTGATGGAACACATTGTGTAATTAATCAAAGAACACCAAACAGTTTTTGTAAGCGACTTCTTGTAATACTATGGTGGTCCCGACCTATCGGTGTGGGATAAATGGTGAGAGGCGAATCCCGGCTATTTTAGGTGGGGCCATCTACTCGATTTGCAACAGGTTTTATTTTATAAAATGTTTGTTTAAAGTCAGTTGCCTTTAACATCAGTCCAACCGGTTCAAGTTTTTTATTGATTTTCTTGATGTCATTTCCAACAATACATTTAATAGAGTAGCAATTCTCGTTAGGAACCTTGAAATTTATATAGCTATTCGAGAACTGATCCAATATTTTTGTAAAGCCATCTAATTTTGATGATGAGCTGGTCCAAGTTCCATTTTTATATTTGGATGAACCACCGTCACATTCAGTTTGATGAGCTCTTAGTTTTTCACTGTCTATGACTATTAATTCGTAACCGCTTACCAGGCTATCTATTGGAGTTACTTCGAGATTGAATGCATTGGAAATACTTAATGAAAGTATAGAGTCAAAATTCAGCTTATTGTTGGTGTAATTTTCAATTCTTATGTCTAAGTGTTTATTATTTAAAGAATCAAATGGTAGTTCACCTATGTACTTTGGTGAAGTACTGTGCGATGCGGCTACAATACTTTTTAATCGAAGTCCATATCTACTGTATAAGGTGTCGCTAATAGTCGTTTCAACGTAATTTGAACATTCAGCTATTCCATCCTTATTGATTTTCGTAGCAATAGTTGCAATGGTTATTTTGTAATTACTGTCGCTGTGAGAGTAGATTAATTTCGAATGAGAGTACACTAATTTCGGATTTTCATTTGATTTGCACGAAATCATAAACGGCAAAAAGAGTAAGAGTAAAAATTTGGTATTCATAGTCGTTTTATTTTTAATTGTTGCCTTCAATAAATATTTTCGCCATTGTGTATATCAGCCCAATTTAGGGTATCCACAATACACTTCTGTTTATTTCGCCTATCTATATTTTTTTGTAGGATTTTTCCCTGTTCCGAAAGGCCGTTTTGAAAAGTTGTTGCCATCATAGTGTTTGTTTTATTTCCACCAAAAGTAAATAATGTTTTGATACAAACTACCTTTTTAAATTGTTGCAGGAAGGAAATAAACTGTATCAATATGATTGGCTTTGCTGTGGATTACATTGAGATAATCGTTGATCGCATCCTGAAAATCGATCATGTAATCGGGATGAAGCTTTGTGACCAGGTTTATCAGCCGCTTCAGGATGATGGCTAATTTGGTGTCGTAAGTGGTAAAACAGGTGCCGAACAAATCGTTGGAATTTCTAAGATGATCATCCAAAATAAGCATGAGCAACCTGGCTTCAAAGACTTTGTTTTTCGAGACTTTGGTAAACTCGTTTATGCGCTTGATACAGGCAGTAAGCATTTTCACAAAACGCAACTGATCTGTATAGCCTTTGTAGTTTTTGTCGAAAATGACCTCCAGGTCGGCTTTCGCTTTTTCAAACAATTCCTTTTCGCCGCTCTCCCTGTCGAGATAATTGATCATGAGAAAATCGTAATTCAATTTATCTTTTGCAGCCAGTTTCAGGACTATCTCTTCAAGCGATTTGCGGGGTAATGCTTGTATCTCTTTTTTGGTTTCTGCACTTAATCTAGGCATTTTTTTCGGATATTTAGATTTTTATTTTATTCATGTTTTGTGTTTCAGGCTTTCAGCCTGGAGTTCCGTATCTTTCCTTTTTCTTGTGGCGCTGCCCCAGGTTTTGATGTTGCAGGCTTTCAGCCTGGACTTTGGTTTATGCAGTTTTAATCCATAACTTGCCAGTACCCTCCTTTTGTTGGGCCATTATGAATGATGACTCCCAATCTCTTTAAATTTTCAAAGTGCTCCTGAGCAGTTGAATTGCTAATTCCCAACCGTGCAGCTATTTCGCGGTAGGAGATTGCCGGTTCATCCTTTATTATTGATATAATTTCTTTTTGTCTTGCAGTCAGTTTTGCATTGGTTTCTGCACTGGTTTCTGCACTGGTTTCTGCACTGGTTTCTGCACCGGTTTTTGCACCGGTTTTTGCACCGGTTTTTGCACCGGTTTTTGCACTGGATTCTTGTGAACTTTTCCCCGACATTTTTCCCGACGTTTCTTCCCCTGTTTTTGCCTCGGACTCATCGCTATACTCAAAACTACAAGCCCCTTTTTCCTTTTCAAAAACAATGGCATAACCCGATCCCATATCCTTATAAAAAGGCTCAGGTAAACCAGCATCGGCACAATGCTTCATTATGTTTTTAATGCCACGTCCCCAAACTTCGATATACCCGGCACGGTAAAACACCTTTGCAATATCTGGATTAGCGGGTTCCGAAGCATGCTTTTGTTTCAACGTATCGATGGTCCAGTTTTCAGGCAATCTTCCGTTGTTGTAGATCATCATCCAATTGGCGTACACACTAATCTGAACCGGGTTTGAGCTTGCATAATCTTTATGGATTAAGGCATTCAACAAGGCCTCTCGCAAGGCTTCTTCAGGGTAATCGTAGGTTTCTGTACGGGTTAATCCTTCGTATGCAATATTTGCCCGCATGTATTTCGTTGTAAGCAAATCCATTGTTTTTTCCACCTGTTCGATTAAACTACCTTCGATTACATCCTGATACAGCAAGTCATCATGTGTGCGGAAAAATCCAATCTTAACAACTGCACCGGTAATTAGTCTTTCGGGCTTCTTCCCAAAAGCAATAACTGCTGCACGATTCAATTGACCATCGACAAATAATCCCAATGAATCCAATAATTCCGCATTACTTCCCTCCAGATCTTCTTCGGGAACACGCTTACTTTTCCTCGCTTTTTTTCTGAATATATTAAATCCTTCCGGGGATAAGTCTTCAAGCGTAAATCCAGGAGCCGACACACTATCCCACTTACGTCCCATCTTTTTTAAAAGGAAGCGCTCCAGAGCAGGGCCCATTAAATCCTGAATAGTACTTCCTGTTCGATAATAAAAATGACCTCTATAAGAAATAGGTGTAGGGTATGGTTCTATGAGAATCTCAAGGTAATAGTTGTCATTCTCTGATTTCAGATTTATATCTACCATTATACCCAATACATCGCGGACCTTATTGGGCAAATCTTCCAGTAGCTTTTCATGGTTATCAATCCCAATAACCTGTCCATTGTTATCTACACCAACCATTAGAATGCCACCATTGGCATTAGCAAATCCGCAAACCCACTTCAGGTATTCATCTTTCCAGATTCTTTTCCATTCAATATTTTGACTTTCTTTATTTATCACGCTATTGCGATGTATGTTTTTATTCTGCCGTAAATTTAGGCAATCTTATAAATTTCGTTTTCTAATTCCTTGATAGCTTTCTCAAAATCCTTCTTTTTTCCGAATGCTCTTACCAGCTCAACAGGCGACCCAATCTGATTCAAAGGTTGAATCTCAAGGACCGATCCTTCTTCGATAGAAACAATGCCTTCCTGTTCGTATTTATCCAACAAACTACTGAGTACTTTTTGGGCTAATTCACCATACTTTGCAAAGTAGTTCCGTTTGCGCACCTCGTCAGCCCGCTCTTTCCGTGTTAAGGGTGGCTGGTCGAAAGCAACGTGGCATATCAGGTCGAAGGCATCCATGTCTTTCCCTACTTCCTCTTTGAGGGCTTCCAGTAAAATACCTTGTTCTGCCAATTCTTTTATCAATTCATCTTTCTTTCCGGATGAATGCCATTTTTGAATAAAGGAATCCAGCGAAGTAAACTCGTGGTGGATATTCTTTTTGGAATAGTCCTTTAGCGATTCGGTGATCAGTTTGCCATCTGCCCCATAATACTGCACCCGCTCGTGAGCCACCGAAACAGGAATGTTATTTACGTAATATTTTCGGGGTTCATAATCGTTTTCATCAGCAATTGAAATGTCAGGAATAATTGGGTCTGATGATGTTTCCTGATCCGGGTTCTCATCCTCGTCAGGAGGAACAACCGTATCGTCACCAACAGGTTCATATATCTGAACCGGATCGCCATCAAAGTCGGGGTCGGCAAAAAGGTTGGTGGCTTTTCTGAAATCCATAATGGTGAAATAGACTTTCCCCTCTGCTTCGCGTATTCGAGTTCCTCTGCCAATTATTTGTTTGAACTCAGTCATAGAACCAATATTGGCTTCCAAAACGATCAACTTCACCATCTTGGTATCAATGCCTGTTGTGAGCATTTTTGATGTCGTAGCAATAACCGGAAATCGTTCTTCCACATCAGTGAAGTTGTCCAATTCCATTTTACCTACTTCATCGTCTCCGGTAATCTTCACAACATAATTGGGATGCTTGGCAACCAAATCTGCATTTTCATTAATCAAGGCCATGCGCATTCGGTTCGCATGATCAATATCCACACAAAAGACAATGGTCTTGGCAAAACGGTCGATGCTCTTTAAATACTCCGTAATCTTTTGGGCTACCAATTGAGTCCGTTCATCTATGGCCAGTTTTCGGTCGTAATCGCGAAGATTATAAATCCTGTCCTCGATTTCATGGCCGTATTTATCGTGCAAGCCTCTTGTCTGCCTCCAGCCCTCATCAATGGTGGTCGTAATGCGAACAACTTTATAGGGAGCGAGGAAACCATCTTCAATTCCTTGTTTTAGAGAATAAGTATAAACGGGTTCACCAAAATAGGCGATGTTGGAAATATCCCTTGTTTCTTTTGGGGTAGCTGTTAAACCAATTTGCGTGGCAGCACTAAAATACTCCAGAATCTCGCGCCAGGCTGAGGCTTCGTCTGCACTTCCCCGGTGGCACTCATCAATGATTATAAGATCGAAAAATTCAGGACTAAAGTCTTTGTAGGCATTTTGCCAATCTTCATTTCCTGTCAATCCCTGATAAAGGGCAAAGTAAATTTGGTATGACTTATCAATTTTTCGATGTTTGATAATGGTCATGATCTCATTCCCGAAAGGAGAAAAGTCACCAGTTTTTGTTTGCGACAACAGGGCATTCCTGTCGGCCAAAAAGAGAATACGCTTTTTCACACCTGCTTTCCACAAGCGCCATATTATGTTGAAGGCCGTATATGTTTTTCCTGTTCCGGTGGCCATCACCAAAAGCACCTTGCCTTGTCCCTTTGCAATGGCTTCAATGGTTCTGTTAATGGCATTTTGCTGATAATATCTCGGACTCATCCCACTATCGTCGGCCATGTAGTCCTGTTCTACTATTTCAATCTCTTTGGGTGCTTCAATGCCTTTATTGATCAGATATTTCTTCCACAATGAATCGGGAGAAGGAAAATCTTCCAACGCAATCTCCTGTTCCAACTGTCCGCTTGGATTGGTTTTGTCATGAAACACAAACGAATCTCCATTGGATGTAAACACAAAAGGAATGTGCAGAATCTCCGAATATTCCAGTGCCTGTTGCATTCCATCTCCTACTGAATGCTTATTATCCTTTGCCTCGATAATGGCAATGGGCATATTGGGTTTAAAATAGAGAATGTAGTCGGCACGCTTCCGGGTTCCCCTCGTATGGAGTTTTCCCTGAACAATAATTCGACCATCGGTAAAAGATACTTCCTCACGCACCTGCTTCTTCATATTCCAGCCTGCTTTTACAAGTACCGGGTTAATGAATTTCGTACAGATGTCGCGTTCCGAAAGGCTTCTTTTGTCGATCATGGTATTGTTAGATTTGCCATCATCAAAAATAATTAAAATCGGATGAGAAGCAATAGGGTATTATTCCGGTTTAAGTATAAAACCAGGTTTGCTTTGTAGATCACAAACATTGGATATAGAAACTGTAGTGATATATGAAAGAAGCTTTTCTTTAGATTCTTGCTTGCAAATCACTGGCAAATAAAAAAGCACCTACAGTTTAAATCTCTGTAAGTGCTTCATTTTCAAGTAGCGAGAGCGTGAATTGAACACGCGACCTCATGATTATGAAACATGAGATTCGGTCTTTAATTTGCCTTCACATTTATTCATATTATATTTATATCCCTGATATACAGGTATAGAAAATGTTTTAAAATATTATTCATTTCGTTTTGTTTCAATAAATGTTTACACTATGTTTACACCATAAAACAATACGACTATGGCATCAATCAAAATTTTACTTTATACTCATAAAACATTAGGGGATGGCAGACATCCTTTAATGATGCAATTAATCCACAACCGGAAGACACGGAGAATCAATCTTGGATACAACCTTTATAAAGAGGAGTGGGATGCCAAGAACATGAAAGTAAAAGGAAAAAGTGATCTGGCCATTCAGGTAAATGCTTTCCTTATAAAGGAATTAGATAATGCTAATTCGCAGTACATAAATTTTAAGCGATTAAATCAAGATTTTACTTTAGACGAATTAGTAGATAAAATAAAAAAGCCCAATAAAGTAATTACTTTCACTGAGTATTGCCAGGAATTAATTCAAAGGATGCGCAATGCAGATAGATTAGGGAATGCCGATTCATATAAATGGGCACTAAATAAAATTCAAAACTTTGCTGGAAAGAAAAACATCCAATTTCAAGAAATCAATTTCAAGTTTTTAACAAAGCTGCAAGAAGATCATTTGTCAAATGGAAACACAATAAATAGTTTGAATGTATATTTAAGAGCAGTTCGGGCAATTTATAACAAGGCCATCAATGAAGGTGTTGTCGCCAAAGATCACTACCCTTTCGATAAATTTAAAATCAAAAATGAAAGGACTCAGAAAAGGGCAATATCAAAGGGAGATATTAAAAAAATAGTTGACCTTGAGTTGATTGAAGATACGGAACTATGGCATACGCGCAACTACTTCCTTTTCAGTTTTTATACTATTGGAATGAACTGGACTGACATGGCTAAGTTAAAAGTTGAAAACATTGTTGATGGACGGATTATTTATAAGAGAACCAAAACCCACAAGTTATATTCAATAGCGATAAACCCACAAATTGAAAAAATCCTTAATTGTTATGCTAATGGTAAGTTGCGAACGGATTTTATTTTCCCAATAATTGAAAGACCAAATAATAATGAGGATACATTAAAAGACATTCGAAATAAATTAAAAACTTACAATAAGTACTTGAAAACTCTTGGTATTGAGTCAAAAATTGATAGTAAACTAACCTCCTATGTTAGCCGACATTCCTGGGCTTCAATTGCTAATTTTGCTGGGACTCAACTTGGTGTAATATCACAGGGGCTAGGCCATAGTGATTTAAAAACAACACAAACCTATCTTGCCGAATTTGACAACTCCGATATTGACCAGGCTAATGCAAATATTCTTTAAAAAATAGTGTAAAAAGTCAGTATTCCTCCTTGCAATAATGTCCATTTTTGACTGCAAATATTAACCGAATAATTGCAGGAGAAAATAAATGAACCAGACAAAACCTATTAACATTAATATTGAGATTGAACCGGACAAAGCCTACTTCGAATATAGAAGAATCATAAACGATTATTTCAATTCCCAAAGGAATGGGGACACTTATAATCAGAATGGCCTAAATGGAAATTTCAAGGAAATTGATTTCTTTATAGATCGTATAATTGCCAATGATCCACTTCAGAAGCAAGTCTTTGAAGAAACCTTTAATAGTTTTACGATTCTTGAAAAATTGCCTATTGAATTAGAGAAACTCGTCTCTGATGGATTTGAAAAATTCTATAAATCAGAGTTCAACATTAAGATCAGAGCTCTGGTCCTAATTACCCTATTGTCAAACAAATTCAGAGGCCAAGTCGGAAAATTAGACTTCCGCTTAAGTTTAGCTCTTTTTGTAATGATCTACTATGAACTTCACACTTTCGAATATCAACTGGAGGAAAAGATCAATGCCAATGTTTATTGGATTAAAAAGTATGGAAACACATTCAAACCTACAAAGGAATTAGAGGATGCTGAATTCTATCAATTTCATAATGGTTCTTTCGAGCCTCCCAAATATCACGGGTTGGATACTTACCTTGTGGTAGTTAAGCCATATTATGCTGTAAGAATATTGCAAAATGATTATATTTCATACACGATTTATGAATCGGATAAAAACATTTCTGATATATATACACTGATGTCCTCAAATGTAATTAGCACTTTTAAATTGCCTATTAAATATTATAAACAATTTGAAAGCATTGATGCTCTTCTTCTAAATACGGCAATAGCCTTTATTGAAGCTTTCACTGACCATAAGAGTTCCCTTTCGCCAGAATCTCAAAATGCATATCCACAAAACCTTGGATTTTTTAATCATTTTAATCCAAATGTATTCTATAGGGAAATTGATC
This sequence comes from Bacteroidales bacterium, assembly GCA_021740905.1. Lineage (GTDB taxonomy): Bacteria > Bacteroidota > Bacteroidia > Bacteroidales > M50B96 > JAIOYV01. The sequence goes on from JAIOYV010000086.1 coordinate 26,346, forward strand.
AATGGTTATTCCCAAAATTCGAACATTCAAATACAAAACAAGAAATCACTACATTCCGAAATAATATAGTCCGTCAATTATATAGAATGTTAAGGGAGGAGTTTCAAATAAAGGAGAAGTATCCCATTCAAGTTATTACCGGATTGTATGCGTCAGCAATGAAACTGATCATATCAAAGGAAGAATATTTTGCCGAACGGAAAAAAGTTGGTGCCAAACCCGACTGGAATAGGTTCCTGAAAAAGAAGATTAGCGATATTGTTGACTAAAAATCACCAAATGCAGATAATGATATTGTATTAAATCCCTAATACTCATGTGGGTGAAAAATATTTTAAAATCACCCACACCAAAAATATTGTATGGTGCAAAAAATATCGCTGTTTTGTGGCGATATTTTTTTTGTTTCATATTTAATCAAATAATTGATGACAGAAGGAAAAGACACCCATTCAAACTTCAAAGAATTAGTATTAGTTCCATTAGGAATGTTAAAACAAATCCAGGATGACCAAAAATACATTCTACAGGTTGTCCAAAACATCAAGTTGCCAAGTGTTCCTGAAGGAACAATTGCCCAAAAGTTCATTCCAGAATCGAAGGCAAAAGAAATGTTGGGTAAGGGTACTACCTGGTTTTACAACCAAAGGAAAGCAAAGAAGCTGGTTGCAAAAAAAATGGGTGGCACAAATTATTACACCCTGAGTGACATTGAACTACTTTTCGGCCAAACTGTGCAGGGTTAAAAGTAGAAGGCATTATTTATTTCTTAAAAATCTGGTGTATCTATAATTCCGCTAAAGCAGGTTATTGAACACATAAATAGTATTAGCTGCCAGTAATTTACACACATTAATCTGATCACGGTAACATTGAGCTAAAGTAGAAGACACAACAGTGCATTATCAACGCGCACGCTAAGTTTTAATTTTTAGCTACGGTAACGCCAATGTTATGAAATCATTTTCGTCGATAAGAATGAAAGCTTCAGCAGTATAATAGGTACACCATTTTTAAAGTAGTAAAAGACTGTACATGTACGAAATAAGGCAAGCCCTTTTAAAAATTTCGGAGGACATCAACGAGATAAAATCGAAGATTGCACCTCCCAAAAATTCGAGTACTGATAAACTGAAAGGTGAATGGATTGATGGGCAAGATGTATTGCTTGCCCTCAATATCAGCAAACGCACCTTGCAAACCCTTCGCGACAGCAAAAAGCTGCCCTATTCCCGGATTAATGGGAAGTTCTACTATAAGGTTTCTGACATTGAAGCATTACTGGAAAAGAATTATAGAAGTAATCTATCAAACTGGATCGGTGATGAGTATTAGCAAAAAGGAAATCTTGCATAAAACACACTATGGGCTTACTATTTATGCCCATGTGCTACGAGAGTTTTATCCTTGTGAAATCGCTATTTCCTTATCAGGCAAGGAAAGTCAGCTTTGCAAGAACCCATTTCGTAATGATGAACCCAATTTGAGAATCTTTAATCAGGACTCTGTTTTTTATTTTGAGGACACCGAAAACAAGAATTTTCAGGGTGATCCGTTCGACTTTGCCGCTCTTTATTTTCAGGTTGGTGGCAATGAACTATTGGTGAAGATAAACAAAGAGCTATATCTACGGATTGATGATAAGCATAGGTTTCATTACCGAAAGGAAACCACTATTATTCATGATCGAATCAGTATGAAACCTAAGCCGACAATTCCAGTATTTAGCTATTATAGGAGGCCGGTTACAAACATAAGACCATACGGGAAGCTCAATCTTTTGGAAATCTATAAACTGATTAGAGGAAAAAATTTCCAACAAGAAACAGGTACACTTCGCGGACTTACTCAGAAATGAGTATTCCGGACAAAATGTACAATGATTCCGGGGCAAAATGTACAACGACACCACTGGTTAATTTCACTAACAATTATACTAAAAAAAATTATCTATTTGAAGGGCCTTCAAGGTTAAATTGATGTGCACTGGC